>DASZGH010000032.1:0-72626 GCA_035938935.1 Solirubrobacteraceae bacterium
CCAGGTACAGCGACTCGCTGTAGAGAGCGGAGAAGAAGAACGCCATCGGCGCGAGCGCGCAGGTGAGCACGGCCAGCCGCGCGACCCCGGCGCCATCGGGAAGGCGCAGACGGGCCGCTTCCAGCGTGCACAGGCGGTGCAGGCCGTACAGCCCGAGCGCCAGCGCCAGCAGCGACAGCAGCACGCCCGCGAGCACCGGCGGCACGCCCACATCGGAAATCGCGCGCAACCCGAGCGGGTACAGCGGGAAGAAGGCCGTGCGCGGGGCGGTGAACGCGCCCAGGTCGGGGCGGTAGCCGTAGTGGGCGATCGTCTCATACCAGGCCGCGTCCCAGCGCGCGGCGGGCGCGGCGAGCACGTCGCCGAGCCAACCGAACCCGTGCGTCGAGCCCGGAGGGTCGAAGGCACGCCGCACGGGACCGAAACCGAGCGTGGCGACGGTCCCGGCACCGCCGAGCCACACCAGCAGGCGCGAGATCCACATCCCCCCCCAAACGTCGCGCACGGCCGCCATGCGAGCGGGGTCCGCGCGCAGACGCCGCAGTGACGACGCGGGTACGAGCCGGCGTGGACCCGCCAGCGTGCCTGTGCCCGCAATGCTGCTCGTGCCCGCCAGGGTGCTGGCGGGCTCCGCGACGGCGGTCTCGGCTAGATCGGGGCTCATCTGGCGGGGATGCGCAGATGCCGTGGCCACCCGCGCCAACAGCAGGAAATCACAACCCGGAGCGGTACAGTCACCTGCGGGCGATCGCGCCCTCGGACACATGTCACGACAAGCACGACAACGCCGCCAGCGCCAGCGACGCTCTGGCCCTTCGCGCCTGGTCTTCATCGGGCTGTGCGGCACGGCCGGCGCGATCCTGCTGGCGGCGATCGTCGCGGTCGGCTACGTGCTCTCGGTCGCGCAGTCCGCCCCCAGCCTCGACCAGCTGACGCCGAAGCTCGCCGGCGCCACCTCGCAGGTGTTCGCGGCCGACGGCGCCCGCCTCGGCTTCATCCAGTCCGACGTGCTGCGCTCGCCGATCACGAGCGCCGGGATGCCGGGATACCTGCGCGAGGCGACGGTCGCGATCGAGGACCAGCGCTTCTACAAGAACAACGGCGTCGACCTGACCGGCATCTTCCGCTCGGCGATCAAGGACGTCATGCACGGCCAGGCGTTGCAGGGGGCCTCGACGATCACGATGCAGCTGATGCGCAACATCTACCTCGGCAGCGACACCCACTCGTTCAAGCAGAAGATCGACGAGGCCAAGCTCGCGATCGAATTCAACAAACACCACTCCAAGAAGGCGATCCTCACCGACTACCTCAACAGCGTCGCCTACGGCACCGTCGGCGGGCAGACGGCGCTCGGGGTGCAGGCCGCCTCGCGGATCTTCTTCGACAAGAGCGCCCCGGAGCTGAACCTGCAGCAGGCGGCGCTGCTGGCGGGGCTGCCGCAGGCGCCGTCCGAGTACAACCCGTTCCTGTATCCGAAGGTGGCGCGGACTCGCCGCGGCGAGGTGCTGGCCAAGATGGCCGAACTGCACTACATCACCCGCTCGCAGGCGGCGGCCGCGCAGCGCGCGCCGCTGGAAGTCAAACACTCGAGCTACTACACGCGCCGCCAGGAGAGCTTCTTCTTCGAATACGTGCGCAAAGAGCTCGTCCGCCGCTACGGCCTGAACACGGTCGAGCAGGGCGGGCTGAGGGTGTACACGACGATCGACCTGGGCATGCAGGCCAAGGCGCGCAAAGCGATCGCCGAAGTGCTCAACCAGGAAGGCGACCCGGCCTCGGCGATCGTCACGATCGACCCGCACAACGGCTACATCGAGGCGATGGCCGAGTCAGAGAGCTACGACCAGTCGCAGTACAACCTCGCCTCCCAGGGCCACCGCCAGCCGGGGTCGACGTTCAAGGCGATCGACCTGGCCGACGCGCTCTCGCGCGGGGTGGACCCCAACAGCACCTACTACGTCTCGCACACGCTCTCGCCCGGGTGGCTGCCCGGGTACCCGACCTATGAAGTGAAAACCTTCGAGAACACCTCCTCGAACAAGTCGATCAACCTCGTGCAGGCGACGCTCGCATCCGACAACACCGTGTACGCGCAGCTGGCCGCCGACCTCGGCGAGGAAACGGTCACGCAGATGGCCTACAGAATGGGGGTGCGCGAGCACCTGCACAGCTACCCCGCCGAGGCGCTCGGCGGCCTGACGGTGGGCGTGAGCCCGCTGGAAATGGCCGACGTGTACGCGACGCTCGCCGACGGCGGCTACCGCAACCGCCCGATCGCGATCACCAAGGTCGTGTTCCCAAGCGGCCGCGTGGACTCGAGCTGGGGCCGGCCATACCGGGTGAAGGTGCTATCCGAAGGGGTGACGGCCGAGGAGACGAGCATCCTGCACCAGAACGTGCTCGGCGGCACGGCTGTGCGTTCGGCGATCAACTGTCCCACGGCCGCTAAGACCGGCACGACCAGCAACCTCGTCGACGCCTGGCTCGACGGCTACACCCCCAACTACTCGACCTCGGTGTGGATGGGCTATCCGAACAGCCTGATCCCGATGACCGACGTGCACGGCCAGCCCCAGCAGGGCGGCTATCTGCCCGCGGAAATCTGGCACGCCTACATGTCCGCGGTGACAGAAGGCGAAGCCTGCGCCGAATTCCCCTCCCCGAAGGAACAGATCTCCTACCAGCCGTTCTTCGGCAAGTACGCGAGCACCGGGGCCTCGGGCAGCGAATCGAGCGAAAGCGAAAACGAAAAAGGCGGCGCTGGCAAGAAGAAGAAGACCCCAGGCTCGCCGAGCACGCCGAGCGTGGAAAAGCCCGGGGTCGGCAACGAACCGGCGGCGCCGGTCGAACATCCGAAAGAAGCCCCTGCGCCCTCGCCACCGCCGGCGGCGCACGAACCGACGCCGCCCGCAGCCAAAGAACCGCCCCCGACGGTCGGGGGCGCCGGCGGGGCGGAATCGCCACGGCACTGAGCCAACATTCGTCGAGATTGGTAGCGTGACGGTGCAATCGGGCAACTGGTGGACCGGCGCGCGGGTGGGCAGGTGGGCGGGTCCCGAATAAAAGAGGAAACGTGGCAAAGGAAGACAAGGTCGAATTCGAGGGCGAGGTGATCGAGGCCCTGCCCAACGCCATGTTCCGGGTCAAGCTCGACAACGACCACGTCGTGCTCGGCCACGTGGCCGGCAAGATGCGTCGCTTCCGCATCCGCATCCTCCCCGGCGATCGAGTTCGCTGCGAGCTCTCGCCATACGACCTAGATCGCGCCCGCATCGTCTATCGCCATCGCTGAGCTCTCACTGATCGACTCAATCGCTGCCGCACTGAAGCAGCGCGGAGGCCGGGTGGTGCGCGGAATCGGCGACGACGCCTCGGTCGTCAAAGCGCTGAAGCTGTGCGTCACCACCGTCGACACGATCGTCGAGGGGGTGCACTTCCGCCTGGACGGGGACACGAGCTTCGCCGACATCGGCTGGCGCGCGCTGGCGGGAGCGCTGTCGGACATCGCCGCCATGGGCGCCCAGACCGGGGAGGCGTACGTGGCGCTGGGGATCCCGTCGCACGTCGGCGAGCGCCAGGCGCTCGAGCTGATGCTCGGCGCCGAGGAGCTGGCCGAGCAGACCGACACGACGATCGCCGGCGGCGACGTGGTCGCCGCGCCGGCGCTGTTCGTCAGCGTCACGATCGTCGGCTGGGCCGAGCGCGACCAGAAGCTGATCGGCCGCGACGCCGCCCGGCCCGGCGACCTGGTCGGCGTGACCGGCACGCTCGGCTGCCGCCCGCGCCGGCCGCTGCCGCGGCTGCGCGAGGCGCGCGCGATCGCGCCGGCGGGGGTGCACTCGATGATCGACCTCTCCGACGGGATCGCCACCGACGCGCTGCACATCGCGCGCGCAAGCGGAGTGGCGCTGAAGATCGACCTCGACAAGCTGCCGACCGACGAGCGCACCGAGGCCGTCGCGCGCGAGCTGGGCGTGGAGCCGTGGCAGGCCGCCGCGAGCGCCGGCGAAGACTACGAGCTGTGCTTGTGCGTGGCGCCGCGGCGCCTGGAGCGAGTCAACCAGGCCTGCCAGCGAGCGGGCACCGCGATGACCTGGGTCGGCCGAGTGGTCGACAGCGAGCCGCAGGCGATCCTGCGCCATGGCGGCAAACGTGTGCAGCTCAGCGGCTACGAGCACCGCTGGTAGGGGCACTCGCCGCGCTGTCAGCCGGACGCTCCTCGCCGCGGGCCGCACGCGCCGGCGCGTGCGAGCACCGCCAGTAGCCGCCCGGGCGGCTACGCCCTCACCGCCGCAGCGCCGACTCGGTGCCGCCCAGCGAGCCCGGGCCGGCGTAGGTGAGCGGGCCGCGCGTGGAGATCTCGACGTGCTCGATCTGCTCGAGCCGATCCTCCGGGCGGTCGGCCAGGGTCAGCGCGAGCAGCGACAGCAGGCTGCCGAGCGCGAGGCTCCATAGCAGCGCCGCGAACAGACCGACCTGGCCGCCGGCCAGCGCGAGGACCACGCTCTCGGCCAGCGCCGGCGGACCGAGGCCGAGCTCGCGCGCGTATACGAGCAGCACCGCCACCAGCGGCAGCAGGGCTACGCCGAGCGCCGCCAGCGACAATGCTCGCGCGCGCGAGTCGGCCGCGAGCAAGCCCAGGTGTGCTGCGGGGACGAGCAGCAGCGCCGCGAACGGGTTGGCCAGCCAGGCGAGCAGCGCAACCCCCAGCAGCACGAGCATCGCGGCCAGGCCGGCCGCGTCGGGATCGGGGAGCGCCGGGGCGGGCTCCGCGACCGACGCCCGCGCCGGCGCTGAGGCGGCGAGGCCTGACCTGGCGAGCACCAACCGCTGCACGAGCGACGGGCGCGCCGCAACTGCCGCGCCGAGCACCAGCAGCGTCGCGACAAGCGCCGCCAGCGCTCCGCCGTCAGCCGAGATCGCGGCGGCCGACAGCTGCGCGTCCGGCGCGGCGAGAATCCCGAGCGCCCCCAGCGCTACCGCGAACAGCGCGGCCACCAGGAACGGCACCGCCGCGCACAGCGCCCACAGCAGGCCGTGCGCGATCGGCGCGCGGCGGCGGCGCAGCCGCGCCAGCGCATCGACGCAGACGACCAGCGGCGCGAGCAGCGCCGCGAGCACGAGCAGGCGGATCGCCCACTCCGGCAGCGCCCGCTTGCCGAGCGCGAGCCGGGTGCTCGGCGCCTGGCCGATGTCGGGGCCTTCGTCGAGCGCGTAGACGGCTGCGAGCACGGCGCGCCCGAAGTTCGACAGCCGCTGCTCGCTCACGCGCGTCCCCGTGACCGGCCCGCGCGGGCCGCTGACCTGCACCGTCGCCGCGGGGACCCCGGCGTCCTGAAGCGGCGCCTGTTCGCCGATCGTCAGCGGCACGGCGAGATGGGCGAGCTGGGAGCCGAGCCCAAAGGTGCCCGGGTCGGCGCCGACCTCCTGGGATATCGCCCCTGCAAGCGTCCGCTGCAGCACTTCGGGCGCGGTCGCCGTCCCACCGGAGAGCGGCACGACAAACGGCTTGCGAGCGCGCGCGCCAGCGAGGTCGCCGAGCACGATCGCCGCATCCGGGGTGACGCCGAGGCGCCCCGCGAAGTACGCCGCTCCGGCGTCGCCCTCGCTGCCGCCGCCGGTGCAGACGAGCACGATCGTGCGGCGCGTCTCGCTCGCCGCAAAGACGCGAGCGAGCTCGAGCAGCACGGCGGTGCTGGACAGCTCCGCCGCCGAACCGCGTGCCACGGCGTCGCGGTGGGCGAGGATCGCGATCGGGCGCCCGCCGCCCGACCCCGGGCGCAGGGCGATCACGTCGGTGAGCGTGCGCTCGCCTTCGGCGGTATGCGCTTCGAAGTTGTGCTCGGAGACCTGGAAGCCACCGCCGGCGCCGCCGGACAGCCCACGCAGGCTCTGGGCGACGTAGGCGGCCAGCGCCTGATCGCCAGCGCTGCCGGGCCGGCGTTCGGGGTAGGCGGCCAGCAGCTGGCGCAGGGTGGCGTAGGCGCGCGCGCCGTCGAAGGCGTCGGGCGCCAGCGTCGAGCGCAGCGGCGTGGTGGCGCCGCTGAGCGAGAACCCTACGATCACCACCACGAGCAGCAGCGGGGCGAGCGCCGCGCGGTAGATGCGGCCGTCGAACATCTCTGTGTCAGACCATAGACCCGCGGGCGGCCCGCAGCGCAGACTGACCGCGCGCGAGCCGCAATCACCGCCCGCTTCCGAGCCCCTCGCAGGTATCGTGCGGTCCGCCCGTGCTGCAACCAGTCGCCACCGGACACAAGACGCTCGCCGACTACACGCACATCTGCGGCCGGGAACTGATCGAGGAGATCAGGTCGCTGGCCGAGCCGCTGAAGGGGCGGCGCGTCGTACACGTGTCGGCGACTGCGTTCGGCGGCGGCGTCTCGGAGATCCTCTACACGCTCGTGCCGCTGATGCGCGACGTGGGCCTTGACTGCGAGTGGCAGGTGATCTACGGTCGCGAGGAGTTCTTCAACGCGACCAAGCTGATGCACAACGCCCTGCAGGGCAACCCCCAGGACCTCGACGAGGAGCAGTGGCGCACCTGGGAGCAATACAACGAGATGAACGCGCGCGAGCTCTCCGGGGGCTGGGACGTTTGCTTGGTCCACGATCCACAGCCGGCGGGGCTGTTCAAGCTCGTGCCCGAGAAGGCCAGCGGCTGGGTGTGGCGCTGCCACATCGACCTCTCCACTCCCAACCCGGCGACGATCGAGCGACTGCTGCCGTTCATCGCCGACTATCCCCAGACGCTGTTTCACATGCGCGAATACGTGCCGGAGGGCATGCGCGGCGCCGTCAACGTGGTGCCGCCGGCGATCGACCCGCTGACGCCCAAGAACATGGCGCTCTCCCCCGAAGACGCCTCGTATGTCTGCGAGCAGTTCGGGATCGACGTCGACCGCCCGCTGATCTGCCAGGTCTCGCGCTTTGACCCTTGGAAGGACCCGCTCGGCGTGATCGACGCCTACCGGATCGTCAAGCAGCGGGTGCCCGACGTGCAGCTGGCGCTGGTCGGCTCGATGGCCAGCGACGACCCGGAGGGCTGGGACTTCTTCAACGCGACGATCGCCCACGCCGCCGGCGACCCCGACGTGCACATCCTCAACAACTTCAACAACGTCGGCGCGATCGAGGTCAACGCCTTCCAGTCCCACGCCGACGTGGTCGTGCAGAAGTCCACGCGCGAGGGCTTCGGCCTAACGGTCTCAGAGGCGATCTGGAAGGCGCGCCCGTTCATCGGGGGCAACGTCGGCGGCATCCCGCTGCAGGTCGAGGACGCGATCACCGGCTTCTTGGTGGAGACCGTCGAGCAGTGCGCGCAGCGCACGCTCGAGCTGCTCGCGGACCCGGGGCTCGGGAAGTCGCTCGGGCGGCGCGGCAAGGAGCACGTGCGCCAGCACTTCCTCACCCCCCGCTACCTGCGCGACTACCTGCGCATCTTCACCGCCCTGGCCGAGGCATGAGCGCCGCTCCGGCACAGCGAAGCCCGCTCGTGCTGGTCAGCAACCGGGGCCCGGTCACCTTCGGGCCCGGCGGGGAGGTGCAGCGCGGCTCGGGCGGCCTTGTGACCGCGCTGACCGGCCTTGCCTCGCACCGCGACGCCGTCTGGATCGCCTCGGCGATGAACGAGCACGACGCCGCCGTGACGCGCGAGAACGGCGGCCGGCCGTTCGCGGTGCGCTCTCCCGCCGGCGGCGAGTACATGGTGCGGCTGGTGGCCAGCGATCCCGAGGCCTACGACCGCTTCTACAACGTGTTCGCCAACCCGATGCTGTGGTTCATCCAGCACTATCTGTGGGACCTCTCAAACGCCCCCGACATCCGCCGGCACGAGATCGAGGCGTTCGAGTTCGGCTACAACGCGGTCAACGAGGACCTCGCACGCGCCGTCGTCGAGGAGGTCGCCGAGCTGGGCGAGCCGGTCGTGATGGTGCACGACTACCACCTCTACACGCTCCCCGACCTGGTCCGCAGGGCTCGCCCCGACGTGTTCCTGCACCACTTCATCCACATCCCCTGGACCCAGTCTGACTCCTGGCGCGTGCTGCCCGCCCGCATTCGCCGCGAGATCTACTGCGGCCTCCTAGCAAACGACATCGTCGGCTTCCACACGCGCTCCTACAGCCGCAACTTCCTGCAGTGCTGCCGCGACCTGATGGACCTGGAGGTCGACTTCGAGCGGGGGCTCGTGCGCTACGGCGAACGCGAGGTGTGGGTGCGTACCTATCCCCTACCGATCGACCACGCCGCGGCCAGGCGCGTGGCCGAAAGCGAGCGCGTCGCGCGGTTCGAGCGCGAGCTGCTGCGCCGGCGGCGCGACTTCCTGATCCTGCGCGTCGACCGCGCCGACCTGTCCAAGAACGTGCTGCGCGGCTTCTCCGCCTTCGACCTGTTCCTCGACCAGCATCCCGAGTTCCGCGAGCGCGTGACGTTCGTCGCCCAGCTGATGCCCTCGCGCACCGACGTCCCCGAGTACGCCGAGTACCTGGAACGGATCGAGGCGCT
Organism: Solirubrobacteraceae bacterium; assembly: GCA_035938935.1. Taxonomy (GTDB): domain Bacteria; phylum Actinomycetota; class Thermoleophilia; order Solirubrobacterales; family Solirubrobacteraceae; genus Palsa-744. Next base: position 8,512 of record DASZGH010000032.1, read on the forward strand.
GGTGGCGGTCGTCAACCACCGCCACGGCACCCCCGACTGGATGCCGATCCAACTGAAGCTGCGCGACGACCTGGAGGAGGCGATGGCCGCCTACAAGCACTACGACGTGCTGCTCGTCAACGCGATGTTCGACGGCATGAACCTGGTCGCCAAGGAGGGGCCGATCGTCAACGAGCGCGACGGCGTCTCGATCCTCTCCGAGAACACCGGCGCGCACGAGGAGCTCGGCGAGTACGCGCTGTCGGTGAACCCGTTCGACATCCAGGAGCTGGCCGACTCGATCCACGCGGCGCTCGACATGCCCGCGGCCGAGCGGGCGCGGCGAGCGCGCGGGCTGGCCGAGATCGTCACCTCGCGCGATCCGGGCGACTGGATCGACGAGCAGCTGGCCGACATCCGCGCCAAGCGCGCCGCCGTGGACTCGGCCTGAGCGGCCCCACCGCTGTTATCATCCGCCGCCGCGCCTGATGGGCGTGTACTTGCATGGCAGCGGCCGCTCCCACATACGACCTCGTGCTCCTGCTCGACCCCCAGGCCGAGGAGCCGGCGCGCACCAAGATCGTCTCCGACACGAAGGCCGCGATCGCGGCACACGGGGAGGTGACCCGCCACGACGAGTGGGGTGAGCGGGCGCTGGCATACCCGATCGAGCACCGCGCCACCGCCGAGTATCACCTGCTGCAGTTCCATGCCGCGCAGACGAGCCTGATCGCCGATCTGAACCGCGTCCTGCACATCACCGACGGCGTCATCCGTTTTCGGATCAACAAGCTGCGGCCGGGCACGCCGGAGGCGCCCGACCTGAAGGCCGACCGCGGCGGCGCCACACCGCCAGCCGAGCGCAGCGGCGGCGCATCTCCGGCCGACCGCGAGGGGGCGGGCGGGCGCGGCGCCGAGGAGCCCGCGGCAGCGTAATACACTCAGCGCGTGCGGTCGCTGAAGACGAGCTTCGGGGCAGCGGGATGAGCGAGCATCCGCTCGGAGACGGTCCGATCGAGCGCAGAACCGATGTGCTGCGCTCGTCGCCGACGATGTTCGAGTCGCGCCTGCTCGACGCCTTCTCGCGCGTGCACCCGACTGTCCCGATCCTGGTGTTCGCGCCGGCGATCGTCGCGCTCGCAGCCTGGGAGCTGAGCTTCGTCGACGCGCTGAGCCTGCTCGGCCTGCTGGCGCTCGGCTACCTGGGCTGGACGCTGTTCGAGTACTGGCTGCACCGTCTGGTCTTCCACTTCGAGCCCGAGGAGGGGATCGGCGCGCGGATGCACTGGATCATCCACGGCGTCCACCACGAGCACCCCAACGACCCGCTGCGCCTGGTGATGCCGCCGGCCGTCAGCATCCCGCTCGGTGGCATCGTCTTCGGCCTGCTCTACCTGGCGCTGGGCAAACGCTACGCGCCTGGGGTGGGCGCCGGCTTCTTCGCCGGCTACCTGGCCTACGACATGCTGCACTACTACGTCCATCACTTCACGCCGCGCACGCGCGTGGGCCGGATGCTGCGCGAGCGCCACATGCGCCACCACTTCCAGGACGACACCAAGGGCTTTGGCATCAGCGCCCCGTACTGGGACGAGGTGTTTCGCACCTCCCCGCGCTCGCGCAGCGACGCAACGCGGTAGCGTCTGCTGCCACAGCGCACGAAGACGCGCGGAACGCGAAGACAAGCCGAACCCGCGAAGACGAGCCGAAAGGAACCGCAGTGGCCGCCACCAACATCAACCGTGTCGTGATGACCGGCAACCTGACCAGAGACCCCGAGCTGCGCTCGTTGCCGAGCGGCATGTCGGTGTGCAAGCTGGGGATCGCGTGCAACACGCGCCGCAAGAACGGCAGCACCGGCGAGTGGGAGGACAAGCCCAACTATTTCAACGTCACGGTGTGGGGCGCGCAGGGCGAGAACGCGGCGCGCTACCTCGCCAAGGGCCGTCCCGTCGCGATCGACGGACGGCTGGAGTGGCACGAGTGGGAGGCACAGGACGGCACCAAACGCAGCGCAATCGATATCATTGCCGACTCGGTGCAGTTCCTGGGGTCGCGTGAAGAGCCCTCCGGAGGCGGAGGGTTCAGCGGCGGCGGGGCGCAACAGGGCGGAGATGTCCCGGTCGACGACCGCGACTACCAGCCCGCACCGGTCTCCGGCGGTGGCGCCGGCGACGAGGACATTCCGTTCTAGGCCCGTTTTAGGCCGGGTCTTCTGACCAATCAAGAAAGCGAAGGGCGTTTTGGTGGTCCATCCTGAAAATCCGCTGGTGTTTCCCGGCGTCTGTACGCGCCAGACGGTCCCCGGCGTCCGCACACGTACTACCACCGATTGGCGATCAACGGAATCGCCAATCGGCCAGCGCACGAACGCCGGGGACCGTCAGATCACGCACATACACCCGGGAAACCCACACCGAATTTCCAGGATGGACCACTAATGGCAAAGCGCGGTCGCGGCAAGCCTGTGCGGCGACGGGATAGGAAGGGTGGGCCCGGTACTGGCCGGCGCAAGCCCTGCCCGTACTGTCGCGACAAGATCGAGCAGGTCGACTACAAGGACGTGCCGACGCTGCGCAAGTTCATCTCCGAGAAGGGGAAGATCCGCTCACGCCGGATCACCGGCGCCTGTCGGCGCCACCAGGGCCAGATCGCCCGAGCGGTCAAGCGCGCGCGCGAGCTGGCGCTGCTGCCCTACGTCAACGAGGGCGGCCGCGACGACCACCCCCGCCGCGATCGTGGCGACCGCGATCGCGACCGCTAGGTAGGCCCGCCGCCCGTGCCCGAAGCGATACTGCTCAAGGACGTCGAGGAGCTCGGCGAGCAGGGGAGCGTCGTCGACGTCTCCAAGGGCTACCTGCGCAACTTCCTGATCCCGCGCAAGCTGGCGCAGCCGGCGACCAAGGGCGCGATCGAAGTGATCCGCCAGCGCCAGCAGGCGGCCGAGCGCGCCGCCCGCGAGTACGCCGAGAAAGCCCAGGAGAACGCGGCGCTGCTGAACAAGACGGTGCTCACGATCGCCCAGCAGGCCGGTGCCGACGGCCGCCTGTTCGGCTCGGTCACCGCCCAGGACATAGCGGCCGCGATCCGCGACGCTCGCGGGCTGCGCACCGACAAGAACGACGTGCACCTGCCCGAGCCGATCAAGAACGTCGGCACGTACATGGTCGTGGTGGAGGTCGTGCAGGGAGTGACCGCCACGGTCAAGACGATGGTCGTCGCGCAGAAGTAGCATCTGCTCGGCCCCCCCGATTCTGACCGCCGCGCTCACTGCGAACATGTGTTCGTGGACTCTCGCGCCCCCACTCCCACGTTCTTTCCCTCGCGACTAGCGGGATTCGCAAGCGAGCGGGCAGAGCGCCCCGCATAGACTCGCTGCCAGGATGAGCGCCGTCTCGACAACCAACGGCTCGAGCGCCCCGGCAGGCGCCAGCGCGCCGCCGCACAACCTCGAGGCCGAGCAGTCGGTGCTGGGCGCGATCCTGCTCTCCGACCGCTCGCTGTACGCATTGGTGATCGAAGAGGGCCTGCGCGCCGAGGATTTCTACCGCGACCGCCACGGCCTGATCTACGAGGCGATGCTCGCCCTCTACAACGAGTCCGAGCCGGTCGACGTCCTCACCGTCAGCGACCGCCTGCGCCAGACCGGCAAGCTGGGAGAGGTAGGCGGGCCGGCGGTGGTGGACGAGCTGACCGGGGTGGTGCCCGCCGCCGGGCACGCCCGCCGCTACGCCCAGATCGTTCGCGAGAATGCGCTCCTGCGCCGGCTGCTGGCCGCCTCCTATGACATCCAGGCCAGCGTGCTCGAGCGCACCGACGCTCCCCGCGAGCTGGTCGAGCAGGCCGAGAAGACGATGCTCGAGGTGGCCCGCGACGACCGCCAGCAGGACTTCCGCTCGATCGAGGAGGTCCTGCACGAGGAGCTCGACAAGCTGCACCGCCTCTCGATCGAGGGCACCGCGCTGACGGGCGCGCCGTCGGGCTTTACGGACCTGGATGAGATCACCGGCGGCTTCCAGCCCGGCAACCTGATCATCATCGCCGCCCGTCCCGCAATGGGAAAGAGCGCGCTGGTCTGCAACATCGCCGAGAACGCAGCGGTGCAGCACGGCCGCCCGGTGGCGCTGTTCAGCCTGGAGATGGCCGAGGCCGAGCTGGCCCAGCGCTTCGTGGCCTCCCAGGCCCGCATCAAGGGCGAGGAGCTGCGCAAGGGGCGGGTCAAGGAGGAGCGCTGGCCGAAGATCCTCAAGGCCTCGCAGCGACTGGCGGCGGCGCCGCTGTGGGTGGACGACTCCAGCGATGTCGGCATGCTCGAGATCAGGGCCAAGGCCCGGCGTCTGCACTCGCAGTGCGAGAGCGGGCTCGGGCTGATCATCATCGACTACCTGCAGCTGATGCGCACCGACAGCCGCTACGACTCGCGCGTGACCGCGGTCGGCGAGCTCAGCCGCGGGCTGAAGATCCTGGCGCGCGAGCTGGGGGTGCCGGTGATCGCGCTCTCACAGCTCTCGCGCGCCGTGGAGAGCCGCCCTGACAAGCGCCCGCAGCTCTCGGACCTGCGCGAGTCCGGCAACCTCGAGCAGGACTCCGACCTGGTCATGTTCATCTACCGCGACGAGTACTACAACGAGGACTCCGAGCGCCCTGGCGAGGCCGACCTGATCATCGCCAAGCACCGCAACGGAGCGGTCGGGAAGGTCACGCTGACCTTTCAGAAGGAATACCCGAAGTTCATGAACTACGCGGGCGAGACCCGCTACGCGGCATGAGCGGCCAGATCCTCGACCTGGACGGCGCACGCGCCGGCGCCTGCCCGTTCGGGCTTTGCGACGGCAGCGGCTTCGTGGTGGATGAGAACACCAACACCGCGTCGGACTGCCGCTGCCGCGCGCAGCGGATCGCGCGGCGGCGAGCCTCGAGCCTGGAGGCGCGCATACCCAACCGCTACCGGGCGACCTCCTTCGAGCAGCTCGAAGGCGACAGCCTCAGTGCCTTCCCGGCTCAGATCAGCGTCGTCAGGCGCTTTGCGGGCACCATCTCGCAGAACATCGAGCAGGGCAACAGTATGTGGATCATGGGCGACGTCGGAACCGGCAAGACGGCGCTTGCGATGCTCGTCTCCAAGGCGGCGCTTGCGGCCAGCCGCACGGTGGCGATCTACTCGCTGCCGCGCCTGCTCGCGTTGATCAGGGAGTCGATCGAGCGCGAGGAGGGTGTAGTCGGCTTCCTGGAGCGGCTCTCCGCGGTGGACCTGCTGCACATAGACGATGTCGGCGCCGAGAACCGGACCGACTGGGCGCTCGAGCAGCTCTACACGATCGTCAACACGCGCTACGAGGAGCGCCGCTCGATCGTGCTGACGACCAACCTCGACCACAAAGCGCTCGCCGAGCAGGTGGGCGAGCGAATCGTCTCGCGGCTAGTGGAGATGTGCGGCGACACCGTCGTCCCGCTCTACGGCGAGGATCGCCGTCGCCGGCCTCCGGAGCAGCGCTCCGCCCGGGCGCTGGCCTAGCGCCTGCTCCTACACTCCATGACGCGATGCCGGGAATAGTCATAGTCGGCGCCCAGTGGGGCGACGAGGGCAAGGGGAAGATCACCGACCTGCTGGCCGAGCGCAGCGACGCTGTCGTGCGCTTCCAGGGTGGCAACAACGCCGGGCACACGATCGTGCGTGGCGAGGAGGAGTGGAAGTTCCACCTGATCCCGTCGGGGATCCTCTACCCCGGCAAGCGCTGCGTGATCGGCAACGGCGTAGTGATCGACCCGAAGGTGCTCATCGAGGAGCTGGACGGGCTGCGCTCACGCCGCGTCGACGTCAGCGGGCTGCGCATCTCCGCCAACGCGCACCTGATCATGCCCTATCACCTACTGCTCGACTCGGCCGGCGAGGCCAGGCTCGGAAGCCTGCAGATCGGCACGACGCGGCGCGGGATCGGGCCCTGTTACGCCGACAAGGCAGCGCGGCTGGGGATCCGCGTGCAGGATCTGCTCGACGAGAAGATCCTGAAGAAGAAGATCGTCGCGGCGATGGAGCCCAAGCGGCTGTCGCTGCGTCCGTTCGAGAAGGATCCAACGCTTGATCTGCACGCGATGACCGAGGAGTACCTCGTCTACGGCCATCGCCTGGAGCAGCACATCGCGGACACGGCGCGGCTGATGTGGGAACTGCTCGACGACGGACAGACGGTGATCTTCGAGGGCGCGCAGGGGGCGATGCTCGACATCGACCACGGCACCTACCCGTTCGTGACCTCCTCCAACCCGCTCTCGGGCGCCGCGTGCGTAGGGACCGGCGTCGGGCCCAAGGACGTCGATGAGGTTTGGGGGATCTCCAAGGCCTACACCACGCGCGTCGGCGCCGGCCCGTTCCCAAGCGAGCTGCACGACGAGATGGGCGAGACGATCCGCACGCGCGGCGGCGAGTTCGGCACGACCACCGGGCGGCCGCGGCGGACCGGCTGGCTGGACCTGGTGGCGCTGCGCTACGCAGCGCGGTTGAACACACTGACCGCGCTCGTGCTGACCAAGCTCGACGTGCTCTCGGGCCTGGATCGAGTGCAGGTGTGCACGAGCTATCGCGGCGCCGAGGGGGCCGAGTTCGAGGACTTCCCATACCACCAGACGGTCCTGCACCACACGACGCCCGAGTTGACCGAGCTGCGCGGGTGGCAGGAGGATCTGGGCGAGTGCCGGACGCTCTCCGACCTGCCGGACGCCGCCCGCGAGTACGTGCGGTTCATCGAGCAGCACACCGGCGCGCCGGTGGCGCTGATCGGGGTCGGGCCGGGGCGCGAGCAGGTGATCTGGACCGAAGCGGGGCGAGCGTCGATCCTCGGGATCGAGGCTGCCGCATCGCCCTGACCGACCGCGCTGACGCTTTCGCGCCGCGCTCGCCTGGGGGTTTTGCGGGAGCCGTTGCCGACCGAGCGCCCTGTTACGCTGCGCCTGCAAATTCGAAAGAGGGAACGACTATGGCGTTCGGAGGAGCGGAGACACAGAGGGAATCGGGCTTCGCAAAGCTCGTGACGACGATCTTCGAGTCGCTTGGCGTCCTCAACAAGGGATCGGCGGCGGCGGCGGCGGCGCCCAGCGCCAGCGAAACGAGCGTGGTCCAGCCGATCTCCTCCAACGCGCTGAACGTCACACGCGTCGGGGGCGTCGGAGCGCTCATCACCGCAGCCGGGGTCGCTGCGCTCGCGATCTTCAACGTCAACAAGGGCAAAGACCCGCACTCAGTCGTCGTCGCCGCCTACGCGAGCGTGGGACTGATCGTGGCAAGCGCCCTGATCGCGGTCGCCGTCATTCTGGCCGCCGACATCCGCGCGCGGGCGACGATCGCGACGGCGACTGCGACACCCACCGCACAGACGCCCGCCGAGGTTAAGTCGGTGCGCGGGTCGGGCGAAACCAAGCTCACGCTCGACCGCGCGTACGCCTACGTGTTGGTGGACGCCGGCGCGGGACCCGTCAGCCTCGAGCTGCCTGACCCCGCCTCGTGCGCGTGGCAGTGCATCAGAGTGCAACGCACCGACGACAACGACAACAACTACGTGCGCATCGACCCGCTTCCTGCCGCGTATGCCACCCTCAAGCCGGATCGACGCATCCGCCTCTACTCCGACGGAAAGGCCTGGACGAGACTGTAGACTGGCCCGGTCAAGAGGTGCGCTCGCCGGTCAACTGCTGACTGTCCACCGTGGCTCAGTAGCCACGGACTCGCTGGTCGCCCAGGCTCCACCTGTCCCCTGTAACGATCGCCTAACACCCGGCAACTAAGCCTATATGCCCGGGCCGTCCGCTCGCACCGCCCCGCGCCGGCCGACGCGCTCAGCGGCGCGCGTCGCGAAACCGCGCGTCGCGGCGTTGCTCGCAGGTGCGCTTGTTGCGTGCAGCGGTTGCCAAGAATCGACGCGCCCACACGCCACATCACAGCAACCCCGGCAGCAGCAGGCGCTCGCCACGATCACGGCCGCGGTCGAACCCGACCATCCCGGCCCGCGCGTGCCGCGCGACTTCCTCGGACTCTCCTTCGAGGCGTCGAGCCTGCCGCTGATCGCACACTACGGCTCACACGGCGACCTGGCGCGAATGCTGCGCTCGCTGGGTCAGGGCCTGTTGCGCTTCGGCGGCGTCTCGGCCGACACGCAAGCCGCCTGGAGCGACGCGCAGACGTCGCGCGCGCCCTGGGCTTCGACGACGATCGACGAGGCAGACCTGCTGGGGCTGCGGCGGCTGGCGCGAGCGAGCGGCTGGCGGATCGTGCTGACGGTCGGCCTGGCCCACTTCGAACCACGCGCGGCGGCGCGCGAGACGGCGGCGGCCGAGCGCGCCCTCGGGCCGCTGCTGGCCGGCGTCGAGCTCGGCAACGAGCCGGACGCCTACGGGCGCCACCGCCTACGGGCGCAACCGTGGACACTCGCCCGCTACGACGCTGACGTGACCGCCTACCGTCGCGCGATCGCCGAGCTCGCCCCGCGCGTGCCTTTGTTCGGTCCGGACCTGTCCGGCTCGCTGATCTTCAAGCGCTGGGGCGCGGCCTACGCGCACACGCAACAGCCGACCGTGTTGACGGGACACCACTACCCGCTCGGCTGCCGCCAGATCCCGCGCCCGAGCATCGCGCGGCTGCTCAGCGAGCCGACCCGCCAAGCGGAGGACCAGTCGCTCGACCGCTACATGGCCGTCGCTCGCCGCGCGCGTATCCCGTTCCGCCTGGATGAGACCGGCAGCGTCTCCTGCGGCGGGACGGCCGGCATCAGCGACACGTTCGCCGCCACCCTGTGGGCGCTCGACTACATCGGCCACGCGATCCAGGCCGGCGTCGCGGGCGTCAACTTCGAGGGCAACCCGGCACGCTGCACTGGCTACACCGCCCTCTGCGCCACGAGCGCGGCTGCGTTGGCGCGGGGCGTGCTCAGCGCGCGCCCGGAGTGGTACGCGCTGCTGGCGGCCCGCAGCTTGATCGGCGAGCGCCCGATCGGCGTCGCCCGCACCGGCGCCCAGGCCAACGTCGACGTGCTCGCCACGATCGGCGCGCGGCGAACGCTGCATGTGCTGATCGTCGACGACGCCGGTCCGTCGGCGCGGGACGGTTTGCTGTCGCTGCGTCTGCCGGGCGGCTACGCGTATGCGAGCGCCTTGTCGCTGAGCGCGGCGGCGGCGGCTGCCACGAGCGTGCGCTTCGGCGGCCGTGCGGTCGGGCCCGATGGCTTTTGGCAAGGACCGTCTCGGCAACCGCTGCCCGTCACGCGCGACCGATTGACCCTGGCGCTGGCGCCGAGCAGCGCGATGCTGCTGACGGTGCATGCTGGGCGTTGAGAGCGCTTTGGCCCGTGCCGGCGCCGAGACGCTGCCGCAAACTCCGTCGCGCCCCTGTAACGCTCGGGGAGTGTCCGGCCATGAACTCCCCGTGGACCCCCGCTCCCCCTTCGAGCTGGTGTACGAGCGTCACGCGCATGCGGTCAAGGCCTACGTGCGCCGGCGCGCCGACACGGCGACCACCGACGACGTGCTCGCCGAGGTCTTCCTCGTCTGCTGGCGGCGCTTCGAGGAACTGCCGCCCGACCCGCTGCCGTGGCTGCTGGCCGTCGCGCGGCGCGTGCTCAGCACGCAGCGGCGCTCGCAGCGCCGCCGCTCCGCGCTGATCGACCGCCTGGCGCAGAACGCCGCCGAGCCGCCCGACGTCTACGTAAGCGTCGAGGACGGCGCGCTCGCGGGAGCGCTCGCGGGTCTCGGCGAGGCCGACCGTGAGCTGCTGCTTTTGATCGCCTGGGACGGACTGACGCCGGCCCAGGCGGCGGTCGTGCTGGGCGCCAAGCCCGCGACCGTGCGCGTGCGCCTGCTGCGCGCGCGCCAGCGCCTGGACCGCGCGCTCGCGCTCGAAGACGCGGCCGTACGGCGACCTTGTCAGACCACCTCGATCGGAGCCTAAGATGAGCGAAGACTCGATGGAGCGCCTGGCGCGCGCAAACCCCGTCACCGACCGGCTCCCGGTCGCCCCCTTCGTGGCGCCCGCCGGCGAGGACGGCGACGAGCGGCCTGCTCTGCTCGTGCGCCGCCCCCGCAACCACGCCCGCCGCAACGGCGCGCTGGCGCTCGCCGGCCTCGCTGGCGCCGCCGCCATCAGCGTCCTGCTCGCCTCCGGCTCATCCACTAGCCCAGTCGACGTGCTCGCCGCCGTCTACGCCGCAACCGCGCCCCGCGGTGGCATCGTCGAATCGGTCACTGTCATCCGCAACGACTTCGGCCCCGGGCACCAGAGCACCGAGCGCCTGCGGGAATGGCTGCAGGCGTCGGCCTCGCGACGACGCGGACTGGCGACGTTCACCAAGCCCGGCTCGGCCGCGACCCAGCTCGTCGACGTCGTCTATTCGCCGCAACTATGGCAATTCTGGAGTGTGGGCCCCCTCCTCAATCCCGTCCCGTTCAGATCGAACGAGCCGAACACGATTCGCCGTATACGCTGGTCGCCAGCCGCGCCTGCGGACAACGGTCGGATGGGCTTCAGCGGCGGGCTGGTCGGCGAACAGTGGACGCAGCTGTTCCACACCCTGTATCTGAAGCACCAGCTGCGGGTAGCCGGTCAGGTCCGCCGCCGCGGACGGCTGCTGTGGAAGCTCGAGGAAACGCCGGCAAGAGCACGCAAACGCGCTCGCGAAGACCAGACCCGCTATTACGTGCTGGTCGATCCCCACACTTTCCTGCCCATCTACACGAGCCTGATCGACCTTGCCCGCCCGGGCCAGCCGACGATCTCAGAAGACGAACTGCTCAGCCTGCGCACGCTGCCGAGCACGCCGGCGAACGAAAAGCTATTCGACCTCACGATCCAGCATCCGAGCGCGCGCGTCGTGACGCAGACGCTTGCCCCTGTGTCTCCCCGCCGGTCGACCCGCCCCCCTCGGCGCTGACGAGGCGCGGCCTGCCCCCTCACCCGCGCCGGCCGCGCGCAAGCTCGCGACAGGCCGGCCGCTCGCCCGTGTACTGCAGCACGATCGTGCTTGCCAGCACCGGCGCCAGCGCGGTCAGGCACGGCTCGGCGCCGGGGGCGCTCCCCATCGCGTCGTGGAGGACCGCGTGGGCTTTGCGCACGAGCGCGCGAGCCACGGCCGGCGAGGGCGCCACGCCGCTGGCGGCGGCGCTGCCGCCGGCGTGGATGAGCCCGGCAAGGTGATCCAGCGCACGGGAGAGACGCCACGCCACACGCGTGCTCACGGCCGCGCTCTCAAACAGAATCGCGCGGGTGGCAAGCGGGTTGCGCTGGCACCAGGCCAGCGCCGCCTGCGTCGCGGCAACGACCTGGCGCTCCCAGCCGTCCACCTCGCGGGCAACGATCAGCATCGGCACGAAGGCCTGCCGCGCGAGCTCGTCGAAGGCCTCCAGGAAACACGCTTCCTCGCTTGCCCACCGACCGAGAAACGCCTCCTGCGGCAGTCCCGCCCGAGCCGACACCGCCTCCACGCTCGCCCCAACGTAACCGCGCAGAGCAACGGTGTCGGTCATCGCTTGCAGCAGGCGCGCACGCTCGCCAGAGGCACGATCGGGCATTGAGGCTCACCCTAGAAACGCCCTGTTCGGGCTTCAAGAAGTCAGCAGAGGACGGCAACCGTCTCGACCTGTGACGGCTATCCCATAGCGTCGAATACGCCACCGGCACAGCCGCCGGCCTGAGCGTCCGCGATCACGTGCGCCGAGCGCCCGCCGGACTCGCTCAGCGACCATTCGTTGGCCAGCCCGCGGCCGCCCTGGCTCTTGACGAGCAGGCCTATCGCACCAAGGCGTCGCAGCAGCGACGAAGCCTGCGTGTGGCTTGCCATGCCGATGCCCGTGGCGATCTGGCGATTGGAGGAACCCGGGTGCTCCAGTAGGTAGAGCAAGACGCTGCGGGCGCGATGGGCGCGCGGGTCGCGCAGCGGGCGCGGCAGCTCGACGGGGAGGGCCGCATGGGCAGGGCGGTGCGGTGGCGGATAGGGGGCGCACAGAAGCTCGCGCGAGCGCTCTGCGGCACGCCTGACTTCCCGCGCGGCCTGCGCCGGCGGCAGGTAGGTGGCCATTACGATCCCGACGAGCGGGGCGAGCAGCGAGATCAGCGGCTCGGGCTGCCTGGTCAGCAGGTGCGTGTGGATCACCCCGAGCACGGCCGCCATCACGCCCACCACCGCGGGTGAGTCGGGCTGGGGGGCTGCGGCCCCGGAGACCGCCGGGCCATCCTCTCCGGGCGGCTGCCAAAACCCGATCACAAGCGCGCGCAGCTCGGCCACGTAGCGCTCGCGCTGCTCCACCGCCCACGAGGCGGCGGCCAGCGACTCGATGAACCAGACGCGCGCCAGCTTCGGCTCGGAGTCGAATAAGACGAGCAGACCGGCCAGCGCCTCCCTGACTCCGCCCTCCCAGCGCGGCTCGCGCTCGTAGGCCTCGGACATGATCGCCTTGCTGCGCACGAGCCCGTCAACCAGCACGTCGCCGAAGCACTCCTCGATCGAGCCGAACAACTCATAGAAAGTGCGACGCGACACACGCGCCCGCCCGATCACCGCCTCGACCGAGGCAGCCCGGTAGCCGCGCTCTGCCACCACGTCCACCAGCGCCGCGATCACCCGCGCGCGCTGCGCCGCGGCGGTGTCCGTCTCGACCCCGGCGCAGCGCGCGCGGCCCTCCTCGCCGGGTCGGGCGCCGCCGTAGCTCACCGTTGCGGGGGGCTGCTGCTCACGCTCCGACGATATGCCGTGTGGGCGATCTTCAACATGGCCCCTGCTCGGTTCCGCCGTTCACAACCACGCAACAACTCTATGAAGATAAGCCGTACACTCCTGCCAGTGGGCTTGGATAACCCTCTCCACATTGCCTTCCTGCTGCTCGCCCTCCTGCTCGTCTTCGGCGCCCGCCGCCTCCCCGAGATGGGTCGCTCCCTCGGTACCGGCATGCGCGAGTTCAAGCAGTCGATCACCGGCGAGCTCTCCCAGTCGCCCGCAGCCGACGCCGCCAAGGCGCCCACGCAGGCCGACCGCCAGCCCTCCGAGCGCTAGCCTCCAGCGCCACCGCAGACCCCCGCCTCGCGCACACCTAGCGCTGCAAAGACCACCTCATCGTCGAGCCGCCGCGCTTTCACATCCGCCGGCACTCCCCCCAGCTCGGCCGAGGGAATGTAGATCAGCCGCAGCCCCGCCGCGAGCGCCGCTGTCGCGCCCACCGGCGAGTCCTCCAGCGCAACGGCACACCCCGGAGCGACGCCAAGGGCCTCACACGCCGCCAGGTAGACGTCGGGGGCCGGCTTCTCGCGCAACCCCTCGGCGCCGACAACGACCGGCAGATAGCCGCTCAGGCCCACCCTCCGCAGCGCGATCGCCACCAGCTCACGCGGCGCGTTCGTGGCCACCGCCAGCGCAAGCCTCCCGTGCAAGCGCGCAAGCAGCGCGTGAGCGCCGGGTCGCGCCGACAGCGGGGCCGTCTCGAAGGCGAGCGCAAGCTCGAGTCCCACCGCGTCGGCGTCGACGCGCAAAGCCGCGGCCGCCCCACTCACCGAGGCGCCGCCCAGGCTTCTCAGCAGCTCGCCGTCGAGCGTGCGGCCCTCTCGCGCGAGCACACGCTCATAGGCCAGCCGCCAACAGTCGCTCGAGTCGATCAACAGGCCGTCGCAGTCGAATACGGCGGCGGCCGGTGATTCCGCGTTCGCTTCCCTGGCAACCACGTGCTAGCGCCCGAGCCCGACTCGCGCATCGACACACGCCCTGACCGGCTCGATCGCGACGGCGGCGCCCTCGATCGTGGTCGCGATCAGCACGCCCATCAGCACCCCCTCGCCGTCGTCCGCCGGCGCCGGCGGCGGCGAATCGGGGCGGCGAATCTGGCGGACGATGTCCTGCGGGCGAAAGCCGATCAGCGAGTCGCGCGCGCCGGTCATGCCGACGTCGGAGATGTAAGCCGTCCCGCCGGGAAGCACGCGCGCGTCGGCCGTCGGGACGTGCGTGTGCGTGCCGAGCACCGCGCATACTCGTCCGTCTAGAACCCACGCGATCGCCAGCTTCTCCGCGGGCCAGCTGGCATGGATGTCGACGACGACCAGGTCGGCCACCTCCGCGAGCTCCTCCACCGCGAGCTCGGCGTCCTCACAGGCGCGGTGGGCAACAAGACCCTCGCGCGAGCCGATCACATTGACGACCCCGAGCTTGATGCCATCGCGCTCGACCACAGCCGCTGCCCGGCCGTGGCGCGCACCCTGCAGGCCCTGCGCGCCCTGCGGCCCCGCAAGGTTCTCGGGCCGCACCACAGGCGCGCCGCCGGCCAGCAGCTCCAGCGCGCCGGGGGCGTCATAGGCGTGATTCCCGGTCGTAATCGCGTCGATGCCCGCGGCGAGCAGCCGCTCAGCGCTCGCCGGATCGATGCCGGCGCCACTGGCGAACACGTTCTCCCCGTTGGCCACGCAGAAGTCCACCCCGTGCTCGGCGCGCAAGCGTGGCAGCAGCGCCTCGACCGTGGCCAGCCCGAACGGGCCGACCACATCGCCGACGAACAGTATCCGCGCCAGCCCATCCGGTTCCTGGCCCCGCCCGTCCCCGTCCAGGCCAGCACGGACCCGGGCCGACCCGACTGGGTCGCGCCGCCCGTCGCTGCTGAGATCGGCACCATTCACGGCGAGCGAGAATACTCGCAAAAAGACCGTTTACAGAAAAATAACTCGCTGAACCACCGGGGAGCAGACGATGCCAGACGTGCACACGCCCGTACAGACCTCCCCGACCCAGGCCGTCCTCGCCCAGATCCGCTCCGCGCTGCCCTCGCTGCGACCCAGCGACGCGAAGGTCGCGCGCGCCGTCCTCGCAGCACCCGACACGGTCACCTCCCAGACCGTCGCCGACGTCGCGGCCACCGCCGACGTCGCCGAAGCGACCGTCATCCACTGCTGCAAGGAGCTTGGGTTCTCGGGGTTCCAGCACCTGAAGTTCGCGCTCGCCCACGACCACGTGCCCGCCGGCAGCCTCCTGCACGAGCAGCAGCGGCTGGGGACCGAGTCGCGCAGCGCGGAGATCATCGCCGACGTTCTGCGCTCCACCGCGCGCGCTCTCGACGATGTGCCCGGAACGCTCGACCTGAACCACTTCGACGCAGTGGTCGCGGCGATCGTGCAGGCCAAGCGCATCTGCGTGATCGGGGCGCTGCCCTCGCTGACGATCGCCGAGGACGCCGCCTACCGGCTCTCAACGATCGGGCGCGCCGCCGAAGCGCCCGCCACCGACACCGCCCAGCGACTGGCCTGCACGCTGCTGGGACCCGGCGACCTCTGCCTGGTGATCAGCCACACCGGGGCGACCAAGCAGAGCTTCGCGGCGCTCGACGCCGCTTCCTCGGCCGGCGCCACCACCGCCGCCATCACCAGCTTCGCGCGCTCACGGCTGGCCTCAGCGGTCGACCACGCGCTGATCGCAGGGGCCGCCGCCGTCTCGGTTCGCGTCGAGGCGATGGCCAGCCGCTTTGCGCACCTTGCCGTCCTCGACGCCCTCTACGTCGCCGTCGTCCTGAGCGACGAGTCCCGCGCGCGCCAGGCGCGGCGCACCGCTGACGCGATCCACTCCGAGAACCAGCTGTGACACGAACCGGCGGAGCGCTCGCATGCCAGGAAGTGTCGGTGGCCTTCGGGCCCACCTCCGTGCTGCACGACGTCTCCCTGGAATTGCAACCGGGCGAGGTCCACGTCCTGATCGGGCCCAACGGCGCCGGCAAGACGACGCTTGCCAACGTCATCAGCGGGCACGTCAGCGCCCAGGCCGGCACGGTCACGCTCGACAACCACGCCCTCACCGGTCCGCCCCATGTCCGCGCCCGCCGCGGGCTTGGGCGCAAGTTTCAGATCCCTCGCGTCTTCCCCCGCCTGACCGCCCGCGAGCAGCTCGAGCTCGCCGCACCCGAGGCGGAGCTCTCGCACTTACACGACGAGCTGGGCGAGCTGGGCGATACCCCGGGCGCGGAGCTCAGCCACGGCTGGCGGCAGTGGCTCGAGCTGCAGATGGTGCTGCTGCAAGAACCCTCCGTGATCGTGCTGGACGAGCCCACCTCAGGCCTGCCCCGCAGCGAGCGCGCACGCCTCGCCGATGCGATCGACGCGGTCGCCAAGGGGACCTTCCTGCTGGTCGAGCACGATCTCGACTTCGTCGAGCGCATCGCCGACCGCGTCTCCTTCATGCACAACGGCCGCATCCTACGCACCGGCACCTTTACCGAGCTGAGCGGCGACACCCTCGTCCAAGGCGCCTACATGGGAACCGCCGATGAGCCCTGAGCCGGCGCTCGAACTCGCCCTCGACGTCCACCGCGCCCGCGCGACGGTTGTGCGCAAAGCCCGCGTATCGCTCCCACCCGGCGGCGCGCTCGGCATCGTCGGGCGCAACGGCGTCGGCAAGACCACCCTGCTCGGCGGCATCGTCGGCTTCCTCTCAACCAGCGGGCGCCTGCGCGCCTTCGGCGAGGACATCGGCCGCTGGCCCACGCACCGCCGCGCGGGGCACGGCATCGCGCTCGTGCCCCAGGGGCGACGCCTGCTCGGCGACCTCACCGTCGCCGAGAACCTGCGCGCCGCCGAAGTCCAGCGCCCTGGCGACGGGGCCGAGTTCGACGTCTTCGAGCTGTTCCCCAAGCTGCGCGAGCTACTACCCCGCCGCGCCGGGGTGCTCTCCGGTGGCGAGCAGCAGCAGGTCGCGATCGCCCGCGCCCTGCGCCGCCGGCCACGCCTGCTGCTGCTGGACGAGCCGACCGAGGGGCTCGCGCCGAGCATCGTCGCGCAAGTCTGCGCGACGCTCACACGACTGCGCGCCGGCGGGCTGACGCTGCTGATCGCCGAGCAGCGCCTCGACGTCGTATCCGAGCTTTGCGACGAGCTGGCCGTGCTGCGCGGCGGCGAGATCGTGGCACAGGGAGACGCAAACCGCACTGACATCCGCGAGCGACTGCTCGCGCTGTAGCCCACACACCACACGACACGGAGCGAACATGAACCTGAACGAGCCCCATACACGACGTGAGGCACTGCGCCGCGGTGGCGCCGCGGCCTTGGGCATGAGCGCGCTCGGCGGCGTGCTCTCGGCCTGCGGGTCGGCTGTCAAAAGCGCGACCAACGCCAGCGCCACCGGCGCCGGCTCAAGCAACGACGCGATCAAGGTCGGGGTGCTCTTCTCCCTTTCCGGCGACCTCTCGATCGCCGAGGTTCCGATGGCCAACGCCACGCAGATGGCCATCAACGAGATCAACGCCCAGGGCGGCATCGGCGGACGCCACATCGAAGCGATCGTCGAGGACTACGCCTCTGACTTCGGGGTGGTGGTCCAGAAGGCACGCAAGCTCGTAAACGACGACAAAGTCGCGGCTGTCATCGGCTGCTATGCCTCGGCCTCGCGCAAGGCCGTCCTGCCCGTCTTCGAGCAGGGTGAAAACGTGCTGCTCTACCCCACCTTCTATGAGGGGCTGGAGTGCTCGACGAACGTGATTTACACCTCGCTCGTAGCGAACCAGCACCTCACCGACACCACCAGCTGGATGGTCGAACACGCCGGCAAGAAGATCTACATGGTCGGCTCCAACTATGTGGGGCCGCAAACGTATAACGCCATCGTCACCAAGCTGGCCGAACAGAAGGGCGCCTCGGTCGTGGCCAACCGCTTCTTCCCGCTCGAACAGACCGACTTCGGCTCGGCGCTCACCGCCATCGGCCAGGCAAAACCCGATCTGATCTGGTGCACGATCGTGGGCGCTGGGCTGCCCGCCTTCTACAAGCAGTACCACGCCGCCGGGTTCACCCCCGACAAGCTCCCGATCTTCTCGGGCATCTGCACCGAACAGGAACTGGGGGCGATGGGAGGAGCGATCGCCAAGGGCCACTACTTCCCGGCCTCCTACTTCGAGAAGATGAGCACGTCGGATAACAGCTCGTTCGTCAAGAGGTACAAGTCGCAGTACGGCTCGCAGGAGCCGACGAACATGCCGATGCAGGCCTCCTACAACTCGGTCTACCTGCTCGCGGCGGCAATCGAGAAGGCCGGCGAAGCTACGCCAAAGGCGATCCTTCAGGCCTTCCCCGGCGTCAGCCACAAGCCCCCGGGGCTGGAGGGCGTGGTGACCGTGCAGCCCAACCACCACACGACCCACCAGGTCTTCCTCGGCCGCGCCAACGGCGAAGCGCTGTACGACGTGATCGCGAAGTTCCCCGAGCGCGCGCCCGAACCGTTCCCCAAGAGCATCGTGCCCGCCTCGAAGATCCCATCCTGCCCGCGGCGCGAGAGCGCCTAGGGCGGAGCGAGGCGAGGAAGCGCAGGAGCAGAGCGCAGCGCCGTGCTGGTCCAGATCCTCGCCCAAGGTCTCAGCGTCGGCGCGGTGCTCGCGCTGACCGCGCTGGGGCTGACGATCATCTACGGGGTGATGGGGGTGGTGAACCTCGCGCACGGCGAATTCGTGCTGCTCGGCGCCTACGGGATGGTGCTGCTCTCAGGGCCGCTCGGGCCGTGGCTTGCGATCCTGCTCACCCCGCTCGCGGTCGCCGCCATCGGGCTTGCGCTCGACCGGACCCTGATCAGATGGCTCTACCACGACCCGGTCAAGTCGATGCTGGGGACCTTCGGGCTCGCCATCGTCATCCGCCAGCTGGTGCAGATCGTCGAGGGACCGGAACTGCGCTACGTCGGCCTGCCGATCTCCGGCGCCGTGCCGCTTGGCTTCGGAGAGCAGTTCGCCGCCTGGCGCGTCGTGCTGATCGGCTTCGCGATCGTCACGACGATCGCGGTGGCGCTGTGGCTGGCGCGCTCGGCCAGCGGGCTGAAGCTCCGCACCACCGCGGCGGACTCGGAGATCGCGGCATCGCTGGGGATGAACGTCGGGCGCGTGAACGCGGTCGCTTTCGCCGTCGGGACCGGGCTGGCGGGCCTCGCGGGAGCCCTGATCGCGCCGCTTGAATCGGTGTATCCGAACATGGGCGTGAGCTACCTCGTGGGGGCCTTCCTCGTGGTGATCCTCGCCGGCCTGCGCAACGTCCGCCGGGCACTCGCGTGGGCGGCGGCGGTGGGGTTGATCACCGCGGCGATAGCGGTGCCCTTCAACGACGTGCTCGCGCAAGTGGTGGTCTGGGGGGTGGCGCTACTGATCGTCGCCACGCGCCGGCAGACGTTGACCGTGGCGCGCGTATGAAAACGCTCCACCTCCCCTTCTCCCTCGCGCGCGCACAGGGGCACGAGTCGCCCCAAACCAAAGCGCACCCCAGCGCCGTCGCCCTCCCCCTCGTCCTGCTCGCGGGCCTGATGCCGCTGATCGTCTCAGGGTTCACGCTGAGCTTGCTGGCCCTTTGGCTGCCGCTGGTGATCCTGGCGATCTCGCTGGATTTTTTGTGGGGGGAGAACCATGTCATCTCCTTCGGTCACGGCGCGTTCTTCGCCGGCGGCGGGTATGTAGCCGGGCTGCTGCTCAAGGGGCCACAGTCAAACTCGACGGCCGCCAACTACGCGATCCTCGGGACCAGCGGCAGCGAAACGCACTCGGCCTTCCAGTCGCTCGTCCACACCCTCGCCGCGCCACAGCTCGCGGGGGTGCCGATCCTAGCCCTGATCCTGCCGCCGCTACTCTGCGGGATCGTTGGCGCACTGGTGGGCGCGGTCATCTTCAACATCGGCTCGGTTGAGATCTACGCGCCGCTCGTAACCCTCGGCGTAGGGGTGATCGCAGCGACCGTGTTCCTACAGCTCTCCGCGCTGGGGGGCAGCAACGGGCTGTCGAGCATTCCTGCCTTCACGCGCGAGATCGCCTCCGGCTCGCAGCGGTCGATCTACTACTTCAACGCCGCCTGGCTCGTGCTCGTCTATCTCGGCTACGCCGCCTTCCGCCGCTCGCGCGCGGGGCGACGCTGGCGCGCGAGCGGCGACGATCCAATACGGCTGCAGGCACTCGGCGTAGGCGTCCACCGTCTGCGCGCCACCGGCTTCGCTGCCAGCACCGCGCTTGCCGGGCTCGCGGGGGCACTGTACGTCGGCGCCTCGGGCTTCATGTCGACGCAAACCGCAGGGGTCCTGTTCTCGGTTCAGGCGTTGATCTGGGTCGCAGTCGGCGGCCCCGGCAGCCTGTGGGCGCCGCTCGTCGGCGTGCTGGCGATCCAGTTCGGCCAGCAAGAACTCAGCGAACGCCTACAGGACAGCTGGCAGCTGCTGCTCGGCGCAGTTCTGATCCTCGTCGTGCTCGTCGCCCCGGGCGGGCTGACCGGGCTGGCCGCAAGCCTCGCCCGTCTGGCCCGGCCCCGGAGCAGACAGCCGGTCGAACGCGAGCCCGTTCAGCCCGAGGCAATCCAAAGCGAATCGATCCGCGAGCCCGTCGAACGCGAACCCATCCAAAGCGAAGGAGCGATGCCATGAGACTGCGGATCCTCTGCACGAACGACTTCCTCGGCTCGCTGGCGCCGATGCCCACCAGTTACGGGCGGCTGCCCGGCGGCCACGCGCTCCAGCAAACGGTGGCGCGCCTGCGCGAGGGGCAACCGACGATCTGGGCAGACGCCGGCGACTTCAGCCAGGGCGGGCCGCTCTCGACCATAACCGGCGGCGTACTCAACTTCAACGCTGCCGGGCAACTGGGCATCGACGTCGCGACCGTGGGCAACCACGAGCTGGACTGGGGCCTCGAACACCTCGCCGAGCACTGCCAGGCGCTCCCGTTCCCACTCATCTGCGCGAACCTCGACATCGGCCTACCGCCGACCGCTCTGCTGGACAGCCCCGCCGGGCCGGTCGGCTTCATCGGCCTCACCCACCCGCAGGTCAACGCCTTCACTTCGTATGCGCCCCCACCTCGCGCCGACCTCGACGTGATCGTGCCCGAGCACGCCGCCCGCCTGCGCGAGCACGGGGCCGTCGCGGTCATCGTCCTGATCCACTTCGGCGTGAACTGGTCGGTCGCCGCCGACGGGACGCACGAGCCCGACCCCACGCCTGTGCTCGACCTCTGCCGGCCCTTTCAGCACGCCGTCGACGCGGTCGTGCTCGGCCACACGCTCGGGCGCTGGGCGGATGTCATCGAGGGCATGCCCTACGTCCAGCCGTGGGCGTTCGGTGCGGAGCTGGGCGTGATCGACCTGGATCTGGAGAGCGGCAGCCACGCCGTCGAGCTGATCGCCGTCGACGCCGAGCCCACGAGCTGGCAGGGCGCGGGCCACTCGGCGATCGACCAGGCGCAGCGGACCGTGATCGGCGACATCGACGCGCCGCTTACGATCGACTTCGCGCACGACATCTCCCTAGCGCACTTCGCCGCGCAGGCCCTGCGCGAGGCCGCGGGCACGACGGGCGCAGTCGTTCCCGTCGTCGGGATGCACCAGCCAGCGATCGAGGGCGTGATGTACCGCTGGCCGGCGGGGTCCATAACCGAGGCCGACCTCTCGCGCTTGTGGCCATGGACAGAGGACCGCAGCCTGATAGCCGAGGTCTCCCCCGGCGAGCTGGAGTCGATCACAACCTTCACCGCGCCAGAGCCTTGGTTGGCGTGGGGTACGAGCAACGCCCCACCGCGAGACGCCGACGACACGCACACGCCGCAGCACGACGCCCCCACCACCATCGCCGTCCCGCGCGACTATGTGGACTGGGCCACGATTCAGATCGGGGAGCTGATCGGCCGCAAGCTCAGCTGGCGGCCGGTGGAGGTGCGTCTGCGCGACGCGATCCGAACCGCCCTCGCCGGCGAGCGGTAAGTCAGGGGCCGGGCGCCAATCGGGGTGAACCCTGCTCGGCAAGCTCAGCCCCCGCGAGCGGCCCTGGGCGAGACCCAACGATGCGGGCGGGACTCAGACGCCGCGCAACACGAAGCTCGACCTCCAGTAGTCTCAGGGCGCGATGAGCGACTATCCGGTCGTCGTCTTCGACCTCGACGGCACGCTGCTGCGCGGCACGACCGTATCGCTGCTCCTGGCTGGGTGGCTCGGACAGGCCGAGGAGATCGCTCGACTCGAGCAAGCCTTTCACGCACACGAGATCGCCAACACCGTGGTGGCCGACACCTCCGCCGGCTGGCTGACAGGGAAGACGACAGCTGAAGCATGGCGCGTGCTCGACGACGGACCGTGGATCGGCGGACTGGAGGAGACACTTCGGGTACTCGCCACTGCCGGGAAGAATCTCCTGTTGGGGACGATCACCTGGAGCTTCGCCGCCGAGATGTTACGGGAGCGTCACGGCTTCGCGGCGGTCAGCGGAACCGAGATGATCGAGGTCGATGGCGTCCTATCCGGGACCGTTGGACGCTATTTCGACGAGCACGACAAGGTGCGCTTCGTGGAGGAGTGGTGCGCGGAGAGCGGGTACGCAATGAGCCAGGTCGTCGCGGTCGGAGACTCCCGGTCGGACGTTCCTCTGTTTCAAGTTGCTGGCATGTCGATCGCTTTGAACGCCACCCCGGACGCCCGAGCGGTAGCGACCCACGCTCTCGATACAGATGACCTACGCGACCTACTGCCACTCCTACGCGCTGTTGTTGAGTAAAAGGTGAGGCGGCCGCAGTAGCGCGGGGAGGCGACGCCTCGACGCCTTACCGGTACCCACGCTCTGCGTAGCGTGCAGATGCTTACTGACGAGCCGTCGTGGACGGGACAGAGCGCAAGTCTCTGTCGAGAACCCGTAGGTATGCGTGGCGGTCGCATAGGGTGGTGTATGCGCCCGCATCGCCGAAGCGGCGATGGGAGCGCGGCTCGTTTCCGGCGTGGATCGACAGCCACATCTGGGGGCGAGACGGAAGCCTCAGGCGTCCGCCGAGAACCGCCGTCAGCCACTGCGCCTGACGCTCCACTACTTCCAGACGACCCACCCCCGCGTCGAGGATGCCGATGAACGCGAGATTCTCCGCGTGGGGCGAGAGGATGCGCCGGTAGAGAGGGAACTGCTGGCCGTCGCCGCGACCGAGGGGGTCGGGCAGGAACGGGAAGGTGACCCGATAGCCCGTGGCAAAGACGATCGCGTCGACGGCCTCACGCGTGCCGTCGGAGAAGATCGCGTGTTCGCCCTCCAGACGGGTCACGTTCGGTCTCACCGCGAACGTCTTCTCGGCGAGGGCTCGCTCGATGTTCGGTGTGACGAGGGCCGGCCAGCGGTGCTCCAACATCGGGAAGTCGGGGACTGGCAGGTCCCCGTGATATGGCTTCGCGCCGGTGATCCTCAGCAGCGCTTGAAATCCGCGTCGGAATACCGGCCAGGGCAGGCGGTTGAGCGTCGCGATGTCGAGGCGGTCCAACGAGCGTCCCAGTATGCGCGCGGGGAGCAGGTGGTGTCCCCGCCGGCAGGAGAGCAGCGTGCGCTGTGCCACGAAGGAGATCTCCGCGGCGATGTCGAGGGCCGACTGGCCCGCGCCGAGGACGAGCACCCGCCGTCCCACAAACGGCTCGGGCGTGCGGTAGTCGCGGACGTGCAGCGTCTCACCGGCGAACTCGCCCGCGAGTGTCGGTATCTGCGGATCCCAGAACTGGCCTGTGGCGACGACAAGCGCGTCGAAGCGCCGTGTCGGATGTCCGTCGACCTCCACCAGCCACTCCCCGCGGTCATCTGGCCAGGCGCGTCTAACACGAGCGCCAAGGCTGATGCTCCCGAACAGATCGTTGACCTCGGCGTACCGCTCCAGGTAGCCGAGCAGCTGTGAGTGGTGAGGGCGCTCTTCCATGGCTCCCGCGAAGCGCAGGCTCGGGAATTGCATGTTGCGGCGTGAGACGTTCGTGTGCAGCGAGGCATAGGTCGCCGACACCCCGTTGTCGTTGCCGTAGCGCCAGCTTCCGCCGATCGCCGTACCCGCCTCCAAACAGGTGACCTCGTGACCGCCCAACCTCAACTCACGAATCGCCGCCAAACCCGACAGACCGGCGCCCACGACGCATACCGACTTGCTCACAGAGCCCCCTCTTTCATCGCCACCAGAACGACATACCGTACGGAATGTATTACATACTGTACAGCATGTAGACTGGGATAGGAGATGCCCACTCATGCCTCCCCTGCGCCCCCTAAGCACGACGGCCGCAGCGCCGAGCTGCGTGGCACGGCTCGCGAGCGCATCCTCGACGCTGCCCTGGTCGAGCTTCACGATCGCGGCTACGCGGGGGTCTCGTTGCAGGGCGTCGCCAGACGCGCGGGGTTGACCAAGGGGGCCGTCTACTGGAGCTTTCGCGACAAGCAGGATCTCTTCCTTACCCTCGTCCACGAGCGGGTGGACGTGCCGGCACGACAGCTGATGCGACTGACCGCGGATGCGCCCTCCGACGTGGAGACCGCGCCGCTTGTCAGCCAGGGCATGGCTGAGATCATTCGCAAGCAGCCCAGCCTGCCGTTGCTGATCTTCGAGCACTGGTCGATGGCTGTCCGCGACCCCGAGCTGCGGCGCGGCTACGTCGATCGCCAGTCAGAGCTGCGTCGCGCGATGGCCCGCACGCTCCAGACACGCCACGCGACCACAGGGGTTCCTCTCACCTATCCCGCGGCGCGCCTGGCAACCGGGATCCTCTGCCTCGCCGCGGGGATCGCGATGGAAGCGCTGGTCGAGCCCGCAGCCGCGCCCGACGAGCTCTTTGGCGAGATCCTCGGACTCATCTATGACGGGTTGGCGGCTCGCGCTGCCAAGGAGGCGCAACCGTGAGCGACACCTCGATGGCATTACTCGAAAACGCTGTTTGGCTGCCCTGGCGACCCGGTCCGGCGGCCGAGTGCGAGGGTCCGGTGGTGGTCAGCCTGACGAACTTCAGAGCGCACCGGCTGCGCGATGTTCCCGGGATCTACTGGAACGGCCTGCGGCTCCGCGAGGGCTGGTACGCGATGCCCGGCGCGATCGGCCTATGGCTGTGGGGGAAGCCGCTCGAGAGAGGCAGAGGAGGTTCCGTTTCGGTATGGCAGAGCGAGGCGGATCTGCGTCGCTTCGTCGCGCTGCCGGCACACCTCGCGATCATGCGTAAGTACCGCGCTCTCGGCACGCTGGAGTCGGCGACGTGGCAGATGGACTGTTTCACCCCGCAAGCAGCCCGAGCGGCGGCGCAAGAGCGAATCAGAGCGTGAAACTTTGCGAGCGGGCCGGCCGACCCTCACCGCGCCCGCCGCACGATCAACCCGTACCCGAGGAGCATCGCCGCCACATACGGGATCGCGCAGGCCAGACCGCCGAGCAAGGTCTCGGCCACCAAGCCCTTCCCGGTGACCTGCCGAACGGCGACCGGACCGCCGAGCGCCTGCACGGACGTTAGGAAAATCGCAACGCATGTGGCCACCCCGAGCATCGAGAGCGCCACGCTGCCGATGCCGACCGCCGCGGGGGGTGGCACGACACCCGTCTCCAGCTGCGCCACGCGAGCGTCCATCAGCTCTGCGCCGCCGACCGGCGCGGCGACTCCCAGCTCGCTCCAGGGCGGACCGAGCGCGACCTTGTAGAGGGCTCCCGCCACTGGGCCTCGACCGCAGACGGACACTGCGCGCCGGTCGGCCGCGAGCTCGCGGCTGGCAGCGTAGCGGGAGCGTAGGCAGTCGAGCGCCGGCAGGAAGAACAGGCCCGCCGACATCGTCCTGGCGAGAACTATCTTCAACGGGTCGAGGTTGCAGACGTGATAGCGCTCGTGCTCCAGTACCGCCCGCAGTTCTGAATTCGACACGGCCCCGATCAAACCGCGGCTGACCGCCACGCGCGGGGTCAGCATCCCGTAGACGAACGAGAACGGCTCGGAGGCGTCGACGAGCACCACTCGAGCCTGCAGACCGGCGCGCCGCGCCTCCTCGAGGACGCCCGCGGGGACAGTGATCGTCAGCGCGCGCACGCGCCGCGAAAGGCTGCGAGAGGCAAGGATCTGGCGCGCAAACGACGCGCCGGCACGCGCCAGGCCCGCCCCGATCACGAAGGCAAACCCAAACAGCGGGGCAAGCGACGCGAAGCCGCCCGGCACGTGCCCGCGCGCGATGTAGGTGCGCAGCAGCGGCGCCAGCACACCGCCCGCCGCGCCGCACAGCAGCAGCGCGCCCAGCAGCAGCGAGACCGCTACGAGCGCCAGGAAGCTTCGATTTGCGCGATCGAGGCTCACCGCTCCTCTGCTAGCAGCGCGCGCAGCCGTCGCGCGATCGCCGGGTCCGCGCGCGCCTGCTCCATGAAGTGAGCGACCGCCGCGTCTCCGTAGGTGCGCATCACGTCCTTCACCGCCAAGCCCGCCGCATCCTTGGCGGTGGGCTCGTATACATAGCTGCGGCGCTCGCCGCGGCGGACGAGCACGCCCTTCGCCGCCAACCGGGTCATGACCGTCATGACAGTGGTATATGCCAGCGGCTTGGTGCGAGCCGCGTTGAGCGCGTCGAGCACCACCCTTACCCGCACCGGGGTGCCGGCGCGCCAAACCGCCTCCATCACCTCGCTCTCCAGCGGCGCGAGCGCGCCACTTGACTTCTTTGGCCTGCCCGCCACGACCGAGCACATTACTACATTTTTGTCATGTAAGATCGCACCATGACTACTACCGCATCCATCGACCGTCGTCGTCTGGCCCCCGCAACCGCAACTCGCGGCTTGCCCCCCGGGCCACGCGCACCCGCATCGGTGAACACTCTCAAGCTCGTCCAGCGGCCGCTGCAGTCGCTGCTCGGCTGGCACGAGCGCTACGGAGAGCTGTTCACCCTGCCACTGCTGGTCTTCGGCGTCGGCGTGTACGTGTGCGATCCGGAGGCGATCCGAGAGCTGCTGACCGGCGATCAGTCCGACCTGCGCGCCGGCGAGGGCAACGCGCCCCTGGCCTCGGTGCTCGGCG
This sequence comes from Solirubrobacteraceae bacterium, assembly GCA_035938935.1. GTDB lineage: Bacteria > Actinomycetota > Thermoleophilia > Solirubrobacterales > Solirubrobacteraceae > Palsa-744. Next base: position 35,258 of record DASZGH010000032.1, read on the forward strand.
ATCGCTCGATCCTGACCCTCGATGGGCGCGAGCACCTGCGCCAGCGCAAGCTTTTGCTGCCCCCGTTCGGAGCAGGAGCGCTCCAGAGCTTTCGCACCGTGATCGAGGATGTCGCAACCACTGCGATTGACGGCTGGCGCGAGGGCGAGCGGTTTGTCATGCGCGAGCGGATGCGGGCGCTCACCTTCGAGGTGATCGTCCGCGCCGTCTTCGGGGTTACCGAGGCCGAGCGCATCGCACGCCTGCGCAATGCTCTGGTGTCGCTTCTTCAGATGCAGGGGGTGTTCTTCCTGCCGGATGCACTGCGCCGCGATCTCGGTCGCTTCAGCCCGTGGGGGCTGTTTCAGCGCAGGTTGCAAGCCGCCGACGCGCTGCTCTACGAGGAGATCGGCCGCCGCCGGTCGCTGCCTGACCTGGAGGATCGCACCGATGTCCTCTCACTGCTGCTGCGCGCACGCGACGAGGACGGGGTGGCTATGACCGACACCGAGCTTCGCGACGAGCTGATGACGATGCTGCTCGCCGGACACGAGACGACCGCCACCGCGCTCGCCTTCGCGTTTGACCTGCTGCTACACAATCCCCGCGTGCTCGAGCGGCTGCGCGACGAGCTGGCCGGGGGCGACGGGGACGCCTATCTCGACGCCGTAGTGACCGAGACGCTCCGAGTGCGGCCCGTGATCGACGCCAGCGCACGCACGCTCGCCACGGCACGCACGATTGGCGGCTGGGAGCTTCCCGCCGGAATCCGCATCTACCCCGCGATCGCCGTCGTGCACCTGCGCGATGACCTCTACCCGCAACCGCACGAGTTCCGCCCCGAGCGCTTCGCCGACGGCCACGCCGAGTCCTACGCTTGGCTGCCGTTCGGCGGCGGAATCCGCCGCTGCATCGGAGCTTCACTTGCCCGCGCTGAGATGACCGAGGTGATCCGCGCGGTGGTATCGCGGGTCGAACTAGTAGCGACCCGGGCAGATCCCGAAGACGTCGTCATGCGCGGCATCACCCTGGTTCCCCGACACGGCACGCCCGTAGCGGTCAAGCGCAGAGCGCAGAGCGCGCATCGAGCCCCGCTCAAGACACTCTGACCTCGGGCGCCTACTCCCCCGCCCGCACCGCCACACGCTCGCCACCTCGCACACGTGAGCGGACCCACAGCAGCCCGCCCACCAGCGCGTAGGCGATCGCGATCGCGATCAACGCGAACTTGAGACTCGCGCACACCGTCGCCACGATCGGCGCCGCGTCGCCCCCGTGGCCCGCCAGCACCAGTAAAAGCAGAGCGTCTTCGCACGCGTCGAAGACCGCGGCGGCAGCCGCGAACCACGGCACGAACACGCCCATAGACGCCATCCATCGCCTGCCCTGAGCGCGTGACCAGTCCCTTACCGCGAGGCCGGCGAGCGTGAAGAACGCGCCGTAACAGAGCAGGAAGGCGTAGTCGATCTGCAGCGACAGCCGCGCGGCGGCACGGCCGTCCGCTCCCCATTCGGCCATGATCCGCTGCGCCTGCTTGCGGCTCCCAGCCAGCTCCAGGCCGAGTATCCCGGGACCGCCCGCCCTGCTGATCCAGTGATCCAGCGCGAGCACCACGGCGTCGAGCGCCACCGTGGCAAAACCGAGCACTATCAGTATGCGCTTGCGTGACATGCGATCGAGGAACGAGCCGACGATCCTTACACATACACCGGCGAGAGCTGCACATTGAGGGATTCGTAGCAGTTCTGCTACGATGCTCGAATGGCGACGATCCCTCAAGGCAAGCTACGCAACGACATCGCTGCCGTCTTGCGCCGCGCCGGGAAAGGTGAGCGCTTCACGGTCACCGTGTCAGGCCGTCCGGTCGCCGAGCTCGGCCCACTGCCAGGCGCGCGCGCGCTGGCAGAGCCAGAGCGTCTAGTAGCCATCCTCGTCGAGAACCCTCCCGACCCCGGCTTCGCCGACGATCTGCGCCGAATGCGCCAAGAAGACCGGGAAGCAGCGCGCGATCCATGGGCAGCCTGATCGACACGAGCGTGCTGGCAGGCGCACGCGATGTCGGAGAGCTCACGGAGGGGTGGGCCGTCAGCGTAGTCACTGTGGGCGAGCTTGAGGCGGGCATTCTGATCGCACGGGACGACGCCACCCGCGCACGCCGCGTCGCGCTACTGGCGGCCGTACTCGCCGAAGCACCTGCTCTGCCTGTCGACCGCCACACTGCCGCTCGCTACGGCGAGCTTCGCGCGAGCGCCGGTCAGCAACCAAGCAACGACCTCTGGATCGCCGCGACCGCGCTGGCGCACGACTTCACCCTCATCACAGCAGATGAGCGCCAAGCGGCTCTCCCGCTCGTACGATCGACACTGGTCGGCGGCGGGCTCGACAGACCCTGATCCCACGCTTGTGGGCAGGCCACCGTGCATTCGGGCTGTGAGCCCGTCAGTCAATGACTAGATGGCCGCCCCTGCGACTCACCCGGGTGGGCTGAGAGCCCGAATCCGTAGTTGTCGCTGCCCGCGGTGCCTTCCATTTCATATGTCCAGTTCGTGAACATTCGTGTGCGTTACGAATTAACACGTATGACACTACGGCCGGGTGCCACCGCCGAAATCGGTGATCCGGCAGTCGTAGCCGACGCTCACCATGATCCCGCCCGCGGCAGGCAGGTGGGAGTCGGTCGCGGAGATGATCGGCGCGCTCTGCCATACGCCGCCCGGCCCGTACCACGCGCTGATCGCGTTACCAACGCACGAGAGCCCCCACTTGTCGCCGTCAGAGGTCTTCTGGTACGACCACCTGCTCAGCGGAATGACTTTGGTGGTAGGGATTCTCCCGTTCAGACAGTAGTAGAGCCGCACTCTTGGCCCGCTGGTGATCTGAAGGAGATAGGCGGACACGGTGCTCGCGAGAGCCGAACCCTGCACCCGTGCATACAGCGTGATGCACATTCCCGTGCCGCTGGCAATCTTGGGGATCGTGCAGTAGACCTCGCAGTCGGGCCCCTCGGTGGCGATCGAGCCTCCGGGCGCCCAGATGTCAGCCCCGATGTCCCATATCGCGCATCCGGCCCGGTCGTTAATGATCGCCAGCTGCTTGTGACCCTCCTGCGCGCCGAGCCAGTTCGGTCCCAGCGTCGGCGCGTTAGGTCGAGTGAAGGAGTCGAGAACCGGCGTGGTCGGAAACATGTTGCCAGCAGGGACCGCGGTAGCCATCTCGGGCCATCCGAGGGCTGAGCCTGCAACAAGCCCGCCCAGTCGAGCGGTACCGCCGACGAACTGGCGGCGCGACAGCGCCCGTTCCCAGAAGTGAGCGTGGCCCAAAGCTCGATCGCCAACCTCGGCCTCCCAGATAGGCTTGACGTCTCGTTTACGACTTGCCATCGGGATCGCGCTCCTTTCTTGACGGACGCATCCCCGCCCAACCCTACACTCTGCGGACGCGCTTGAGGGGAAACCGAGCGGTACCCACGGACCTTGGCGCTTTTGAAAGGCTCATCCGAGCTGTCCTAAAACCCGCTGTTTGCCAGGACATTCTGAAAATGGGCCGTGTAGGAATCGAACCTACAACCTTGGGCTTAAGAGTCGCTCCCTGGAGAGTCGATTTGGCTTGGTTGAGCCAGATTGGGTCGAGTTACGTGTCCCGAAATGACCTCATATTTGCCTACTTGGGGACATAGTTGGGGACATGGTTTTGCGGTTCGATCGGTGGCGCTCAACAGCTCGTCGCGAAGGCCAGCGCACGACAGACCTCTGACAGGCGCTCAGGCCCGAGCTGCGTGATCCGCTTGGTCAGGAACGCCTTGTCCGCGGCGCCTGCATGATCCGCGTTCAGCACGCAGTCGCGCGGCATCCCGTCCCGCGGTCCTAGTTCCACCTCGGTGGGCAATCCCCGAACCGTTGTCGTGGCCAGGATCACGAACAGCTCGTTCAGGCTTTGGGCGGCCTCCGCGCGAGTCATGACCAAAGCCGGGCGACGCTTGGCGTCTGGCGGCTCGTACCACCAGACATCGCCGCGGCTCACCACGGACTGTGTCCGGCCTCGCGCTCTTGCTCGTCGAGCCGCCGCATCAAGCGCGCCGTGGACCCCCGCTGTATGGCCGACACATTGCCCCACTCGTCTACGACATCGCCAGGTCGGCCGCGCGCGGCTATGTAATCAGCCACGGGCTCCAGCTGGGACTCGGGCAGTTCGTCGATCAACTTGTGGATCTTCTCGCGTGTGGTCATCTGACGAGATTGTAGGTCCTGCAGCGGGCTACACGAGTATGCCTAGAAGCGGATGTGTCGGCCGACGCGCAGGCAGAGTAGTCCTCACGGGACAGGATCGAAGCGAATTGAACCGGCGCGCTTCGTGGCGGAACCGCGTTCAGGGACCGCCAGTAAAGCCCAGACCGCACCCCTTGGTGCGCTTTTCCGTCCCGCCGGCGACGAACTCGAGACAGTCTCGTTGAGGTCTATACGGCGCTCGCGCGACAGCCTGACACAGACCACGGCCATCGAGTGTTGCGGCGATTCGCTGCCTACACCCACCCCGTCTCGTCCCTACGCGAAACAAGGACTGGGAGGTTTATTCCGCTCCAGCGGATTCCCCATCCGGGACGCAGTCCCGGCCCCAATCCGCGCTGCAGTCGCCTCCGTGGCGCTGCCCTACGATGGGCACGAGGAAAAGGCGCTCGGTTTGCCGCGGACTAGAGCACGACGAACTCGCACTCGGGCGCACCGTTCGAATCAAACTCGAAGCCAAGCACGCAGTCGTCGAGCAGCCGTAGCGTTAACGCTACGGCCGGAGAAGCTGGTGCTGGAGAGCATCTTGGTAGAGAGGCTCGGGGGCCATGTCCAGCCCATTTGGCCAGACGACCGTGCCGATCTCTCGGTCCACCAACACCTTCGCAAACTCGCGCGGGTCGCGTAGCGGCTCAAACACGCCACGCCACTCGCGATCATCGAAAGCGACGTCACCAACGGTCCCGTCCTCGAAGGTCAGGCGCAACTCGTGGTCGCCAACGACCTCAACATCGGTGATGTGGACCAGTGGCGGAAGCTCAGACACGCTAAAGAGTCTAGGCCAAAGGATCGATCCCGACCAGAGGCTGATAGTCGCGGGCCCGCTCCCAGTTAGCGAGCAGCTCATCACGATGCAGCCGCGCCCACTCCCGCACAAGGCGCAGAGCGCGAGGGGGGAGCGATCCACCCAGAACAGTCCCATCCACATCGATCGAGGCCTCATGCCCCGCGTAGGAGGCGTGGAAGTGCGGAACCGGATGCTCTCGCTCACGCCAATACATCGTGATGACGATGCCGTAGAAGAGGCTGATCCGAGGCACTACGACACCGACCTGTCCGAGGCGACCGACAACTCATTCGTATCCTCAATGGCGAACGCCTCGGCTACCAGGCGCGCGTCCTCCTCGCGCGGCGCGTAGTGCAGATAGCGCATCGTCGTCTGAATGTCGGCGTGGCCCATCCACTCCTGCACACGCCTGATGTCAGCCTTGGCGATCATCCGCGTGCCGAAGGTGTGGCGCAGATCGTGGAAGCGCAGCTGCCGCAGACTTGCGCGAGCGAGCGCAGTCTTGTAGCGGCGGCGAAGGGCCGCGCTGTCGACGTGACCGCCAAGAACCCCGACGAAGACCAGATCGTCTTCTCCGATGCAGTGCTCGCGGCTGCCAAGCCGCGCGAGGACCTTCGCGACATCGGGGGCAAGCGGCACGGAGCGCACCTTGCCTGACTTGGACGCGGTCACCTGTCCGAGTCCGTAGCTGGCACGAACGCGCAGAACCGAGTGAGCAAAGTCGACGTCGCGCCAACGCAAGGCGAGTAGCTCGCCCTGGCGCAGGCCCGTGAAGGCGGCGGTCAGGAAGATCACGGCGTCCTGTTCTGACTCGGCAGAGCGGACGAGCGCGCGCACCTCCTCAGGAGAAAACACGTCGATGTCGCCACTACGCCGCTGCGGGAACTTCTCGACGTCGGCTGCGGCGTTGTGAGGCAGGCCGTAAACCTTTCGCGCGCGTTTGAGGATGCCGTGCAGCAGGATGAGCAACTTGTTGCGCGTACGTGGCGAAGCCTCGACCAAGGCGATCCAACGCTCAATCCCCTCGGTGGTGACGTTCTCGACAGGAAGTTTGCCGAACGCGGGAATCAGGTGCGCCTCGATGGTCGACTTGTAGCCGCGAATCGTCCATGGCTTGCAGCCGCGATCCTGCTCGGAGTAGCGCAGGAACTCGGCTGCGGCGTCCGCAAACGTCGCGCCGGTGCGCACCATACCCGGCAGAGTGCCCCGGCAGAGTGCCCTCGCGGGCCTGGCTGAGCACTCTGCGCAGCCAGTCTTCGGCCAGCCGCTTCGTGTAGGAGCCGGCTAGCGGTCAACCGCGACCGGTCCACGCCGGGCCGATCCTGCGCTGGACCTGGCGACCGTCCGGCAGCCGGTACTTGGCATACCAGACCGGCCCGCGCTTGCGGTCGGCACGAACGACGTGCCCTGAGATGGGTTGGTCGCGCATTTCGTCCCGAACTCTAGTATTTGTCCGGGACATATTTGGGACATCATTACTTTGGTAAGTATCTACATCTTCGTAGATTTGGCTTTATCATAAGAGATTCTAGGTGGGCCGTGCAGGAATCGAACCTGCAACCTTGGGCTTAAGAGGCCCCTGCTCTGCCAATTGAGCTAACGGCCCGCGAGGGGGGCGATCCTCGAATCGGATCGGTGTCTTCGCAGTCTATCCGAGCGTCGCGGAGCCTGAAGGGACGAGCCTCTACAGCACGATCGTCCGCCCCGCGTCCGCGATCACGCGGTCTTCCAGGTGCAGTGTCACCGCCCGCGCCAGCACCGTGCGCTCGATGTCACGCCCGATCCGTTCGAGCTCGGCCACCGTCTGGCGATGATCGACGCGGGCGACGTCCTGTTCGATGATCGGCCCGCCGTCGAGCTCGGCTGTGACGTAGTGCGCGGTGGCGCCGATCAGCTTGACGCCGTGCTCGCGCGCGCGCCGGTAGGGCTCGGCGCCGGCGAAGGCGGGCAGGAACGAGTGGTGAATGTTGATCGCCGGCGCCCCGAGCCGGTCAAGGAACTCGCCGCTGAGTATCTGCATGTAGCGCGCGAGCACCAGCAGGTCGACCTTGCCGCGCAGCAGCGCCAGCATGCGCTCCTCCGCCTCAGCCTTGCCGGCCGCAGCGGCGACCGGCACGTGGTGGAAGGGGATGCCGGCTGCCTGCACCTCCTCGGCGAGGTCGGGATGGTTGGAGACGACCGCGACCACCTCGGCGTCGAGCTCGCCGCGACGGCGGCGCCAGAGCAGGTCCATCAGGCAGTGATCGTGGCGCGAGACGAGGATCGCCATCCGCCTGCGCTCGCCCCAGTAGCGGATCTCCCAGTCCATCGCCAGGGGCGTGCCCACGCGCTCGGCGAACTCGCGCTCGAAGCGTGCGCGGTCCTGCGCGAGCCCGTCCAGAAAGAACTCGGTCCGCATGTAGAAGCGCCCGCCGGTGGCGTCGGAGGAGTACTGGTGCGAGGAGACGATGTTCGCACCTCGTTCGAACAGGAACCCGGAGACCGCGGCAACGATGCCGGGCTGGTCGGCGCAGTCGACCAGTAGGCGCGCCGAGTAGGTGGGACTCTCCTCGGACACGGGCACCGGCGCATTCCGCGCGCTATTTCTTCGTGGTCGCGGTTGTGCTCGGCGCGGGCGAGGTTTTCAAGATCGTGCCCTTGCCTTCGGTATTCACTTTGAGGGTATAGACCTTGCCACTGGTCGTCCCGGTGAACGTTTCGTTTGACGGGTTGCCGCTCGGGTTCTTCTTGAGCGCTTCCAGGTATGCCTTGACGCGCTTGCGTTCTTTCGCCGGCGTGAGGCTGACCGTCTTCTGCGCCGCCAAGTCGCCCGTGCTCATGTCTTTGGCCTGGTAGGCGTACTTGGCCAGCTGTCCGTACAGCCCGGCGCTCGGCGTCTGGGTCGGGATCACCAGTTGCAGAGCGGCGACGGCGTTGGCGGGTTGGTTGAGCCCTTCTTCACCGAACGCCCTGATCATGTCGTAGCTGATCGCAAGAGTCGGCGCGCCTGGTTTCAAGGCCAGGTAGCGGTTCCAGTCGGCGACGATCTTCGTGAGCAGTTCCTTGCCCTTGTCGGTGAACTTCTGTGTTTCTTCGTCGTAGAATTCGCTTGCGCTGGCTTCGTGGAAACGGGCTTCCACGAGCGCCGCCCAAGCCGCCGCTTCGCCCGGATGCTTGTGAGTGCGAGCTTCGGCGGCAGCCACCTGTTTGCCGTACCCGGCGCCGCCGGACCCTTCTTTGCCGCCGAGGATCCCTTCGATCAGCCCGCCGCCACCGCCGCCGACACCCACGCCGAAGCCGACGAAGCCGACCAGGAACAACAGCGCCAGGCCGACGTAGACGACCTGCACTGTGCGACGGCGGCCGCGGGCTCTCAGGTCGAACAGCATTTCTTTCTAGCTCAGGTCGGGGTCGGTGTGATCGATCATCTGTTGCGCGGTCTTCCTCGCCGTCTCAGTGGGGGCGGCGGCCCCCTCCTCTACGGCTTCGCGCCTGCGATCTGCGCGCGCGATGACCGACGCAATCAGGATACTCGCCTCGTAGAGCAAGTACAGCGGCACCGTCTCGAGCAGCATCGTGAAGAAGTCTCCGGGCAGCAGCGCGGCGACCGCGGCGCAGGCGAGAACGGCGTAGCGACGGTTGTGGCGCAGTCCGCCCGGGGTGACGATCCCAGCGCGCACAGCCCCGACGATCGCCACCGGCGCCTGGAAGCAGATACCCATCGCCAGCAGGATCGTGGCGGCGAACTTGTAGTACTGGCTGGCCTGCACCAGCACATTGAACTGGTCGCTGTTGAAGTTCTGCAGGAAGTGGACGGCGGCGGGCAGCACGACCAGATATCCGAAGGCGACGCCGGCGGCGAACAGGAACGGGACAGCAAGCAGCAGCGGCATCACCACCCGTCTCTCACTCGGCGTCAGCGCGGGCAGCACGAAGCCGTAGAGCTCGAACAGGATCAGCGGCAGCGACAGCACCAGCGCGAAGTACAGCGCGACGGTGAGCGTGGTCGTCAGCGGCTCGCCCGGCCCAAGTGTGGTCGGGGCGACGCTTGGCGGCGTCACTCCGATCTTGGCGGCGTCCGCGCGCAGCCGCGCAGCCGCGGCGGACAGCTGTGAGCGGGTGGCGGCGGGCAGCCCGCTGGCGGGCTGGCTGAGCGCGCGGGCCACCGATTCGCTGTCGCCGGCGACTTCGCGCGCCGTCTTCTGAGCCAGCCAAGTCTGACCGAGCGGCCCTTCGTAGCGCTGCACCTGCTGGCGCGTCTGCTGGGTCAGCGGCCGGTTGACGAATTTCAGCAGCGCATGGTTCTGCCACACGCAGACGCCGAACACCACTGCCAGTGCCACGCCGCTCACGATCAGCCGTGTCCGCAGCTCGTCGAGGTGCTCGATGACGCTCAGGCGATCGTCGTGACGGATGCTGCGAATCGCTGTTGCCACGGGTTGAAGCTATCACTGCCGGCGTCCGCGCCTCGGCGGCGCCAGTTGCCGTCGATCCGCGCCCCGGGGCGACGGCGCGTTGCGGACGATCAGCACCCTGCGCGCCGCCCTGCGTTGCGGTCAATCCGCGGCCACGGCGCGGCTCGCCCGCCGACCATGTCAGCGCGCTAAAGCCTACGGGTAGCGGGGTCGATGACGCGGGAGAGAGACAATGGCAGAGCATCCCAACCAGCGCACACGCCACCACGTCGACCTGCCAGGCGGCAGACGGATCGAGGTCGTCTATCTCGACGGCCGCGAGAGCGACACGCCCCTCGCCCCGCTGCCTTGGAGCGGCGATGGGCCCAGCACCGTCCCCGGCGAGGCCCTACACGTCTGCCCGCTGTGCGCCGGGGGTCTCGTCCACCCGCTCGACTGGCTGGAGGAATCGCCGGGTCGCTGGCGCGTGCTGCTGCGTTGCCCCGACTGCGGCGAGCGGCGCGAGGGTGTGTTCGGCCAAGCACTGATCGAGCGTCTGGACGACGAGCTGGACCGCGCGACCGCTCAAATGCTCGGCGACCTGCGCCAGGTGACGCACGCCAACATGTCAGAAGAGATCGAGCGCTTCACGCGCGCTCTCGAGCTCGACCTGATCGGCCCGAGCGACTTCTAGCAGTAGCGCTCGACCACGGCGTCGGCGACCAACCCGAGCAGCTCGTGGCGCCCGTCGTCAAGCGCAGACGGAAGCGATGCCTTGACCTCGGCGACGATCGAAAGCGCCCGCTCGCGGGCCTCGTCGAGCGCCCCCGTCGCCGCTATCCGCTCGCACAGCGCCTCGGCGTGCTCGGGGCCGGCCAGCGTAGAGAGGTCGAACGCGGCGATCTCCTCGTCGCGTTCGCGGGCGAGGATCAGCGGCAGCGTGACGGTGCCGTCGAGCAGGTCGGTGCCGCGGGCCTTGCCGGTGCGCTGCGCCGGGCCAGAGACGTCGAGGATGTCATCGAGCAACTGGAAGGCGAGCCCGATTCTACCCGCGAACTCCCCCAGCGCGGAGGCAAGCCTGCCGCGTGCCTCTTGGGTATGCCCGTCAGGGTGCTCGGCATCGCCCACGGCGGCGACCAGCGCCCCCAGCCGGCAGGAAGCCTCGAACAGCGCTGCGGTCTTCAGCCGGCAGCGCTCCAGGTAGCGCTCGACCGCGATGTCGGAGGAGTAAGCATCCTCGCGCTGCAGCAGCTCGCCGGCGGCAAGGGCCGAGCTCGCGTCCGAGAGTGCCCGCAATTGCTCGGCGTCGCCGTTGCGGGCGAGCTCGGCAAACGCGCAGGAGAACAACAGGTCGCCGGTCGCGACAGCCACGCCTCGCCCGGCGACCGCCGCGACCGTCGGATGCCCGCGACGCAACTGCGCGCCGTCGATCAGGTCGTCGTGGACGAGTGTCGCCGAATGGACCAGCTCGACCGCGACCGCGGCCCGGACCAGGCTCTGCTCGCGCTCGGAGCCGCGGCTCACGCCGCCGGCAGCCTCGGCGGCCAGAAGGACCAGCAGCGGACGTAGGCGCTTGCCGCCAGCCACGACCGTCGCTGTCGCGTGGGTGGCAAGCGGGGCTCCCGCCTCGGCGGTGACGTCCTCGAGGTGAGTCTCGGCGCGCACCATGCGCTCGCGCAGAGCAGAGCCTCCGCGGCGCATGATCTCCTCGACCGCCTCCACGTCTGCGGCTATGTTGGCCTGCGTGTCGGTCGTGTCGGCCGCCGTGCCGGCTGCGGATTGCAACGGACTCACCCCCGGACGGTAGCGCCGTGCACCGCAATGATGCCGCCCGCCATCAACACGTAGCCGATCTCCACGCACCCGGCGCGCTGCATCTCCGCCGCCAACTCGGCCGGGGAGTGGAAACGCTTGACCGAGTTGGGAAGGTAGGTGTAAGCCTGCGCGACGGTCCCTTGCGCCGAGACGCCGCGCGCCCGAGCGAGCAACGCCGCGAGCTTCCCGATCCAGGGAACCAGGCGGTCGAACCAGACCCCGTAGAACCACGACAGCGGCGGTCGGGTCGGTGTGGTCATCTCGAGCACCACCACGCGCCCGCCGGGCCGCACCACGCGAACCATCTCCGCCAGCCCGCGCGCGAGGTCGGAGAAGTTGCGCGCTCCGAAGCCCACCGTGGCCGCGTCGAAGGAGTCGTCGGGGTAGGGGAGATCGAGCGCGTCCCCCCACTCGAAGGTCAGCTTCGCGCCGTGAACTTCAGAGAGCGGGGGCATCGCGCCAGCGGAACGCTCCATGCCCGCCTCGGAGGGCCGCTGCGCGCCGCCCGCGGCTGCCTTCGCGCGAGCGCGCGCGAGCATTCCCTCCGAGAAGTCGCTGCCGACGACCTCTCCGCCCGGCGACACGCGCCCGAGAAGCTCGAGCGCCAGGTCGCCGGTGCCGGTGGCCACGTCGAGCACGCGGCTGCCCGGCCCCACCCTCGCCAGATCGGCCGCGCGCCTGCGCCAGCGGTGGTGCAGGCCGGCCGTCATCACGGTGTTGAACAGGTCGTAGACGCCCGCCACGCGGTCGAACATGCTCCGCACCTGCCCCGCATCCAGGCGCCCCGCGGAGTAGTCGGCCGGCACGGCGTCAGCCGGATCGGGCATGGCCGCTCGCGCCTACTTCAGCTGCGAGAGGAAGAAGACGGCCGCGCTGAACTTCTTCGCGGGTAGGTTCCTGAACGGAGGCATTGGCGCGGTTGGGTTCACGAGCGTGCGGGCGATCCCCTGGCTCGGCAGCCGCGCACCGATGTGGGTCAGGTTCGGGCCGGGCCCGTCGTTGCCGTTCTCGGCGATCTTGTGGCAGGCCAGGCAGCCGGACTGGGCGACCACGGCGCGCCCCGCTTCGAATTCGGCCAGGGTTTTGCCGCCAGCCTGCGTTACGGCGGCGGGCGTCGGCATTTCGATCGCTGTCGGCGAGCCGGCGTTGGCGCCCTCGTAGGTGAGCAGCGCCATCGCGCAGATCACGAAGATCCCCGTCAACGTAGCGACCGGACGGCGCTCCGGACGGCGCTCGGGGCCGCGATCATAGAACGGCAGCAGGAACAGCAGGATCATGCCGATCGTCGGCACTCCGATCGTCGCCAAGGGGACGAGGCTGGGCGGCTTGATCACGCGCAGGAGCTCGAACAGGAAGAAGAAGTACCACTCCGGGCGCGGGACGTAGGTGGTGGTGGTCGGATTGGCCTTCGATCCGAGCTCCGCCCCGAGCACGAGCGACATCGTGATGATGCAGGCCATCACCACGCACGCCATCAGCGCGTCCTTGGCCACCGCGTAGGGGAAGAACGGCTTGCCTTCGGACTTCAGGATCGAGTACTCGCGCAGGTACTCCTCCTTCTCGCGTCGGTTCATGCGTCGGCCTTGCGCAGATCAGGGTTCTTCTCGGCTTTCAGCCACGGCGGCGCGGTCGTGCCGAGCTTGGTCACGAGATACAGGTGCGCGCCGATCAGAGCGGCGAGCAGGCCCGGCACGAGCAGCATGTGGATCGCGTAGAAGCGCGACAGCGTGGTCGCCCCGAATTCCGGTCCGCCGCGCAGGAAGTCGCTCAGATAGGGGCCGATCAGCGGGCCGGTACCGTTGATGTTGACGCCAACTATCGTGGCCCAGTAGGCGCGCTGGTCGAACGGCAGCAGGTAGCCGGTGAACGACATCACCATCGTCAGGATCAGGAGCACGACGCCGATCACCCAGTTGAGCTCGCGCGGGTACTTGTAGGCGCCGAAGAAGAACGTGCGCCCCATGTGCAGGAAGACAAGGATCACCATCACCGAGGAGCCCCACTTGTGCATCCCGCGCACGAACTGGCCGAGGAAGACTTCGTTGGTGACGTGGCGGATCGATTCGTAGGCTCCGCCGGAGGGGTCGGGCTTGTAGAACATCGCCAGGAACACGCCAGTGACGGCCTGGGAGAGGAAGGCGAACATCGTCGCCGAGCCGAGCGTGTAGAACCAGTTGGTGCCCTTGGGCACCTTGCGGAACATCAGCCAGCGAGCGGCGCCGCTCAGCGAGGTGCGCTCGTCGACCCAGTCGACGACGCTCGAGCCGCCTTCCTTGGCGTGGTCTGTGGCGGTGGCCCTGCCGTTGCTCGTGCCGGGCCGTGGTGGCGGCGCCTTCAGGGCCGAGGGCATCGGCGGGGCCGGAAGCTTGGGTGCGCGCGCCACCGCTCAGCTCCCTCGCTCGGAAGTTCGATGAACGGTCACGTACCGCCTACTTCTTCATCGACGGGCGAGAGGGATAGGCGTACTGGCCGATCCCGTCGATCGGCTCGCCGGGGTCGCGCGGGGAGAAGCGTTCCAGCTCGCTATTGACGCTGTAGCGCGGCCCGATCTGGACTTCGCCGCCCACTACGCGCGTGTAAAAGCGGTCCAGCGGCCGGACTGGCGGCCCGCCGACGCGCTGGCCGAGCAGGTCGTAGACGCCGCCGTGGCATGGGCAGATGAAGCGCTCGGCGGCGTCGACCCAGCGCACCGGGCAGCCCAGGTGCGCGCAGCGAGAGGAGATGGCGATGAACTGGGTGGTGCGGTCGGTCGGATCGGTGTCGATCGCCGGGTTGAACTTACGCACGTACACGGTGGTCTTGCCGGCCTCGCCGATCCCCGGCGTGAGCGTGATCACGGTGGGGATGTAGTCGTTGTCGGGGAACATGCCGGTCGGACCGACGCTCTCCCAGGTGTGCGGCGCCTCTTTGAAGATCGGGCCGATCGCGAAGCCGAGCGCGGGCAGCGCAAACGACGCCGCGGCGATCGCACCGGCGCCGTGAGCGGTGCCGGTCATGAAGCGCCGGCGCGTGACCGTCTCGCCCTCGAAGGCGCCGGGGATGTTGCGGTCCTGGGTGTAGGGCGAGGAGTACTGGCCGTGCTTGGACACGGCCCGAACAATATCGACTGCGCAGCGCTCCGGCAGCTGCAGAGCGCTGCGCGCGCCAAGCGCGTCGCGGTGCGGGCCGAGTTGCGATCGGCCCGCCGGTGGCGGCCGCGGACGGCTGTAGTTGGGACCTATCCCGATAGGGCCTTAGCCGCCGCCCGCCGGCCTATCCACCAGGGCCAGCATCGCCGCCAGCGCGTCGGGCGAGCCGGCGCGCGCGAGCGCCTTGGCACGTTCGTGCGGAGCGCTCGGCCCCCAGCCGACGGCGCGTGCCCCAGCGCTCCACACGGCGCTGGCCAGCTGTGGATTGCCGGCGCCGTGGGCGAGCGCGCTCAGCGCGATCACATCGGCAAGCTCGGCCACCGCCTCGATGTCCCCAAGTGCCACCAGCCGCGCCAGTCCGAGCGCGTACAGGCGATCGCCGGCCAGCAAGCCGAGGTCCTGCTCGGGGGCGCGCACGACTCGCGGCGAGTGGTAGTGCAGCAGGTAGCCCTCGTAGATCGTCTCGATCAGCAGCTCGTACTCGCCCGCCTGTCCGTCCACGCGCGGCCCGGCGACCGCCGCCTGGGCGGGCCCCGGCGTCCGGTCGCTGGGCGCCTCGGACACCAGCAGCTCTGCGATCAGGCCGCCCTCCGCCTGCAGCAGCAGGCGCAGTCTGGCAAGCGTGTCGCTCATGCGATCTCGGCGAAGGCGGCCGTAGCGGCGGCCACGGTCAGCTCAATCTGCTCGGGACCGTGCGCAAGCGAGGGGAACCATGCCTCGAACTGCGAAGCCGGGGGATAGACGCCGCGCGAGAGCAGCTCGCGACACCAGCGGGCATAGCCATCGCCGTCGCATGCGCGCGCGCCGGCCATGTCACGCACGGGCGTCTCGCTGAAGAAGACGGTCAGCAGCCCGGGAGCGCTCGCGACTTGGATGGGATACCCATCCACCCCGCCGGCCGCCTCGCGCAGTCCGGCGGCGAGCTCGTCGGTGATCCTGGCCAGACGTAGGTAGGCCTCGTCGTCGAGCAGTGCCAGCGTCGCCAGCCCGGCCGCGACCGCCAACGGATTGCCCGACAGCGTGCCGGCCTGGTAGACGTCCCCGGCCGGCGCCAGCATCCGCATCAGCTCCGCTCGCCCACCGACGGCGCCCGCCGGGAGCCCACCGCCGAGCACCTTGCCCATGATCGTCAGGTCGGCCTCGACGCCGGCGAGCTCCTGCATGCCCCCGCGGGCGACGCGAAAGCCGCTGATCACCTCATCGAAGATCAGCAGCGCCCCGATCTCCTCGGCCCGCCGGCGCAGCAACTGCAGAAAACCCTCTTGCGCCGGCGCCACCCCCATGTTCGCCGGCAGCGGCTCGGCCAGGATCGCCGCGATCGGCTCGCCCGACCCGGTCGCGGCCAGGATCGCGTCGGGGTCGTTCCAGGGCACTACCGTCGTAGCCGCGACCGCGCTAGCCGGCACGCCGGGGCTGGCCGGCAGCGCCTGCTGGCCACGCAAGCTCGCCTGCGTGGCCAGCCCCGAGCCCGCCTGCGCCAGCAGACCGTCGACGTGGCCGTGATAGGCGCCCTCGAACTTGACGATCCGCTCACGCCCGGTGGCGGCCCGCGCTAGCCGCAGCGCGGTCATGCTCGCCTCCGTGCCGGATGAGGTCATCCGCACCATCTCGACCGAGTCAAGGCGGCGCGCGACCTCCACGGCCAGCTCGACCTCGCCGGCGGTCGGCGCGCCAAAGCTCGTGCCGCGTTCGGCCGCCGCCGTCACGGCCGCGACGACGTCGGGGTGGGCGTGCCCGTGGATCAGCGGGCCCCACGAGCAGACGTAGTCGACGTAGCGGTTGCCGTCCGCGTCGATCAGCTCGGCGCCCGAGCCGCGCTCGATGAAGATCGGGTCACGCCCGATCGCGCGCATCGCGCGCACGGGGGAGTTGACGCCGCCCGGCAGCACGTCGAGCGCTCGGCGGTAGAGCTCGCCGGAGCGCGTGTCCGTCAAAGACGCGGGCATTTACACCCCGGCGTGCTCGCGTTCCCAGGTCTTGAACTCGTCTGTGAAATAGAGCAGGCGAATCTTCTTGAACTCGGTCGAGGAGTACAGCGTCGCGCGCTCTTCGATCCCCGTCATATCGGCGATCGAGTCGAGAATCGCGTCGCACTCCTCCTTCGAGCGGCCGTGTGCCATGGTGAACACCGAGTAGGGCCAATCCTCGTAGGTCGGCCGCTGATAGCAGTGGGAGATTCCGCGCACCGCCGCCATCTGGCGCCCGACGTCGTAGATCTGCTCGTCCGGGACCTTCCACACCCCCATGCCGTTGGCCGAGAAGCCGGCCCGGCGGTGGTAGAGGATCGCCGCCACTCGGCGCAGCAGACCCCGCTCCTGCATGCCGGCGAGATGGTCGAGAAAGGCCTCCTGGTCCATCTCGAGCGCCGCAGCCGCCGGCGCGTACGGTTCTGGCACGACCGGCATGTCGCCCTGCAGGGCCCGGATCACGGCGATGTCCTGCTCGTCGTAGGGCTGAGGCTCGAGCTCGATTGGCTCGGTGGCCACGGCCGCCGAGGCGAGCGCATTGGTGTCGCCCTCCATCTCCAGGTCCATACGGATCTTGAACAGCTTCAGCGTCGGCAGCTGGCGCACCGACTCGGCGCCGGCCTCGCGCGCCAGCACCTCCAGCGTGCCCTGGAGGCCGAGCGGCGAGTCGGGCTCGGTGGCGATCGTGAACCAGAGGTTGAACTCGTGGTTGCGAAGGTAGTTGTGCGAGACGCCGGGGTGGGAGTTGATGACTTGTGCGGCGCGGTGCGGGTGCTCGGGATCGACCTTCGCGGCCACCAGCATCGAGGAGTAACCGAGCGCGCGCGTGTCGAAGATCGGCGTGACCTGGCGGATGATCCGCTCGTCCAGCAGCCGCTGTACGCGCGCCATCGCCTCGGACTCCTCGATCTCGGCCAGCTCGGCCACGCGCAGGTACGGGCGCGGAGCGATCGGGAAGCTGCCCTGCATGAGGTTGAGCAGACGCTTGTCGAGGTCCTCGAGCGGGACCGCTGCGCCGTGCTTGCGGCTGCGGAGCTTCGGCGTCGCCGTGTCGGTTATGCCGTCTGCGATAGCCACTGGGCGGCGTCCTTTGCGTGGTAGGAGATGACGATGTCCGCGCCGGCGCGGTGCAGCGAGGTGAGAATCTCGCACACCGCCGCGCGCTCGTCCAGGCAGCCGGCGGCCGCGGCGGCCTTCACCATCGCGTACTCGCCGCTGACGTTGTAGGCAGCGATCGGCAGGCCGGTCTCGCGCCCCACGGCCGCGATCAGGTCGCCGTAGGCCAGCGCCGGCTTGACCATCAGCATGTCCGCCCCCTCGGCGGCGTCGAGCAGCGCCTCGCGCACCGCTTCGCGGCCGTTGCCGGGGTCCATCTGGTAAGAGCGGCGGTCGCTGGGCGGAACGGGGATGCGAGCCGAAGGCGAGTGTCTCCCGGCTTCCGGCAACGGCGTCGAGCCCGCCGCCTCGCGAAACGGGCCGTAGAAGGCGGAGGCGAACTTGGCGGCGTAGGCGAGGATCGGCACGTCCGAGAGCCCCTCCTCGTCGAGCTCGGCGCGAATCGCGCCGACGCGGCCGTCCATCATGTCCGAGGGCGCGACGACGTCGGCGCCGGCGCGCGCGTGCGAGACCGCCGTGCGCGCGAGCAGCTCGAGCGTGGCGTCGTTGTCGACAGCGCCATCCTCGCGCAGAACCCCGCAGTGGCCGTGGTCGGTGTACTCGCAGAGGCATACGTCTGTGATCACGACCAGCTCCGGCAGCGCCTGCTTGATCGCGCTCGCCGCCAGCTGCACGGCGCCCTGCTCGTCCCAGGCGCCGGAGCCCTCCGCGTCCTTCTCAGCCGGGACCCCGAACAGCATCACCGCTCCGAGACCGAGGACGGCCGCCTCGCGCGCCTCGGCGACGGCCTCGGCGATCGGCAACCTGAAGACGCCGGGCATCCTCTGCACCGGCTCGGGCGCCGTGGCGGTCTCCGAGACGAACAGCGGCGCCACCAGCCGGTCGGCGCGCAGCTCGGTCTCGCGCACCAGCCCGCGCAGGGCCGGCGTCGCGCGCAGCCTGCGCATGCGCGTTGCGGGAAAGGCCATTTGATCCAGGTTACTCCGCCCGACGCAGAGCGAGCCGAGCGAGCACACCAAATGCAAGTGTGAGTCCGAGCAGGTGAGCGATCGAAATCACCATCCCCGGCGAGGAGCGGTTGACCGCCGCGTCGAGCGCCTGCAGCGCGGCCTTGTACGGGAAGACGAACGAGATCGCCTGAATCACCGAGTACAGCCCGCCCGCCACCGAGCCACTGGGCACCAGCGCCAGGAACGCGAGCGGCAGCGTCAGCAGGAATGCGAGCAGCGATGCAGCCCGCACCTCACGCGCTAGCGCGCCGATCGCCACCCCGAGCGCCCCGAAGCCGACGGCGCCGCAGGCGAGCGCCAAGACCCAGGTCGCCACCCGCGAGATTTCGAGTGACACGAAGGCGCTGACGCCGAGCAACATCGCCAGCGCGACTGCGAAGCTGCACACCGCGGCCAGCAGCGCCTTCTCGGCGATCAGGCCCTCGCGCGAGACCAGCGCGCGTCCGGCGGCGGCGCCGCCGGGGGGCGCGCGATCCGCAGTCGCCTGGGGATCGGCGGCGGTCGCGGACGCCGGTGCGCGCCGGATCAGCCGCGCCATCGTGTGCTCTTCGCGCTCGAGCGCCAAGCCTCCGGCCGCGAGCAGCACGCCCAGGAACATCAGCGAGATGGTCACCGCCACGACCACCGCATAGGTGTCAAGCGGCGTGCGCCGGCCGTGCAGCAGCGTGCTCTTGACGGTGATCGGCTGACTGACCGTCGTGAGCACGTCCTTGGCGATGCCGAGGTTGCGCGCGGCGAACGCGGCGAAGCCCGCGATCCGCGTCAGCGTCGCGCGGTCGCCGTGCGCGGCGGTGCGAGCGGCCACGCCTTCCAGCGCCGGTGCGATGTGGCTGAGGCCGACAATGTCCTGACTGGAACCGAGCACGCCGAGCTGCCCGCCAGCCAGCAGCAGGTCGATGTCGCGCACGGCCACGGCGCGGATCTGCTGGGAGAGGGCTAGGTTGGCCTGCGCTAGCGCCGAGTCGATCGTGGAGCGCACGAACGATTGCTTGAGCGCGTCGCCGTTGTAGATGACTTCGACCTGCGCCTGGTTGACGCCCGAGGAGATCTTCGAGACGATGTCCGCAGGGATCACGATCGCCGCCAGCACGTCGCCCGAGTCGACCTTGGCGACGGCCGCCTCACGCGTGGGCACGCGCACGACCTGCACCTGACCGAAAAGCTCGTCGGTGTACTGGGTGACGCCGATGCGCTCCTCGCCGAGCGCGATCGTCGTGTCGGGCGGCGTTTCGTCGACGATCGCCACACGCGGCTTCGACGGCGACGCCGAGATCGCAAAGCCGATCAGCAGCGCGATCGCGACCGGATAGAGGACCAGCACAGCCACCAGCAGCCGCGAGCGGCGCAGGATCAGCAGGTCCTTGGCGAGCAGCCACCTCATCGCAGGAACGAGACGAACGCCGCTTCGAAGTCGCCGTCGCCGCCTTGCTGGCCGCCCTGGGCGGCCAGCTGTGCGGGCGGGCCGTCGAAGCGCAGCACGCCATCGTCGAGCACGAGCACGCGGCCCGCGTAGCGCGCTGCCTCGGCAACGATGTGGGTAGAGAATACGACACACGTTCCCTGCGCAGCGCGCTCGCCAACAAAGCTCCAGAGCCGCTCGCGCTGGCCGGGGTCAAGCGCAGAGGAGGGCTCGTCGAGCAGGATCGCCGGCGGGTCGGCCAGCAATGCCAGCGCGACGTTGACGCGCTGGCGGTTGCCGCCGGAGAGCCGCTGCACGCGCTCGTGCGCCCGCTCGGCCAGCCCCGTCTGCTCGAGCATCCGCGCCACGGCCGCCTCAGGGTCGGCGACGCCCTCCAGGCGCGCGAACAGGCGCAGATTCTCGCTGACCGTCAGCTTCGAGTAAAGCGCCGGCTGCTGCGGCGCCCAGCCGACCGCCCCGCCCGAGCGCACGATGGCGCCGGAGCTCGGGGGCTGCACGCCGCCCAGCAGCGACAGCAAGGTCGTCTTGCCGGCCCCGTTGGGACCGATCACCGCGACCATCTCGCCGGCCCGGGCGGAGAAGCTGACGTCGCGCAGCGCCTCGCGTGAGCCGAAGCGCTTGCCCAGCCCCTCGGCGCGCAGGACCGGCGTCACAGCAGCCTGCCGGGGGAGCGCTCCCACGGCTCGAGCTTTAGGTGACGGCTCAGGTACACTGCCGTCTCGCGCAGCACCGACAGGATCGGCAGGGCCACGAGCGCGCCGACGATGCCGTACAGCTGCAGCCCGATCAAGAGCGCGAAGATCACCAGCAGCGGGTTGATGCGCAGCGTATGCCCGAAGATCTGCGGCGCGACCACGTGACCCTCGAGCTGCTGCAGTGCGACGAACAGCAGCGCCACCCACAGCGCGCTGATCGGGTCGGTGAGCAGCGCCAGCAGCACCGGTGGGATCGCACCGAGGATCGGGCCGATGTAGGGGACCAGCTCCATCACGCCGTAGAAGACGCCGAACGCAAGCGCGTAGGAGCGCCCGTCGGGGAAGATCCCGAGCAGGCCGAACACGTACAGCGCCGCGCCTGCCGAGGCGCCCATGATCGCGCTGAACAGCAGCTGCCCACCGACGTAACGCGAGACGGCGTGCTGGGCCAGCAGCGGGAAGTCGTCGGCGGGCGTACCGTCGCCCGGGGGCATCGCGCGACGCACGAGCCGGCCGATCGTCTGGCCGTAGACGAGCATGTAGACCGACAGCACGAACACGAGCACGAGGTCCACGAGCGCACCGGCGATTTCGGTCAGCAGACCGCCGGCGAAGCTGGTGATCTGGCTGGCGCTTTTGGAGAGCTTTTCCTGGAATGTCTGCAGCGCCGTCTTGCCCTGCTTGACCAGTTCGACGTGGATGCCGCCTTTGTTCAGCGAGCCTTGCAGTTTGGCAATCTGCTTGTTGGCTTCGGTGACGATGTGGGGCAGGTTGTGCGTGAACGTGAGGACCTGTTTGGAGATCGGATTGGCAAGCAGGAAGCCGATCCCCGTCAATGTCAGGAAGAATGCGAGATACACCGCCAATACGGCCAACCCGCGCGGCAGCCGCACTCGGCGTTGCAGGAAGGCCACGAGCGGGTTGAGGATCAGCGCGATGACCGCGGCGACGATGAAGATCACCAGAACCTTTCCCGCGGCGCGCGCCAGCGCCCACAGCGCCAGCAGCGACAGCGGCAGCAGCACCAGCTGCACCCAGCGCGGTACGAGCACGCGCTCGGGCTCGCTCGGCGACGCGTCCCGGGCGTCGGCCAGATCACGCTCAGCCGCGCTCGGCGGCGCCGAGTCGGGCGCGTTCACCGAATGCCTCTCATCGACGCTCCAACGATGGGTGCAGTATGGCTGAGGGGCAGGCGAGCATCCTGTTCGTCGGCGACCTCGTCGGCTCCATCGGCCGCCGCACGCTGATCGAGTGCCTGCCGGCGCTGCGCGAGCGCTACGAGCCGACGTTCGTGGTCGTCAACGGCGAGAACGTCGCGGGCGGGCTGGGGATCACGCCGAAGGTCGCCGTCGAGCTGTTCCGCCATGAGGTCGATGCGATCACGCTCGGCAACCACGCCTATCACCGCCGCGAGATCTACTCCTACCTGGACACCGAGCCGCGGATCGTGCGCCCTTACAACTATCTGCGCTCTCAGCCCGGCAGAGGCGCCTGCGTGGTCGAGAAAGACGGCGTGCGCCTGGGCGTGATCAATCTCAGCGGCAACCTGTTCCTGAAGGCCGGCCGCTCGGCCTTCACGGAGATCGACCCCGCTATCAAAGAGCTCGGCGAGGTCGACCAGATCGTGGTCGACATGCACGCCGAGGCGACCAGCGAGAAGATCGCGCTCGGCTGGCTGCTCGATGGGCGCGTGACGGCCGTGCTCGGCACGCACACGCACGTGCCGACGGCCGACGCGCGGGTGCTACCGGGCGGCACGGCGTACATCACCGACGTCGGCATGACCGGCCCGCGCGGCGGCGTGATCGGCGTCAAGCGCGAGCAGGCGATCGAGTCGCTGGTGACGCAGATGCCGGTGCGCTTCGAGACATCGCAGGAGGACCCGTGGCTGATGGGGGTGCTCGTGAGCTGCGCTACGCCGCTGCGAGCTGACTCGATCGAGCAGATCCTGGTGCAGCGTCCGCCTGCTCCCGTCGGCGCGGCGGCTCTGGCGCCCAGCTGAGCCGTCCCAGCAGCGCCAACATCACAAGACCGAAGAACCAGGGGATGTACAGGTAGAACCAGTGGTCGATCCCGAGTTGGACGGCGATCAGCACGGCCGCCGCGCAAGCCGCCAGGCCGACCAGGTCAGCGCGGCGCGGCAGCAGCGCCAGCGCCAGCGCGAACACGACGGCCACCACCTCGACGGCCCCCTGCACGCCCGACAGCCATGGCGCCGCCGCCGGGCCGCCGGTCGGCGCGATCCCATACAGGCCCCAGATCGAGAACGGCGATTCTCGGTGCGACTGGTAGACGAGCGTTCGCTCGTAGATCGTGTGCAGCGAGTCGTGTGTCAGCGCCGGGATCGCGACGACGGCGACGGTCAGCAGGAACGCACCCGAGAACAGCAACACCGTGCGCAGCGGCCGGCGGGCGGCGCTCGGCACGCCAGACCGGCTCGCCCCGCCGGAGACACCTGGCGCAGATAAGTCGCCCGGACCGTCCGACCCGGCACGGTCGCTCGATCCGACCAGCCCATACGTGCACAGCAGCGGCGCCAGCGCCAGCGGGGCGAACTTGGCCAGGCCGGCCAGCGCCGCGAAGACGCCGCGGGCCGGCGACGAGGAGGCGACCAGCACAGCGGCCAGCACCAGCACGGCGACGAGTGTGTCGTTGCTGTTGCTCTCCAAGGCGAACAAGGTGAACGGATACGCCGCCCAGGCGTAGGCGAGTGCTATGCCCATGCTTGGACCGCGCACTCGGCGGCCCAGTAGGAACAGCAGCAGCATCGCCAGCAGGTCGAAGACGATCGCGGCGGCGTGGGCGGCCGGCAGGTCGTCCCAGTGGCCACTCCACCCGAACGCCTGCTCGAACGGGACGTAGGCCTCGTAACTGACTGGGCCGTAGGTGTCGCCGTGTTCGTTGTCGGAGGGATAGCCGCCGTACAGCGACTTGCCGTCCACGGTCCGCTGCGCGCCGATCACACCCGCGTAGCCGACGTCGATCACGTTCGAGTCGGTGACGTTCAGACCGATGCGAAAGCCGATCAGGAACACGAGCGCGACCGCCAGCCAGGGCGCCGGGATCAGCAGCCGTGCGGGCTGATCGCGAGGAGGTGGCGCCGCTGAGGTGGGGCGCAGGCGCACGCGGGCAACGGCGAGCATACGCACCAGCAAGTACAGCATTGGCGGGTAGGCGGCCGGCGTTGAGACGTAGATGCGGCCGTGGTTGAAAAAGGCCAGCGACACCGAGAACGACAGCAGCACGAGCAGGTCGAAGTGCAGCAGCCGAAACGGGCGGCGCCAGTCGAAGAACGCCGCGAAGAACAGCACGCACAGCGGGATCCACACGTACAGCGAGTTCACGTGCCGGCCGAACGCACCGCGGTAGCCGCGCGCCATCGACCACGCGATCTGAAAGCCGGTCCACTGTTCGAGCACCCTGCCGGTGTGGTCGGCGACGATGACCTGGCCGATCTCCTTGCCCTGCTTTGAGAAGTAGCTGACCTGCCAGCGGACCGGGCCCTTCAAATAAGCGCCGCCGTAAGAGCCGGGGTACTTGGCGCGCACCGCGCGCATCTTCGGCAGGCGCCCAGCGATTTCGAGCACCTGATCGGCTGAGAGGAAGCGCCCCGCGGGAGGCTTGTCCGACGCTTCCACCGGCACCGGGGCTTCCGGGTTGGTGACGGTCGTCGTAACGGCAGCAGTCTTCGCCGGAGCGGTCGTGGTGGCGGCGGCGGCAATATGTGCCGGAGCGCTCGTGCCTGCGGCGGCGGTCTTTGCCGAGGCGGTTGCCGCTGCGGCCGGGGGCGCGACGAACAGGAACAGCGCGAGCGCGCAAAACAGCGAACGAGCCATCAGGCGAGAGTACCCGCGCGCCGCGGGCTCAGGCGAAGTGACGCTGGGCCAACGCGGCGAAGTCGGCGATCGTCCACTGCTCGCGGCCGTCCAGGCCCTCGATGCCGGAGACGATCGCGGCGCCGAGCGAGTCCTCGGCGCGCAGCGAGCCGTGCGAGCCGCCGCCGACGTGGGCTTGGCCACCGAGGTCGAGGAACTCATGGCCACTGGCGGCCGAGAGGAGCACGTCGCCCGAGCTCGGGCAGGTCAGTGCCGACCACACGCGTGCCAAGGCGTCGGGGAAGTCGGGGGCGTGCAGGCGCCCGTCGCGCAGCTCGCCGCCGAGCACCGACAGCGAGCCGTCCAGCGACCAGGCGCGGCCGCGCAGGTCGCGCACACCGTCGCCGGGGCGGAAGCGCAGCTCGCCGGTGTGCGGGCCGCCGGCGCCGCCACGACCGCCGCGGCCATTGCCGCCGTCGGGACGACGGGCGATTACGGCCTCCGTCGGCGCTCCGTGGACGTCGCGCGCCAGCCACATCGCCAGCTCCACTCCCTCGACCTCCAACGCCTGAGCGGCCAGGTGGGCCGGCTGGCATTCGCGCTCGCGCTCCTGCACGTCGAGCACGTACAGCATCGCCGCGCGCTGGGAGGGGCAGAGGGCGAGCCGCGGGAGGGGCGAGCGACCCTGCGCTGTGCTCCCCGCTCGGCCCCCCGACAGACCCGCGCGCGCGCGGGCTGACCGATCGGCGATCCCGTCGATCGCCGATCGGTGCCACCGCGTCGACGGCGCCAGCACACCCAGCTCGGCAAAAGCCGGGCGCAGGTCGATCGTCGCGCTCACCGGCGCCTGCGAGTGGTCGGCCATGACGATCACCGCGTGCTCGTCCAGGAAGGCGTCGAGGCCGCCGGCCGCGCCGAGCACGCGCGCGAGCTGGATGTCGGCGAGCGCCAGCGAGCGCAGCTGGCCGTCGGGGCCGGAGCGATGCGAGCGCCAGTCGTTGTCGGGCAGGGAGAGCAGCATGAAGTCGAACAGGTCGTGCTCGGCCAGATACGCGCCGACGCAGCCCGAGTGGCGGTCGCGCACGCCCGGCATGCCGAGGTTCGAGCGGCAGCCCGTCTGGCGCGAGGCGAAGATGTCGGCGTAGAACAGCTCGCGCGGGCCCATCACGGCGTGGCGCAGCAGGCTGGCGGCGATCCGCGTCATCGTCGTGGAGCGGCTGGGCTCATGGCGGTGGCGGCCGCGGTACATCAGGTAGGTGGTGCCGGCTGTGCGCACGTCGGCGTCGTCGAGGACCTCGAACACGGTCCTGATCGCACGGGATAGATGGGCGCCGTTCATGTTGTAGACGGTGTCGGTCAGCTGGCGGCCGAGCCCGACGCGCTGGGAGGCACGGAAGCTGGAGCCGTACTCGACGTAGCGGCCTTCGCCGCGGTGGTACCAGCACATGCCGGGAATGTGGTGCTCGTCCTGCCAGACGCCGGTCGCGATCGCCGCCGCACACACCGGCGTCACGGATGGAAACGCCGCCACGCAGTCGGGGATGTAAAGGCCCCGCCGCATCAGCTCGGCCAGCGTCGGCGCCTCGCCGGCGGCCACCGCGCGCTCCAGCTGGGCCGGGGCCATCGCGTCGATCACGCAGAGGACGAGCTTGCGGCGAGCGGCCACCGGCGCTAACGGCGCAGGATGCGCAGGCCGGCGTACTTCTCATCCGCGCGGGCGCGCAGGCGCCAGGTAAACCACGCGAGCAGCGCGACGGCGACGTAGCCGAGCGGGTGCACGAGCGCGACCAGGGCGGCGAGCAGCAGCGAGGCGGAGTCCAGGTAGATCGTCAGCGCTTCGCGGGCGCCGCGGTCGGGCAGCCGCGTGCGGGCGCGGGCGATCACCGGCCCGGACGCGCGCTGGGCCAGGCCGGCGGCGAGAAAACCGCCAATCAGGCCCGGCCAGGCGACGTCGTTGTGGGCGGCGAGCGTGCCCGCGAACAGCAGCGCGCCGGACGCCACGCCGATCCCGGCCAACGAGGCCGCCAGCGGGTCCGGCCGGGCGCTGCGATCAGACTGGTCGAGCGTCGGGGCGAGACTCAGCAACAGTTGCACCGCATAGGCAATCGCCAGTCCTGCGGCTACGACCAGCAGCCACCAGTCCGATTCCAGGAACGTGTAAGCGCCGTGGCTGAAGCTGACGCCGAGCGCTTCGCTTGCGGCAAGTCCTCCCGCCAGCAACAGCGGCAGGAACGGCCGCAGCCCGCACGCCGCCGCCAGGCCCAAGCCGAGACCGATATAGAAGACGAGGCCGCTCATCTGCTGCTCGGCATCGTTGCAGGAGATGAGATCCGACGGGGCGTGCGCTACCTTGGTCGGCCATGGGCGAGCGCACCACGGGCCACGAACTCAAGCGCTACGAGGCGCTATTCGCGCAGCGCACGCGCGGGATGCGCTCCTCGGCGATGCGCGACATGATGTCGCTGACCGAACGCCCGGACGTCATCTCGCTCGCCGGCGGGCTGCCGGAGACGCGCACGTTCCCGCCCGAGCTGTACGCCAAGCTGATGAGCAAGGTCGCGGCGGAGTCGACGGCGCGGGCGCTGCAGTACGGGCCGACCGAGGGGATGGCGTGCACGGTCGACTGCATCGTCGAGGTGATGCAGGCTGAAGGTACGCACGTCGATCCCGACGAGGTGATCGTCACGACCGGCGGGCAGCAGGTGATCGACCTGATGTGCAAGGCGTTCGTGGACCCGGGCGACACGATCGTCGCCGAGGCGCCCACCTACCCCGGCGCGGTGCCCACGTTCGACGCCTATCAGGCCGACGTGGTGCAGATCGAGGTGGACGCGCAGGGCATGCCGATCGACGAGCTGGAGCGAACGCTCGACCGGCTCGCCTGCGAAGGCAGGACGCCGAAGTTCATCTACACGATCCCCAACTTCCAGAACCCGGGGGGCGTGACGATGTCGCTGCCGCGCCGGCACCGGCTGGTCGAGGTCGCGCGCGAGCGCGAGATAATGGTCTTGGAGGACAACCCGTACGGGATGCTCCGCTACGAGGGCGAGGAACTGCCGACACTGCACTCGCTGGACGCGCTCGCGGCCAAACGGGGGGGCGCCTCTGACTTCGTCGTCTACCTGGGCACCTTCTCGAAGATCCTCTCACCGGGCGTGCGCCTGGGCTGGGCGGTGGCGCCGCGGCCGGTGATGGAGAAGCTGAACCTGTGCAAGCAGGGCGCGGACCTGTGCAGCTCGCCGGTGACGCAGCTGTTCGTAGCGGCGTACTTCGCCGAGCGAACGGCGGCGGGCGCGCCGACCTGGATCGCACGGCTGGAATCGCTCAAGGAGCTGTACCGCACTCGCCGCGACGCGATGCTGGCAGCGCTCGGCGAGCACTTCGGCGAGGCCGCGACGTGGACGCAGCCGCAGGGGGGGCTGTTCATCTGGGCGACGCTGCCCGACTACATCGACACCACCGACCTGCTCGCTCGCGCCCTGGAGAGCGAGGCCGTCGCCTTCGTCCCCGGCCGCTCCGCCTACTTGGACGGCCGCGGCGGCTCCTCGATGCGGCTGAACTTCGCCGGCGTCCCCGAGCAGGACATCCGCGAGGGGATCCGGCGGATCGGCAAGGTCGTGCGCGAGCAGGTCGGCCTGTTCGGCACGCTCACCGGCGTCGAGGCGCCTGCCCCGCCGCAGTCCGAGCAGCCAGCCGCGCCCGACCCGGGCCTGGCCGAGGTGGTCGAGTTGCCCCAACGCGAGTCTAGGAGTCGCCGGCGGCGAAGTCCTCCGGGGTGACCTCGTCGAGGAACTCCTTGAAGCGCTCGACCACGTCCTCGGACTCCTCGATTGCGTTCTCGAACTCGATCGCCGACTCGGCGATCACCTCCTCGGCGGCGAAGATCGGCGCGCCGGCGCGGACGGCCAGCGCGATCGCGTCGCTCGGGCGCGAGTCGATCTCCATCTCGCGGCCGTTCACGCTCAGCGTGATCTGCGCGAAGAAGGTGTTCTCGCGCAGCTCGGTCACGGCCACCTGCGTGCACTTCACGTCCAGCTCGCCGAGCATCTCGCACAGCAGGTCGTGGGTCATCGGCCGCGGCGTGCTCGCGCCCTGCAGCTTCATCAGGATCGACGCGGCCTCGGGATGACCGATCCAGATCGGCAGGAACTTGTTGCCCTCGACGGTCTTCAGCAGCACGATCGGCTGCTTGCCCACCATGTCGAAGCTGACGCCGTAGATGACCATCTCCTGCACGACAATCCTCCAAGGGGGGTCCTCCAAGGGGAAGGACCAAAAAGTATAGGTGCCGCCGCCTGCATAGCCGCAGGCGCGCAGGCCCGGTTCGGGCGGCCTCAGGCGCTCGGGGTGGGCGGGCCCCTAAAACTCCAGAGCTTGTTGCCGAGGAAGTTGAACGGTGTCGCCGCCGCCACCGCGAGCGCCTGCGCGGGCACCTTGGCCAGACCCGCCTGCTCGACCAGCAGCGTCAGCAGCACCAGGTTGACCAGCACGAACGCCCCCAGGCTGACCAGGAAGAAGCGCAGCGCCTGGTGGTGCACGCGCCCGCCGGGCCGGTCGAACGTCCAGTGGCGGTTGAGCACGAAATTGCTGGAGACGGCGACCAGCCAGGCGAGCACCGCGGCCAGCTGGTAGGGAGCGCCGACGCCGTGCACGAACAGCGCGTAGACGGCGAGGTTGACGATGAAGCCGCTGGCGCCGACGAGCCCGAAGCGGATCAGCTGCAGCCAGTTGGCCGGCCGGCGCATCCCGTGCAGCAGGCGCGTATGTGGCCGTTGCGGGGCGGGCGCCGCCGGGGTCGCGGACGCGCCGCGCGGGCGCACGTCCATGACGCTTTCGGGGGCGGGCATCCGGTGAGGGTATCTCAAGCAGACGCGGAGCCGGCGCGCTGCGCGCTGCGCCGGCGCTAGCCTCTGGCTGTGAGCGCCGTGTCAAAGGGTGTGGGGTACTCAGCGGTGCCGCTGGTGGCGATCGTCGCCGTTACGGCGCTGCTGCTCGGCAAAGGCGGCCATACGGCCCCGGGGCCATCGACAAGCGTACCGTCGGTGGCACTGAAACTGGCTGTGAGCGCACCGCCCGCACCTCCCGCGCACATGCGGGCGGCCGGGGGCAAAGCGGTCGCGGTCGCCGAGGTGCGCGACCCCGAAGAAGCCAAGAGCTTTCCGCTGCCGGCCTCCACGCGCCACGCATCCGCCAGTACGCCGGCGGTCGCAGGCGAAGCAGCAATCGCGCCGGGGGCGGCCTCAGACGCGCAGATCCGCAAGGAGCTGGGCGAAGAGGCGCAGGCCAAGGCGCAGGAACGCGCCGCCCAGCAGCGCGTGTTGGCGCCGGTGGCCGGAGGCTTCTCGGTCGGCGGCAACGGCACGATCCCAATCCCGCAAAACGTCCCCGAAGCGGTGCAGCGAGTGGTCGCCGGCGGCAACGCAATCGCTGACTTCCCCTACATCTGGGGCGGCGGCCACGCCTCGTTCGTGGCGGGCGGCTACGACTGCTCGGGCTCGGTCAGCTACGCGCTCGCGGCGGGAGGACTGCTCAGCGCCCCGCTCGTCTCCGGCGAACTGGCACACTGGGGCGCGGCCGGGCCGGGCCGGTGGATCACGATCTACGCCGACGAAGGGCACACGTTCATGGACGTGGACGGCGTCTGGTTCGACACCGCGGGCCGGTCCGGTCCGTACGCGTCGAGGTGGCTGGTCTCGACGCCGCCGCTGGCGGGATACGCGGTCAGGCACCCGCCGGGGTACTGAGAACGGCGCGCCGGGGGCCACGCCGAGCGCATCGAGTGCTCCCAGCGGCGGCGAGTCAGCGGCGACGCCGGCGCTCAGTGGTTGAGCGTGACGCTGCTCAGGGTCGTCGTCGTGCGCACGCCGGCGGGCGTTGCGCTGCGCAGCACGAAGCGCAGAGTCAGCTTCAGCTGGTGCGCTTTTGCCAGACGTGCGGCAGCCGTCTTTGAGAACCTGATTCGGATCGTGCCCTTGCCGGCGCGGGTGGTGACCAGCACCGCGTTGCCGACGACGATCTCGCGCGGATAGCCCTTCGGCAGCCCGGTGGCGGTGCGGCCTTTGATCCCCAGGCGCGCGGCGGTGGAGCCGTCCAGCAGGGCTTCGACGCGGCCGGCGACCTGCTCGTTGACGTTGTAGTGGATGGCCAGTCCGAGGTGGACCGCTTTGCTCAGCGAACGCGAGAGCACGGACTCGGAGATCGTGGGCGCCCCCAAGGAGCTCGACGTCGAGCCGGAGACCGAGCCGCCGGCGGAGGATGTCGTCGCGGCCGCTTTCGACGGCGCAGCGGGAGCCGGGGGACCGCCAACGGGGGTGACGGCGGAGAAGCTGCGGGTGTAGCCGCCGCTGTCGGTGACCTTCAGTGTCACCGTGTAGGCGCCGGCGTACTGGTAAGTGTGAAAGACGCTCGCTTCGTGGGTTGGGCCGACGGAGCTGCCATCGCCGAAGTGCCATTCGTATTCGGGCGCGGTGAACGGTTCGTCTGCTGCCAGCAATTCGGTGTTGGCGGCCAGCGTCATGTTCGACTCGAGCGCGTCGAAGGCGACCACGTCGCCGCCTCTCACCACGTCGGTGGCGGTGAAGTGTGGATTGACTTCGACGCCATTCCAGCAGGTGGCCCCGTGCCCGGAGCTGATCCCAGTGCTGTCGTAGCCGAATTGGAGGTAATAAAGGTCGCCGCCTATCGTCTGCGTGGCTAGGGTTTCCGCCTCCGTGCCTTCTTTTTTCTTTTCTTCTTCCTTTTTTTCTTCTTTGTTTTTTGCGCCGAACGCCCACCGACACATGTCCGACTGCTCGGCGTTGGACGTGTCTTGGAACCAGCCGCTGCCCAGCATCGGATCGTCCATGATGTCGGCTTGCTCGAGGCTCAAGTCGCCGATGATCAGATCGGCAAGGCCGGTTTCGTAGTCGGCGTTGCGGGTGAAGCTCGTCCGCTGGTTGGGCTCGACCAGTGTCTTCCCGTTCTGACAAGCGAGCGCGGCGCCGGTCGGAACACGATTGGCGAGGGGCGATTCGCTGAGCACGTGCCCGGCGTGACCTGCCACCCATGGTTGTACCGCATAGACGATGGGGCTTGCCGAGACCGGTTCGATCACCGAGTGATAGCCGCAGAAGCCGGTCGCTGCCAGCGCTGCGCCGGTTGTGTCTTCCTGTTCTTCTTTCAGTTCTTCGGTCGAGGTGGAGCAGTTGCCGCTGCCGGCTCCTTTGTCAAGGCACACCGTCACCGCTTCGGGCGTAAGCACGTAGTAGACGACTTCGCGTCCGGTGGGGAGCTGTTCAGCTGTGACGAACCGCTTCAGCTCTGCGCGAATCTGAGCGTCTGTCAGGCACTTGGGCTGAATTTCTGGTTCGGAGCAGCCACTGACCGCCGGGTACGGATACGTGTCGGTGTAGGCGCCGCGGAAGGTGACATTGTAGCTGGCCCTTTCCCCAGTCGCCGACCTGTATTGGGCGTTCAACGCGAACACGTTGCCCAGTTCGCCACTGTCGACGCCGACGTTGTGCAGGTATCCGTCGATCAATTGCATCCAGTCGCTGCGATAGGCCTTGACCGGATCCCAGTAGATCGCGTACACGTCGGTGGCGGAATCGACGGGCCCGCCGTGCCACTGCAGCGCCTTGGCCGGAGCTACGACGGGCGCCGGTTTGCGTGGGATGACTCCGACTTCGACGGTTCCCGCTTCCTCTTTTACCTGCTCGACCACAGCGAAGGCGGGCGTGGCCAGCAGCGCGGCAGCGACCAGGAAGGTCGGCGTCAGGACGCCCAGGAGCGAGCGCCTGCGACGCAGACGGCCTCGAGCGATCGAGGCTGAACGAACATTGACGAGCGGGAGCGCCACGAGGGCTTCATCGGCAGGCGCGCGCACTTGCCTTTAGCGATGCTGGACGGCCGGCTAGCATGGGCGTGCGCATGGCGCGTTCGGTGGATACGCAGAAACTCGAGGCGCTCGACCTGTTCGCGCCGCTGCCGCGCCACTACGACGCCGTCGCCGCCGTGCTCAGCTTCGGCCAGGACCCGCGCTGGCGGCGGACGATGGTCGAAGCGGTGCGAGCCGCTCCGGGCGAGCGCGTGCTCGACGTGGCGACCGGCACCGGGCTGGTGGCGCAGGCGCTCGTGCGACGCTACGGCTGCGATATCGTGGGCGTCGACCAGAGCCCGCAGATGCTGGCCCGGGCGCGCGAGCGGGTTGAAGCCGACACCGAGCTCTCGCGGCACGTGACGCTCGTGCAAGGAGAGGCCGAGCGGCTGCCGTTCGCCGACGGCGATTTCGACCACCTCACATTCACATACCTGCTGCGCTACGTCGAGGACCCGGCGGCCACGCTGGCCGAGCTCGTGCGCGTGGTGGCGCCCGGTGGGCGGATCGCCTCGCTGGAGTTCGCGGTGCCGGCGAATCGGCTGTGGCGATCCGCGTGGGGGCTGTACACGCGTGTCGGGCTGCCGGCGCTGGGGCGCCTGGTCTCGCGCGAGTGGAGCTACACCGGGCGCTTTCTGGCACGAAGCATCCCGGAGTTCTACGAGCGCTACCCGCTCGCGCGGTTGTTGGAGCTGTGGGAGGCAGCGGGCATCGAGCGCGTCACGGCGCTGCCGATGAGTCTCGGCGGCGGGGTCGTGATCTGGGGCGAGCGGGCGCCGCGGGCGGGAGATTCGCGCACAAGCGCAGTTGCCACCGGCGAGACGACCACGCCGCGGACGGCAGCAGCGGGATAGACGCGCGGCGATGGCGACGCACACACGGCTCGAGCGACCGGCCTTCTACGCGCTGCGCCCCGGCGGTTGGCGCGACCTGTTGACGCTGCTGCATCCTCCGTATACGGCGTGGCACCTGAGCTACGTGGCGATCGGCGCCGCTGTGGCCCCCGGCTTCTCCGGCTCGCGACTGGCGTGGACGCTGGCGGCGTTCCTGCTAGCGGTCGGCGTCGCGGCGCACGCGCTCGACGAGCTGCACGGTCGCCCGCTGCGCACGCGGCTCTCGGATCGGGCGCTCGCTTGCCTGGCGACGACCGCGCTCGCAGGGGCGGCGGCGATCGGCGTCGCCGGAGCGTTGACGATCTCGGCCTGGCTGTTTGCGTTCGTGGCGATCGGCGTGGCGTTGACGCTCGCGTACAACCTCGAGCTGTTCGGCGGGCGGCTGCACTCGGACCTGTGGTTCGTGATCGCCTGGGGCGCGTTCCCGGCGCTCACGGCCTACTGGGCGCAGGCCGAAGGCATCGACGTACAGGGCGTGCTGGTGGCGGGCGCATGCGTGTTGCTGAGCGTGGCGCAGCGGCGGCTGAGCACGCCGGTGCGCGAGCTGCGGCGTGCAACGCTGTCTCTCAGCGGTGAGCAGCGACTGGCCGACGGGCGCACGGTAGCGCTGGACGCCAGGTCGATCGCCGCGCCGATGGAGAGCGCGCTGATGGCGTGCGCAGGGGGCATGGTGCTGCTGGCGGTCGGGCTGGTGGTGGCGCGTTTGTAGGTGCGCACGCCGTTTGGGCGCGCGCGGGGATTGGCGCCGGCGATGCGGGAACCCTGTCGACGGCGAAGGCGCGCCGCGAGCTCGGCTGGCGGCCGAAGCACAGTGTGCTTCAGACGCTGCGCGAGACGATCGCGGGCGGGCGGGCGAAGCGCGGGGAGCGCTGACCCGGACCGGCCAGGCGCCGTTCGATCCGACGGTCGTGCTCCTCCACAAGGATCCACATCCGAATCCTGCCCTCGACCGACTTGGCTTGATCTCTGGTCATGTCCTCATATTCGCCCGGCGGCCTGTCTCGCGCTTTGGACAGCCGTCCGAAATCCGGAGCGGGGCGCTGGACAGGGATCGCTCGCCGCGTGTTCGCGTAGGCAGGCGATTTCTCGCCGAGTGTCCCCGCTCGACCTCGGGTACACCTACGGGGAATGACCGACATCGGCGACAGCCTCTTCCACAAGGGCCAACCTGTCTGGGTCGTGCAGAGCGACGGCTCGCAGCGGCCGGCGGAGTACGTCGGCGAGGGCGAGATGAGCGCTTGGTTCGGCGGTACGCCGACTGTGATCGTGGTCTACCCGGATACGGAGACGGGGGAGGCGGTGGAGACGGATCGGGTTATTGCTCGGGAGGGGTGAGCGATGGGCGATCCTGGATTCGAACCAGGGACCTCTTCCTTATCAGAGATTGACTTTGTAGTGGGGAATTGGCTTGCTGAAGCCATATCCGATTCGGAGCGGGCTCCCGCGTGCTACCAATTTGCTACCAGGGCCTCCGCTCGTGACGCTGCTGGAGCCGATGCTGCGAGCACAAGATCGGCTCGTCGGCTCGTGGTCCTGGTGCTACGTTTAGGCCATGACGCGAGCCGATCTGCACCGCCTTGTCGATGAGTTGCCCGACGAGAGCGTGGACCCCGCCGGGGTCCTGCTGGCTCGTGCCAAGGACCCAGTGCTGGCGGCCCTTGAGGCTGCTCCCTTTGACGACGAACCCTACACCGGGGATGATCGAGCGGCGTCCGAGGAAGGCTGGGCGGCCTACCGGCGAGGCGAGGCGATCAACGTAGCCGAGTTGCGCGCGGAGCCTGACGCTGACGCCTGAACTGCCCGAGTGGGACGCGGTGATCGCGCCCACTGCCGCGAAGTCCCTGCCCAAGCTGCCCCGCAACGAACGAGAACGCATCCTCGCGGCGATAGAGCGACTGCCAGCAGGCGATGTGCGCAGTCTCAAGGGCCGACCGGGCGAGTGGCGTCTGCGCGTCGGTGATTGGCGAGCCCTCATCCGTCTCGACTCCAATGTCAGCGTAATCGTGGTGACGGCCGTCAAGCCCCGTGGCGGCGCATATGACCGCTAAGCACTGAGACCGCCTCAACTGGCGGCTCCGCAAATCCACGTTCGGTGGGGCAAACGACGAGCACCATTCCGTTAGCTCTCCTCTGGGACTAGAACCTCGGCGATCACTTCGCCATGAGGACCATAGATGGGAACCGTCACCGACGAAACGCCTCGCTCATGCAGCCGAGGCAATATGCGCTCTGAGACCCAACCCCGAACAGCAGCAACAAGCTTCTCGACCAGGATTGTGGAGGCAGCGTCCGCGAGACGGAGCGCGATGAAGGAGACCGCACCGAAGGATCGCTGCTCGTATGGCAACGAATGCTCCGGCTCGAACCAACATCGCGCAAAGCATCTGCCAAACCGGCAAGCTGAGGAGCATCCAACGGCCGGACACTTTCAACCAGAATGACGGGTGGGTCGCCCATTCGCGCCTGAGCGTAACCCGGTGCGACCGGCTTCGACCGAGCGGAAGCTCAGCGACAGCTACTCCAAGCGGCCAACCTCAACGCATCTGTCCGCCAAGAGCTTGGCGACGACTGGACGCGTCGCCTCGGGCCGCTGACCCACAGCGCAGCGTGGACGGCCATCGAAGCCTTCCTTGGCCCGCCAAGTCGGTGAGTTGGCTCCTCCGTTCGTGCTACCAATTTGCTACCGGCGGTAGCAAAACCAGGCACATCTGGACCGATGCAGCGCCCTGCGCAATCAACTGGCGAAGGCGCGAACCTCCAGTATTCGTGCGCCTTTCCAGCCTAACCCTTCGATGGGCGATCCTGGATTCGAACCAGGGACCTCTTCCTTATCAGAGAAGCGCTCTAACCGACTGAGCTAATCGCCCTTTTGGCTCTGCTGTGCGGTTTGCGGCTCTGCGCCAATCGCGCTGCATCCCCAAATGGCACATCTATGGCACACCTGGCGCCGAGATATCGCGGGGCTATGGCACATGGGCTCGAAACGCGCTGCATCGCCGCTCCATCCTATCGACGTGTGACCGCCGCGACGGTGGTCGTACCGGAGGCGTCACCGCGTCGCTCGTGCCAAGTGTCGAGCAGGAACTCGGCAACCGCGGAGGCAGCCGTGAAGGTCAGACGCGCGTGCCGCGTGACGGCCGCGCTCGCACGGTTTCGACCGTGGCCGAGCCCCAACTCGTTTCGCAGCTCGGCGAGGCGCTGAACCGTGGTGGCCAGGGCGCGCAGTGCTCCCTGTGCCGCCTGACTGCCCTTCGCGCTGTTGGGGACTGACTCGGCGTTGAGCTTGAGGGCCTTTGCCGTCACCTTGTAGAGGTCGAGGAGGTCGTCCCTGCGGTCGTATTCGATGTTGTAGTCGTCGAGGATGACCTTGCAGACCGACTCGACCAGCTCCTTGGACGAAGCGATGGCCGCGGCGGGATCGCTGGAAAGGCCAGCATCGATGCGGCGCAGGTGGTCCTCGAACACTTGGGGATCGACAAGGCGCTGGTACTCGGGGAGCCGCAAGGCCGTGGCGGGATTCTTGGCTCCCTTCCTGCGTCGGCCCTCGAAGATCGGGCGGCCGGAGATCTGCTCGGTGGGCACGAGTGCCCAACCGTCTCCGGCCAGCTTCTCGTTGAAAAGCCCGACGAGTCGCCGTGCCTCGGCCACGTCGGGACGCACCACCGGATGGACCATCTCGCAGAGGAACCGGAGAAAGATCTCGTCGTCTCCGTGCATGAGATCGAAGCGACTGTCCGTGAACACCCAATCGTCGGGCCAGTCTTCGGGGTTGTTGACGCGGTGCTGCCAGATGTCTCCCCCGGCGTCGGTGAAGCGCGGGTCGGTCGACGACATGGCGCCGAGGTCCCAGAGCCGCTCCAGGAACGCGGGTTCCTCCAGGCGTCCGCTCCAGTCGATCTTCTCGATGGCGATGGTGTCGAAGATGTCCCGGCGCGTGATCTCCGAGATGGTCGGAGGCGTGGTACGCGGCACTCGCGGCATCCACCCATTGTGGCGGCGGACGCCACGGCCCCGGCGTCGACGCGCGGCAAGGATCAAGGCCCACCGGGCACCGGCAGGTGGCGCCGATACGCAACGTGTCGCCAGCGTGGGCAAGCCGGAGGAGCAGTACCTGCCATGCGGCCGTGCCGGCGACGGCGTGAGACCGTGTCGCGGCGACGCCCCATGGTCGGCCATGGCTCCCTCCTGAGCGCGGCTTCGATTCCACGAACGTCCCAGGCGTCCCGTGATGCT
>DASZGH010000033.1:0-53071 GCA_035938935.1 Solirubrobacteraceae bacterium
CGGCGATCAGACGGACAAGAGCAGCAGAAGTGTCGCTCGGCGGCGTGCTGCGGCCTGCTGCGCCGCGGCTTCCTGCGCTGCGGCCTGCTGCGCTGCGGCCTGCTGCTGAGCGACGACCGCGCCGATTGGAACCAAGGTTCCTGGTATGTGCACTCCTGGTATATGGCCAGGCGGTTGGTAATTCATCGAGCCGGACGCTTGAGCAGATAGGTAGTAGTGATCCACCACGAATGATCGACGGGACCGCCATTGCCCGGTGACGTCCCGACCGCACGTTCTACTGTGGGGCTACCGACGACCTCCCATCCATCGGCACCAAACTCATTAAGAACAGCCAGCCCGGAACTGACCTCGCCGAGATCGTCCCAGGTCGTTGGCGTTTCGGGACGTCCAACGTGCCCCGTGATCGCAAAGGTCGTCTTGTTTCGCCGGAACTCAACGATTGCGTACTCCCATAGCTGAGGCACCGTGCCCGATGATATTGAAGCCGGGGCGGCGAGTTGGGGTGACCTATGTAGTTGCAAGCCGGCCGCGGTTGTGCGGCCTCCGGCCGATCTACGACATCTTCGAGGGCACCGCCGAGATCCAGCATCTGGTGATCTCGCGGGCGATTTCGGGGATGTACATCAAGTAGCAGCGCGATTATTTGACGGAATATTGTGGGTGTGTTAGGCTGTCACGATGGCTGCCTTGACGATTGAGGCTCGGCGAGTGCATGAGGATGCGCATCTGTCAGATCGGCAGATCGCGACGGCGACCGGCGCGAAGCCGAGCACCGTTCGCGACTGGCTGACGGGTCGCAGTGTGCCGAGCGGAGCTCGCGCCGAACGCTTGGTCGAGCTTGCGGAGATGGCCGATCGTCTTGGCCGGGTGATGGACGCTGACTTCATCCCGGTCTGGCTCACCCGCCCGATCGAGGTGTTGGACGACGATAAGCCAGTCGAGGTGTTGGCGCGGGGGGAGTATCGGCGGGTCGCCGAGCTGATCTCCCAGCTGGAATATCCAGGCGTCAGCTGAGCCGCGGTGGCTCTTGACGTCGATGCCGTCAAGGTTGACGGCGAGTGGGTCAGGCACGCGCCTCATCGCTCTTCGCTGCTGGGGAGGACCGCTACCCCGACCGGTGGCCGGTGGCAGCGTGGTTCGGCGATCGGCGCGCTCTATCTCGCCGACGAGCCCGACACGGCCGTGGCGGAGTGGTATCGATATCTGGCCGAGCGTGGTCTGCCGCCCATCCAGTCGATTCCACACGACCGTCACGTGTGGCGGGTCGAGCTGGAGGTCGCGAACCTGAGCGACGCGGCTCGCCTGGAGCGTGTGGGACTTGCTCTCCCCGCACCGACACGGCGAACGTGGCCGAGCTTTCAGGATGTCGGTGAGGCGCTCTGGCGTGAGGGCTGGACAGGCTTGCTTGCCCCCAGCGCGGCGCGGCCGGATCACCCGGTTCTATGCGTCTTTACCACCAGCTGGCCGCCGGTCGGCTGCAAGCCAATCAGGAGCATCGAGATCGCGACCGTGCCAGATCCGCCTGGCGATCTGAGGACATAGGAGGGAACTAGCGGCGCAGCCGGACGGTCCTCTGTAACATGTACGTGTACGAGCTTGCCGTCGGCGCCGGTGACGTCGCTGGGCTTCACGCCGACGAGGAGCGCCATCTCGAGCCACTTCCAATAGCAGTCGACGTCATCGAAGCCGAGCTCGCGCAACCAGTCGAGCTGTGTCTGCACATCGAGTAGCCGGTCGGACGGGTCCTCGTTCTCGATCGGCTCGTCGATCGCTGCGAAGAACGCGACGTGCAGGCGGTGGGTTGTGGACGCTACATGCTCGAAGTTCGCGAACACGCCGCCGGGTTCGAGCAGGTCAAAGACCTCGCCATACAATGAGCGCTTGCGCTCGTGCTCAAGATGGTGGATTGCGAAAGAGGAGATCACAGCGTCGAAGCGTCCGAGTGTCGGCAGTGGCTCCGAAAGATCGTGCCGGACGAGCTCGACGCGCTTATCGCCGGCGAAGCGCTTGTGTGCCGCGTCGAGCATGACGCCAGAGAAGTCGAGGCCGACACCAACGATCTCGGGACGATCACTGCGGAGAAGGGCAAGCAGGCGGCCGTCTCCCGTTCCAAGGTCAAGGACGCGACGGGCGTCCTCGGGGATGTGCTCGAACAGGACGCTCTCCCCCTGGGCGCGGTGTGGGAATCCATCCGCGCGCTCCAGATATTGCGCGACACGCTCCGGGATCGTCCACTCGCTTGGCGTCACGCTCGCATTATCGACGGACGGACCGCTCTCGCGCCGGCTCGCGCCCGTCACACGGCGGCAGTCCGCCGGCGAACACCGGCGTATCTGCTCGGCTGGGCGAGCCTGGGCGGTCCGGCGGCCGCCCAGTCGCCTACCAGTCTTGGGGTTTGCCGCAGTGCGGGCAGGTCACGCTGGTGGACACCGGCGCGATGAAGAAGTAGCCGCACCCACACGGGTAGCAGGCCTCGTCCACCGGGCCGCCGGCGTCGCGGATGCGGCGTACGGCGATGTCGGTCGCGGGCGGCGGGGTGCAGGCCTGCTCGTGCTGGCGCCAGGCGGTGATCGGATGAAACAGGCTGGAGCGCATTGTTCTCTACCTCCTAAGACGCCTGAGATGCCTAAAGGTTTCGGCGTATCTGCCGCATGTCCTGGGCCGTCCCGTAGTTGTCCGAAGCTCTTGTCGAGGTAGCCACCGCGCGCGGCGGCCCGCGAACCCCGTGCGGCAGTGAGCTTGGGCAATCCGGGGGTGAGGTCAGGGCCGTTCTGGGATAATCGAGCGCGATGAGCCCCGCTCGCAAGCGAACGGTGCGGCTGGTCGTGGCCCTCAGCGCCGCCGTGATCCTGGCGAGCGCGCTGATCTACACGAGCTTTAGCGCCGCCAGCCCGACCGTCACGCCCAGCCAGCTCGTGCGCGAAGGGGTCGTCGGGCGCGAATACCAGCTCACCGGCAAGGTCGCAGCCGGATCGGTGCGCCACGAAGGGCAGACGCTGTACTTCAGCGTGCAGGACCGCGCCGGCGAAACAGCGGTGCCGCTCAGCTACACGGGCCAGGTCCCCGACCCATTCAAGGAAGGGCGCGAGGTGATCGTGACCGTCGAGAAGCAGGATGGGCGCTACGTCGGCCAGCGCGACTCGCTGATCACC
This sequence comes from Solirubrobacteraceae bacterium, assembly GCA_035938935.1. Lineage (GTDB taxonomy): Bacteria > Actinomycetota > Thermoleophilia > Solirubrobacterales > Solirubrobacteraceae > Palsa-744. The sequence goes on from DASZGH010000033.1 coordinate 3,156, forward strand.
AAGTGCCCGTCCAAGTACAAGGTCACGCCGAGCAAAGCCAAGCCGTACTGATGCCCGAGCTGGGACGCGCCTGCCTGCTGCTCGCGCTCGGAGTCTGCGCCTACGGGATCGGCGCCTCGCTGTATGGGGTGCGCAGCGGACGCGTCGAGTTCTCGCTGTCGGGCAGGCGCTGCGTGTACGCGCTGGCCGGGATTCTCACCGTCGCCTTCGCCGTCCTGGAGCTCGCCTTCCTGCGCAGCGACTTCTCCTTCAACACGGTCGCGGACACCTCCAGCACGACCACGCCAACCTTCTACAAGGCCGCAGCCGTGTGGGCCTCGCAGGAAGGCTCGCTGCTGCTGTGGGCGTGGCTGCTGTCGCTGTGGTCGAGCCTCGTCCTGTTCCTGACGCGCAGGCGCCTGCGCGACGTGAGCGCCTACGCCACCGCGATCCTGCTCGGCTTCGCGGCCTTCTTCATCGGCCTGATGATCTTCTACGCGACCCCGTTCGCAACCACCAGCCCGGCCCCCGCCGACGGCGTCGGCCTGGACCCGCTGCTGCGGCACCCGAGCATGATGATCCACCCGCCGATGCTCTACTCCGGCTACACGCTCTGCATCGTGCCGCTGGCGTTCGGGATGGGCGCGCTGCTGGCGCGCAAAGTAGACGCCGAGTGGATCCGGGCCACGCGCCGCTTCGCCCTGGCCGCCTGGCTGTTCCTGGGGATCGGCATCATGCTCGGCGCGCGCTGGTCCTACTCCGAGCTGGGTTGGGGCGGCTACTGGGGCTGGGACGCGGTCGAGAACGCGTCGTTGATGCCGTGGCTAACCGGCACCGCCTTCCTGCACTCGCTGATGATCCAGGAGAAGCGCGGGATGCTGAAGGTCTGGAACGTCTCGCTCGTGCTCGCCACGGGAACGCTCGCGATCATGGGCACGTTCCTGGTGCGCAGCGGCGTCCTCTCCTCCATCCACGCCTTCGGCGGCTCTACGCTGGGGGTCCCGTTCGTGGTCCTGATCGGCGTGCTGATCGCCGCCTCCATCTACCTTGTCGCCTCCCGCAGGGACATCCTGGCAAGCGAGCATCGCCTGGACTCGCTGCTATCGCGCGAGTCGGCTTTCCTGGCCAACAACGTGGTGTTGGTAGGCCTCTGCTTCGTGATCTTCTGGGGCACCTACTTCCCGCTCATCTCCGAAGCGCTCACAGGCCACTCCGCCTCGGTCGGGCCGCCGTGGTTCGACCGCTACACGGTCCCGCTGGCGCTGATCCTGGTGCTGCTCAGCGGCATCGGCCCGGTGATCGCCTGGCGCCGCGCGACGCTCGCCAACGCGCGCCGCAACTTCCTCGCGCCGCTGGCCTGCGCCCTGGTCGTGCTGGCGGCGCTGCTGGCTGCCGGGATCTCGACCGGCAAACCGCTGGCGATCGCGATGTTCTGCTGCGCGGCGTTCGTGCTGGGCAGCGTCGGGCAGGAGTACTGGCGCGGCACACGCCTGCGCCGGTCAACCTCCGGTGAGGCGCCGCCGCTAGCGCTGATGGCGCTGGTGCGGCGCAACCGCCGCCGCTACGGTGGCTACGTAGTGCACATCGGCATTGCGGTGCTGTTCGTGGGCGTGGCGGCCTCCTCGTCGTTCCAGCACGCCTCCGAGCTGTCGCTCTCGCCGGGGCAGTCGACCAAGGTAGGCGCCTACACGGTTCGCTATGTGCGCCCGACCGCCACCGTCACCTCCAGGGAAGACGCCGCCCACACGGGCGCGACAATGAGCCTCGGCGCCGTGCTCGACGTCAGCAAGGCCGGCAGGCACGTCGCCACGCTCGCGCCCAGCGAGGGCTTCTACGACTCCGGCGAACCGGCGCAGGGCTCGGTCGGCCACCTGATCGGCGGCCAGGCCGTAAGCCACGTCAGCATGGACGCGGGCGTTACCCGCGACGTCTGGAGTGCGATCGCGCCCGACATCTCCACGCCGCGGCTGCAGCGGGTAATGAGCATCGCCAACCGCACGATCCCGCTGGTGCGCCCGGACGAGGGGATGATCGCGCTGGCCGTGCTTGCCCGCGAATACCTGAAGGCGCCGCCGCCGGCCCAGTTTCACCTGATCGTCTCGCCGCTGGTGGCGTGGATCTGGATCGGCGGCCTGATCGTTCTCGGCGGCGCCCTGATCGCCGCGTGGCCGGCGCCGAGCGCGGTTCGCGCGAGCGCGCGAGCGCGCATCGGACGGGTTGGCGACCGCGACCGCCGCGCCGCTGGGGCTGAGCACGACCTGGCGCGCGCCTGAGAGACATGGCGGCGCTGCTCACGCTCGTCCTGCTGGCCGCGGTGATCGCCGTCATCGGCGCCCCGCTGCTCAGCCGCCGCCGCCCTCTGGTGGCTGAAGGGCGCGACGGCGCTCGGCGGGCGGACCTTCAGAGCGCGCGGGAGGCCAAGTACCGCGAGATCAGAGACGCGGAGCTCGACTACCGCACCGGCAAGCTCTCGCGCGAGGACTACGAGGCGGTCGACTCCGCGCTGCGCGCGGAGGCGCTGAGAATCCTCGACGCCCTGCAGGCAATCGAGGGCGAGTCCGAGCAGTCCGACTACGAGCCGCCCGAGGCCGAGAAGCCCGCCGCCTGAACCGCTGCCTAGACTTTCTTCAGCAGGAGGATCGTGTTCAGCACGAACACGACCGCGAAGCCGATCGTCCAGCGGTTCAGATTGCGCTCGACCATCGAGCCGCCGCCGAGCGGCCCCTGGCCGCTGCCGACGCCGAACGCGCCCGACAGCCCGGAGTCCTTGCCCGAGTGCATCAGCACGAGCAGGATTAGGCCGATCGCGATGAAGACCTGCAGTACGGAGAGGATCACTTCCACGGTGAGCCGAAGGGTAGCGACTCGTGCAATCCGGCGTGCAGCACACACGGGCTGACGGGCCAATTCGTCCAGTTCGTCGCCGACGCCTCACCCCCGGGTAGATTGCACCGACCCCGTTCGATCGGGGGCGAATCTTTCGATTACGAATCCTTTACCAACCGATGCTTATCTGCCGATATGAATTGGGTCAGGGGGCGCCCAACCAGGAGCGGGGGGCGTCCTGTTCGCGAACACGGACAAGGAACCGACCGACGATGACCGAAGGCCAGCAGCAGCATGCACGCCGGCAGCGTACGCGTACGCGCGCCCGCCGGCGCGGGGGCGAGGGGCCCCGGCGATGAGCGAGACAGGCGCTCCCAGGAGCGCGATCCGGCTCGTGTTGCTGGCCGATCGAGGATCACGCTGCGTGCCCCGAATGGGGTATCGATCCCTGATCGGTGGTGGGCTGACGGCCGCCGCGCTCACAGGCGCGGGCGCGTTGCTGTGCCCAGCCACCCTGGCCGCGCAGGCCCCGACCGTCACCGACCCCGCGGCGACGACGCCCTCCGAATCCCCGGCGAGCACGACGCCGAGCTCTACCGGCACGACCACAACGCCTACTACGACCGGCGCGACTCCCACTACCACCACGCCGACCTCCACCCAGACCATTACGCAGACCTCGCCGCAGACCACCACGTCGACCTCCACGCAGACGACGACCACGCCGAGCAAAGCGCCGCACACGAGCGCGAGCAAACCTCCCAAGGCGCTCGTGCAACACAGTCAGGGCACGACCACCACTCCCACCCAAACGACCACGGCCGTCGTCCCGGTACCGGCGGCGAAGGCTCCGGCGGCGCCCACGAGCTCGGCCGCGATCGCCCCGGCGCCGCAGCTCGCGGTCGTCCAATCGGGCGCCCTGGCGGCGATGATGAGCGGCTCGGCCGCTTCGCTGCAGGCACTGAGCTTCTACCGCATCCCGCTGTTCCTGTTGCCGATCTACCAGGCGGCCGCCGTCCAGTACGGCGTGCCCTGGCAGGTGCTGGCGGCGATCAACGAAGTCGAGACCAACTTCGGCACCGACCTGTCAGTCTCCACCGCCGGCGCGGTCGGCTGGATGCAGTTCATGCCCGAAACATGGCTGCAGTACGGAGTCGACGCGGTCGGCGCCGGCTACGCCGACCCCTACAACCCGGTGGACGCGATCTTCGCCGCCGCGCGCTACCTCCACGCCGCCGGCGCCTCATCGAACCTGCGCGGCGCGATCCTCGCCTACAACCACTCCGAAGCCTACGCCGAATCGGTGCTGCTGCGTGCGCGCCTGTTCGCCAGCTACCCCTCCTCGGCGATCGCCACGCTAACGGGTTTGACGGAGGGCTCGCTGCCGGTCGCCGGCGCCCGGATCGCGCCCGGATCGCCGATCCCCAGCGCGCAAGGCCCGTCGCCCGCTGCGACGCCCGGGTCGAGCCCGGCGCCCAGCCCGCAGGCGAGCGCGACGGCCGCTTCCAGCGGAACCTCGACGCCAGGCTCCACGTCCGCGCCGACGCCGGCCGCAAACGCGGCTGCGGCGGCGCGTATCCTGAACGCCGCGGCGCCCCCCTCGCAGCTCTCCGAGCTGCTCGGCCGCAAGCGCGCGCCGGTGCTGGCCGTCGAGGATGGGCGCATCGTCGGGATCGGCGTCTCGCGCAAGATCGGCGGCTACCTGGTCCTGCGTGACACCTACGGCGACGTCTTCACCTACGCCGGCCTCGGCGACCTCGCGCCGGCCTACCGCCTGGCCAAGCCGGCGCCGCTGCAGGTGCCCAAGGGAGCGCTGCCGAGCGGGGAAGCCGGCCCCGCGCCGACGCAGGCCGCGAGCGCCGGGAGCCAGTCGCCCGTCACGCTGCACGTCGCCGCCCGCAAGCCCGCGGCCGCGACAGCGCAGGTAACCTCGGGTCAGCAGGGCGCGGGGGCACAGGCGCCGGGCGGCGGCAAGGTGCGCGTGTTCGCCCACCCGGGCAACCCCGACGCCCTCGCCGCCAAGCGGCTGCACGAACAGACCGCGCGCGAGAAGGCGCTGGCCGCGGGATGGGCCGTGCTGCAGAGCGGGTCGGTCGTCTCACAGGGCACGGTGCTCGGCCACCTCGGCGCAGGCAGCGAAGGCAAGGACGCGAGCCTTCGCTTCGCGATCCGCCCCGCCGGCGCCCAGAGCGCGGTCGATCCGCGCCCGATCCTCGAGAACTGGCGCCAACTCTCCTCCGCGCTGCATCCGCGCGGCTCGAACGCGGGCGCGGTGCTGGCGGGCGCCACTGCAGCCGACGCCTTCCAGCTCTCGCCGGGCGCGCTCGAGCGCGCCGTGCTGGCTGACCCGGGCATCGCGCTGGGCGCCTGCGACCGCTCGCAGGTCGCGGCCGGCAGGGTCGATCCGAACGCGCTGGCGCTGCTCGTCTTCCTCTCGCGCAGCGGTCTGAAGCCGACCGTGGGGCAGCTGCGCTGCGGGTCGGCGCTGGCGACCGCCAGTGGCGTGCATACCGTCTTCCCGGCCCCCGGGACGCTCGACATCGCGGCGATCAACGGCGTGCCGATCGCCGGCCACCAGGGCGCGGGGACAGCCACCGACGTGACGATCCGCACGCTGCTGACCGTAAAGCGCCGCTACGCGCCGAAGCGGATCGTCAGCCTGATGAGCTACCCGGGCGCGCCGAGCACCGTAGCCGAAGGCGATCACTCCACCTTCATCCAGCTTGAATTTCCGATTCGCACGGCGACTGGCGCCGTAGCCGCCTCCGTCGCGGCCCACACGGCGGGCGCCACCGGCGCCGGCCGAGCGACCGCGACCCACGCGGGCGGCGTTCTCTCGCTAGACACGTTCGAGTGGCAGCGCCTGATCGACCAGATCGCCTCAATCCAGCAGCCGAAGGTCGCCTACGCGCCCAGCGCGTCGGCGATCCGCGACGAGAACGCGCCGGGCAGCGGCGGATCGACCCGCACGCTGCCCTGACCCGAGGCGCCGCGGATCGCCGACGCTGCGGCGCCCCTCACTCAGCCGGTCGGCTGAGCTCCCGGGGCGGCAGAGCCGGGTGCGCCCGGGGCAGTGCCGCGCAACCCGCGCGGGCTGAGCGCGGCGGTCAGCGCCGGACGGCACTTGGCCGTCGCCGCCTTGAACTGCGGGCTGGCGGTATCGATGCCCTTCGTGCTGAAGACGGGTCCGTTGCCGGACGTGTTGGGCGTCGGTACGGCGACGCCGTTCTTGCGCAGGCAGGCGGCGAACGCGCTCAGTGCCGCTTGGAAGCGCGGGCTGCGCGAGCGCAGGAAGCGGCCCTGACCCGCACGGCCGGCAAGGAAGCCGCCGCCGACGCACTTGCGCATCGCGGCCTGCAGCTGAGCGCGCGAGACGCCCTTGGGCAGTTCGGCTCCGCCTAGAAACAGCCCGCGGGCAGCCCCGGGTTGGGTCGGTAGGTTGACGCCGTTGCGCCGCAGGCATTCGCGGATCGCCGTGAAACGCGGCCGCGCGCCGCCGGAGCCGGTGGTCCCATTCCTGAACCCCGAGTTACCCGAGCCGCTATTGGAGCCGGAAGTCGAGCCGCTCGTGGCCGCGGTCGCCGCGGCGTTGGTCTTCGAGCCGGTCGCGGAGGACCCGCCACAGGCCGCCAGCACGAGCGCGACGATCGCGCTCGTGGCGAGGGTGGCGGCCAGCGGCCGGCACAAGGCATCTCTTATCTGGTGCATCTAACTCCTCTTTTCATTGTCATTGACAGCCAAACTTGCACGTCTACTTGCCGAACAGCACCGGTCCTTCGCCGCCGCCGGCGCCGCTCGCGCCTGTCGCGGCGCCCGATCCGCCGCCGCGCGTCGATCCGCCGCCGCCGCCGAACAGCGCTGCGCCGAGGCCGCCGGCGCCCGCTTCGCTGACGTGGATGCTCTGAGCGCTGACGGTGCCGTTGTTGGCGCTGGGGCCGGTGACGATCACCGTTTCGCCGGGATGGATCGCCTTCACGCTCGACGTGACAGTCTTGGTCACGCTGGCGCCGGCCGAGGCCGTGACCTTGATCGTGTGGCCTTCGAAATCAGTGACGTACAGCGTGTGCCCGTGGACGAAAGCGACCTGGCCGACCGTGGGCGTAGTGCCCCCGGACGAGCCACCGCCGCTCGCGCCACCGCCGCGGCTGCCGCCGAACAGGGTCGCCGCGCCCGCCGCGCGAGCGGCGGTGCCGTCACCGCTGCCGCCGCTGCGCAGCGCGGCCAGGCGTGAGGCAAGGCCGCCCGAGCCGGCCGAGGCCGAGGCGGAGCCGCCTTCGCCCTTCTGCACAAGCACGCCACCGATGAAGCCGCAGGCGGTCAGCAGCACGCACAGCAGCGCCACGGGGATCGGATTCCCGCCCACCCCGAGCAGACGCCGCCGCGGCCTGCTCGGCAGCTCGTGCTCGATCAGCCCGTCCTCGATCGAGGGCCCGTCTTCGACAGGGGGCTCGTGTTCGAGGAGTGGCTCCTCGGCGGATGTCGTCTCGTCTGGCATCGTGGGCTCCATAGGTGGGGATTCACTCGAAGCGCAACGCTTCGATCGGTCTGAGCGCCGCGGCGCGGGCCGCCGGGTAGGTGCCGAAGAACAGGCCCGAAAGCGCGGCCGCTCCGAAGGCGAGGAAGATCGACCAGACGGCGATCTGCGGGTGCACGCCGGCGATCTGGAACTGACTGCCGACTACGCCGACCAGCACGCCGGCCAGTCCACCGATCAGCGACACCAGCACCGCCTCGGTGAGGAACTGGGTGAGGATGTCGCCGCGCCTCGCGCCGATCGCCTTGCGGATGCCGATCTCGCGAGTGCGCTCGGTGACGCTGACGAGCATGATGTTCATCACGCCGATCCCGCCGACCAGCAGCGAGATCGCCGCAACCTCGCCGAGCAGCGTGGTGAACACGTTGCTGGTCGAACTGGAGGTTTCCAACAGCGCCCCCTGGTTGAGCACCTGAAAGCCCGGTTCCGTTGTGTTGGCGATCTTGTGGCGTTCCTCGATCACCGTGCTCACCTGCGCTTCGGCGCTGTTCAGAGCCGACTCGGAGGTGGCCTGGACCGTGATCGAGTCGATCGGGCCGGCTCCCGTCAGGGCGCCCTGCACGGTCGTGATCGGCGCCATCACGACATCGTCCTCGTTGGTGACGCCGCTGGTTCCCTTGGAGGCGAGGACCCCGAGAACTTCGAAATTGCCTCCATTCACCTTCATGCTCTGCCCGACTGGGCTCTGCCCGGCGAACAGTTCCTGCGCGACGGTCGCCCCGATCACCGCCACGCGCCGGTGCCTGGCGACGTCGGTGGCGGTGAACGCGCTGCCTGCCTGGACTTTGTAGGCGTGCGCTTCCAGGTAGGAGGGAGTGGTGCCGACGAACGAGGCGGGTTCGTAGCTGGAGCTGCCGTACACCAGTTTCACTCCGCTGGCGTTGACGACCGGCGAGGCGCTCTTGACGTCCGGTGCCAGGCTGGGATTCTGCAGCGCTTCGGCGTCCTGCTTGGTCAGCGAGATGCTGGTCGGGTTGGTGCTCGCGCCCCGACCGAGGCGAAACCCGCCGCCGCTCGGCATCACGATCAGGACGTTGGTGCCGAGGCTCTGGATGCGCGACTGCACGGCCTCCGAGGAGCCGTTGCCGACTGCGATCAGCACGATCACCGAGGCCACTCCGATCGTCATGCCGAGGATCGTCAGCCCCGAGCGGAGCCTGTTGGCGATGATCCCGCCCCAGGCGGTGCGCAGGGTTTGAGTCCCGCCGAGCCCGATCATGCGTGGCCACCGACGTGAGCGGACTTCTGCGGACCGAGCTCGGGTGGTGCCTCGCTTACGCCACGAGTACGCCGGTCCTCGACAATCTCCCCGTCGCTGAGGCGGATCACGCGCTTGGTCTGGTCGGCGACGTCGGGCTCGTGAGTGATCAGGACGATCGTCCGCCCTTCCTCGTTCAGCCGAGCGAAGATGCGCAGCACCTCCTCGGTCGAGTGCGAGTCGAGGTTGCCGGTCGGCTCGTCGGCGAGGACCAGCGAGGGGTTGGTGACGATCGCGCGAGCGACGGCCACGCGCTGCTGCTGGCCGCCGGAGAGCTCGGAGGGCATGTGATCAAGACGGTCCGGCATCCCGATCGCCGCCAGCGCGGTCTCGGCGCGGCGGCGGCGCTCGGGCCGGCTGAGGCCGGCGTAGGCGAGCGGCAGTTCGACGTTGGCCACCGCGCTCGTGCGCGCCACCAGGTTGAAGCTCTGAAAGACGAAGCCGATCTTGCGGTTGCGCACGTCGGCGAGGTCGTCCGCGTCGAGGTTGCGCACATCCACGCCGTCGATCAGATAGCGCCCGCTGGTCGGCGCGTCCAGGCAGCCGAGAATGTTCATCAGCGTGCTCTTGCCGCTGCCGGAGCTCCCCATGATTCCGACGAAGTCGCCGCTGTCGATCTGTAGCGAGATCCCGCGCAGAGCCTGCACTCGGATCTGCCCCAGCTCGAACACCTTGGTCACGTCGCGCACCTGGATCACGGGCGCGCGAGCGTGGCGCTCGGGCTGGGGCGTTGCGAGCTGGGCCGGCTCGCGCTCGATCAGCGGGCGGGCGCGAGCGCGGCGCATCAGCCGCCGCCTCGGAACACGACTGCGCCGCCGCCGCCACCACCACCACCGAGGAACGCCCCGCCTCCCCCTCCGCCGAGACCGCCGCCGCCAAGACGCGAGCGCAGCAGCGAGGAGAGGCTCGATGACCCGCTGCTCGTGGCCTGCGGCAGGACGACCGTTTCGTCGGCGCCCAGCCCGCTCAGGATGATCGTGGAGCTGTTGCCCGCGAGGCCCGTGGTAACGGCCTGGCGAACATCTTTGCCGTCGCGCAGCACCATCACCGACCCCCCGGAGATCGCGCTGCTCGGCACGCTCAGGCCTTCTTCCTGCTTGACGATCACTTCCGCGGTGGCGCTCATCCCCGGCTTGAGCCCGGGGTCCATTTGGTCGAGCCCGAAGGTGACGTCGTAGCTGACCACGCCGCTACTGCTGGTCGACAGGGTGGCCACTTCGCGGACGTGAGCGGCGAGCTTTCGTCCTTCGAGCGCTTCGACGGTGACAGTCGCGATCTGCCCGACTTTGACGTAGCGGATTTCCGATTCGCTCAGTGCCGCCACGAGCTTCATCGAGGACAGGTCGCTGAGCACGGCAAATGCCGAGGAGGAACCGCCGGAGCCCGAGCCCGATCCGGCCGAGGCGCCGCCGTTCGCGCTGGCGCCTGAACGTCCCGAGCTCGATCCGGAGCCAGATCCCGAGCCCGCGGACCCGCTGGAACTGGGCGCCGACGCCTTGGTCGTGCCGGTCGCCGAGACGACTTCCCCGACCTGCCCGGACAGCGATACGATCGTTCCGCCTTCGGGCGCGTACAGCCTGGTGCCCGCGACCGCTTCTTCGTCGCTGCGCACGGTTAGCCGATCACTTTTGACGGCCGCGCGCGCGGAGGCGATATTGGCTTCGCGGGTTGCGGGGCTGAGGGTGGACGTCGAGCCCGTGGACGAGGATTCTAAGCCGGACGACGACCCGGAGGCGGGGGAGGCCCCGGAGCCCGACGAGGGACTGCGCGCGCTGCCGGGGGTGCTGGACGAAGTGGCCGCCGCCTTGGCCGGGGAGCCCGCCGAGCCGGCGCTCGAACCCTTGCCTTCGCCGTCGGTTTCTTCTTCGCGCGCCAACGCGGCTTCGGCTGTCTGCAGCGTCGCGCGCGCCTGTTCGAGCGTGACTTCCGCCGGCACGGGATCGAGCGTTGCCAGCAGCCTGCCCTCGGTCACGTAGTCGCCCTGTTTGACGTAGACGTGCTCGACGGTCCCGGCCGTCTTGAAGCCGAGGTTGAGCTGACTGGCCGGTTCCAGGTTGCCGCTGCCGGACACGGTGGACTGCACGATCCCCTCGGCGGCCTTGGCGGTGCGCCGGGTCGCGGCGGTGCTGCTCGAGGCGGGGCCGACCACTAGGACGGCGGCGAGGATCGCCCCCACGCACAGTAGCCCGAGCGCGTAATTGAGCCAGGGTGCTCCCGTGCGCTCGGTCATCGCAATAGCCGATCCTCGGCTCCGTGGCTAAGAGGATGCGAAAAAACCCCATAAGGGCGGGTAAATCCGCAATTCGTGGCAGGTTATCCGAGCGCACGTGGGCACGAGCCGGGTCGGCTCGAGAACCTGTCTGCGAACTCGCGGCGGCGATAGGGGCACGTCTGCGATCATCCGCGAAGTGGCCACGCTCGGCGGGATCGACCTGGGGGGGACGAAGATCCAGACGATCGTGATGCGCGCCCAGGCGGGCATCCCCCATGGTGGGGAACAGGCAGGCGGCAAGGACCACGAGGTGCTCGGCCAGGCGCGCAGCCTGACGCCACACGAGGGCGGTCCCCCCGCCGTGGTGGACGCGCTCGTCGCATGCCTGTCCGAGGCCGCCGACGTCGCCGGGATGCAGCTGTCCGAGCTCAGCGGTGTGGGCGTCGGCGTGCCGGGCGAGGTCGACGCCGTCGCCGGGACGCTCGCGAAAGCCACCAATCTGTCGGACTGGCAACAGCCCTATCCGCTCGCCGACAAGCTCTCGGAGCGCCTGGGCGCGAAGGTGCGGCTCGGCAATGACGTGTCGGTGGCCACCCACGCCGAGCTGCTGCTGGGCGCTGGGCGGGGTGCCGGCTCGCTGCTGGCCGTCTTCTGGGGGACCGGGGTCGGCGGTGGCGTGGCGCTGGAGGGCAAGCTCTGGCACGGCCGCGGCGACGCGGGGGAGATCGGCCACATGGTCGTCAAGCAGGGCGGAGCGCGCTGCCCGTGCGGGCGCAAGGGCTGCATGGAGGCCTATGCGGGACGCCGCGCGATGGAAAACGAGGCGATCCGCCTGCACGAGAACGGCCACCACACCGACCTGTTCAAGATCATGCGCGAACGCGAACGCGAAACGCTCTCGAGCGGCGTTTGGGCCAAGGCGCTGGCGCGCAAGGACAAGCTCGCCGAACGTCTGATCGAGCGCGCCGTGCAGGCGCTCGGCACGGGAATCGCCTCGGCCGTCAACCTGCTCGACGTGGAGACGGTGCTGCTGGGAGGGGGCCTGGGCAGCCGCTTCGGCGAGCCGATGCTGGCGCGCATCGGCGAGGCCATGAGCCCGCACCTCTATAACGACAGCCACCCGCCGACGATGCGCATGGCCGCTCTCGGCGACCTTGGCGGTGCGCAGGGGGCGGCGCTGCTCTGCGAGTAGGGACCCGCCCGCTGTGCGAGTGGGACCCCGCCCGTCGGAGCGGTATGGTCCCGGGTGGAGTCCTAACGTATGGATGCCTTGTCTCAGCCGGTGGTGCACCTCTCGACGGTCCTGCGCAGCCCCCTGCTCGACAAGGCGGGAGAGAAGCTGGGGCGCGTAGAGGATCTGATCGTGCGGCTGGCCGACGGCGGCTATCCGCCGGTCACCGGCTTGAAGGCGAGGATCGGCGGCCGCGAGCTGTTCGTGCCGATCTCGCGAGTGGCCAAGCTCGAGCCGGGCGCCGTGCGTTTGTCCGGCGAAAAACTGAGCCTTGGTCGCTTCGAGCGGCGGGTGGGGGAGGTGCTGCTCGGGCAGGATGTGCTCTCTCGCACGCTCGTCGACGTCGAGGCCGACCCGCCGGTGCTCGTCACGGCGCACGAGATAGAGCTAGCCTGCATCGAGGGCTGGTGGCGCGTCGTCGGCGTGGACAACGCCACCAGGGCACGGCTTCGGCGGCAACTACCGCGACCGTTCAAGCGCTGGATCGGTGAGGAGGCGTTCCTCGACTGGACATCGCTGGAGCCCTTCGTCGGCCACATCCCCAGCGCACGCCTGCGCTTCTCGCACCGCAAGCTCGCCGACCTGCATCCGGCCGAGATTGCCGACTTGGTCGAGGCCGCCTCGCACGAGGAGGGCGAGGAGATCATCAAGGCCGTCGGTCAGGATCGCGAGCTTGAGGCCGATGTCTTCGAGGAGCTCGACGAGCACCACCAGCTCGAGTTCATCCGCGAGCGCTCCGACGAGCAGGTTGCGGCGGTGATCGCACGCATGGCGGCAGACGACGCGGCCGACCTGATCGTCGAGATCGACCAGGACCGACGGGCGCGGATCCTTGCGTTGTTGCCGCCAGCCCAGCAGCACCAGATCGAAACGCTGCTCGGCTACAACCCCGAGACCGCCGGTGGGCTGATGAGCCCGGAGTGCATCGTGCTCGGCGAAGAGCAGGCCGTCGCCGTCGCGCTGGAGACGGTGCGCTCCAGCGAGGTATCGCCGGCGACGCTCACGACGGTCTACCTGCGCAACGACGAGGGCGCGCTGTCGGGCTCGGTGTTCGTCGTCGCACTGCTGCGCAGCGATCCCGGTACGCCGCTCTCGCAGATAGCGGAGCAGGAGCCCGTGTCGGTGCACACCGACGCCGACCTGCCGGAGGTGGCTCGCACGATGACCGACTACAACCTTGTGATGCTGCCGGTCGTCGAGGACGACGGTCACGTGGTCGGCGTCGTCACCGTCGACGACGTGCTCGAGCAGACGCTGCCCGCCGGCTGGCGGCGCAGGTTTGGCCTGGCCCGCGACTAGAGAACGATTTTCGGTTCGGCGGGGGACTCCGATTCGCCCGCGACTAGAGTCCGGGCAGATGTCTGAGCGCCCGGAGACACCCACGGAGGCGACACTGAGCACGCCGCCGGCCCCGCCGCGCCTCGAGGGCGTCCCGCCGGTCCTCGACGAGGCCCACATCGGCGACATTCGCGGCGCACTCGGCACGATCAAGCTGCACGACACGGGCGCGCGCCACGGGATGCGCGCACGGCTGGCGGCGCTGCTGGCGATCATGGGCCCCGGCCTGATCGTGATGGTCGGCGACAACGACGCCGGCGGCGTCTCGACCTACTCGCAGGCGGGCCAGAACTACGGCACGACGTTGCTGTGGACGCTGGTCCTGCTGATCCCCGTGCTGATCGTCAACCAGGAGATGGTGATCCGCCTCGGCGCGGTCACCGGCGTCGGCCACGCGCGGCTGATCAACGAGCGCTTCGGACGCTTCTGGGGCTGGTTCTCGGTCGGGGACCTGTTCATCCTCAACTTCCTGACGATCGTCACCGAGTTCATCGGCGTCAGCCTCGCGCTCGAGTACTTCGGGGTGAGCAGGTACGTGGCGGTGCCAGCCGCCGCCCTGACCCTGATAGCGATCACCTCGACGGGCAGCTTTCGCAGCTGGGAGCGCTTCATGTACGTGTTCGTAGTAGCCAACTTCCTGGTGATCCCGCTGCTCGTGCTCGCCCACCCGGACCTTGGCACCGTTACGCAGGACACCTTCTCGCCGAGTATCCAGGGCGGCGCTAGCTCGACAGCGGTGCTGCTGATCATCGCGATCGTCGGCACGACCGTGGCGCCGTGGCAGCTGTTCTTCCAGCAGTCGAACATCATCGACAAGCGGATCACCCCGCGCTGGATCAACTACGAGCGAGCGGACACCGTGATCGGCGCCTTCGTGGTCGTGATCGGCGCCGGCGCGCTGATCGCCGTCACCGCGTTCGCCTTCGGCGGCACCGCGTATGCGGGCCACTTCAACGACGCGGGCACGGTCGCCAGCGGCCTCGCGCACACCCTGGGCTCGACCGCGGGTGCGTTCTTCGCCGTAATCCTGCTCAACGCCTCGCTGATCGGCGCGGCGGCGGTCACGCTGTCCACCTCCTACGCCTTCGGCGACGTGTTCGGCGCCCGTCACTCGCTCAACCGCGGCGTGCGCGACGCGAAGCTGTTCTATGCGAGCTTCGCGCTGATGGTGGGCTTCGCGGCTTTCATCGTCCTGATTCCGGGTGCGCCGCTCGGGCTGATCACGACCTCGGTGCAAGCCCTGGCAGGCGTGCTGCTGCCGAGCGCGACCGTGTTCCTGCTGCTGCTATGCAATGACCGCGAGGTGCTGGGCCCGTGGTCGAACCCGCCGTGGCTGAACGCGATCGCCAGCGTGATCATCGCCGTGCTGGTGGAGCTGTCGCTGATCCTGATGGCGAGCACGATGTTCCCGAGCGTTGACGTCACCCGCCTTTTCGAGTATCTCAGCGTCGGCACGCTGGCGGGCCTGCTCGCCGCCGGGGCCTACACGCTACGCCAACACCACCCGCGAGCGCATATCGCCGGCGAGGAGCCGGCGGTTGACCGCGCGACCTGGACGATGCCGCCGCTGGCACTGCTGGAAAGGCCCGTGTGGTCTGCGGGGCGCAAGGCCGGGATGTTGTTGCTGCGCGGCTATCTGGTCGTGGCGATGGTGTTGCTGGTGGTCAAGACGGTGCAGCTCGCGCACTGACTGGGGCAACGCGCGGCTGCTCCGGGCTGCTCCGGCGGCCGTCCCGGCTCGGAGCGGGCGGCACGACCCGCCGCCGCCGACGAGCCTCAGCCTCCGGTCAGCGCCGTTGGGATCGGCTGACCTCGCGGCGGCGGGTCGTCCTGCAGCAACTGTGGCACGGTCACGGGCTCCAGCCCGCGCTTACGCAGCCCCGCCACGATCGCCGGCAGTGCGGCGATCGTCTCCGAGCGGTCGCCGCCAGCGTCGTGCATCAGGATGATCGCGCCTGGCTTGGCGCCTGCCAACGCCCGTTCCACGATCGCCGCGGTTCCCGGCAGGGTGTAGTCGCCGGTGTCGACCGACCACAGAACCATCAGCAGATGCAGGTGATGCAGCTCGCGGAACGTCGTCGCGTTGAAAGAGCCGTACGGCGGCCGGAACAGCCGCGGTCGCCTGCCGCCGGTGACCTCGATCTGAGCCATCTGTTCGAACAGCTCGTTGTACTGGTCGTGCGGCGAGAGCTGCGCCATCATCGGGTGCGTCTCGGTGTGGTCGCCGATCACGTCCCCTGAGTTGATCTCGGTGACGGTCCCTTCGGAGAAGTACTGCTCCTGGTCTCCGATCGCAAAGAAGGTGGCGTGCACTTTCAGCCGGTTCAGCTCCGCCACCAGCCTTTGTGTGTAGGGACCGGGCCCGTCGTCGAAGGTGAGCGCGACCTCGTTGCCCGCCGCTCCGCCGCTGGTGACCGCGGGTGTGTACGCCAGCACGGCGTCGATCGCCTTCTGTTCGTCGGCGCCTTGCTCGGCCGCGAGCTGGGCGGCGCTGGAGCTCAACTTGGCGACGTGGGCCCTTGTGGGCGTGCGAGCCGTGCCCGAGCCGTGCGAGCCGATCGCGGTGACCACGAGCGCGAGCACGGCGAGCGCTCCGAGCCCGGCGGCGGCG
This sequence comes from Solirubrobacteraceae bacterium, assembly GCA_035938935.1. GTDB lineage: Bacteria > Actinomycetota > Thermoleophilia > Solirubrobacterales > Solirubrobacteraceae > Palsa-744. The sequence continues at coordinate 19,145 of DASZGH010000033.1, forward strand.
CGGCGGCGCCTGAACACATGCGGCGGCGTCATGCGCGTCTATTTTGACTGGGTGCTGCCGTTTTGGGTCTCAATCGGTATCCTGTCGCTCTGTCAAGGCGTGGTCGTTGCGCTCCCGCGTGCGTGGGCGCCGGCGCGCCTGCGGGCCTTGCGCAGCGCCTGGTGGGCGCTCGTGCCGGCGGTCTCGGTGATCGGGTTCGTGGCGATCGGCAGCGCCGCCGAAGCGGCCAGCGCGATCACGCTCACATATATCGCGCTCGTCGCCGTGCCGCTGCTTGCGGCGTTGGCGCTGGGTTGGCTGATGCACGGCGCGCGCCCGGCGCTGGTCCTGCTCGTACCGGCTGCGTTTGCGCTGGCCTGGGCCGACCGGGGTGGACTGGCGGGGGAGGCCGCGGCGGTCGGCCTGTCGGGACTCAGCTGCGTCGCCCTCGGGGCGCTGATCGCCGCAGTGACGCCGGCGCGCTGGCTGGCGCTGGGAATCGTCGCGATGGCGCTGGCCGACTCGGCGCTGGTGATCTCCGACCTCTTGCAGCAGCCCAACGATGCGCTCAACGCCGCCCACCCGGTGGCGAGCCTGCCGCGTCTGCAGTACGAGGCGTTCGGCTCGGCCGCGATGGGCTACGGCGACCTGTTCGTCGCGGGCGTGCTCGGGGGTCTGCTGGCGGTGGCGGGCGATCGTGCGCTTCAGTCCAGAGGAGCGTTGCTGGTCGCGCTGCTGGCGATCGCGTTCGACCTGCTGTTCTTCGCCGTCGACGAGTTGCCCGCGACCGTGCCGGTCGCGCTGGCCCTGCTGATCCTCCTGAGGACCGGCTCGCCCTCGGGCAGATCGTCCAGCGCCGCGGACTCCGACAGCAGCGGCCGCGGGCTGGCCTCGACCGGCGTCGGCGCCGCGATCTCTCGCTCGGACTTGGCTCCTGCCTCCTCGATCCGGCGCAGCTGAGGCACGACGCGGCTGTCGAACGAGCCGACCGCCTCGTTGTAAGCGCTCACCGCCGAGCCGAGCTGGCGCCCCGCCTTGGCCAGCGGCTCGACGAAGCGCGCCAGTCGCCGGTGTAGCTCGCGCGCGGACTCCGCTATCTCGCGCGCGGACTCGGCGATCAGCTCCTGGCGCCAGCCGTAGTGCACCGCTCGCAGCAGCCCGATCAAAGTGGTGGGCGTAGCCATCAGCACCTGCTGGTGCACGCCGTACTCGATCAGTCCCGGGTCCTCGGCCAGCGCGGCGTGGTAGATGCCCTCGGAGGGGACGAACATCACGACCAGGTCGGGCGTCGTGTCGAACTGGTTCTGGTAGCCCTTGGAGGCAAGCTTTGAGATGTGATCGCGCGTCTGGCGAGCATGGCGCGCCATCTCCGCGTCGCGCTCGGCGTCGCTCTGCGCCTCCAGGTGCGCCAGGTAGGCGTCGAGCGGCACCTTCGAGTCGACCACGATCACCTTCTCGCCCGGCAGCTTGACGAGCACGTCGGGCCGCAGCGCCGCTCCCTCCTCAGAGCGGATCGTGCTCTGCTCCAGGAAGTCGCAGTGCTCGATCATCCCGGCCATCTCGATCACGTTGCGCAGCTGGATCTCTCCCCAGGAGCCGCGCGTGGAGGGTCGCTTCAGGGCAGAGACGAGGTTGCCGGTCTCCGTGCGTAGGCCGCCGACGCCCTCGTGCAGCTGGCGCACCATGTTCGCCAGTTCTCCCTGCGCCTGCTTGCGCTCGCGCTCAAGCCGCCCGATCTCGCTCTCGACCTTGCCGAGCTTCTCGTTGACCGGCGCAACCAGCCCCTTGATCTCCTCCGCGCGCCGCGCCATCTCGCCGGCGGCGCGCTCCTCCTCGGCGCGGCGCTGGTCGGCCAGTCGCTGGGCCAGCGAGTCGCCAGTCTGCTTCAGCACGTCCACGGAGATCGCCGTCATCTCGTTGCGCATGCGCTCGTGCCCCGCGCGGGCGATCTGCTCCAGCTCCAATCGCAGCCGCTTGCGGCTGCGGCCAGTCATGGTACGGGCGATCGCGGCGCCTCCAAAGGCGCCTACAACAATGCCGACTATCGCGATCAGTACGAACAACGATCCCCCAATCAAGGACTCGATGTACAAGGTGACAGTGGTTTCGGACAGCTCTCCCTGGGCGCGGCAAAAAGGTCTAGGATCACAGGCGTGAGCACGACCGAGGCAGCACTGCGCCACGGCGAGGCGGAGGTGGGCGGCATTCGCCTGCACTACGTCGAGGCCGGCAGGGGTCCGCTGGTCGTGCTGCTGCACGGCTTCCCGGAGTTCTGGTACTCCTGGCGCCACCAGATCGAGCCGCTCGCCGCCGCCGGCTATCGCGTGGTCGCGCCCGACATGCGCGGCTACGATCTCTCCTCGCGCCCGCAGCCCTGGCGCGAGTACGACCTGCCGCTGCTGGCGGCCGACATCGCCGGCCTGGTTCGCGCGCTCGGGGAGGAGAGCTGTCTGCTGGTCGGTCACGACTGGGGCGCAGCGGTCGCCTACGGCGTGGCCATGTACCACCCCGACGTCGTGCGCCGCCTGGCGATCCTCAACGTCCCGCACCCGGTGCGGATGCTCGAGGGCTTTCGCACGCTGCGGCAGCTGCGCAAGAGCTGGTACATGTTCTTCTTCCAGATACCGCGCCTGCCCGAGCGCCTGTTCGCGCGCGATGACTTCTCGTTCGCCAAGCGCTCGCTGCGCGCCGACTCCAAAGCGGCGTTCACCGACGAGGATCTCGCCCGCTATGTCGAGGCGTGGTCGCAGCCCGGCGCGCTGACGGGGATGATCAACTACTACCGTGCGGCCCTGCGCCGCTCGCCGCGAGGCGCCGAGCAGCGCTTGCGCCCGATCGAGTGCGAGACGCTCGTGATCTGGGGCATGCGCGACCGCCACCTCGGCTCTGAGCTGGCCGAGCCCCCGCGCAAGTGGGTCCCGCACGCGCGCGTGGAGCGGATCGCCGAGGCCACGCACTGGGTGCAGCACGACGCGCCCGAGCGCGTGAACGAGCTGCTGCTCGAGCACTTCCGCGGGTAGAGCCCGCCGGCCCGCCGGGCTGGGACGGATCGCTAGTCGGATTTCGTGGCTTCGCCGGTGAAACCGGCGCTGTCTTTGATGGTGCTCGTGCCGGATGGGGAGTGGCTTGTCGAAGAGTCGCCGCCGGACGTGGGTTCGCTCGGCTGAGGGTTCGCCGAATCGTCTTTCGTGCCGGCACTGCCGCCGTCGCTGCTGGTGTTTGGTTGGCCGCTGCCGCTGGGCTGCCCGACTGGGGCGTCCCCGGAGCCGTCTTTGCCTGAGCTGGTGGAGCCGCCTCCGTCGAGGCTCGTGCCGCCGCCGTCCCGCTGTTCGTGGTCGCCGGAGCTCGAGCCGGAACCCGAGCTGGGGTCGGGGGCGCCGAAGCGGTCGTGCGAGCTGCCGCCCTGGCCGCCGCCGTCGTGCGTGTCGAGCCCCGGCTGCGGCCCTTCGAGTTGCGGGCTGCCGCCGTCGCCAGGCTGATGCTGCTTCCACGCCCGAGCCGGCGCGAGCGAGTGGGGCGCCCGCGCGTGGATCGGCAGCGCTCCTCGCCTGCCGCCGCCCGGTGAGCGCGACGGTCGCTGAGCGACGGGGCTGGAGGCGTCGTTGCCGGCTGTGCGCGTGAAAGCCGCCGGTCGCACGGATGCGCCTGGACCGGGCGTGGCCGCGTCCGCGGCCGAAAGATGAGCGGAGCGCGGGTGTGCGGCGGAGCGCGCCGGCTCGCTGTGCCCGTGCGCCGTCATCAGGCCGCCGGCCAAAGCGCCGGCCGTGACCGCGACAGCGCCGCCCTTGACGAGCAGGCCGGCCAGGCCGGCCGAGCCACCGGCGCCCACGCCGGCCATGCCTTCGAGCGCCGGCGCGCCGCGCGTCCCTGCCTCGAGCGCCCAGCTGAGCAGCGGCGGTGGCACGATCGCGCCGGCCGCCGCGCGCATCGCCGCGCGGGCGCGGTAGACCAGGCCGCGCAGCGCCGGCTCGCTGAGGCCGAGGTCGCTTGCCACCTGCTGGTGGCTGCGGCCCTCCACGGCGGTGCGCAGCAGCGCCTCGCGCTGCATGTCCGGCAGCGCCGCCAGGCCAGCCAGCGCCTCGCGTATCGCTATGCGGCGGTCGAGGTCGTCCTGCGGGGCGCCGGCGCCGGAGAGGGACTCGCTCAGCTTGCAGTAGTCGTAGCCGGACACCCGCAGCGCGTTGACCGCGGCGTTGTGGACGATCCGGTACAGCCACGGGCGCACGTCGCGCACCTCGATGCCGTCGCGCAATGCCACCCACGCTTGCAGCAGCGCCTGCTGCAGAGCGTCCTCGGCGCGCTCGTCGGAGAGCAGCAGGCGCCGGCAGTAGTCGTGCAGCTGCCTGCGGTAGCGTCGCACGAGCGCCTCGAACGCGCGCTCGTGCCCGGCCCGGGCGTAGGCCACCAGCCGCGCGTCGCTCTGGGTGAGCAGCAGGCGGACGGAGACCGATGGGCTCATGCGCGTATGGCTCCGTGGGACGCCGCGCCCACGCGGGCGCGCGGGCGCGGCGTGTCAGCAGACAATGACTCGGTCATCCCACGGGACCCTCCCTTTGAAACTACCTCACCAGCACGATGCTCTCGAATTCATTACCCGACGGGCCGATTCTCAACTCGGCCGCGCGCACGACGGCGCCCGGGACCAGCAGCGAGCTGTCACACGGCGGTTCGGCGGTCCCTTCTTCGCCGTCGTCGTCCCCGCCGTCTTTGTGATCGCCCCAGCCCGAGCCTTCGTCCGACTGGTCGCCCTGGCTCATGTCGCCACGGCTCTGATCGTCGCCCTGGCCACTGTCGTCACTGGGGCTCTCGTCGCCCGGTTCGGTAGTCGAGGCGGGCGTGGCGCTGACGCACTCGATGCGCGTGTCGGACGTGACCTTCCCACTGACGGTCGATTTGTCGTTGAGCGTCAGTTCGAGCACGTTGGTGGTCGTCGAGTAGGAGGTCACGGTCGCCGCGTTTTGGGGCCCGGTGGGTCCAGTCGGGCCGCTGGGGCTCGTGGGCGCGGTTGGGGCGCTGGGGGCGGCCGGTCCCGCGGCGCCACTCGCACCGATGTGCACGAAGTGGAACCTCGCACGATGGGCCTTGGAGTGGTGGCCTTTGTGTTGGTGTCCGCGGCTGTGATGGGCGAGCGCGGCGCTCGGTACGGCAAGTGCGAGCGCAAGCGCGCCCACGACCGTCAGCAGTCTCAGTCTCATTACGGCATTCCTCCTTCGTGCGTCCTGGGGGACGCTTTGGTGAGGTTGGATCGGTGCTGAGACACCTTTCGCGACGAGAAATCACGCCGCTGGACGAACGTTCGGTTCGAGCCGGACGATTGCCGAAAAGCCTGGAATGGATGGATGGGAGTGCTCGCCGCTTGCTGCGCTACATAGTGCGAGTGCCGCGCCGCCGGGGTTACCTCGCGCGTGCTATTCGGAGGAGCGCACCGACATCGCGATCCACTCTAGATAACGGTCGCTGCCAGCGCTCACGTCGAGCGCCACCAACTCGAACGTGTCGTAGGGGTGCAGCTCGCCGAGCAGTCGCTCGATCCCGGGTATGGCGGCACGGGTCGTCTTGATCACCAGCAGCGACTCCTCGTCGGTCTGCACCTTGCCCTGCCAGCGGTAGATCGAGTGCACGAGCGGCACGACGTTGACGCAGGCGGCCAGCTCGCGCTCGACCGCCGTGGCCGCGATCTGCGGCGCGTGGGCGGGCGGCGCGGTGGTCAGACAGACGACCGCCTCGGAGTCGGACATGGCCTACTACGTTAGCTTCGTCCTGCTCTCGGGAGAGTCCGTGCAACTCTCGCGGGGTAGGCGTGTCGTGATACGAGGTGGCATGCAAATGAACGAGACCCGGTCGCTCGCCGCGCTCGCGCTGTGCGCGCTGCTTGCGGTCTCGTGCGCGCTCGCGCCGGGAGCGGCGGTGGCGACGGCGGCGCCGGTGCTGAGCTGGACGGCACCCGCTCCCGCAGACGGCGCCGGCAAGCCGAGCGCCGTCTCCTGCCCGTCCGAAGCGCTGTGCGTGGGGGTGGACGACGCCGGGCAGGTGCTGACCACGACCGATCCGACCGTCGCGGCGCCGACGTGGGCGAGCGCGCAGATCGACACCGGCCAGCAATTGAGCGCGGTGTCGTGCGCGAGCGGGGCGCTTTGCATAGCGGTCGACCGCAAGGGCAACGCGCTCGTCGGCACGAACCCGACCGCCGGATCAGCGGGCTGGTCGGGCAAGCCGGCCGACCCCGGCCATGAACTGACCGGCGTGTCCTGCCCGACGGTGTCTTTTTGCGTCGCTGTCGACGCGGTGGGCAACGCGCTGGTCAGCGAACATCCCGCGCAGAATCTGTGGGGGCTCGCCGTCGACGTCGACGGCAGCGAGCACTTCAGCGCCGTCTCCTGCTCGTCGGCGTCGCTGTGCGTGGCGGTGGACACGGCTGGTGGCGTGCTCGTGAGTAGGGAACCGGCCGCCGGCGCGGGTGCCTGGCATCGACGCGCGCTCGACGCCGCGGGCGGGCTGGCTGCGGCGTCGTGCGGTATGGGTGGCGTGGTGGGCCCGGGCAGCGTGGGTGGAGCGGGTGTCGCCTGCGTCGCCGTGGACGCCAGCGGCGACATCCTGGCCAGCGGCGATCCCACGTCCGCAACGCCGACCTGGAGCGACACCGAAGCCGATCCGGGTGGCGCTCTGTCCGGCGTCTCCTGTGCGCCGCTCGGCCAGTGCGTGGCGGTGGACGGCGGCGGTCACGCGCTGGCAAGCGAAGCGCCCACTCTTGCCCCGGCCGCGTGGAGCACGGCCAGTCCCGACCCCGACGCGCTAGCTGGCGTGTCCTGCTCGGCGGGGAGCTTCTGCTTGGCGCTCGACACAAGTGGCCGCTCGCTCAGCGCGTCGCTGCCGCCGCCGGTGAGCCTGCTGGCGCCGCCGCCCACGCCGCGGCCGTCGATCCTCGGCACGCCCGCGCTTGGGTCGCAGCTGACGTGTCAGAACGGGTTGGCCGCCGACGCGACGGTGCAGCTGAGCTATCTGTGGCTGCGCGAACTGGAACCGATCGTGGGCGCCACCGGCCCCACCTACTCCGTCAAAGCGGCCGACGAGGGTCACCATCTCCAGTGCCGGGTGACCGCCAGCGACGCGTCGGGCAGTGCGACCTCCACCAGCGCGTTTGTCAGCGTGCCGTTCCAGGGGCTGCCGGTCGCTAGCGGCGAGACGCTTGTCGGCAGGGCGCGCGCGCACGGCGCGCGCGTGCTCGTGCCGGTCGCCTGCTCGACCAGGGCGCCGCACGGCTGCAAGCTGCTGCTGCGGCTCGTCGGCGCCGGCGCCGACCGATCGACGATCGACGGGATCGTCGATCGGCCAGCGGCGACGCTGGCCATCATGCGCGTGCACCTCGCGCGCGGGGCGCGCCGTAGCGTCGCGGTCGTCCTGAGCGCGCGGAGCAGGAGGCTGCTTGCCCGTCGCCACCGCCTGGCCGTGACGCTGCTTGTCAGCGGCACGGTGATCGGGTCGATCGAAGCCCCGCTCGCCGAGCAGCGCCTCGTGCTCGGGGCGGGGGCGAGCCTCGGCCGCTCCGTCGGCGCGCGTGCCCTTGCTGCGTTCGCCTCGACGCCCCCCGTCCAGGCCCTCGCGCCCGCCGCTCGCGCCGCGGCGCCGGCCATGCGCGCCTCCGCGCCCGCCGCCAACGCCGCCGGGCGCTCGCGTGCGGCAGCTAGCGCGGCGACTCCCTACATGGGGTGGGACAGCTACCTCGCGTTCGGGGCTCGCTACAGCGAGTCGACCGTGCTCGAACAGGCGAGCGACCTGCTTACGCTCGGCCTGGTGCGCCGCGGCTACCGCTTCGTCTGGCTGGACGTCGGCTGGTGGCAGGGGGCGCGCACGCCCGACGGGCAGATCGCGCTCGACCGGGCCCAGTGGCCGCACGGGATTGCCTGGTTGGCCGGTGTGCTGCACGGGGCCGGCCTGCTGCTCGGGCTGTACACGGACGCCGGCGGCGACGGCTGCGGTGGAATCGGTCAAGGCAGCGACGGGCACTACCGTCAGGACGCCGACGCGTTCGCAGCATGGGGCGTGGACGCCGTCAAGGTCGACTTCTGCGGCGGCTCGCGCCTGGGCCTGGACCCGGCGCAAGCCTACAGCGAATTCAGGGCGGCGCTGGACGCCAGCGGGCGGCCGATGCTGTTGTCGATCTGCGACTTCCTGCAGCCCGGCGAACAAGGCGAAGGCGAACCGCCGCCGGTCCGCTCCGCGTTCAGCTCGTACGCGTTCGGGCCGGAAGTCGGCGCCAGCTGGCGCACCGACGGCGACGTTGGGGTTCCCGGACACGTCTCGTTCGGCAGCGTGCTGCGGAACCTTGACGCCGATGCGGCGCATCCCGAGGCGGCGGGGCCGGGGCACTGGAACGACCCCGACTACCTTGGGCCGGATCAGGGGATGGGGGTGGCGCAGTTCCGCACGCAAGTGAGCATGTGGGCGATGCTGGCCGCGCCACTGATGGTCAGCCGCGACCTGGGTCGCCTCTCGCGCGCGAGCCTGGGCACGCTCGAGAATCGCGAAGTGGTCGCGATCGACCAGGATCCGCTCGGGGCGCAGGGGACGCTGGTTACCTCCGAAGGCGCGGGACAGGTGTGGGTGAAGCCGCTGAGCGACGGCTCGCGGGCGGTGGCGCTGCTCAACCGAGGGCCTGTGCCGCTGCGGATCGAGACGAGCGCGGGGGCCGTGGGGTTGGCGCCGGCGCGGCGATATGCCGTGCGCGATCTGTGGGCGCACCGCACGAGCGCGACCAGCGGTGCGCTCGGGGCGGAAGTCGGTCGGGACTCGACCGTGTTGCTGCGGGTGTCTGTTGCTGGGTAGTCCAGCGCTGGCACTACGATCTGCTCGTGCGCGACGTTCCGGACGACTTTCCTGGACACGAGCTGGTGAGTAAGGGGCTGGCCGACCTCCAGGACGGTCGCGAGAGCGAGGAGGCGCTGCTCGTGGCGATGGCCGCCCCGCGCCTGCGTACGCTGGGATTCGACGTGCCCGAGTGGGCAGGGGAGCGACCCTCGCATCGGCTGTACGAAGTGCTCAGCGATGCGTACCTTGATGGCTACAGCCGCTACAAAGCGCTGATAGCGCGGATGGTCAGCTTCGCGCACGCGGCGGAGCATGCGTCCCGCGGTTGACGAGCAGCGCCTGCGCGAGCTTGCGCGTGCGCTCGGGCGCGTGGCGAGCCATCCGACGCGGATCTATTTGACGGGAGGGGCCTCAGCTGTCGTCGAGGGCTGGCGTAGCTCGACGGTCGACGTCGATCTGCGTTTCGAGCCCGACGACGACCTGCTCCGCGAGCTGCCCGCGCTGAAGGAGCGGTTGTCGATCAACGTGGAGCTCGTCTCCCCGCCCGACTTCGTGCCCGAGCTGCCCGGCTGGCGCGAGCGCAGTCCGCTTGTCATCAGCGAGGGCAACGTATCGGTGCATCACTTCGACTTCTACTCGCAGGCGCTGGCGAAGGTCGAGCGCGACTTCGCCCAGGATCGCGACGACGTGCACGAGATGATCGAGCGCGGGCTGGTGGAGCCAGCGCGGCTCAGGGAGCTGTTTGAGCAGATCGAGCCGGAGCTGTATCGCTACCCGGCGATCGACCCGGTGGCGTTCCGTGAGAAGGTCGAGGCGCTGCTCCGATCTGCCGCGTAACGACCAGTTGGACACTCCCAGTGAAGCGGTACGCGAGAGGCCTGATTACACCTAACGGCTGCGTACGGCATTAGGGGATACCAGTGCGCCCGAGTGGACTCGAACCACCACGGACCAAGCGGTCCACAAGGCCCTCAACCGGATACGGGGGGTGTAGATGGGTTCGAGGGGGTCCAGATCGCCCAGTTTGCGCGGGTTTCTGGACGCATCGGACGGGTCTTGAGGTGTGGATGTTCTCAAAGTGTTCTCACGGATCGGATTTGAACGCGCGCAGCCGTTGGTTGGGCTCCGAGGCGACTTCTAGTCTTCTCGATCGTGCCGAGAGCGAAGCGCCCACCGAGTTCCCAGCCGGATGCAGTCGATGCGCGTCACGGCCGAACGCAGGCGGTCTTCTATCGCGACCGCCGCGGGAAGGAGCCGGTCAACGACTTCCTTGAGGCGTTGTTTGAGGTGCAGCCCCTCGCCGTCGCGAAGATCGACGACGCCATCGAAGAGCATTTGAATGGCCGCGATCCGCGCCACCCACCGCCGGAGTTCCCGGCCACATCGCAGATCGAGGGAGAGCTGCGGGAGTTGCGCGTTCGGTTCGCCAAGACCCGCTATCGCGTTCTCTATCAGCGCTCTCGAAACCTGGTGGTTCTGCTCCACGTCTTCGAGAAGAACACGGGGGTGGTCGTGGCGAGGGATCGCAATATGGCCCAGGCGCGGATGGCCGACTTCGAGGTGAGGATGAACGCAAGTCCTCGTCGGCGTCCTCGTGCCGCCGGGCGCGATGCTCCCCCGGGGTCGCGAGGGGCGTGACTGTACTTATCAGTCGTGATAAACTTTGGGCATGACTACCGATCTACAGAGCCCCGTTGGGAGCAGTGCTGCCGAAGCATCTCGGGGCCGCGCCAAGCGCAGCGCTGCATATCGCGACGCTCGCGCCGAATATGAGCGCATCCGCGCTCTTCGCGAGGTCAGCCCGATTGCGGCGCATTTGCGTGAGCGGCGTTTTGAGCTGGGGCTCACACAGGAGGAGGTCGCCAAGGCGGCGGATACATCCCACAGCGCCGTCTCTCGACTTGAGAAGGGCACGCACATCCCGCAGTTGCCGACGCTCCAGCGGATCGCTGCGGTGCTCGATGAGGAGCTGCTTGTGTGCTTTCAGCGCACGGTGGACGGCGAGGTCGAGCGTGAGTTCGCTGCGGTGGCCTGACTCAGCAGTTTCCCTCGCAGCCGGATCAGATCACGGGTTCCACGAAACCAGGAGCAGATCAACGACTCCACGAACCAGAGGCAGAATCAAGCGTTCGTCAAACTCGGGATGACTCAAACTGCTGCAAGTTGCAGCTAGGAAGTATAGCTTGGAAGGGAACTTGGATCATTGTCTGTACATCTTGCAAGTTTCTTTGCTAAACTTCAACGGGACACCAGCAACTTGACTTTTCCAGAAGTCCCGAAAGGACCGCGTGTCCCCTTCGATCGACATTGATGACGAGGTGTTCGATGTGCTCAAGCATAATGCGGAGCCATTTGTCGACACCCCCAATACCGTCTTGCGTCGCATGCTCGGTATCCATCAGAACGGAACCCAACCAGTCGGCGGAGCCTTCTCCCGGCCGCAACCCCCTCTGACCGCTGAGCAGCCGACCTCGAACAGGAAGCGGTCGAGTAAATCGAAGCAGGCTGCCAGCAGCGGAAAGTCCGCACGAGCGGCGCGCGGAACGCTACTACCGGAGTCTGAGTACGAGCTGCCAATCCTGCTCTACCTCAGTGAGCACGGTGGCCGAGCACCGAGCCGGGAGGTCGTTGAGGCCATAGGTGAGACGCTCGCCGACCGCCTCACTGATGCCGATAGACAGCCGCTCAACTCCGGTGAGATCCGGTGGAAGAGCCGCATTGCCTTCGCCAGGCTGCGTATGGTCGAGCGTGAGGAGCTGAACGGTGAGGCACCGCGCGGCACCTGGGAGATCACCGACAAGGGCCGCAAGCGCGTTGGCCCCTCGGCATAACAATGAATCCAATGAATCCGGGGACGAGAACGTGACGACACCAGACATCCTCACGGCTCCTACCGTTGTTGAACGGCTGCTGACGGCTCGCACCAGCGGCGACATCGAGGAGCTGATGGGTCTCATGACGGCCGCCCGACTGGCGGGTACACGCGAGATCGGCGACCGCGACAACAACGCGGGCACGATCGAGATCGCGTCGAACTCGTACTCGGCTCTCTGCGAGCGCCTGACCAACGGCATCGACGCCCTGCTCGAGCTGAAGGCATCCCAAGCCGGCTACCACACGCCCGAGGACTGGCCCCAGGCACCCACCAACCCGCGAGATGCGGCACGGATGCTGTTCAACGTGCCAAAGGCCGGCTTCATCGATATGACCGAGAAGGAGCGGCGGGATCTGGCTCAGAACCTTGTGTTCATGCTTGAGGAGAGCGGGATCAAGGAGCACCCCACCGTGATCATTGAGGACCACGGAGTCGGGCAGCGCAGCGAGGAGATGCCGGACGGCCTCCTCTCCTTGAATCGCTCCAACAAGTTGCGGAAGCCGTGGCAGCAGGGCGCGTACGGTCAGGGCGGGTCCTCCACGCTGCGCTTCTGCCCCTACACCTTGTTCATCAGCCGGAAGGCGCCGGACCTGTTGCGGCCGGGCGAGGCCGACGTGGTCGGCTGGACGCTGGCCTACCGCGACGAGGGCGACCCGTACAAGGAGGCGCTGGCGGTCTATCGCTACTGGGTGAACGTCGACAACGAGGTCCCGGTCTTCGACCCCGGCCTGCTGCCGGATCCCGACTGGCAGGGCACGCGGATCGTGCATATCGGCTACGACCTGACCCGGTACTCCCAGGCCTACACGCAGCTGACCACGGGCGCGTGGGGCATGGTGCAGTCGATCCTGTTCGACCCGGTGCTGCCGTTTCTCGTCGGAGGCCGTCGCCAGATCGACCTCAATGCCGTCAACAAGACCGCCACTGCCGACGACGACATGAGCGACCTGGTGGTCAGCGCTGGCGACTCGACGCGCGTCGTGCTCGGGAACCGCACCCGCCTGGAGGCCGGACCCAAGACCAAGAACCTCGAGATCGCCTGGCGCGGCGCGGCTGACCGCGACCTGTCGAAGGCTTACAGCAAGGATTACGGGCGCCTGCGGATCAAGTACTGGGTGGTCCGGCGACCGGCCGACTCGACCAGCAAGTCCGACCCGACGGCTGCCTACGTCACGGCGGACGCAGCCGTGACCGTGACGCTCAGCGGCCAGCGCCACGAGACCGAGCGTCGCTCCTGGCTCAAGGACAACCTCGGCCTGCCCTACCTGGCCAAGAACCTCATCGTCCAAATCGACATTGATGACCTGTCGCCGCCTGCCAAGCGCAAGCTCTTCTCATCGAGCCGCGAGCGCATGGTGGACGGGCCGATGAAGGACCTGCTCTACGACGAGACGATCGCCGCGCTGAAGAACGACGACGAGCTGCGCCGTCTTGAGCACGAGATGCGCGAGCGCGCCATGAGCAAGGGGGCCGAGGAAGTCGCCGACCGCGTCCGCAACAAGCTGGCCAAGTTCGTCAACACTTTCCTCAAGAACAAGAACAAGACGATCAAGGTCGACGACACGCAGACCGTGACCGACGGACCGCCGCCCGGGCCTCCGGGAGGACCGAAGACACCGCGCAGCACCGACGACAGCCATCTGCCCAATGCCCCCACGGCGATCAGCTTCGAGCGTGACCCGATCACCGTTATTCAGGGCAAGCGGACGACGGTTTGGGTCCATGTAGACGCAAAGAACGGCTACTTGCAGCGCCACGAGGACGATCTGACGGTGCGCTTCACCCCGGACCTTGGCGGCAAGGTGCTCGATGTCGGCAAGTCCGAGCTCCTGGCCGGCAAGAGCATGTGGACGCTCCAGGCGCAGCCGGATGCCCCGATCGGCGAGGGCGAGATCGAGGCCGTGCTGGTGACCCACAACGGGATCCTCCAGGCCAGCGCCAAGGTCTGGGTCATCGCACCGCCCAAGCCCTCCAAGCGGAAGCAGAAGGACAAGGAGGTCCCGCTCAAGGGCCCGAACATCGTCTGGGTCAAGCGAGAGGACTGGGACGCCGATTTCAACGAGAAGACGGTCGGCCAGGTCAACATCGGCGACGAGAACACCGACATTCGCGTCAACCGCCACCACCCGCTGATCGACAAGGCGCTCAGCGACAAGACGCTCACCGAAGAACAGGTCAAGAACCGCGAGAACCGGTACTTGTTCGCCATCGCCTGTGGATTGTTCCGGCAGGAGTATGCCAAGAAGGAGGGCGGCCACTTGACGGAGGAGCAGATCCAGGCCGAGCAGGATCGCATGGCCGAGGCCGTCCTCATCGCGATCGACGAGCGCATGCTCGATCTCGATAACAACTAGCCCGCTGCGGAGAGATCGTCGGCTTCTTCTGGGTCGCGATCGGTGAAGCGGCCCTTGGAACCGGCGATGTACTCAAGCTGTGGCTCGACGGCTAGCCACTGACGGTTGAGATGCTCAGCGACGGCACCGGTCGTGTTGCTGCCTCCGAAAGGGTCCAGCACGAGATCGTTCTCATCGGTCAGAAAGCGGACAAAAAACTCCGCTAGCTCAGGTGGCATGCGTGCTGGATGGAGCGGCAATTTGTGCGTCTTGCAGTATTGGCGGTAGGCATCTGTTGAGGTCGTGTTGCTAATAGTGAGAACGTTTGGCGGAATGGCACCGCCGTTATCCGTAAGAAATGAAGTCTCGCCTATGTGATGCTCGGAAGGACGCTCACCGGCGTTGTATGACTGGCGCTTCAGGAGCTTCTTCATAGCCGAGCTATATCCAGTGAGGATCTTACGATTGTCGGCCTTCGGTCTTGCGGTGCGGCTCATCCACCAAACATTGGTGTAGGAGTCCTTGACTCTAATACGCTCGATGTTGACCCATTGTGCGGGGGAAGGCAGCCGCGCGGGGTTGTGGACCACAAACTGCTGGCATAGCTTGAAACCACCAGCCTCCAAGAGCTGCAGCATCGCCTGTAGCGCTAGCGTAGACATCACCGGCTCGCCAGGCTCCCAGGCGTTGCCAAGCTCCACAACAAGAGACCCGTCCTCGCTCAACAGGTCGCCCAAAGGTCCCGCGAGCCTCCCGAGCCACTCAAGATACTCATCTCCCCGAAGATTGCCGTACTTCTTCTTGCGGTTCAGGGGAAAAGGAGGCGAGGTAAAAATCAGCTGTACCTCGCTGCGGGCGGCATTGGCGATGCTCGACCCGAGGAAGTCCTCAATCGAGCTCTGGTACATGATCCCGAGATCGGTCCAGTAGGCCGGCACGAGCGTGGCCGGTGGGTCTGTAGTGGCGAGCATGTCCTGAGGATCGGGCGAGCGCGTGGCGCGGAAAGACCCTACAGTCGATCTCGGACCCCCTGCTGGCCCATGCCTGTCGCTGGTCATGTCATGACCTTCCTTGACGCTGATGCTGAGGCTTTGACAGTCTGCCGATCAGCCAACGTACATCTGGAGAGGTCTGGCGCTGGGTCGCCTCGTGGTTATTGGTGTATCTACGATGGGTCTGCATGGGAGCTATGACCTCCTGTGTCGGGCCCCGGCCGGTTGAGGTCGCGCCGGGCCCATCCCTTGACTCGTATAACAGGTAGACTTATAGCAGGCGGTGTGGACAGACTTGCTGCCTGCATGCCGGCCCTATCTCCAGCCCACGCCGCGTTCGGCGATGCGCTCCGTGAGTTGCGCAAGAAGCGGGGCATTGCCCAGGAAGGGCTCGCCCTTAAGAGTGGTCTCAACCGCGGCTACTACGGGGATGTGGAGCGCGGCGAGCGCAACGTTTCGCTCGCCAACATCCTCAAGATCGCAGAAGCCCTCGAAGTCCCCGCTTCCGAGATCCACGCCCGCGCCGAGCGGCGGCTCAGCGAACATCGCTGATGGCGATACCTGCCTGCCGACCAGACCAGGACTGGCCTTGGCCCGGGCTGCTTCGCTACGCCCGCCTTGTGTATACGGATCGCTGACATACGGATCGCGGACAGACTAGATGCAGGGTCCAGCAGGCGCTGTGTCCGCGCTGTGTCTCGGCTCGGATCCGTATGGTCGCCACACATCTCCCTGTCTGCACGCGCCGGAAGTCGTTGGACGTTCTCGGTGCTACGAGGTCGATAGCAACATGGGTCCAGAACCTCTGCTCGCTCGCCCCTCACTCCTGAAGCCATCCGATGTCGCCACCCAGCTCGGCGTATCGCGCTCCTGGCTGTACGAAGCCGCCAAGACCGGCCGCATTCCATCGATCCGCATCGGAGGCGAGGACGGACCGCTGCGGTTCGTCCCGGCAGACATCCAGCGATGGGTCGACGACGCCCGCGCCGCGTGGACGCCAGGACGCCCGACGATCCCCACGCGGCATCCTGCGGCCCCGGCCCGCCCCCGTCGGCGCAGACCATCAGGGAATGCCGTAACGCCCGCAAGCGGCCAGCAAAGGATCCTCTAACGCCGCGCGGCAGCCTGAGCGATCGCTTTCTCGGTCGCGGCCGCCCCGGCAGCCAGAACGTGGCGCTCCAAATGACCGTAGTAGCGCTCGGTGGTGCGGATGTCCGCATGTCCGAGCTGGCGCTGCACGTACATCAACGAGTTGCCCGCCGCCAACCACGCCGCCGCCGCCGTGTGCCGCAGCGCGTGCAAGGGCATGTCGCGCAGCGCCGCGTCCTCCAACGTCTGCTTGTGCCAGTCACGCGAGACGGTGGTGCGGTCCATCGGCTCGCCGTCGCCGTCGCCCGCCCAGCGCCCCTGCTCGCCCTTGCGCACCCGCGTCGGCATCACGAACAAGTGCGCCTTCCCCTGGTCGCCGGCGTCCATCTCCGACCGCCGCGCCAGCTGGTCGCGCAGCATCTGCGACAGGTCGGGCCCGATCTCGACCGAGCGGAAGCGGTCGGACTTGGTCGAGCCGACCGTCTCGCCGCGCTTGCGCGAGCGGTAAACGACGATCATCCCGCCGCCCGGCTCCAACTGCAGGTCGCCCACCCGCAGCGCCAGCGCCTCGGAGATGCGAAGTCCCGTCCCGATCAGCAGCTCGGCCAGCGGCCGATACACGTCCGAGCACGATTCGAGGTAGAGCGGAATCTCGTGCAGGCGCAGGTACTCGCGCTCGGTGTGTGCCGCCGGCAACCGCTCCACGCGCAACGCTGGATTCGATGCGATCAGCCCGTCCTCGACGGCCGCATTCAGGCACACCACGAGCGTCCCGAGCGTGTTGTTGACGGTCTTCGGCGCGATCTCCTCGCCGTCCACTGCCTCTGCCTGCTCCTCCATCCACGCGCGCACGTGCTCGACGCCGAGCCGCCCGAGCGGAATCGACGCGAACGCCGGCAACAGCCGCTTTCGCCCGTCCACGTCGTACGTGCGCCAGGTGCCCGGCTCCAGATACGCCTTGCGTCGTGCCAGCCACCGCTCCCAGCGCTCGCCGAACGACTGCTTGGTGTGGCGCACCTCGCCGCGCTCCACCTGCTCGACTAGCCGCCGCTTGGCGTCACGCGCGGTGCGCTCGCTCGCGAATCCGCGCCTGGTCACCTGCACGCCATCGCTACCGCGCGCCTTGAAGTACCAGCGCGTCCCGCGCGAGGTGGGGTAGGAGTAGACGCCGCCTGAACGCTGGCTGCTGTCGGCCGACCGCTCACGCGGCGCGAGGTCCGCGAGCGCGCCGTCGAACTCTCGCGCCGCACGCTCGCTCTCGAAGCGCTTGCCGCGCTGGCGGCCCGAGCCGTCGCGCCAGCGCACCAGCCAACGGCCGCGATCCTCCTGCACGCTCACCGCGCGTCCCAGCCGTCAAAGATGTGCACAGAACTGTGCATAGTTCTCACGTGAGAATACTGTGCACACCGACAGAACGCCACCGAACAGTCGTCCAGACATAAGAAAGCCCCGTTATTGCAGAGCTTTCTCCATGCGCCCGAGTGGACTCGAACCACCACGGACCAAGCGGTCCACAAGGCCCTCAACCTTGCGCGTCTACCAATTCCGCCACAGGCGCTAGAGCAACCGAGTATAGACGTCATCCAGTCCGGTAAGTCGCCGCCAACGGCGCCAGGCGCCCTGCCGAACGGGCGCTGCCGCCCACGGCTTGCATCCGTCCTCACCCCCCGCTACAGTACGAACACATGTTCGTTTCAGGCCTACATCAACGCGACGCGGGAGCCGCCTAGACATGGATCTGACGAAGCGCCAGCAGGAGATATACGACTTCATCCGCAAGTACTCGGCCAAGTACGGCTACCCGCCGACGGTGCGCGACATCGGTAAGGCGGTCGGCTTGGCTTCGTCCTCGACTGTCCACGCGCATCTGGCCAACCTGGAGAAGATCGGACGCCTACGACGGGACCCCTCCAAGCCGCGCGCGATCGAGCTGCTCGACAAGGCCGTCGACGCGGCGGTCGAAGGCGTCCGCAGCATCGTCAGCCCCGACAGCCTGCCGCTGCTCGGCGCGGTGGCGGCCGGCCAGCCGATCCTTGCCGAGGAGAACATCGAGGAGTACGTGCCTGTCCCGGCGTTCGCGGGCGGCGGGGATGGCGACTACCTGCTGCGCATCCGCGGTGACTCGATGAAGAACGCAGGGATCATGGAAGACGACCTCGTCGTGGTCCACCAACAAGACACCGCGCATCAGGGAGACATCGTGGTGGCGCTGCTCGGTGAGGAGGCCACGGTCAAGCGCTACTTCCGCGAACCCGACCACATCCGCCTGCAGCCCGAGAACGAGACGATGGAGCCGATCCGCACCCGGGAGGTCAAGGTGCTCGGGCGCGTCGTCGGACTGCTCAGGAGCATGTGATGACAACCCTCCTGCTCGAGCGAGCCCCGGCCCTGGGAGAGGGTCTCGAGCACGAACCGCGTCGCGGGCTGGGCGACGCGGGGGTCACGGGGCAGGCGGACGCGCACGGCAGGCTGACGCTGGACGACCTGATCACCAGCGTATGGGAGGGCCTGGCCGTGCGCGGCACCGTCTCCTGCCCGGTCTGCGCCGGGCCGATGGTCGCGATGGTCGGCGAGCAGGAGGAAGGAGCGCCGACCGGCGGGTGCTTCGGCTGCGGCGCTCGCTTGTCCTAAACGCCTGAGGGCGATACCGGGCGGTTGCGCTCCCGCCTTCACAAGCGGGCCTTCATCAGCTACGGTGGGAGCGCAGGTCAAGTAGTCGCGGAGGCTTCGGCCTTCGAGGAAAGTCCGGACATCACAGGGCAGGGTGGTCGAACAATCGACCCGGGGAAACCTGCGGGAAAGTGCCACAGAAACAAACCGCCGATGCCGGCCGTCCCACGTGAACGGCCGGCAGGCAAGGGTGAAATGGTGCGGTAAGAGCGCACCAGCGTCGCGGTGACGCGGCGGCTGGGCAAACCCCACCCGATGCAAGGTCAAAGTGGATCGTTTGCAGGTAGCCCGCCGAGATCCAGGTAGGCCGCTCAGATGGATGGCTGCTCACGACAGAATCCGGCTTATCGACCTGCTAAGGAAAAGCCCCGCTCCGGCGGGGTTTTTCTATGTGGTCAGTAGCTGGAGACTCGACACGTTGCGGATTCAGCGCTTGAGAAGACGATTTCTATGGGATCGCTCGGCGCGGACGTCCGGCCCTTGGCCGGCGACGCTCCACACCACAGTACGCCCCGGCTCCTATTTCTAGTACTCCGAGTCCTCCGGGTATACGGACTCGCCCGGATCTGTCATGATCTTCGCGCTGGCACGGACGGTGCGCCAGCGTGGGGCGTGCTGACTCAACAACTTTGAGGGGCGAGTGGATGGTTCATCGCCGTGCCATGTTCATGGTTGGCGTCGGTTTGCTGGCATGCGAGCTCGCGATCTCGATCGCCGGCTGTGGCGCTGCGACCTCGTCCAACGCTGGCCGCAGCGCCACGGCCGTGGTGGCGGTCACTGCTCCGACCCAGGTGCCCGCCGGAGCGCCCGCTAAGGCGCCGTCGGCCCCCACCAGGGCGGTGCTCGACCAGGTGAACGTCGTCTGCGCGGCTGTCCTCCACGGCTGGCCCGCCGCTTTGCGGCCACCGTACACCGTCGCCAAGTTGACCCGGTACGCACGCGCCGCTGCGCCGCCGACGACCCGGGTCGACGTCTCGCTAGGGCGACTGCGGCGACTTGGGGACGCCAGGGCGCTGAGCACGCTTGGCTCCGGTTGGCGCCAGCTCCAGGCCCTGCTGGGAGCGGCGGGGAGCGTGGCCGCCCACTCCGGCACGGCCGCGACCGTGGGCCGCCAGCTGGTGATGCACCAGGAGGCGCTCAGCGCGCTCGCCTTGCAGAACAGGTTGCCCGCGTGCGGCGTGGCGGTGGCGCGATGAGGCCCCGTATGCGGCTCCTAACCTTCGCCGTGGTCCTGGCGCTGGCGAGCCTGGTGCCGGTCACTGCAGCCACAGCGGCGGGTACTGGCGAGTTGTCAGGCACGGTGACGAGCGCCGTGACAGGCGGCCCCCTCGCGGGTGCCTACGTCGCGGTCTATGCGACGAGCGGCGAAACGTGGGTGGGAAGCGCCAGCTCCGACCACAACGGGGCCTTTCAGGTCGGCAACCTGCCGCCCGGGTCCTATGACGTCGAGTTCTCCGCCGGCGGCTACCTGGCGCAGTACTACAACGGGCAGGCGACCCTGGCCGCCAGCGACCCGGTGTCGGTCGCCGCCGGAGCGAACACCACCGGCGTCGATGCCACGATGCAGGTCAGCGGCGCGATCGGCGGCCACGTGACCGACGTTGGCACCGGCGGCCCGGCCGGAGGCGTTCAGGTTGTCGCCTACGACTCGAGCAACCAGGTCGTGGCGCAGACGACGGCTGACGCCGGTGGCGCCTACACGCTCACGGGACTCGTCACCGGCAGCTACGATGTCGAATTCAAGCCTGTGGGCTCCCAGCCCTACCTGGCGCAGTACTACTCGGGCACCGTCACCCTATCGAGCGCCACGGCGGTCTCGGTCACGGACGGCCAGACGAGCGGCGGGATCGACGCCGCGATGTCCACCGGCAGCGGGATCGAGGGCACAGTCACCTCCGGAGGGCAGCCCGCAGCGGGTGTCGACGTGACCGTGTTCGGCTCGTCCGGGAGCGCGGCTGGCTACGGGTCGACGGATGCGGCCGGCGCCTACATGGTAACCGGCCTCACCCCGGGGACGTACACGGTCGAGTTTCTCCCGCCGACCTCCTCGGGCGTCAACGCCGCCCCGCAGTACTACGACGGCAAGACGACGGCCACGAGCGCCGACCCCGTCACCGTCGCGGACGGCGACTTCGCCACCGCGAACGCCGACCTCTCCACGGGGGGGCAGATCACCGGGGCGGTGACGGACGCCTCCACGCACGCGGGTTTGTCCAGCGTCGAGGTCTATGCGTACTCGTCCTCGGGCGGGTACTCCGGGTACGGCTACACCGACGCGAACGGCGACTACACGATCTCCTCGCTGGCCACCGGTACCTACCAGGTGTCGTTCTACCCCTACGACAACTCGCACGTCGGCTCGGGACAGAGCGGGGTGGCCGTCATGGCCGGTACTGTCACCTCTGGGATCAATACAGCCCTCGCCACCGGCGGCACCATCACCGGAACCCTTACCGACGCTATCGGCGGCCATGCAGTGAGCGGAGTCGAGGTGGAGGCGATTGCCTCGGGCGGCGGGTCGAGCGGATACGAGGTGTCCGGCTCCGACGGCACCTACCGGATCGGAGCTCTCGCTGCCGGCAGCTACACCGTTGAGTTCGTGCCGTACACCTCGGCCTACAGCGCCTATTCGACCCAGTACTACAACGGCGCCACGTCGTTGTCGTCCGCGACGCCCGTCTCGGTGAGCCTCGGTCGGACGACGTCGGGGATCGATGGGACGCTGAGCGGGGGTGGCTCGGTTTCGGGCACCGTCGACGGTGGCTCGAGCTCGAGTCTGCTGAGCGGCGTCTCCGTCTCCCTGTATTCGACCTCCTACCAGTACTACGGCACGGCGACGACCGATGCCAGTGGTGGGTTCTTCTTCGGCGGCCTTCCGGCCGGCTCCTACATCGCCTACTTCAACAGCCCGAACAGCGGCTACATGAGCGAGTACTACGGCGGGACGACGAACGAGTCGTCGGCCACCTCGTTCACGGTGACCGCCGGCCAGGCCACGACCGGGATCAGCGCCACGCTGCCGGCCTACGGCTCGGTCAGCGGGACCGTCACCGACGCCTCGACGCAGGCCGGCGCTCCCGGGATCACTGTCGCTGTGCTCAGCTCCTACGGCTGGCAGATTGCCTCGGCTGTGACGGGCACCGGCGGCGCCTACACGGTGGTCGGGGTGCCATCCGGCACTTACACGGTGCAGTTCGCGCCGATCGGCACGGGCAGCGACTACCTGCCCACGAACCGGACCGGCGTGTCCGTGACCAACGGCGCCACCACGAGCGCGATCGACGAGGCGCTGCCGGCGGGAGGCACGGTGACCGGCACGGTCACCGACGGCACCAGCGGCACCGGCTTGGCTGGCGTCACCGTCACGCTCTACAGCCTCTATCAGCAGTACCTCATATCGACCACTACGGGCGCCGGCGGCACGTATTCGCTGCCCGGGCTGCCGACCGGTACCTATGAGGTCGGCTTCAGCTACGGGTCCTACGTCTCGACCTATTACGGCGGCAGCCAGTCGCTGGGGTCAGCGACGCATATCTCGGTCATCGCCGGGCAGACGACCGGGTCCGTCAGCCAGGCGCTCCCTCGAGCCGGGCAGATCGCCGGCCGCGTCACCGACGCGGTCACCGGGACCGCGATCGCCAATGTTCAGGTCCAGATCTACGACAGCAGCGGCTCGGTGATCGCCTCGACCCAGACCGGCACGACCGGTGGCTACTCCGTCACAGGCGTGCTTCCCGGCACGTACACCGCCTCGTTCACGCCGGGCGACAGCACGTCCACCCTCATGTCTCAGTGGTATGGAGGGGCGACCACGAGCGCGGGCGCCACCTCGTTTGCGGTCACTGCCGACCAGACGACACGGGGGATCGACGCCTCGCTGGACCGCGGCGGGATCGTGTCCGGAACCGTGACCGCCGCGACCAGCGGCGCCGATCTGGCCGGGATCACCGTCACCGTCTACAACAACGGCACCAGCCTCGGCTCGACGACGACCCGCCAGGACGGCACGTACGCGGTCGGCGGTATTCCCACCGGCAGCTACACCGTCGGGTTCGCCCTCCCCGCGGGAGGCACGGTCAACTACCTGCCGCAGTACTACGACAACGCCGCCTCCGCCTCTAGTGCCACAAGTGTCGCCGTCATAGCCGGCCAGACCACGACCGGCATCGACGCGGCGCTTCAGTCCGGGGGGCAGGTCACCGGCGTGGTCACCGATGCCGCAACCGGCAAGCCGGTCCAGAACTCCTCGGTCGAGCTTCTCACCGGCAGCTACTACTTCTACGCGAGCACCCTGACCGATGGCAACGGCGACTACACGTTCTCCGGACTCCCGTCGGGCAGCTATCAGGTCGCCTTCTCGATTGGCGACGGCGACTACCTCGCGCAGAACTACGACGGCCAGAACGGCTACCGGAGCTACACCAACGTCACGGTCGCGCAGGGTTCGACCACAGCGGGGATCGACGCCGCTCTGGCTGTCCCGGCCGAGATCCAGGGCACTGTCACTGACTCCGTCACCGGCAGCCCCGTCTCGGGCGTCACCGTCTCGACCACCGGCCCCAACGGCACGATACAGGCGACGACCGGCAGCGACGGGACGTACACCCTCACCGGTCTGTACTCAGGGAGCTACACCGTCTACTTCAAGCCCCCCAGCGGTGCCAACTACCTGAGCCAGTACTACAACGGTGCCGCGACCAGCTCCGGCGCGACCCCGGTCAGCGTCGGCGACGGCGCCGACGTGACGGGCATCAGCGCGTCCCTGCAGACCGGCGGTCAGATCTCCGGCACCGTCACCAGCCAGACCACCGGGGCGGTCATCTCCGGCCTCTGGGTTTACGTATTCGATTCCTCGGGCAACTCCGCCGGCTCGGCGCAGACAGGCGCCGACGGGACCTACACCGTGTCGAACCTGCCGACCGGCAGCTATGAGGTGGAGTTCTACGGCACGGGCTCCTACATCCTGCAGTACTACGACGGCCAGTCGAGCTACGCGAACGCCAACCCCGTCTCGGTCACCGCCGGCCAGGTCACGACGGGGGTCAACGCGGCGATGCTGTCCAACGGCGCGATCAGCGGCACAGTCACCGACGCCAGCACGGGCAGCCCGATCGCTGGCGCCTACGCGTACGTGTACGACAGCAGTGGCTACTACATGACCTCGGCCGCGACGAACTCGTCCGGCCTGTACACCACGCCGGGTCTGCCCGCGGGCTCCTACGCAGTCAAGTTCTCGGCGGTCGGCTACGCGCCCTTTACGTACTCGGGCACAGTGTCGGTTTCGATCGGGACGACGACCTCGGGGATCAGCGCCGCCCTGACTCCAGATGGGGCGATCTCCGGGACGGTCACGGACGCCGCCGGTCAGACCGACCTCGCCTCAGTCGGGGTGACTGCGTACGACTCGAGTGGCAGCTACGTGACCTCGACCTCGACGGCGAGCGACGGCTCCTACGCGCTGGAGAACATGGTGCCCGGCACCTATGAGCTGGAGTTCACGCCCAGCTCAGGCCAGAACTACCTGCTGCAGTACTACCACGGTGAGAGCACCCTGGCGAGCGCCGATCCCGTCACCGTCACCAGCGGCCAGACGACGACGGGAATCGGCGCGGCGCTCGCCAGCGGAGGCCAGGTCACCGGCAAGGTCACCGACTCGGCTACCGGGCAGCCGATCCAGTACGCAGAGGTGGAGCTTCTGAACGCCTTCGGCGGGTTCGTGTCCGACGTCTCCACGGCGGCGGACGGCAGCTTCACGCTGACCGGGCTCCCCACCGGCACCTACACCCTCTACTTCTCGGCAAGCGGGCACCTCGGCCAGTACTACAACAACGAGAGCTCGCTCAGTTCGGCCGACCAGATCTCGGTTACGGCGGGCAATACCACATCCGCCGTCAACGCAGCGCTGGTGCCGTATGGCTCGATTGCGGGAACGGTCACCGACGCCAGCACCGGCCACGCGCTCCAGTACGTCGAGGTGGAAGCCTACGACAGCAGCGGCCAGGTGGTTCAGAGCGCGCCCACCAGCTCGACCGGCGCGTACACGCTCAGCAACCTCCCGCCCGGTACCTATGCCCTGTACTTCTACGACTACAGTTCGGTGACCGGCTACGTCGCGCAGTACTACAACGACCAGAGCACGCTGGCGGCTGCCGACGGCGTCACAGTCAACCCGGGCGCGACGACGAGCGCGATCAACGCCGCTCTCGTCCCCGAGGGCGCGATCACCGGCACCGTCACGGACGGAAACACCCATGAGGCCATCCCTGGCATCGAGGTCGACGTCTACGACAGCACCGGAACGCTCGTCGGATTAGGCACGTCGAGCTCCACCGGCCAGTACACCGTCGGGTACCTGCAGCCCGGCACCTACCGAGTCGGGTTCTACGGTCAGGACTCGGCCAACCAGAGCGTCACGCAGTACTACAACCAGGAGGCGACCCTCGCCGCCGCCGACCCGGTCACGGTGACCGCCGGCGCGACCACCAGCGGGATCGACTCGCAGCTCGACTCGGTGCCGACCAACCTGAGCGCCCCGACGATCACCGGCACGGCCGCCCAGGGCGACACGCTGACCGAGCACAACGGATCATGGACCTTCAACCCCACCTCGTATGCGTACCAGTGGGAGCGCTGCGGTCAGAGCACCTGCGCCGCGATCCCTGGCGCCACCGCTCAGACCTACGAGCCGACCAACGCCGACGTCGGCGACACGATCGAGGTGCAGGAGACGGCGACGAACCTCGCCGGCACCAGCGCGGCGGTGACGTCCACAGCGACGGCCGCCGTGGTCGGCGAGCCGCCCGCCAACACGACGCCGCCGTCGATCTCCGGCACCGCCCAACAGGGGCGGACGCTGACCGAGGTGCCCGGAGTCTGGACGAACCAGCCGAGCACCATCCAGATCCAGTGGCTGCAGTGCGCCAGCGGGATCTGCTCCCCGATCACAGGCGCAACCGGCTCGACCTATGTGCCGACGGCGAACGACGTCGGCGACACGATCGAGGCGCAGGAGACGGCCAGCAACGACACCGGGGCCGGCACGCCCGCCGTGTCGTCCCCGACCGCGACCGTGCTGATCCCCGCTCCGGTCAACACCGCGGTGCCCACGATCTCAGGCACCGCACAGGAGGGCCAGACCCTGACCGAGGCCAACGGCACGTGGTCCGGCGGCGCCATCTCGTACACGTTCCAGTGGGAGCGGTGCGACACCTCCGGCGCTCACTGTCAGGGCATTCACGGCGCCGATGCCTCCGGCTACTCGCCGACCGCTGAGGACGTCGGCGACACGATCGAGGTGTGGGAGACGGCCTGGAACGTCGGCGGTACGAGCAAGGTGGCGATGTCGGCGCCGACCGCCCCGGTCACGCTGCCCCCGCTCGCGGCCGACGCCGGCGAAGCGGCCGCGGGCAGCGTCGGGGTTCCGGTGACGCTCGATGGCAGCGGCAGCATTCCGGCGAGCGCGATCACGGGCTACCGCTGGGACTTCGGCGACGGCACGAGCGGCGACGGCGAGTCCGTTCGGCACACATACTCGGCCACCGGCAGGTTCACGGCGACGCTGACCGTATCCGAGGGCTCGAGCACCGCCACCAGCACCGTCTTGGTGACCGTCGGCCCCCACGCGTCCGGCGTCACGATCGCCCTCCAGGACCCGAACGGGCTGCCCGTGGCCGGCGCCGACGTCGTCTATATGGCGTCGGACGGCAGCCGCATCAACGCCACCGCGGACGCCAACGGAGTGGCGATCCTGACCGGGATGCCGGACGGTGCCGACAACGTCTACGCCTGGGCGCAGGGCTACCAGGTGGCCACGGGGACAGTCACGGTCAGCGGCGGGACCGGCAGCGGGACCGTCAACCTCGTCCCCGGGCAGGTCGCAAGCGCGACTCTGACCTCCACGCGGCTGACGCTGTCCCAGATCCAGGCCCTCGGCATCGACACCAGCGACCCGAACAACCAGAACGTCTACCAATTCCAGGCCGCCCTCAAGTTCCCGCCCAGTTACGGCGGCGGGGGCGGGGGCGGGGGCGGTGGCGGCAGTCCCGACCTGTGTGGGTACGTCAACGGCAACGGGCAGTTCGTCGGGAGCACCGGTACCTGCGGCGGCGGTAGCGCCACCTGCACGAACGCGATGTGCTTCGGCCGCGGCTGGACCGCGGTACCGATCATGGTGAACGGCGAGCCGATGATCGAGTGGCTCACGATCGCCGGCCAGGTATCGGTCCTCAAGCAGTTCTTTGCGGTCGACATGGTCATCCAGAATCTCGCCGGCTCGCCCGTGGAGCTGGACAACGGCAGCGCCACGCTGAACCTGCCTGACGGGCTCAGCCTCGCGCCCACGGCGACGCCGCAGTCAGCGACTCAGTCGGTCGGTACTATCGCGGCCGGCCAAAGCGCCGCTGTCGAGTGGATCGTCCGTGGCGATACGCCGGGCAGCTACTACTTCTCCGCCGACTACCACGGAACGCTCCAGCCGTTCAATCAGCCGATCACGATCTCGGCCGGGCTCCACGATCCGCTCGTCGTCTACGGCGCCGATGCCCTGAAACTTGGCGTCCAGGCTGACTCCGGCTCGATGGTAGTCGGCCGGCCCTACCACGTCCGCCTGGCCATCACCAACACGGCCCCGGTGCCGTTCTACAACGTTGGGCTCTCCACCCCAGATCAAGCGACGAACTTCATCTTCCAGCCGCTTCAGACCTTCTCCAGCTCGGTGAGCACGCTGAACCCAGGGCAGACGCTGTACTCGCCGTGGTTCATCCTCGTGCCGGCGTTGCCGAGCGCCGGCGCCTTCGACCCATCGGGTTCGTACGCGAGCTTCGTCGGGCAGCAGATCACCCCTGGCACCGGGATCACTACAGTCACGCCGCCAACGCTGTACTCGCTGACCTCGCAGAGTGACGTGGTGGGGGACGTCCACCTGCACTGGGATCCAGTTCCCGGGGCGACCGGCTACGAGGTGTTTTCGACCCCGAACCTGACGACGCCGTTCCAGGACTCGCCTGACAATGTGCTCGACAGCAACGGCAACGCGGCCACTGAGTTGCCGGCCGGCGCAACCGACGCCTATGAGCCCGAGCCCGCCGGCAGCAGCAACTACTTCGCCGTCTCGGCGATCGTAGACGGGGTTCCGACCCTCGAGACGCCGGTCATTACCGCGAGCCCCGGCGTGGCTCCGCCAAGCACTGGCGGTGGTGGCGGCGGCGGTACGTCGGGCGGCGGTAGCGCGGGCGCCGGCGCGGCGGGAGGCCCGGGTGCGCCTGTGCCGGCCCGGGGATGCGTCAAGCCGACGATCGTCCTGCCGGGCGGGATCATGCTCCAAGCATCATGCTTCCACGGCAGCGGCGGCGTTTACACCGCAAGCGGCGAGGTTTGGGCAGACGGGCTCGCGATCCAGTCAACCGGGACCTTCACCGTCAACGTCCCAAGCCTCACCGTTTCGGCGTCGGGAACTGTCGACGTCTACGCCGGCCCACTGGACCTGTATCAAGCCCGCGGCGGCTTCTCTTGGACGCTCTCACACCGGATCGCATTCCCCGTCCCCGCAGGTCTCACGTTCAAGGGGCTCGCGATCAAGGGCAATGCCTCGATCGGGTTTTCCGGCACAGGCGCCGACGCTGACCTCAACGCTTCGCTTGGCGCGCTGGGCGTCACTGTGAGCGGCGCCATCGATCTACAGCTGACTTTTGCCTCCGGGCTTCAGGTGAACTCGTTCCATCTCGCGCTGTCAAGCGACGTCCCGATCCGCAGCATTGTCGTCAAGCAGGCGACCCTGTCCTACAAGCGCACGAGCCACGGAGACGTGTGGTCAGGGTCGGTGGACGTTGATCTCCCCGGCAAGCTGCCGGAGCTGAAGGGCTCCTTGACGATCACCAACGGGCAGGTCAGCCAGGTTGGGATCAACCTCAATCAGCTCAACATCCCGATCGCCGACACCCCAGCGGTCCTGCAAGCATTGGGTCTGTCGGTTACGCTGCGGCCGGCCTTCTCGGCCACCGGCTCGATCGGGATCAGTGCGGGACCGAAGATCTTGGGGTTGGACGCCGCGGAGATCGACGGTTCGCTCACCGCGAGCTTCGGGAATCCGCTGGTCTTCAGCGCAAGCGGGACGGTCTACGTGGTCGGTCAGAAGATCGAGTCAGCAACGCTCACCGTCACCGATCCTGGCGGTGTGTCATTCAAGGGCGAGATGACTCGTGAAATCTTCGGAGTCGGGATCGACGGATCAATCTCGGGCGCTATCCAGGCCCACTCCTTCGATGCTGAGGGGCACGTAAAGCTCAGCGCCGCTGTTGTATCCGTCGAGGGAGACGGCCTTGTCAACAACGTAGGCGTCGCTGCATGCGCCGATGCGAAAGTGCTGTGGAGTCAGATCAACATTGGCGGCGCGATTCGCTGGAACGGAAGCGCCGCCTGGCTACAGGGTTCATGCGGCTTCACTGAGCTGGCGCGGACGCTGGGCGCCCGCAGCTCCTCTGCTGGCGGCGCACAGCAGACGCTCAGCATCCCCGCCGGCGAACGGCAGGTCAACCTGATCGTCAAAGGACAGGGGGCGCCGCCTGACGTACTCTTGACCCAAGGCAACATGCAAAAGCTGATCGCGCCCGACACCGAGGGCTCATTCGGCCACGCCGTGTACATCGCTTTCGGGATTCCGTCATTGGACCAGACGGACATCGCCCTTGCTTTGCCTGCCAAGGGCGCGCTGGGAGTCGGGCCGGCACCAGGGGCGCCGCGCCTGGCATCGATAGGAGCTACCAAGCTGCTCGCCACGCCACGTGTGAAGTCAGCGATCCGGGCGCTTGGCGGTGACCGCTACCGGCTGAGCTGGCGCGCCAGTGCCATCCAGGGTCAGAGGTTGCTCTTCGAGGACGTCGACCGCTACGGCCAGACGCAAATCCTGGCGACCGGCCGCGCCGGGGGGTCCCGGACATTCATCGCCCGTGACCGCGGCATCGGCGGCACGCATCACGTGATTGTGCTCGTAGAACAAGCCGGACTGCTGCGTACCGAGCTCGCTGGGCCGAGCTTCAAGACAGCGCGCGTGCACCTCGGAGCTCCGCGTGTATCCATCAGCCAGCGGAACGGCAAGGCGATTGTGCGATGGAGAGGCGTGCGGGATGCGACCGGCTATCGCGTGTTTATCGTCGCATCTGACGGGCGCAGCCTGTTCTACTACCTCGCTTCCCGCGCTCACTCGATCACATTGCCCGCAGCAAGTTGGCTGCACGCCAAGGTCCAAGCAGTCGGATCGTCCGGGCTTGGCGGCTTTGGACAAGCGACTGCGAGAAATCGTGGGTGAGCTTGTTTCTGCGGCTAGCGCGGGCATCTGGTCGGCTTTCTCGACCGGCTCGCACGTTGTCGTCGAGTCTTCGAGACGGCAACGTGCTTGCGTCTGGTTTCCGCGCGGCTGAGTCCGGGCCTCGCCTCTCCTAAACGCGTGCCACAACACCTCGCCTCGTCGGCCTGCTCTTGTGGTGCAGGTAGCGCATGGTTGTCTTGACGTCGGCGTGAGAATCCTCGAACGAGCGCAGGCACCACCGCGCCTCTGGGTCGGAGTCGCGTTCGCGGAGGAGGCTACGTCCGCGTCGATCTCGGAAGACGCCACCGCCGAGATCACGCGAAGGGAGCCGCCTCGGCGCCGCAGCACTCGATTTCCAGCGCGTGCATGGACTTGCGGAGTTCACGGTCCTGCAACCGCACTACAATCTCGGGAACCTCGCCCGGTGGCCGACGCCAACAGCCCGCCAACAGTGTTATCCGAACGCGGGGAACTTGTGTTGAGGGAGCAGGCCCTGTTCGTCGCGAAATTCGCTCACCGCATCCCACGCTGCTCGCGGGTGTACAGCGAATGCCTGGCGGGCTTCGGCGAGCCGATCGATGGGGCATCGCCCGGCGATATCCTCTGCGACTTCCCGGTAGCTGTCGCCCGAGCGTGCATCCGTAAAGAACTCCAGGAGCGTCGAACTGAAATAGCAGAACGCCAGGAACTCCGTCGCCAACCCAGTAGCAGTGCGAGCCTTCTGATCGTGTACATGCACGCCGTGCAGGAACGCCAGCTCGCTCTCCGCTCCGGCACAGTGCGCTAGAAGCTGAGCTGAGGTGACACCGGCCTGCGGCACAGCGCGCAGCCAAGTCTGCAGCCTCTCGACAGCCGGGCCATGTGGGAGCCGGCTGCACGCAACGACGCACGCCTCCGCCTTCCCGCGGACATCGGCATACAACAGCGTGCTGCAAATGTCAGATAGAGCCCGCTCGTCGCCATCGCCTGGTGCGAGGCTAACCATGTCACGCACCACGCGAATTAGATCGCGGGCGAGGCCGCCGGTCATGCAGTGACCGAGAAGTATGAACGGGACTCCCATCCCGATGACATGGGATTGTACGAGCTCTATCGTACCAGCCGCGTTCAAGTGACCAACCCGCACGATATCGTCGAACGAGCTGTCGAATACATCGCGGAACGGCAGTCCGCGTCGTTCGAATGTGCTCATCGCATCCTCCGACACCGAGACCAGGAAGAAGCAATTCGAGATACCGAACAGGATCTTAATCTCATTCATGAATCGGCCCGCTGCTTCGGGCGACTCAATCTTGTCGAGCTCGTCGATGCCTATTCGGACGGTGACCTTATCGCTAGCGATCGAAGCGATCAGGCGGCGCAGCTCGGCGACGATATCGGGCAGGCTCATCTGCTGGCGCGCGAGCGCGGTGGCGCCCTCAACCCCCGCAGTCAGGCCGATGGGCATACTGAGACTCCCCGACCATCCACGTGTATAAGACTGCTGGAACCAGATGTCTTTCAGCCTCGAACTTGCGAGCGAGAAGATCTTCTGCTCCTCTGGTGATTTAGGAATGTAGGAACCCAGAGAGCCCACCGACTGCTCAGCTTCGATGCTCAGACGGCGTTCCCGATTTCGGCGCAGTTCACGCGTACGCACGATCATTCGCAAGTAGCCCAGCGACCCAAAAGCCGTCAATGCCAAGCCCAGGATCAGCGTCCAGTTCACGTGAGATCTACCTGGCAGCGATGAGTGGACCGCCAACGCGAGCCCTGCGATTGCCGTAATCGCGAAGAGGAAAGCTGCAAACCACATGAGATGGCGTCGGTCTCCAATCCCTTCGCCAATAGGATCATGCCTGCGTAGCTCGTCGACTATCTCTGTCCCCAGAACCTTCTGGCATACCTCAGAGAACAGGTGCAATATAAAATCACGGGCCTCGAACTCGACCGGCGCTGCGACCATGACACCG
Organism: Solirubrobacteraceae bacterium; assembly: GCA_035938935.1. GTDB lineage: Bacteria > Actinomycetota > Thermoleophilia > Solirubrobacterales > Solirubrobacteraceae > Palsa-744. The sequence goes on from DASZGH010000033.1 coordinate 51,142, forward strand.
AAGATCGGTCCGGAGCGTGCAGACGGACATGCAGCTCTCATGAGGGTGCTCTTGCCGGCTCCTCGCGGTCCCGCGAGACCGATGCTCCCGCCGGGCATTTCGCGCAGCAGATAGTCGAGGCGTCGCTTGGTGTCCGTGTCGATTGTTGCCCGTGAATCGTCCAACTGGGCGAGCCCCTCGTGCTGCACCCGACCGAGCGTCACGCGATACAGGTCCCCTCGGTTTTCGTTCGCCATCGTGTACAGCGCTGGGCGCACGGACTGCTCGATGAGCGTGTCGTGCAGCGCTGCCAAGGATCTCTCTGCTCCGTGCTCCGCCCTGGCGACGCCGGCCTCATGCGGCTCGACTACCATGTGGCGAAAGCGGCCTTTGAGCAACCTCACAGATCCTGCGAGAGTCGCCTCTAGCATCACAAACAGGATGACGGAGACGGCCGCCCCTGAACCGGTGAATTCCACCTTTCCGACGGATATCCAGGTCGTGAGCAGCCCGAGGAACACGAGGGTGGCCAGAGCTAGGATTGCTGGCATGAGACGGAGCCATAGCGGCTCTCGAGTTCGAGCGCCGCGTGCTCGGCTCAGACTGGTGACGAGCTGTTGCGCCTCGGCGAAGTCGGCTCGCTGCTGCGCTGCGACCGACGTCGGATCTTCGTTGAGAACCCTTTCAACCAGGCGATTCGTCGGGATCTCCCCAGTGACCACCCACTGCTTAATCGGACCACTCTCCTGGATGACGTCTTCCACCAACGAGGCGACATCGAAGGGGCTCCACCGCTCAGCGGCGACGGTATCCGTGCCGGTCGCCCGGCCGTTAGCATCGGTCGCCTCCGACGCCCGTGGCGGCGAGCCACCGCGTTGCACGACCTGAGTGTCTTGCTCGGCTTCCACCACCGTGGCTCTCCTATGCCTGTCAGATCGATCGGCCGGTCCCATCGGCCGGCAGAGTACTTCATATCGGAACAGAATCCTGCGGCGTACAAAAGGGACGCGCAGGCTACTGCTTTCGAGCAATTCCAGGAGTCGAGATCGTCAGCCGCCCTCTCCTCCATCGGACGAACGAGGAGCTGCCGATGCCGCCGACCTGTCCACACTCGCTCTCCGCAGCGATAGCGGAAGCATGGCCGGCGGCTGGCTGACGGCCAGAGTCGTCCCTGGTAGGAGCGTGAGCAGCCTGCGTCGGCGCGCTCGCTCCTAAGCTCGAAGCAGCAGTCCGCGCACGACTCTGACGCTATGTGAGGCGGGATGACCCGCGGGTCGAGCCTCAAAGATGCTCGGTGTGGCTCAGTTGCCCCGACGGGATCGAAATTCTGTGGAGTTCGCTCGCGTAGCCGTACGCGTAGGCCCTTGGGGATCATGGTGAAGCTCAACTGCTCCTTGACGGGCTCCTTGGTTTGATCGAGCTCGACCTCGAAGTTGCGGGCGAGCATCGCCATGGCTGTCTTTGCCTCGAGGAACGCGAGATTGCGTCCAGGGCAGAAGCGGGGACCGGCGCCGAAGGCAAGGAACGACTTCTGATCGGGGGCGCTACCCGCCTGGTCGTTGTTGAGCCACCGCTCGGGATCAAACTCGCTGCCGCGCCTCACCGCTTTCAGGCCGGCGTGGCGTGTGGGAAGCCAGAGCCGTGTCCCCGGCTGGGATGTGGGTGCCCGCGATCGTAGTGTCGGCGAGAGATTCGAGGGGTATCGCGACGGCGACGGGCTTCAGGCGCATCGACTCGCGCAAGACCCGCCTCGCCGTAGCTCAGGCGCTCGATCGCCTCGTAGTCGGCGGGAAACGGATGCTCACCCAAGACCTCACGGGCCTCGTTTGCCCAGCGGTCTTGGATCTCTGGACGGCTCGCCAAGGACCACAGCGTCCAGGCCATCGTGTGCGCGGTGGTGTCCTCACCGGCGATCAGGAGGGTGAAGACGTTGCCGATGATTTCCTCGTCG
>DASZGH010000034.1:0-8361 GCA_035938935.1 Solirubrobacteraceae bacterium
CTTGCCGTGCACCTTGCGCTTGACAAAGCCACGCTTGCACTTCAGTGGTTTCGCCACCGGCTTGGACTTCGGGGTCGCACCAGGCGCAGGGGTCGGCGTCGGAGTCGGCGTACCGCCACCCGCACCACTACGACCACCAGAAGAGACCACGTTGAACGTCGCCGTCACTGTCGTGTCCCCTTCAAGCGTGACCGTGCACGTCGTACCAGAACATCCCGCGCCGGAGAAACCAGCAAAGCTCGAACCGGACGCTGCACTCCCCGCCAGAGCGATCGTCGTGCCCTCCGAGTAGCTCGCGGCGCACGACCCACCATTACACGTCACCGAGCCGCTACCATTACCACCCGTCGTGACCGTCAACGCGTGCATGATCGGACTGAACGCGGCCGACACGCTCATCGCGCTATTCACGGTCACTTCGCACTTATCAGCCACCGGTTCCGCCGCGCAACCCTGCCACACAACCCTGCTATGAGCAGGCGGGACCGCCGTCAACGTCACTTTCGCGCCTTCAAGGAAAGAAGCCGAACACGTCGCACCACAATCGATACCAGCCGGACTGCTCGTCACCGTACCCGAACCACTCTTACTCACATTGAGACTCAACGCCTTCGCGAAATCAACCGTCACACTATTGACCTGACCAACATTGACTTCACATTCATCCGGGCTAGGTTCAAAAGCACACCCCGCCCAACCAGCCACAGCAGAACCCGAATCCGGGGTCGCGGTAAGAACGACCGTATCCCCTTCTTCAGAAGTAGCACTACACGTCGAACCGCATTCAATCCCAGCCGGAACACTCGTCACCAAACCAATCCCACCACCAGTCTTTGCGACTGACACCGGAACATGTTGAGCGATATGCCACACTTCGATTTTGTTAGTATTCTTGTTGGTGGTATACATCTTTCCAGCCGCACCATTCACGGCGACAGCCGGTGTTTCCGTGAAAAATGGCGTACCGGGGACCGTAGCTCCAGCAGGCGTCAGGATCTCGACACCACTTGGCTGCACGACCACGAACCGGTTGTTGGTAGTCGGATCGACCGTAATACCAACTGGTTGTTTTACGGTGACCGTGCCTAGGCTATTCCCGGTAACAGGGTCGAATTCGGCCACCCGGTCGCCTGTATAGGAGGTGACGAACATGTGATCTTCGGAGCCAAAAGCGATGCTTTCATCTTCGACCCCAGGCGTTGTGACTTGCTTGACGATGGCGCCATTACTCGGGTCGAGCTCAACGGCGACTTGTTCGTAAAAGGCGGTGAACCAAGGATTTCCGAACTTGTCCACAGCGAGACCTGTCGAAATCTTGCCGACTTCCCAAAACTCTTTGTAGACCCCGGCTTCAAGCTTGAAGGCAAAGATTCGTTCTCCGATTTCGGCACCGACATAGAAGTTTCCTTTGTCCGGTCCACCAGAGTTGTCTACCACTATGGGGTTGTATGATCCGACGGATTGGGTAGAGAAATTGAATGCGCCCGCTTTTGTGCTCGAGCCCAGGATCTCTTCGATGAGGACACCAGAAGACGTGTAACGATCAACGGCATCCTTAGCCTTGTCGACGACGAAGATTTCACCGGTTTTTTCGTTCACCGCGATAGGCCCGACCGAACCCCCTAGTGGGCCAGCGAAACTGGTTTCCAGGATCGGTGCGGTTGCCCATGCACTACTGGCTAGCAGCGCGAATAGTGCAAACATGGCGGCAAGGGCGAGGGCCAGGCGCCCGAAGACGGCTGAGCGACCCCTACTCGTCTCGCTCGGATGGACGGCGGTGGACCTGCCGGTTATGCGTCTCATGTTCTCTCTCCTTGTCTTCGCGCGTGCGTGATGAGTCATTGCTCGTGCCGTCCTGATGCGCGGCCTTCGGTGTGGCTACGGATCGTGTGAACGACCTGACGCCCCTTGTCGGTGAGCACCCACTCGTTCGGGGCGCCCTGGCCCGGGCCGAGACCCGTGTTCGCCGCAAGCCCGATCCGCTGCAAACGGCTGAGCAGCTTTGAAACCTGACCCTGATCGGTCATGCCGGCACTCGCGCCGATCGTTCGGTTCGACGCGCCGGGATGGTCGACGATCGCCATCAGCACGCGCACGGTCCTGTAGGTCAGGCGCATGCCCGCGTCTTTGAAAGGATCGGAGAGCAGCGGCTCACCGTGCGCCTTGCGGCTCTGCGACTTCGGGGCCGGCCTATCCAGCTCGCGCCGCGCGGCCGTGGCACCCAGATACGGCAGGACAATCATGCTCATCAGCGGGTTCAACAGCCCGACCAGTGGGCCACGATCCTCTTCAACGAGACGCGAATGGATCACGCTGAGCACTCCGCCGACGATCCCCTCCCCGGTCAGGGGCGGAGGCGAAACAGCCTTCGCTTCTTCACGGCCCTGGTCGATCGCGCTGGTTATCCGGACGATCGCTTCGTTGCGCCGATCCAGCGTCCTCTGGCCACCCGACAACGACTCGACGATCAGCAACTTGCCGACGACAGGCTCCTCGTCGAGGAACACCAGCAGCGCACCCAGAGCGGCCCTGATCCGCCCGCGCCACCTGCCCTGTGACTTATACGCGGGCAGCACACGCCCAGAAGCGAACTCAAGCGCCTGCTCGAACGCCGCCAGAAAGCAGTCCTCGCGATCGTCGAACACCTCGTAGAACGTGCGCCGCGACACACCCGAGCGCTCGGTTACGTGCGCGACGGTCACGTGCGCCGCCCCCCGCTCCGTCGCCACATCGAACATCGCCGACAAGAGACGTGCGCGCTGCAGATCCGCGAGCTGCTCACGAACCGCGCCGTTATAGGCGTGCGGCACACGAGCGTGACCGTCGCGCACGGAACCGCGTGCTCGCCTGAGAGCAGCCACCTCACCACGCCCTCACGCGCGAGAGGCCAAACCGGGCTTCCTGCCCGGCGAGCCGCGGAGCTACACCGCGGCGAAGAGAACTAGCGCCTAGAAGCCGACGGCGCCAGAGAGAGAGAGAGAGAGAGAGAGACGCGTCAGCGACGCTGACGCGTCCCACTAGGGACCCGCCAACAGCACACGGACTCTCAACCACGCTATTCCCCAAAGAAACCACGCGAACAACAACTCCCTCTCAATTGCGACCCGGTCCCTCTCCCAAGGTCCCCGTCAAAAAACGTTTGCTGTCGACCACAGAGATCGACCCAAACCAGTCTTATGTTCCGACCGGCATCCGTCTACGGATACCAAGTCCAGGCACGACTGTACACCGCTGCTGCACAGATGTCAAGACTTTCATCGATATTTGTTGACGACGTCAGACGCCGCCAGACGCTCAAGTCTGCTCGCCGCGGCCTGCTGCCCGAGTGGTCATACCGGCACCACGCCGTGCTTCTTGTAAGGCCGCTCGACCTTCTTGCCGGCGGCCATCTCCAACCCCCGGCAGATCGTGGCGCGCGTCTCGCGCGGGTCGATCACGTCGTCGATCAGGTCGTTGCCCGCGGCGATGTAGACGTCGAACATCTTTTTGAAGCTCTCGATCAGCTCCGCGCGCTTGGCGTCCGGGTCCTCGGCCGCATCGACCGCCTTGCGGAAGGCAATCTCGACCACCCCCTCGGCCCCCATCACGCTGATCTCCGCGCTCGGCCAGGCGACGATCAGGTCGGGCTCGTAGGCGCGGCCGCACATCACGTAGTAGCCGGCGCCGTAGGCCTTGCGCGTGATCACTGTGATCTTCGGGACCGTCGCGTTGGCGACCGCGTACAGCATCTTGGCGCCGTGGCGGATGATCCCTTCGGCCTCGACCTTCGTGCCGACCATGAAGCCCGGCACGTCCTGGATGAACACCAAAGGGATGCCGAACGCGTTGCACAGGTTCACGAACCTGGCGGCCTTATCGGCGGAGTCGTTGTCGAGGATGCCGCCGAGCTGCTTGGGCTGGTTGGCGACGATGCCCGCCGGGCGGCCGCCGAAGCGCGCGAAGCAGGTGATGATCGTCTTGGCCCACTGGCCCTTGATGTCGAAGTAGTCGCCGTCATCCACGATCCGGCGGATCACCTCGTACATGTCATAGGGCTTGCGGTTGGACTCCGGCAACACGTCGAGCAGCTCCTCATCCACGCGGTCGATCGGGTCGCTCACCGCCCGCACGGGCACGGGGGCCTCGCAGTTCTGCGGCATGAACGACAGGTACTGCTTGATCTGATCGATGCACTCCTCGTCGGAGGCGACCTCCATATCCCCCACGCCCGACTTGCGGCAGTGCACGCGCGAGCCGCCCAGTTCCTCCTGGGTGACGTCCTCGCCCACCGCGGCGCGCACGAGGTGCGGGCCCGCGAGCGCCATCGATCCGCGCCCCTTGACCATCGGCACGAAGTCGGCCAGGCCGGGGATGTAGGCGGTGCCGGCGGCACACGGGCCCAGCAGGGCCGCGACCTGCGGGATCACGCCGCTCATGATCACCTCCTCGCGGAACAGGTGCCCGGAGCCCGCGAACATCGCGCCGGCCGCCTCCTGCACGCGCGCACCCGCGGAGTCGAGCAGCCACACGAAGGGGATGCGCTTCGTCAAGGCCAGCTCGCGCAGGCGGGTGACCTTGAACTCTCCCGTCATGCCCATCGAGCCGGCCATCACCGTGAAGTCATATGCGCACACGGCGGTCAGGCGACCGTCCACCTTGCCGTAGCCGGTGATGACACCGTCGGCGGGCGCGTCGACGCCGTCCATCGCGCGCTGCGCGGAGTGCGGGCGGCCGTGGATGCCGAGCTCGACGAACGTGCCCCCGTCCACCAGTAAAGCGATCCGCTCGCGCGCGGTCAGCGCGCCCTTCTCGTGCTGCTTGTCGATCTTCTCCTGGCCGCCGCCCAGGCGGATATGAGCGCGGCGCTCGGCCAGATCCTCAACCAGCGGGCGCAGCAGCGAGGTGGTCTGCTCGGTCGTCGGCGTCTCCCCCATGTCCTCAGCGCCCCTTCCATTTGGGCTCGCGCTTTTGAAAGAACGCGGTCACGCCCTCTACTATGTCCTCGGTCGAGGTGGCGAGCGTCAGCTGCGCGCGCAGGTAGTCGAGCGCGTCGTCCAATGGCATGTCGAGCTGGCGGCGCATCGCTTCCTTGCCCAGGCGCATGATCACCGGCGACTTCGAGGCGAGCTTGGCCGCCCACTCTGCCACCGCCGCGTCGAACTCCCCGGCGGGCACGACCTTGTTGACGAGGCCGGCCGCCAAGGCCTCCTGCGCACTCAAGCGCTCACCTAGCAAGAGCAGCTCGTTTGCCTTCTTGCGCGGGACGTTGCGATAGATCAGCGCCATGATCATGAACGGAAAGGTGCCGACGTTGATCTCGGGCGTGCCGAACGTGGCGCCCTCCTTGGCGACGATCAGGTCGCACGCCAAGGCGATCCCGAGCGCGCCGGCGAGCACGTGGCCCGAGGCGGCGACGAGCGTGGGCTTGCCCAGCTCGCCGATCAGCTTGAAGAGAGAGACGAACGCCTCGGTCCCGAAGTGGCGGTGCACGAGCGGCGCGTCCATCGCGAAGCCGCCGAGGTTCGCGCCGGAGGAGAAGACCGTCTCGTGCGAGGAGGCGAGCACGACCGCGCGCACGGTCCCGTCGTCGCGGGCGCGCTCGAAGCAGGCGATCAGACCCGCAAGCACCTCGGGCGAGAGCGCGTTGCGCGTGGAGGGCTCGTTCAGCGTGATCGTGGCGACGCCGTCGGCGAGCTTGTATAGAACCGGTTCCTCAGACACAGTGGGGCATCCTAACCTGCCGTGCGTTAGCGTTTGGCTGTCCAGCCGAACAAGGAGAGTCATGGCCGCCACCGACACCGTCCTGAAGCCCGACCACCAGAGCAAGCGCAAGCACTTCATCTTCACCGACGAGCACGAACAGCTGCGCGAGTCGATCCGCAGCTTCGTCGCCAAGGAGCTGGCGCCGCACGCGATGGAGTGGGAGGAGACGACCTTCCCCGACTCGGTGTTCCACCGCATGGGCGAGCTCGACCTGCTCGGCCTGGACAAGCCCGAGGCCTACGGTGGCCAGGGCGGCGACTACTTCACGAGCCTCGTCCTCGGCGAGGAGATGACCGGGGCCAACTCCGGTGGACTGGCGATGGGCGTCGCCGTGCACACCGACATGGCGATGCCTCCGATCCTTGCCTTCGGCAGCGAGGAGCAGAAGCAGGAATGGGTCGTGCCGGCGATCAGGGGCGAGAAGATCCTCTGCATCGGCATCACCGAGCCCGACGCCGGCTCAGACGTCGCGGGGATCAAGACGCGCGCGGTCAGGGACGGCTCCGACTACGTCATCAACGGCTCGAAGACCTACATCACCAACGGGCACCGCGCCGACGTGATCGTGCTCGTGACCAAGACCGACCCCGACGCCGGCTACGGCGGCTTCACTCTGTTCCTGGTGCCGATGGACGCGCCCGGCGTGATCCGCGAGAAGAAGCTCGAGAAGCTCGGTATGCACGCCTCCGACACCGCGCTGCTCGCCTTCCAGGACGTACGAGTGCCCGAGACCGCCGTGCTCGGCGAGGTCGGCAAGGGCTTCTACCACATCATGTGGGAGCTCCAGGGCGAGCGCCTGATCGGCGCCGCCGGCTCGGTGGCGGGCGCCCAGAAATGCTTCGATCGCACGCTCGAATACGCCAAAGAGCGTAAGGCGTTCGGCCGTGAAATCGGCAAATTCCAGGTGATCCGCCACAAGTTCGCCGAGATGGCGACGAAGATCGAGTCGGCGCGGCAGATGGTGTACGTGACCGCTTGGCGCTTCGCCAACGGCGAGTACCCCGTGCGCGAGATCTCGATGGCCAAGCTGCACGCGTCGCGGATCGCGGTCGAAGTCGCCGACGAGTGCATCCAGATCCACGGCGGCGCCGGCTACATGAAGGAGTACGGCGTCGAGCGGGCCTGGCGCGACTCGCGCTTGAACCGGATCGGCGCCGGGACCGACGAGATCATGCTCGACGTGATCGGCCGGTCCTACGGCCTTTGATCCAGCCGCCGTTCACGCAGGAGCACGAAGAGCTCCGGGAGTCGATCAGAGGGTTCCTCGACCGCGAGCTTGCCCCGTATGCACAGGAGTGGGAGCGCGACGAATGGTTTCCGGATGGGGTGTTCGGAAAGCTCGCCGCGCAGGGTCTGCTTGGCCTCAAGTACCCGACCGATTTGGGGGGCCAGGGCGGGGACTACCTGCATGAGGCGGTGCTCGTAGAGGAGCTCTCGCGCGTCGGCTCCGGGGGAACTGCAGCTGGGATCGGCGCACACAACAACATCGCCACGCCGCCAATCTGGAAGTTCGGAACCGAGGAGCAGAAGCAGCGCTACCTGGTCCCCGCGATCGCGGGCGAGAAGATCGGCGCGCTCGGCATCACCGAGCCCGACGCCGGCTCGGACGTCGCCGCGCTGCGCACGAAGGCCGAGCGCGTCGACGGCGGCTGGGTGGTCAATGGCGAGAAGACCTACATCACCAACGGCGTGCGCGCCGACTTCATCGTGACGGCCGTGAAGACGACCGAGGACGGCGGCCACCACGGCATCTCGTTTCTGATCGTCGATCGCGGCGAGGGCGTCTCCTCCTCAAAGCTCGAGAAGCTCGGCTGGCACGCCTCGGACACGGCCACGATCTCCTTCGAGGACGTGTTCGTGCCGGAGGAGAACCTGCTCGGCGAGCTGCACGAGGGCTTCAAGCTGATCATGGCCAACTTCCAGTGGGAGCGCCTGGCGATGGCGCTGGGAACGGTCGGCGCGATGCAACTCGCCTACGAGCGCACGGCAGAGTACGCGCGCGAGCGCACCACCTTCGGGCGCCCCCTCTCAAAGCACCAGGCGATCAAGCACAAGCTCGCCGACCTCGCCACGAGCGCCTACACCGCCCGCTGCGTCACCTACGACGCCCTGCGCCGCTTCGTCGCGGGAGAGGAACCGGTCAAGGAGGTGACGATGGCCAAGCTCGCGACCCAGCGCGCCTCCTTCGAGCTGATGGACGAGTGCCTGCAGATCCACGGCGGCATGGGCTACATGGGCGAGCACTGGGCCCAGCGCGCCGCCCGCGACGCCCGCCTCGGCCCGATCGGCGGCGGCTCAGACGAGATCATGCGTGAGATCCTCGGGCGCCTGCTCGGGCTGTAGTCCGCCGCAAACTGCGGCTCACGCCCGCCAGCCGTCTCCACCACCTGCCGTCCCGCTTCCGCCCGCCCGTCGGATTAGGAGGAGCAGCCCGGTCAACGCCGGGACAATCCGACAGGTGACAGGTGGTAGGTGCCGGGTGGTACAATCGAGAGGACATGAAGAAGATGAGCATCTACATAGACTCCGACGTGGATTGGTTGCTCACGCGCCGCGCCGAGCGCGAGCGCACGACCAAGGCAGCGCTGATCCGCGCGGCGCTCGCCGAGGCCGCCGCGG
>DASZGH010000035.1:0-3404 GCA_035938935.1 Solirubrobacteraceae bacterium
GCCAAAGCTGGTGCCCTTCGCTGCAGCCGCGGCGAGGGCGTCGAGCACTTGTGGGTGGGCGTGGCCGTGGATCAGCGGGCCCCAGGAGCAGACGTAGTCGATGTAGCGGTTGCCGTCGACGTCGATCAGCTCGGCGCCCTCGCCGCGGTCGATGAAGATCGGGTCGCGCCCGATCGCACTCATCGAGCGCACAGGTGAGTTGACGCCGCCCGGAAGGACCTCGAGCGCCTGGCGATAGAGCTCGCTCGAGCGAGTGTCGGTGAGCGAGGTCGTCACGAAGCCACGCTCAGGCGTGCTGGCGCTCCCAGTTCTTGAAGTCCTCGGTGAAGTACAGCAGGCGGATCTTCTTGAACTCGGTCGAGGAGTACAGCGTGGCACGCTCGTGGATGCCCGTCTGCTCGGCGATCGCATCCAGCACCGCGTCGCACTCCTCCTTGGAGCGCCCGTGCGCCATCGTGAACACCGAGTACGGCCAGTCCTCGTAGGTGGGGCGCTGGTAGCAGTGAGAGACGCCGCGTACGGCGGCCATGCGACAGCCGATGTCGAAGATCTGCTCGTCGGGCACCTTCCACACGCCCATGCCGTTGGCGGAGAAGCCGGCGCGGCGGTGGTAGAGGATCGCGGCGACGCGGCGCAGCAGCCCGCGCTCCTGCATGCCGGCAAGGTGGTCGAGCAGGCGCTCCTGGGTCATCCCCAGCTCGGCGGCGGCGGGTACGTAGGGTTCCTCGATCACGGGCATGTCGCCCTGCAACGCGCGGATGATGGCGATGTCTAGCTCGTCGTAGGGCTGGGGCTCGAGCTCGATCGGCTCCTTGATCTCGGCGGCACTGGAGAGCGCGTCGGTGTCGCCCTCCATCTCGAGGTCCATGCGGATCTTGAACAGTCGCAGCGTGGGGAGCTTGCGTACGGACTCGGCGCCGGCCTCGCGCGCGAGCACCTCGAGGGTGCTCTCGAGTCCGAGCTTGGAGTCGGGCTCGGTGGCGATCGTGAACCACAGGTTGAACTCGTGGTTGCGCAGGTAGTTGTGCGAGACGCCGGGGTGCTGGTTGATGACCTGGGCGGCGCGATGCGGGTGCTCGGGGTCGACCTTGGCGGCGACGAGCATTGAGGAGTAGCCGAGCGCGCGCGTGTCGAAGATCGGCGTGACCTGGCGGATGATGCGCTTGTCGAGCAGGCGCCGCACGCGCTCCATTACCTCGAGCTCGGACACGCCGCCCTGCTCGGCGACGTGCCGGTAGGGCCGCGGCGCGATCGGGAAGCTGCCCTGCATGAGGTTGAGGAGGCGGCGGTCGAGCTCATCGAGCGCGATCGCAGCGCCGTCCTTGCGGCTGCGGATCTTCGGCGGTGCGGTGGTCGCTCGCGCAGGGTCGGCGACATCGGCGAGCGGCGGCGTCGCCACTGACGCGTCGTGCTCTGTTGTCATGTCTGCTCTGCCAGCCATCGGGCCGCGTCCTTTGCGTGGTAGGTGATGATCGTCTCAGCGCCCGCGCGGCGCAGCGATGTGAGGATCTCGAGCACGGTCGCGCGCTCGTCCACGTAGCCCGCCGCCGCGGCGGCCTTGACCATCGCGTACTCGCCGCTGACGTTGTATGCCGCCACCGGCAGGCGCGTCGCGCGCTTGACCGACGCGATCACATCGCCGTACGCCAGCGCCGGCTTGACCATCACCATGTCCGCCCCCTCCTGCACGTCGAGTAGCGCCTCGCGCACCGCCTCCTCGCCGTTGGCCGGGTCCAGCTGGTAGGCGCGCCGGTCGCCGAAGGACGGCGTAGAGCCCGCCGCCTCGCGAAACGGCCCGTAGAAGGCCGAGGCGAACTTCGCCGAATAGGCGAGGATCGGAGTGTCGGTGAAGTCCTCCTCGTCCAGCGCCGCGCGGATCGCGCCGACACGCCCGTCCATCATGTCCGAGGGGGCGATCAGGTCAGCACCGGCACGGGCATGGCTGACCGCGACGCGCGCGAGCAGCTCCACGCTCGCATCGTTGTCCACCGCGGGTGGGTGGGATCCGTCCTCGCGCAGCACGCCGCAGTGGCCGTGGTCGGTGTACTCGCACAGGCACACGTCCGTGATCACCAGCAGCTCCGGCAGCGCCCGCTTGATCGCGCGCACGGCGGTCTGCACGACGCCCTCGTCATCCCATGCCCCCGAACCCTCCCCATCCTTCTCCGCTGGCACACCGAACAGCATCACGGCGGCGATCCCCAGCGCAGCCACCTCTTGGGCCTGCTCGAGCGCCCCGGAGATCGATAGGCGCTCGACGCCGGGCATCGTGGCGATCGGCTCGCCGTTCGCTGCGTTCTGCGAAACGAACAGCGGCAGCACAAGCTGGTCAGGGCGGAGCTCGGTCTCGCGCACGAGCCCACGCAGGGAAGCCGTTGCGCGCAGCCTGCGCATGCGCGTTTGGGGAAAGGCCATCGCCCTTCAGGATACCCCCGCTCAGTCTAATCGCCGCAGCCCCACGCGCGCGAGCGCGCCGAACAGCACGACCAGACCGGCGAGGTGCGCGAGGGAGACCCCGATGCCGGGGGCGGATTGATTGACGGCCGCGTCGAGCGCCTGCAGCGCCGCCTTGAAGGGGAACACGAACGAGATCACGCCGATCGCGTCGTACAGGCCGCTTGCCACCGCCCCCGCCGGGACTAGCGCGAGGAAGGCCAGCGGCAGCGACGTCAGGAAGGCCAGCAGCGACGCCGCACGCACCTCCCGGGCGAGGACGCCGATCGCCACACCGAGCGTTCCAAACGCGAGCGCGCCGAGCGCGAGTGCCGCCAGCCACAGCCCGGCACGGCTCCAGTCGAGGCTCACAAACGCACCGATGCCTGCGAGCATCGCGAAGGCGAGCAAGAACGAACAGCCTGCGCCGAGCAGCGCCTTCTCGGCCAGCAGCCCCTCTCGCGAGGTCAGCCCGCGCACGAGCCGCTGCAGCGTGTTCTCCTCGCGCTCGAGTGCGAGGCCGCCCGAGGCGAGCAGGACGGCGACGAACATCAGCGAGATGCTCACCGCGACGACGACCGCGAACGTGTTCAGCGGCGTGCGCCGGCCGGCGATCAGCGTGCTCTTGATCTGGATCGGCTGTCCGATCGTCGACAGCACGTTCTTGGCGAGGCCGAGGTTCTGCGCGGCGAACTGCGCGAACGCATCCATCCGTTCCAGCTGCCTGCGGTCCGGACCAGGCGGCTGGCGCGCGATGATGCCCTTCAGCCCAGAGGGGATCTGGCTGAGCCCGATCAGGTCCGGCGGCGCGCCGAGCACGCCGAGGTTGCCGCCCTTCAGCAGCAGGCCAATCGCCTGAGCAGCGGCGCTTTGGATCTGTTCGGAGAACCCCAGGTTCGCCTGAGCGAGCGCAGAGCTCAGCTGCGACTGCACGAGGAACTGCTCCAGAGCGTTGCCGTTGTACAGCACTT
>DASZGH010000036.1:0-50183 GCA_035938935.1 Solirubrobacteraceae bacterium
CGCGTCAACATGGCGGGCGTCATCCCCGTGATCTTCGCCGCCAGCATCATGGCCTTCCCGCCCACCGTCGGCCAGCTGATCAAAACCCCGTGGGCGAAAAGCGTCTCGGACTTCTTCACGCCGACCAGCTGGCACTTCGTCGTCGGCGAGTCGATCTTCATCCTCGTCTTCACCTACTTCTACACGGCAGTCACCTTCAATCCGGTCGATCAGGCCGACAACCTGAAGAAGTACGGCGGTTTCATCCCGGGCGTGCGCCCAGGTCGCCCCACAGCCGAATTCCTCGATCGCATCCTCGCCCGGCTGACGTTCCCGGGCGCGATCTTCCTGGCGGCCGTCGCGGCGCTGCCGACGATCCTGATCGCCCGCACCCACACGAATCTCGCGATTGGCGGTACCTCGATCCTGATCGTGATCGGCGTCGCGCTGGAAACGATGAAGCAGCTCGAGGCGCAGCTGATGATGCGAAGTTACGAGGGCTTCCTGCGCTAACGACGCATCTTGTCGCCCGGCTTGTGGGCACGCAGGCCGAGCGGGTAGGCTCCGCGCGAATGGTCGAGACCAATCTGATCCTGCTGGGTCCGCCGGGCGCAGGCAAGGGGACGCAGGCCGAGCGGCTGCAGGAGGACTTCTCGCTGGCGCACATCTCCACCGGCGACATGCTGCGCGCCCAGGTGGCCGAGGGCACCGAGCTTGGCAGGCGGGCGCAGGAGTACATGAGCGCCGGTGAGCTGGTGCCCGACGAGGTGATCCTCGGCATGATCCGCGCGCGCATCGGTGAGCAGGACGCTCGCGAAGGGTTTCTGCTCGATGGGTTCCCGCGCAACACCAGCCAGGCCGATGCGCTCGCCGCGACGCTGGCCAAGTCCGACCGCAGGCTGACGGCTGCGCTGCTGATCGACGTGCCCGACGAGGAGGTCGTGCGACGACTCGGCGGGCGGCGCGTGTGCGCCAAGAGCGGTCACGTCTACCACGTCGAGTTCGACCCCCCCAAGCGCGAGGGGATCTGCGACCAGGACGGCTCACGGCTGATCCAGCGCGACGACGACCATGAGGAGACGATTCGCCGCCGCCTCGAGGTCTACGTTCGCCAGACCGCTCCGCTGATCGAGTACTACGACCAGGGCGGGCTGTTGCGCCGCTTCGACGGTACGCGCACGCCCGATGAGGTGCACGACCACATCCGCGCCACCGTGGCGACGCTGCGGCTGCAGGACGAGCTGTAGGGGCGGATATGTAGGGGCGGATAAGCTCCTGTAGTGATCGTCAAGAAGTCCCCGCAGGAGATCGAGAAGATGGCTGCCGCCGGCGCCGTGCAGGCGGCTGCGCTCGATCTGATCGCGAGCAAGGTTCGCCCAGGCGTGAGCACCGAAGAGCTCGACTCGGCGGTCGAGCGCTTCATCCGCTCGCAGGGGGGTGTCCCGACATTCAAGGGCTATCGCGGCTTTCCAGGATCGATCTGCGCCTCGCCGAACTCGATGGTCGTGCACGGGATCCCCGGCCGCTACAGGCTCTCGCGCGGCGACATCCTTTCGGTCGACATCGGCGTCACCCTCGACGGCTGGGTGGCCGACGCCGCTCGCACTTTCCCGGTTGGCGACGTCAGCCCAGTCGCTCGCAACCTGCTCAGTGCCACCGAGGCCGCGCTGCACGCCGGCATGCAGCAGTGCGTGGCGGGTAACCGCATGGGCGACGTCTCGAGCGCCATCCAGCGCGTCGTCGAGGGCGCCGGCCTGTCGGTCGTGCGCTCGCTGGTGGGGCACGGCGTCGGCAAAGACATGCACGAGGACCCGCAGGTGCCCAACTACGGACGGCTGGGCAAGGGGACGTTGCTGGAAGAGGGAATGGTGCTTGCGATCGAGCCGATGACGACCGCCGGCCGCGCCCCGGTGCGGGTGGCCGGCGACGGCTGGGCGATCTTCTCCCAGGACGACTCGCTGGCGGCGCACTTCGAGTTCACGGTGGCGATCACAGCGGCCGGCCCACGCATCCTCACGCCCTGGCACCTGCCGGCCGCCGAGCGCGATTCGGGCGCCGCAAGCGTCGCAGACGACCGTCAGGCAGCCTCAGCTTAGAAGTTGGTACCATGCGCTGTCCTGCCTGAATGCGCCCGCGCGCGTAAGGGCGAGACCACGACGCGGTAGCGGCAGCCGTCCCGGTAGCCAGAGCCGCCTCGCCGGGACCAGAGCCGAAAGGGAACATGAAGGTACGACCGTCGGTCAAGCCGATGTGCGAGAAGTGCAGGATCATCCGCCGCAACAAAACGGTGCTGGTGATCTGCCAGAACAAGCGTCATAAGCAGCGCCAGGGGTGATCGGCTAGTGGCACGCATCGCCGGTATCAACCTGCCCCTGAACAAGCGCTCTGAGATCGGGCTGACCTACATCTACGGCATCGGGCGCTCGACCTCCAACAAGATTCTCGCCGAGGTCGGCGTGAGCCCCGACACCTACATCCGCGACCTCACCGAGGACGAGGTCTCGCGTCTGCGCGACGCGATCGACCGCTCGCTGACGGTCGAGGGCGATCTTCGCCGCGAGCGCTCGCAGGACATCAAGCGCCTGCAGGAGATCGCCTGCTACCGCGGCCTTCGCCACCGTCGCGGCCTGCCAGTCAGGGGACAGAAGACCAAGACCAACGCGCGGACTCGCAAGGGGCCGAAGCGGCTGCAGGTGGCGGGCAAGAAGAAGGTCAAGAAGTGATCCTCAGCACGCGCAGCACGGGGGGCCGCTGATGGCTGTCCCTAAGCGTCCAGGGCGCGGCCGGCGCCGGCAGAAGAAGAACGTTCCTGTCGGGCAGGCGCACATCAAGACGTCCTTCAACAACACGATCGTGTCGCTGACCGACACGCAGGGCAACGTGATCGCCTGGGAGTCAGCCGGAGGGGCCGGCTTCAAGGGTTCGCGCAAGTCCACTCCGTTCGCCGCCCAGGTGACCGCCGACGCCGCCGCCCGCAAGGGGATGGAGCAGGGGCTGCAGAAGGTCGAGGTCTACGTCAAGGGCCCGGGCTCAGGGCGCGAGACGGCGATCCGCTCCCTGCAGGCCGCAGGCCTGGAGGTGACCGGCGTCAAGGACGTCACGCCACAGGCCCACAACGGCTGCCGCCCCCGCAAGCGCAGGAGAGTCTGAGATGGCCCGCGATACCAGCCCACAGTGCAAGCAGTGCCGCCGCGAGGGGCAGAAGCTGTTCCTCAAGGGGGAGCGCTGCCTGACCGACAAGTGTGGCGTCGAGCGGCGCTCCTATCCGCCCGGCGAGCACGGGCGCGGGCGCCAGAAGCAGAGCGAGTACCGGTTGCAGCTGCGCGAGAAGCAGAAGGCCCGTCGCTACTACGGTGTGCTGGAGAAGCAGTTCCACGGCTACTACGAGAAGGCCTCGCGCCAGTCCGGTATCACCGGCGAGAACCTGCTCGCGCTGCTGGAGTGCCGCCTGGACAACGTGATGGTGCGCTTGGGTTTTGCCGCTTCGCGGCGTCAGGCTCGCCAGCTGATCAGGCACGGGCATTGGACCGTCAACGGCCGCCGGGTGGACATACCCAGCTACCAGGTGCGGCCTGGCGATGTGATCGCGATCAAAGCGGGAACCCCGGCTATGCAGGTGGTCAGGGACGCCACCGAGCTGACCGGGCAGATCCCCGCGTGGCTCCAGGCCGACCACGAGTCGCTCACGGCCAAGGTGCTGCGCAAGCCGGAGCGGCGTGAGGTGGCCGCGCCGGTGCAGGAGCAGCTCATCGTCGAGCTGTACTCGAAGTAGGCGCTCCCCGCGCCTCCGCCTCCACGGGTGGCGGCGCGCCTGAGCCGCGCTCGCGAAAGCGGCGGCGGCACCAGACCAACACGACGTAAGGACCCCGATGCTCGACTTCCAAATCCCCCGGATCACAAGCGAGTCCGCCGAGGACAGCCGCGGCACGTTCACGATCGAGCCGCTCGATCGCGGCTTCGGCTACACGTTCGGCAACTCACTAAGGCGTGTGCTGCTCTCCTCGCTGGCCGGCGCGGCCGTCACCAGCGTGCGCATCGAGGGTGTCGCGCATGAGTTCTCCACCGTGCAAGGGGTCAAGGAGGATGTCACGGACATCGTGCTCAACCTCAAGGGGATCGTCTGCCGCATGCACTCCGACGCCTCCGAGGTCGAGGCGCCGCTGGTCGTAACCGGTCCGGGTGAGATCACCGCCAAGGACATCGATCTGCCCGCGGGCGTGGAGATCCTCAACCCCGATGTGCACATCGCCACGCTCGAGAAGAAGACCAAGCTCGAGCTGTACATGACGATTGGGCGCGGGCGCGGCTACCGGCCGGCCGAGGAGAACAAGTCGCCCGACCAGCCGATCGGCGTGATCCCGATCGACTCGATCTTCTCGCCCGTCAGGCGCGTGGCCTACGCGGTTGAGCAGGCGCGCGTCGGGCAGAAGACCGACTTCGACAAGCTCACGCTCGACATCGAGACCGACGGCTCGATCGAGCCGCAGGCCGCGCTGCGCGAGGCGGCCGAGCTGCTCATCTCACAGCTGGCGATCTTCACCGACGCCGACCGCATCCAGGAGCTGCGTGCGGCTCCGGGCGGACAGCTGGACGGGCACGGGCTCGCCGTCGGTGGCGCCGGCGCGGCGCCGGCGGCGCTGCAGGGCGAGGAGTGGAGCATCCTGATCGAGGAGCTCGAGCTCGGCGTGCGCTCTTACAACTGCCTCAAGCGCGCCGGCATCCAGACCGTCGGCGACCTGATCTCCAAGTCCGAGGCGGAGCTGAACGCGATCCCCAACTTCGGCAAGAAGTCGATCGACGAGGTGATCGAGACGCTCGAGGCGCGCGGTCTGCATCTGCGCCAGGACTAGCGACCCGGTTAGACTCCAAGCAGCTATGAGACACCAGAAGACCCGCAACAAGCTCAGCCGCGACACGGCGCACCGCAAGTCGCTGCTCATGAACCTCACCAAGGAGGTGCTTGAGCACGAGCGGATCAAGACCAGCGAGGCCAAGGCCAAGGCGGTCAAGCCGGAGATCGAGAAGCTGATCACGCTAGCCAAGCGCGGCGACCTGCACGCCCGCCGCCAGGCGCTCTCGGCGCTCTCGCAGGACAAGTTCGCCGTGCACAAGCTGTTCGAGGAGGTCGCTCCCCGCTACGCCGAGCGTCCCGGCGGGTACACGCGCATCCTCAAGCTCGGGCCGCGTCGCTCCGACGCGACCGAGATGGTCTACCTAGAGCTGGTCTAGCTCGTTTGCGCCGCGCGAGCGCGTGGTCACCAGGCTCACTCTCCAGTACGACGGCTCCAGCTTCGCCGGCTGGGCCGCGCAGCCGGGATTGCGCACCGTGCAGGGGGAGCTCGAGCGCGTGCTGCGTACGATCCTCGGCGACGAGGACGCCGACGGCGCTCCGCTCACGCTCACGGTCGCCGGGCGCACCGACAGCGGCGTACACGCCTGGGGGCAGGTGGCAGGCTACCGCCACGAGGCTGTCGATCCGCTGCGGCTGAACGCGCTGCTGCCGCCGGATGTTGCGGTCCTCGCCAGCGAACCTGCCGCGGACTCCTTCGACGCGCGGCGCGACGCCACCAGCCGCACCTACTGCTACCGCGTGCTCGCTCGGCGCACGCGTGACGTTTTCGAGCGCGGGCGGGCGCTGTGGTGGCCACAGCCGCTCGACAGCAAGGCGCTTGACACCTGTGCGGCGCTGCTGACCGGCACGCACGACTTCACCGCCTTTACGCCGACCGAGACCGACCACGTCCGCTTCGAGCGCGACGTGCTGCGCGCGCAGTGGCGCGAGCGCGCCGAGGCGCCGGACGTGCTCGAGTTCTGGATCGAGGCGGACACCTTCATGCGACACATGAACCGGGTGCTCGTCGGCACGATGCTCGATGTCGCCAGCGGGCGGATGAGCGTCGAGGAGTTCGAGCGGCTGCTGCACGGCAGGCCCCGCTCGGCCGCCGGGCCGACTGCACCCGCGCACGGGCTGGCACTGGCCTCGGTGGCTTATTCGGGCTGCTGAGCGCGGCCGCGGCAGCTCCGGCACGCTCATCACGCTGCCTGACGCGACACGGCCGCCGCGCGCCAGCGGCGGCCGACCCGCCGCCTATGCTGGGGATGTGCTGCACGTGCTGCTGACAAACGACGACGGCATCGAGGCCGACGGCCTGCAGGCGCTGCGCCGCGCGCTGCTCGAGATCGACGGCGTTCGCCTGGCCGTGATCGCGCCGGACGGCAACCGCTCGGCGATGGCGCGCTCGATCACCACGCGCCGGCCGCTGTGGGTGGAGGAGATCGCCTTCTCGGACGGCACTTCGGGCTACGCCACCGACGGCACGCCGGTGGACTGCGTGCGGCTGGCCCGGCTCGGGCTGGTCGAGGGGTTCGAGGCGCAGCTGGTCGTCGCCGGCGTCAACCACGGCGCCAACCTGGGCGACGACATAACCTACTCAGGTACCGTCGCCGCGGCGCTGGAGGGAATCGTGCTGGGGGTGCCGGCGATCGCGGTCTCTCAGCAGTCAAAGGGGCGCGCGCTGGACTTCCGCTTCGATGGCGGCTTCGATTTCGACGTCGCCGCCTCGTTTGTGGCGCGGCTGGTGGAGCGCCTGGAGGAGGTGCCGATGCCCGAGCGCACGCTGCTGAACGTCAACGTCCCCGCCGGCGAGCCGAGCGGGGTCGAGGTGGCGAGCCTCGGCAAGCGCATCTACCGTGACGAGCTGAAGCTGGCGCCCCACGACGAGGGCACGGCCACGCGCCGGCGCTACTGGATCTACGGCGCCGACCCGGGCTTTCACGACGAGCCCGGCACCGACCTGGCGGCGGTCGCCCAAGGCAGGATCGCGGTGACACCGATCCACTTCGACCTCACCGACCGCCGCGGCATAGACATGCTGCGTAAGTTCGACCTGAACGCCCTGCTCGCCCCGGCGGGCGACGGCGTCAGCAAGTGAGCGCAAAGCAACCCTCCAAGGAGACGCTCGCACGGGCGCAGGAGCTGCGCGAGCAGCTCGAGCACCACGCGCACCGCTACTACGTGCTCGACGACCCGGAGATCGCCGACGACGCCTACGACTCGCTGCTGGACGAGCTGCGTGCGATCGAGCTCCAGTTCCCACAGCTGCGCACACCCGACTCGCCCACTCAGCGCGTTGGCGGCGAGCCCGTCGGCAAGCTCGAGAAGGTCGAGCATTCCGAGCCAATGCTCTCGCTCGGCACCGTCCGCGGCGAGGAGGAGCTGCGCGCCTGGGTGGAGCGGATGAAGGCGCACCTCGGGCGCGAAGGGATCGTGCGCACGCGCTTCGAATACGTGGTCGAGCCGAAGGTAGACGGCCTGGCGATCAGCCTGCTCTACCGCGACGGGGTGCTCGAGCGTGGGGCCACGCGCGGCAACGGTGAGATCGGTGAGGACGTCACCCACAACCTGCGCACGATCTCCCAGATTCCCCTGCACGTGCCCGACGCGCCGCCGCTGCTCGAGGTCCGTGGCGAGGTCTACATGTCGCTGAAGGACTTCGCTGCGCTCAACGAGCGGCGCGCAGAAGCGGGGGAGTCGACGTTCATGAATCCCCGCAACTCGGCGGCCGGCACGATCCGCCAGCTCGATCCCGCGCTCGCGGCGCAGCGACCGCTGTCGATGTGGGCCTACCAGGTCGGCATCGCGCCTGAGCTTGGCTTGCAGACGCACTGGCGGGCGCTCCAGTGGCTGCGCGAGCACCGCTTCCCGGTCAACCGCGACATCCAGCGGCTGAGAAGCGAGGAGCAGGTGATCGAGCAGTGCCTGCGCTGGCAGCAGCGCCGCGGCGAGCTGGACTTCGAGATCGACGGGGTCGTGATCAAGGTCTCCGACCTGGCACTGCAGCGCCGGCTCGGCGCGGTCGGTCGCGAGCCGCGCTGGGCGGTCGCCTGGAAGTTCCCGCCCACAACGGCGGTGACGAAGCTTGAGGCGGTGATGTGGAACATCGGCAAGTTCGGCGACCTGCGTCCCTATGCGGTGCTCGAGCCGGTCGCCGTCGGCGGGGTGACGATCAAACTGGCCACGCTGCACAACGAGGAGGACATCCTCCGCAAGGACATCCGCACAGGCGAGGACGTGATCGTCCTGCGCGCTGGGGACGTGATCCCGCAGGTGCTCTCGCCAGCGCCGCACGTGGTCGAGCACTCCGACCGCCCACCCGTCACGCGTCCGCCCTCGCGCTGCCCCAGCTGCTCGACGCCGACGGTCAAGCCGGCCGACTCGGTCTTCACCATCTGCCCCAACCGCGACTGCCCGGACCGCGTCTGGCACCTGCTCAAGCACTTTGTCGGACGCGCGGCGATGGATATCGACGGGCTGGGGGAGAAGCAGGTCGCGCTGCTGCAGCAGCAGGGGCTGGTGCGCAGCGCTGGCGATTTCTACCGGCTGGCCGAGCATCGCGAGCAGCTGCTCGAGCTCGAGGGCTTTGGCGAGCTGTCGCTGACGAACCTGCTCGCTGCGATCGAGTCCTCCAAGCAGCGACCGTTCGCGCGCGTCCTGTTTGCGCTCGGGATCGAGGAGGTGGGCGAGGTCACCGGGCGCAACCTGGCGATGCGCTTTCGCGACATCGACACGCTGCTAGAAGCCGGCCCCGAGGAGATCGCCGAGACCCCGGGGATCGGCGAGAAGATGTCCCAGTCGATCGAGGCGCAGCTGCACGACGAGCGCATGCTCGCCCTGATCGCCGATCTGCGCGGGGTCGGGCTGCGCTTCGCCGAAGCCGGGCCCGCGCCGGCCAGCGGCGTGCTGGCCGGCAAGACGGTCGTGATCACCGGCACGCTGCCGACGCTGACGCGCGAGCAGGCGACCGAGCGCATCCACGCCGCGGGCGGGCGCGTGACAAGCGCCGTCTCCAAGAAGACCGACTATCTGCTCGCGGGCGAGGCGCCGGGCTCCAAGCTGGACAAGGCCAAGCGGTTGCTTGTGCCGGTGCTGGACGAAGCCGGACTGCTCGAGCTGCTGGCGGACGGGTAGCCGGCGGGTTCCCTATGAGCGTTCTGCGAGCGCGCGGCGTGACCGTCGTTTGAATTCAGTAGCGCGCCAGGCTGATCGCCATGCTGTCCTGGATCGTGTGCGCCTCGGACGTTTCGATCCCGTCATCGAAGAAGGCGAACGCCAGGACGTCTCCGCTTGCGCTCTGGCAGTAGCCGGCTAGATTGGAGACGCCGATCAGCGTTCCGGTCTTGGCCTGGCAGCGGCCGCTGGCCGGCGTTCCGCGCATCCGTTCTGAGAGCGTGCCGGTGTGGCCCGCCACTGCGAGGTCTTTGCGCAAGGTGGTCCCGAGCGGGGTGTGCGCCAGGCTCGCCAGCAGCGTGACCACTTCGATCGGCGAGGTGCGGTCGGAGTGCGACAGACCCGAGCCGTCGAGCAGGTGCGGGTGGATGTGAAAGCGCGCCATCTCCCTGCGCACGACCGCGGCGCCCGCGGCCGTGCTGCCGGCGCCGCCGTAGCGGGCGCCGATGTCCTTCAGCAGCGTCTCGGCGAAGTAGTTGTCCGATGGCGGCAGCGTCAGGGCGAGCAGCTGCGCGAGCGTCGGCGATCTCACGCTTGCGAGAGCGCTCGCGCTTGCGGGCGCCACCGCCGCGGTGCCGCCGTGTACGGCGATGCCCTGCGCGCGCATCGCTCCACGCAGCTCGTAGGCGGCGTAGGCGGCAGGGGCGTGCGCGCCCGCCTGGCGGCCGGTTTCGCCGCGGTTGAAGGCGAGCGCGCTGAGCGAGCCTTCCAGTTCGGGGTCCACGGCGTAGCTGCTGGACGGGTCGCCGTGCAGCGAGTCGAAATACGATTCGTCGCCGTCGACGTTGCCGCTGACGCTGCGCACGCCGGCGCGCTTCAGTTCTAGCGCCAGCCGCGACACCGTGGCTCCGAGGCCACCGTAGTGCAGGCCGACGAACAGAGAGCTGCCGAAGGTCGGGTCGCCGCCCCCGTGCAGGTAGAGGTTGCCTTCCCAGCGCCCGCCGGGAGCGAGATGACCCGAGCCGAGCACGGTCGTCGAGAGCGTTTCCTGCGGGCCCATCAGCTCCAGCGCGGTTGTGGCGGTGTAGAGCTTCTCCACCGACGCCGGCGGTCTCGCCACGGTCGAGCGCTCGCCGAACAGGGGGGTGCCGGTGCTGAGGTCGTAGACGTAGGCGCCGGAGCCCGAGCCGGCGATCGCCAGCTCGTGTGCGAGTTGGCCGGAGAGAGCGCTCCCGGCGTGCGTCGTGGCGGGAATCGTCCCCGAAAGTGCGGCCACCGCGAGCACTGAGAGAGCGAGAGGCCTCATGTAATCACGTAACACTACGTACAATCAGTGGTCATGGGCGAGGTTGTGAAGTTGAAGGCCCCAAAGGGGGGTTCGGCTGGTGGAACACGCGCGAAGCCCAGGCGGAGCGCTCCGGCCAGGACCTCGTCCAAGCGCAGGCAAAGCCGCGACAAGACCGCGCTCGTGCTCGGTGGCGGCGGCTTCACCGGCGGGGTGTACGAGATTGGGGCGCTGCGCGCGCTCGACCTGCTGGCCGCCAACCGTACCGTCAACCAGTTCGACGTCTACGTCGGCACCTCCGCGGGTGCGTTCGTCGCCTCCCTGTGCGCCAACGGGGTGACTCCCGAGGAGATGATGCGGGTCGTCACGCGCCAGGGGCCGCAGGCCTTCCGGGACATCGACCTCGGCGACCTGCTGCAGCTCAACCTCCCCGGCTTTGCGCGCACCGGCGTGCGGCTGCCGCTGAGGGTGGCCGGGCTCGCGCGCCAGCTCCTGCCCCAGCTCGGCCAGGTCTCCTTCATCGACTTCGTGCTGGGGCTGGCCGAAGTGCTTCCCAGCGGCGCCTACACCGGCGCCGGCATCGAGCGCTACCTACGCAAGGTGCTCGCCCAGGACGGGCGCAGCGACGACTTCCGCGCGCTCGAGCACGAGCTGTACCTGGTCGCGACCGACCTCGATACGTGCGAGCGGATCGTCTTCGGCGCCGACGGCTACGACGACGTCCCGATCTCCCGGGCGGTGCGCGCGTCGGGCGCGTTGCCGATGGTCTATGCGCCCGTGAAAATCGGCGACCGCGAGCTGATCGACGGGGGGGTCGTCTCCACGACCAATCTCGACATCGCGGTCGAGGCCGGGGCGCAGCTGGTGATCGTCATCAATCCCGTCGTGCCGTACGTGGGTGAGCGCGACGAGGACGGCCTACCGCTGAACGGCGGCTCGACGCGGCGCATATCCGACCGCGGCTTCTCGAAGATCGGCTACCAAGCCTTCAAGATGCTTGCCCACCGGCGATTGCACGAGCTGGCGGGGATGTGGGGCGAGCGCTATCCGGGCGTGGACATCGTGCTGATCGAGCCCGAGCCGACCGACGAGCTGATGTTCGAGACCTCGATCATGAGCTTCGCCTCGCGGATCGAGATCGCTCGGCACGGCTTTCAGTCGGTCACCTACCACCTGGCCGAGGAGTTCGAGCGCTACAGCGAGATCTGGGCACGGCACGGGATCGAGATCTCCGAGCGTCGCGTTCGCCGCGTGGTCAACCACTTCGAGGCCGAGGAGGAGCAGGTCGGCGCCTGGCGCAAAATCCTCGAGGGGACCACCGGCGCGCTGCTGCGCCAGTCGGGCTCGGGCTAGCGCTCACAGCCCCGAACGATCGGCCCAGCGGACTGCGACTGGCTCCCGGCTCCGGCTTAGTCGAGCGCGCGTTCGAGCGCAGCCAGCAGGCGTGTGGAGGACGGCTCGTCGTGGATCGAGATACGCACATGGCGCGGCTCGTCCAGCACCGCCCCGCGCGCGACGATCACGCCCACCCGCTCCAGTCGCGCCGCCAACTCGTCTCCGTCGAGCGTTGGGTGCGCGACCCACAGGAAGTTCGCCTGGCTGTCGCTCACCTCGAACTGGCGCTCACGCAGCGCCGCCATCAGGCGCTCGCGCTCGCGCGCGACGGTGCGCACGCGCTTTGCCACCAGATCCGAACAGCGCCGCAGCGACTCCAAGGCGCCGGCCTGGGAGATCTCGCTGACTCCGAGGTCGGGTTCCAGCTCTGCAAGCAGCTCCTCGGAGCCGGGCGGGCCGATCGCGTAGCCGCAGCGCAGGCCCGCCAGGCCCCAGGCCTTGGAGAAGCTGCGAAAGACCAGCAGCTGCGGATATCGCTCCAGCAGCGCCAGCGAGGAGTCGCTGGGCTGCGCGTCGGCGAACTCGACCAGCGACTCGTCCAGCAGCACCGCCACGCCCTCGGGCAGGCCGTCGAGCAGTCGCTCCAGCTCGGCGCCGCTCACGAGCTCGCCGGTCGGGTCGTTGGGGCTGGCCAGCGCGATCACGCGCGTGTCGTGCTCGCCGACCGCGGCCAGCAGCGCGTCGACGCCGCCGCCGACCGGGACGGCCCGGCCGTGCGCGCGGCGGGCCATGATCGGATACAGCGGGTAGGAGGGCCAGGAGGTGAGCAGCACCTGGCCCGGCTCGATCAGGGCGCGGGTGGCGGCGCTGAGCAGCTCGGCGGAACCGTTGCCGACGATCAGCCGGCCCGGCTGCACGCCATGGCGCTCGGCCAGGGTCGCGCGCAGCTGCGAGCCGCGCATGTGCGGGTAGCGCTGCATGCCCCGGCGCGCGACGAACGTGATCGCGCTGACGATCTCGGGGTGGGGCAGGCCCGGCCAGGTGGTCTGCGAGAGGTCTAGCGTCTGCACCGTTGTGAGCGCCTTGCGTTTGCGCTCGGCCGCCTCCTCGCGCAACTGGGCGTTGACCTCTTCCTCGGAGAGGCCCTCGAACTGCTTGTAGTAGTCGAGCAGCCCCATCGGCGCCTGTAGTCTCGCAGCTTCCGCGGAGTCTCGGCGGATCCGCTCGGCGGCGGCGGGCCTGCCTCAGGGCTGGTTGCCCGGCATCGAGCTCGATCCCGGGCCGTGGATCACGATGAACCAGAACGAGAACGCGGCGGCGCAGACGGCGGCGGTCGCGGCGAACACGCGCCCGAGCGCGCCCGAGCGCTGGTCGTAGCCGGCCGCGCGGCGCACTAGGATCCACGCGGAGTCCAGCCGGCGCAGCAGCATCAGCGCGCCGAACAGCAGCACGAACAGGGCCACAATCGCGAGGATGACGCCCAGGAAGACGTCGCCGGTCAGGTAGGTCACCTCCGAGCCCACCCACAGGCAGGCCACCGGGATCGGGCCCCAGCAGAGCAGGCTGCCGACCACGATCGCGGCGAAGATTGCGTTCGCGAGCATCCGGTCGATGCGCTGGCGCGCTGCGCTTCCGCGCTGCGGCAGCGAGCGGAAGTGGATCGGTGCCGTCCCGGGCCGGCGCCCGACGAACAGGCCGCCATTCTCGCTCGGGTCGGTGCGCATCTTCTTATGTTCGCAGGTACGCCCCCGGTGCCCGGGTTAGCTCGCGTACAGGGCGTCGAGCACGTCGGCGTACTTATCGGCCACGACCGCCCGCTTGACCTTCAGCGTCGGCGTCAGCTCGCCGGTCTCCTGGGAGAGGTCCCTGGGCAGGATCGCGAAGCGCTTGACCTGCTCGACGGGGGCGTAGCGGCGGTTGGCGCGCTCCACCTGCTCGGCGATCATCTCGCGCACCTGTGGCTCCTCGCACAGCTGACCAGTGTCCTCGGGCAGGTTGTGCTCGCGCGCGTATGTCGCGATCTCTTCCTCGTCTAGCGTCACCAGCACGACCGGGTAGGGGCGCTGGTCGCCGTGCATGACCGCCTGGGAGATCCAGCGACACTGCTTGAGGTCGTTCTCGAGGTTGGCCGGGGTGATGTTCTTGCCGCCCGCCGTGATGATGATGTCCTTCTTGCGGCCGGTGATCGACAGGTAGCCGTCCTCGTCGAGCGAGCCGAGGTCGCCGGTGTGAAGCCAGCCGTCCTCGACCGATCCGAAGCTGGCGTCGGCGTTTTTGTAGTAGCCCTGGAAGATGTTCGGGCCCTTGATCAGCACCTCGCCGTCCTTGGCGATCTTGATCTGCACGCCCGGGAAGGGGCGGCCTACGGTGCCGAACTTGTGCTCCTCGATCGTGCACACGGTCGCCGCCGTGGCGCTCTCGGTCATCCCGTAACCCTCCATCACAGGGATGCCGGCGGCCCAGAAGAATTCGAGGATCTCCTTGGCGATCGGAGCGGCGCCGGTGACGGCGTGGCGGACGTTGCCGCCGAAGATCGCGCGCACGTTCTTGAACAGCTTCTCCTCGGCCTCTTCGAAGGGGGCCATCAGCTCGGGCGGGATCTCTTCGCCTCGCACCTGCATGTCGCGCACCTTCACGCCCAGCTCGACCGCCTTGTGCGCTCGCTCCTGCTCCTCTGGCGGTTGCGCTGCCAAGGCGGCGTTGGCCAGCGTGTAGATCTTCTCGAAGATGCGCGGCACCGACGGCAGATAGGTCGGTTTGACCTCCGAGAGCTCGGCGACGATCTGCTTGGTGTCGCCGCCGAAGTAGGCGATCGTGGTGCCGAGGTCGAAGGTGGCGAGCTGGATCAAGAGGGCGAAGGCGTGGGCGAGCGGGAGGTAGAGGTAGACGACCTCGTCGTCCTCGATCTGGCCGATCTGTTTGATCATGTCCACCATCGCCCGATAGTTGCCGTGGCTGAGCACGCAGCCCTTCGGCGGGCCGGTGGTGCCCGACGTGTAGATGAAAGTGAACGAGTCCTCCGGCTTGACCGCTGCTTGGCGCGCCCCCAGCTCGTTGATAGGCCCGCCCACCCGGGAGCGGCCGCGCTCGCGCATCTCCTCGAGCGTGATCGTTCCGGGAGGGGACTCGCCGGCGGGCGCGTCCATCACGATCACGGTCTGGAGCGCCGGGACTCTCTCGCGGATTGCGGCCAGCTTGGCCAGCTGCTCGTCGTCCTCGCAGAAGATCGCGGTGGCGCCCGAGTCGGAGATCACCCACTGGCACTCCTCCGGGGAGTTGGTCTGGTAGATCGGCACGACGACCGCGCCCGCGGCCGTGATCGCCATGTCGGCGTAGGACCACTCTGGGCGCGTGTTGGCGAGGATGCAGACGCGCTCACCCGGCTGCACGCCGAGGTCGATCAGGCCGAGCGCGGTCTCCTCGACGATGTCGGCGAGCTGGCTGTAGGTGACCTGGAGCCAGGCGCCGTCGCGCTTGTACTTGATGGCCACGTGCTCGGGCCACTGCGCCGCCGAGCGCGAGATCAGGTCGGCGATGGTTTGCGAGCCCGCGATCGGCTCTGTTGCGCTGGCCTCCATTACGGACTCTCCTCCTCGACGACCGACGGACAATTTGGCTGCGGCGCCAGGAATCTTAGGAGGTTTGTGCGTGCTTGGCCACACACAGCCGGCTACGCGGTGCACCGGCCGAGCTTGGCATTATGCAACGGGGCCGCGCGGCGGGGCCGCGCGCTTGCTCACGTCTTGGCGGAAGCCATCCCCGGCGGTGCGGAAGGGCGGCGCACGCTCGCCATGAACAGGCTCTTGTCGATCTTGCCCTGGAAGATCGGGACGCCGTTCTCCAGGCACTTGGACAGCACTTCTCTCCGCCCCAATCCCGCTTCGCGCGCAAGCTCGGTGGGGGTGAGGTGATTGGACATCGGTGGGTCCTCCTGTCGCTTTGGGTCGACTACCCGTACTGATACATCGGAGTGCGGACGTGCTCAAGGGTGCTTTCCCGCATCGAGCGCGGAATATGCCCGGGACGGAGGAAATGCTTACACGTGGCGCCGAAGCGGGCGATCGAGCTTGGAGGCGGAGTCCGCGCGCAGGCAAGCAGGCATTCGATCCTCCTAAACCGGATTCGGCACGTCGACGAAGACGTGCTCGACGCCGAAGCGCTCAGCCAGGTGCTCGCCCAGCCGGCGGACGCCGAAGGTCTCGGTCGCGTAGTGGCCGGCCGCAATGAAATGGATCGCCGCCTCGCGCGCCTGGGTCATCGCGCGCTCGGCCGGCTCGCCGGTCAGAAAGGCGTCTGCTCCCTTCGCGATCGCCTCGTCGAGGTAGGAGGCGCCGGCGCCCGAGACGATCGCCAGCGTGCGCACGCGCGGCGGACCGGCGTCGAAGGTCAGCGGCTCGCGGACGGTCAGCGTCGCGACGCGCGCGCGCAGGTCGGCGGCGTCGATGCCGTCGGCGGCGAAGCGCGCGAGCACGCCGATCGGCTCGTCCTCGTGCGGCGCAAACGGGGTGTGCGCGTCGGCGCCCAGCGCGGCGGCGATCAGCGCGTTGTTGCCGACGCTCGGGTGGGCGTCGAGCGGGAGGTGGTAGGCGGCGAGGCTCACGTCCGCGTCGAACAGCAGCTTCAGGCGACGCTTCATGGTGGTGTCGATCGGCGTGGGGGCGCTGCCCCAGAAGAGGCCGTGGTGGACGAGGATCAGGTCGGCCTGCTCGGCCAGGGCACGCTCGAACAGCTCGGCACTGGCGCTCACTCCGGTGGCGAGACGGGTGACGTCGGGTTTGCCGGGGACCTGCAGGCCGTTGGGGCAGTAGTCGCGGAAGCGATGGGGCTCGAGCAGCGAGTCGAGCTCGGCGATCAGGTCGCGCAGGGGGGTGGGCATGGGGCGACCTTAGCGGCAGGGCGCGAGGATGGCGCGCTGGGCTGGTTGCCGGACACGTGCGGTGTCGTGCGTCCGCACCCGCGCCGAACGCGGGCCTGCGAAGCCGGGTCAGGCGGGCGCGTGTGAGATACTTGGGGGGCGTCGGGGCGTGGCGCAGCCTGGTAGCGCGCACCGTTCGGGTCGGTGAGGTCCCCAGTTCGAATCTGGGCGCCCCGATTGAATCGCTGTTGGCATCACAAGGCTGCTGGTGGCCTCCAAAGCCCTCGAAATCCCGCTCTGATGCAGGGATTAAGGGGACTCGATCTCAACAACGGCAGGAACACGTCAACGCCTCGGTTTTGGGGCGAACCGCACACGAGTGGCGTGGACGGCCGCACACATTTCGGTCGCGCCCTCGCATTCTGGTGGCGGCGGGGAACTGCGTGAAGTTTGGTTACTTCTGTGCCGACAGCGATACATGCCTGTGCGCTGCGGTCCACGACTCGCCTTGACGTAGGCAGTCATCGAGTGTCAGGCAGTCGCAACGAAGGCCCTCTTCGAGGATCTTCTTCATTGCTCTAGCCTCGGCAAGCGTTTGCTTGATCTCGGGTAGCTTGCGTTCGGCCAGCTTGCGCCAGATCTCAGGTGGTGGTGTCCTGTCGGAGAGGCCGGAGAGAACGATGCGTGTCTCGGCCAGCGTGAATCCGGTGCGCTTGATCAAGACGATCAGCGATATCTGTCGGAGGGCCTGCGGGTCGTAGCGGCGCTTACCGTTGACACGCCGTGGCGCCGTCAACAGCCCCGCGCTCTCCCAGTAGCGAAGCGTTGAGGCCGGCACTCCCGCCTGACGGGCAACTTCTCCGATTGTCAGGTCGTCGTTGCGTGTCGGCATTTGACTTAAAGCCTACTTGAAGTTGTAGACCTTATCGTGACCACACGACGAAAGGGAAAACATATGTCCGAAACGCCACCCAATCCCCCAGAGACAGCCCCTGAGGGGGCAAGCTGCGCTGTCGATCCATGCGGATGCGCGGGCGCGCGCGCCTCGACCGAGGGTGGGCTGCTTAGCGGCGGCTGTTGCTCGGAAGACGGCGGCGTAGTGGAGTCGCAGGCTCCGATGGCTCGTGCCGCTCGACGTTCCCGCGCGATGGCTGGGCTTGTGTTCCTCGTCTTTGCTGGTGCGTTGGGTACGCGCCGGTTGCCGGGAGCTATCGCGCTGTGGCCAGCATCGCTTGTTCCGACATGGTTTGGGATCTCCCATCTGGTCGCCGGTGTGACCGGCTATCAGGGGTGCCCCGAGTTGGGGGCAATCTCAAGCGTCATGCTGGGCCGCCCGGTAGGGACCAGTTGCGAGCTCTGGCAGCGCATCGACAGGTGGGTAGACCCGCCCGGTTTGACCGCGACACCCTGTTGCTGAACGCTGAGGGTAACTCGCGTGCTCGCGCAACGATGACCGGGCGCTCGATCGCGCTGTTCGTCGCCGCTGCGCTGGCTGAGATCGCAGGTGCCTATCTGATCTGGGTTGGACTGCGTGAGGGCAAGGGACCGCTCGCGGTCCTTGCCGGTGCGTTCGCCCTCGTTCTGTACGGTCTGATTGCTGCCCAGCAGCCAAGCAACGAATTCGGACGGGTCCTCGCGGCCTACGGCGGCGTGTTCGTTGTCGGCTCACTGTTGTGGGGCGTCGCATTCGATGGCTTTCAGCCGGACCACTACGACTTGGCGGGCGTCATGATCTGTCTCGCGGGCGTCGGCGTGATCATGTACGGGTCTCACTGACGCCATCTCGCTCGACAGTTCTCGCACAGCGTTCGCTGGGGCGTGCATCTAGTCTGTGCGAGATTTTCGTGCTGCTGCGAGCGGGCCGAGAAGCCCGACAGGGGGAGCCTGTGGTCGCTGCTCAGGAGACGATCCAGCGCTTCTGGGTGGAGTCCCAATAGCCGGTCCCGATGCCCGCGAGGATCGGGTCGAGGAAGGTGGCGGCCTCGGCGTGCGCTGCGCTGAGGTCTATCGGTAGCCCGACGTCTGCTGCGGCGCGGGCATAGGGGCTCGCCCACGAGGCTGGAGGCGGCGGGAGCGCGGTGGGGAGTGGCTGGCGTTCGCGGGTGCTGAATGTCGTGGCGAGGCTCGCGTGTAGGCGGTCGGCGTGTGGGGAGGCGAGGTCGGCGATCAGGAGGATGTCGATGAGGTCCTTGATTCGGGTGCTGTGCTGTTCTTGTGGGCCGTAGGTCGCGGTGTATGCGTGGACCTTCTCGGCGATGTGCTGCTCTATGGCGATCACGGGAATTTCGATGGGCTGTATGTCGGCGAAGTCCAGGAGGCTCGGGATTGGCAGTCGTTCGGAAGGTGCGGTTGGCCGCTCGTTGAGCGCTACGTCGACGGGGAACTGCTCGAAGCGTCGTCCGGCGACTTCGGCGGTCACGGTGTAGCGGACGGCTCGGAATGCTTCTGTTTGGTCGAGTGCGGCTGTGCGTGCCACGTCGAAGCTGAAGTGGTCGCTGAGGTCGATCCCCTGTGCGGCGATGAGGCTTGTGGTCGCGGTCTGCTCGTTGTCGGCTCCCGCGAGGTCGATGTCCTTGGTCATGCGTGTTCGCACGCCGAGCCGCAGCTCGAGTGCGAATGCTCCCTTGAGCACCCAGCTTCCTGGCTCTGCGACGTCGAGCCTGGCGAGAAAGCGCTCGAAGGCGACGCGCTTGCGTAGCCGCATGACGGGCAGGCCGGTCGTGGTCGCTTCGTTGCGTATGCGCTGGTCAAGCGCGGCCCGGAATGCCTCGGCGGTGTCGTACTTCACGCGGCGGTAGCTTCCTGGGTCGTTTGCTTCACGAGTGCGGCGACGTGTCCGCCGTTTCGCTTGGCGTGCTCGGCGAGCTGGTCCGGCGTGGTGCGGCCTTCCTGGAGGGCCTGGCGGACGGCCATCTGGATCTGCTCTGGCGCGGTTCCTGAGCGTGCCGCGTCGATGATCGTCCTCGCCGGGGTTGTGACGCGGATGCCGTGGCGGGTCGTGATGTCGCCGTTCGGTATGGACGCGGTAGCGGTGTGCAGGGTTACGCCGCTGGGCGCCCGGACTCCCCGGTGCTCGCGGGAGACGAGAAGATGCACTGTGTTTGGCAGGACGTCGGAGAGTCCATGCAGCACGAGCGCGCTCTCGTGCGAGACGATTGCCCTCTCCATCCCGACGGTGAGCCATGCGGCGCGTATCTCATCGTGTTCGCCTGCTGGGTAGTCGCTGAGGCGATAGAGCCCCTGTCGCATCCTCTGGAACCGGCCTGATCGGGCGTGGTGGGCGAGAAGCTGTGCGCTCACGCCCCGCTCGTGGGCCTGTCGCGTCGTGAAAAGACCATCCTGGGAGTAGGCGAGGCGGTGGAGGGCTGGGAGATCGGGCTTTTGTTCTACGTCAGACATTTCTACAGTATTCTTTTAGTGTATGCTGACAAGCAAGTGGTAGTGCTGATCGCGTCTTGGCGCTCAGCTTGACGGAATCCCAATCAAAAAGTGCCCCGGCGCAGCTCTAACTGCCCGGGGCGTGGCAAGGAAAGGAAGGTGCGTCCTCAATCCCTCATTGCAACGCTGCGTCGAGGATATTTGCCGGTGTCTTGAAGGTGAGGGTTTCCCGTGGTCTGGTGTTCAGCTTGGCGGCGATCTCGTCGAGCTGGGATTGAGTGAGCTTGGATAGGTCGGTGCCTTTCGGTAGGTATTGGCGCAGGAGGCCGTTGGTGTTCTCGTTGGAGCCGCGCTGCCAGGGGCTCTGCGGATCGCAGAAGTAGACCTTCACGTTCGTGGCGACTGTGAATTTTGCGTGGTCGGCCATCTCGGTCCCGCGGTCCCAGGTGAGCGAGGCGCGCCCGCCCGTGGCTACCGGAGTGGAAGTCATCCGGTGAGGGGTGCCAACCTGTGTTCCAGCGCGTCCACGATCAAGCGGGCTATTGCTGTAGCTGAGAATTCCTCGCTCAGTTCACGTGCAACCGCGGCCACGCCAACCCTCGGGCGCCAGCCTGAGCGCGCTATCCGCAGGGCCCGGCGCAGATCGGTGTGGTCCGCCTCAGCCCATTCCTGGCCGGCGTAGTAGGGCCAGTCGGTGATCGCGTTCGCCGAGCATGCCACGAGGCTGCAGCTAACCAGCAGACACCTGTTTGGCTGCGCGAACCGAAGCGCGCCTCCCCAGTTCGTCACGATCGATGGGAGGCCGGCGAGGATGGCCTCCATGTAGGGCCGCCCCCATCCCTCTCCTCGCGATGGTATGACGAACGCGTCGGCTTGGGCGTAGAGACGGAGCATCTCCTCTCGCTGCAGCAGGTCTTGCTCTAGTCGGATCCCCTTGTTTGCGGCCGCAAGTGCCGCGCTCGGTGCTGCGCCGTTGAACGGGTTGGTCTTAATCAGCAACTCGGTGTGATCGTCGCCCCCGAACTCCGCAATGAACGCATCGATCAGGAGTTCCCATCCCTTGCGGGACTCCCACTTACCGACGGACAGAAAGAGAAACGGACGCTGCTCGCTATACGCCTCGGGATCACTGCCCCGGGCCTCTGCCAAGGCGAGAAGCTGCTCGGACCACGTCGGCGCTGGAGACGGGATCACGGTCAGCTTCTCGATTGGGACGCCGGCACGACAGAACGTATCGCGGTTGAACAGGGTTGGCACCCAGACGCTGTCGTAGGCGTGCGACGAGTCCACCCACGAGTCCGGCAGGCCGGAGGTCTCGAACATGGTGCGCCATATATGCACGCCAGGCCGCGCCAAGGGGGGGTCAGGCCACCAGCGCTGGTAGACGTACACGTCGTCCTCGCGTGGCGAGATCGCGCTCAGCTGCTCAGCGAGCGCGGTGGAATTTCGGGCCCGTGTGCGGGGTATGCCCGCGAACGATCGTGGCTCGACGATCTCCAAGAGCGCGACATCGGCGCCTATCTCGCGCAGCCCCGCGACCACGGCGCGGCATTCCTCGCCGTACCCACTAGCCGACGCGCCCGGGCCGATCCAGAAGATCCTACGAGTCATTCGAGCACCCGGAATGCTAGCCTCTCGGGGAGGAGGCCGACGGCGCATGGCGATCGTTCAGTGGTGATCAGGTGAATGGCGTCGAAATTGCATCTGTCTGTGCTCCGATCGTCATGGTGGTCAGCGCGACCATTGCATATCGGCAGATGCGCGTTACGCTGCGGGGCACGACGTTGCCGATCCTCACCGCGTCGATCGAATCCCGTGAGACTCCTGACGGGCTGGTCGCATGCGTTTTCCTCAACAACTCGGCCTCGACTGCGCCCGCTCTTGACGTTCGTGTCGAAGCTAGCTTCACGCCGCGATCCACCGATCGCCAGCCCGACAAAACTGAGGTGGTGCATGCCTCGGTAGTCCTTCCTGGATCCAGGCTCGAGCTCGCTCTTCCTCCCGCGCTCTCGGCGTCGGGGTTCACGGTGGAGGAGTTCATCCTCTCCTATTCGCGCGTGACGGTGCAAGTTGCCTACCGTGTCAGAGGCCTCTGGCGCTCGCGGCGCATGCGGCAGAGCATGAGCACGATCACGACCATGGGCATGACCCCCACCAATGCGGTGCGCGGAACGGGAGATGTCTAGCGTGGTCGCTGGCCGCGGCGGCGCGGCCATGCTTGGAGCGCTCGATGCTGGGTCGACGCAACTCTTGCTGGGCGGAGCACCGCGCTCGAGCTACGCCACGGCCCGAGAGTTCCTGCTGCGCGTCGAGGACTCCCCACGGACTTGGCCGCGCTATTGGCGCAAGAACCCGTCCGATGTTGCCCGGGGGCGCCTGTTTGCGTATCAAATCATGAGCGTGGCCGAGCGGGCGCAGCGACCGGAGCGCGACTCAGCCACCCTCTGGGCGCGCCTCGGTGGGCAGCTGGCTTGGCAAATGAGCTGGACGTCGTTGCGGCGGGACTTCCAAATGCTCGAGGTCACAGCCATCGCTGCGCGACGCCGTCCGGGCGATGTCGCGACAAGCTTGCGCCGTCTCAACGGATTCGCACAGTTGCCTGCGGGAGATCCGATGCGCATGGAGTTCTACGCGCGACTGGTCGATCTCCTGCACATGACTGGCTCCTGGGATGTGGCCGCCGCAGTCATGCGAAGGGAGCTGATACCGAGCTCCCAACGCACGGAGTCCCCAGCCTTCCAGGCCGCTCGACTGATGACGTGGGTACGGGGTGCCGTGCGCTCGATTGGCCCCTCCATCGCTGTGGAGAGGAGCCTCGAAGACGCCGCCGTGCTTCTCGACGACAGCGCCCGTGAGACTGGCCAGCGCCACGCATACTTCGAGCACTGGCTGCTCTGTTGTCGAGCGGAGTTCGAGGCGGTAGCTGGGCATGTCGAATCGTCGCTCGATTTGCTCGAGATCGCCGATCAGGAGCGCAGGTCGGGCGGGTTCGACGCCAACTTCGTTCGTGACGCACGAGCGCTCGCGCTCCGACGCCCTGACACTGCCTGGTGTCGCGGCCGTTCCGACCCGTACATGTACGGGTCGGCCGGTCGGTGCATGCACCGACCGGGTCAGGGCCACATGTGGCCCTGACGTCTTATTTCTTCTTCTTGGATTTGTGTCTGTGCTTCCTCTTGTGCTTGCCCGCCTTCGCCTTGACGGCTTCCCGCGGCGCCAGTCGCGTGCCGGCGTTGTAGCCGTCGACCGGGCAGTGCAGAGGACGGCCGAGGTCGAACGGGCCTGAGATCGCCTGCGTGACCACGCCCTTTTCCAGATAGGCATAGGTGACGGTCAGCAGCGGATCGACTCGGGGCTCGGCGCAGACCGGTTTGCCCACGGCGAACTCGCCGACGATATTCTCGTATTCGACTTTGGTCGCCCCGACGCAGTTGACTGCGTAGCCGGGCACTTCCCCGCCGCAGGAGAACGAGTCGTTGGTCGGTTCGCCGCTGCTGCCGTCGGAGACGAGCGGAGAGGCGGCGAAGCCTCTCAGCGGCACCTGCGACTGCAGCTGGTAGCCAGTGATCGGGCCGCTGCAGGTGAAGATGTACTGCACCTGTGGTTCGCTCGAGCCGACTTCCGGCGGCCCCGGCTGGACGCCGCCGCGGCAGGAGTAGTCGTTGGGATCGCCGCTGCCTTCGTCGGCCTGCGCTGCGGCCGTGAGTGCCAGCGAGGCCAGCATCGCGCCGAGCAGGGCGGCTAGCTGCGATGAGCGCCGGCGGTGGACGATTCGATTTGTGTGCAATTGATTCTCCGTTCCTTTTGTGTGTTGGTGGGTGTTCGTCCTTCCGCCCTAAGAGCCCGCAAAGATCGCTTCGAGGCTCTTTCGTGGCGCAAGTGAGTTGAAGGTTTCCGAGCTGTGGCCGCCGGCTTTCAGCGTGGGCGAGAGCAGCAGTGCGCCGCCCGGCGGGCTTGCGCCGAGCGTGGTCAGGCTCAGGGCGGGTGGGTCCTGCTCTTGCGCCGCGCTGCCGAAGGTGATCACGATCAGGTCGCGTTCGCGGTAGGCGCTGCTCGAGAGGATCGGCGTAACCGCCCGTTGCAGGAACGCGTCGGCTTCGGCCTGCTCGCCGGCGGGGCTGTCGCTCGCGCAGGTGCTGGTGGTGACGCTGCCCGCTTGGAGTTCGGTCGTGCCGCTCGGCTGGCTGGCGCTTGCCTGGGTGCCGCCGGCCGCTGGGCCGCACTGTTGCGAGATCGTGCTGACGCTCTCGCCGATGCCGCCGGTCAAGAGCGCAACGTCGCCGGCCAGCTCGTAGGCTTCGATCGCGCTGTAGCGTTCGAGCAACATGCCGTCTTTGAGCAGCTGTCCGGTCAGGTACGGATAGCCCGCGGGAGTCGCGGTGGCCTGGGCGAAGCCGGCGCCGTCGAGCACGACCAGCCACACGTGTGAGATCGGCGGCAGTCGAACAGGCTTCTTTTCGCCCGCCCCTTCTTCGGAGCCAGATGGGGCCGAGCTTTCCGAGAGGGAGCCTTCGCCGGGCGCCTTCGCGTTCGGGGTCGCGGGCAAGGTTGCGGACGCGGCCGGTTTGGCCGCGGGTGTGCTTGCGGCCGGCACGGGTGCGGCAGCCGCAGACGGCGCGACAGGCGCGGCCGTCGAGCGCGAGCCGCTTCCCTGCGAGGCAAGCAGCGCAAGCAGTCGTGTGAGCACATTCGAGTCGCTGGCCAGCGAGCTGGGCGGAGCCGGGGCGATCGAGGCGCCAGCCAGCAGGCCGAGCGCCAGCGCGCCGGCCACGAGCGCGCCGGCCACCCGTCGGGAGGGGACGCCGGGCGGCCGGGCGCGCGTGGGTCGGGATGGGAGGGGATCTGTGTTCATCGGTCTGCCGGCCGATCGGGAATCCCGCTGTGTGCCCCGAATGGGGTATCGATCCCCGATCGGCGTGCGTCCCGGCCCAGGTCAGCGGCCGGGAGTCCGCGTCTTCCTCATAAAAGTAGCAAAGTCGATCAAGTTTATGAAGAATATGCTAGATTGCCTCGCGACGACTGTCAAATCCCACGAACGGAGAACCTGTCCAATGCAACCGACTCGCCGTGTCGCCGCCCTGCTCGCGGCGACGTTCACACTCTCGATTGCGCTGCCCGCGATCGCCTTGGCCTCGAGCACGCTGTCGATCAGCGGCGCCACGGCCTCCTTCCCGCTGGTGTCTCTGCTGACCCAGCGCTACGCCAAGCTGAACAAGAAAGTCAAGTTCAAACTCTCCCAGGGCGGCACCCAGGTCGGCATCAACGAGGTTGCCGCCGGCCGCGTCTCGATCGCCGACGTCTCGCGCGACCCGCTCCCGGCCGATCCCCACGGGCTCGACTTCTACCCGGTCGCCAAGTACTACCTGTGCGTAGTGACCAACAAGAGCAACCCGCTCGCCAACCTGACGCAGGCGCAGGTGGAAGGCATTTTCACCGGCAAGGTCACCGAATGGAGCAAAGTGCCCGGCGCAAGCGCCAGCGGGCCGATCGACGTGATCAGCCGCAACGCCGCGGCCGGCACGCTGTCCAACTTCCAGACGCTGCTGATCGGCGGCAAGAAGGTATCCGGCCCCAAAGGCGCGCCCGTCGCCGAAAAGCCCTCCGAGGGCCTGCAGCGTCAGGCGATCGAAAAGGACCCGAACGCGATCGGCTTCCTGTCGGGTTACTTCGCCAGTCAGGGAGTCAACGACGTCGGCTTCGGCGGCGTCGGCTGCACCCTGGCCAACGCCACCTCCGGCCAGTACGGGGGTGTGGCGCAGTTCTACGAGGTGACAAAGGGCCCGGCCAAAGGCGCGGCGGCCGGCTTCATCAACTGGATCTCCAAAAGCAGAGCAGCCAAGCAGATCATCTCGACGCAATGGATCCCGCTCAAATAACCCGTCCCACACAGGCGCCGCTCGCCTCTCTCCCAGCCCAGACCCCTCCCTCGCGCCCCCCGGCGCGGGGGAGGGCGGGCGGCGCGGCCCTGCTGGCACGGCTGCGCCGGCCCTGGGGCGACCGTCGCGCCGAGCTCGCGCTCGGAGCGGTCTCGCTGTTGATCTGTCTCGCCGTCGGCGCGATGGTGGCGCTGGTCGCGTTGCGGGCCTGGCCGACGTTCACCCACAACGGCCTGGCGTGGCTGGGGTCGGGCGGCGACGTCGATCGCCAGATCGAAGGGATGGTCGCGACCAGCAACCATCCGCCCGCCTCGGCCTATCACGTGCGCGCGTGGCCGCTGCTGTATGGGACGCTGCTCAGCACCGGCCTGGCGCTGGCGGTGGCGCTGCCGTTCTCGCTGCTGTCCTCGATCTTCATCGTCGAGTTCGCGCCGAAGCTGGTGCGCAAGGTCATCTCTCCGGTGGTGCGGCTGCTGGCCTCGGTGCCATCGGTCATCTACGGCCTGATCGGGATACTGGTGCTGGTGCCGTTCGTCGGCAACCACCTGGTCACGATCCCCGAGAAGCGCTCGCTGATCGGCACGGTCGAGCTGACCGGTGCGAGCGTCGGCGTGGCGGCGCTGATCCTGGCGGTGATGATCACGCCGATCATGGTCGCGCTGATCAGCGATGCCCTGGCCGCCGTGCCGAACGCCTGGCGCGAGGGAGCGCTCGCCCTCGGCGTGCACAAGCTGCGAGCGACGCTGGCGGTCAGCCTGCGGGCGATCCGCCCGGCGATCGTCGCCGCGACCGCGCTGGCCTGCGCGCGCGCGCTCGGCGAGGCGGTGATGATCTCGATGGTCTCCGGCTCGATCTCGTTTGCGCCAAGCCTCGGCCACGGCCCGCTCACGTTCCTGGCCGAGCCGGTGCGCACGTTCGCCAGCTCGATCGTTGACAACCACGAAGGCTTCGGCGGCGCGCCGGCGCTCGACTCGACGCTGTACGCGTTCGCGCTGCTCTTGCTGTTCAGCGCGATCGTGCTCTCGATCGGCGCCTACCTGATCAAGCTGCCGCTGCGCCGCTACCAGGCGGCACGGTGATGAACGCGTATGCGCCGCAGGCGCTCGCCGACCCCGTGGGGCTGGAGCCGCCGCGTCCCACCCGCGGCCGTGGCTCCTCGCTCTGGGGCTGGCGCCTGCGCGACCAGTTGATTCTGCTCGCTGCCTGGGGGGCCGGGATCGGACTGTGTCTGATCGCCGGGGCGATCGTCCTCTACATGGGCATACGCGGCTTCCAGTACCTGCGCCCCGATCTGCTCATCACCCGCCCGCAGGCCGGGGTCGACCAGAACGGCGCCGGCGGCTTTCTGGACCCTCTGGTCGGCACCGCCGTGCTGACGCTGATTGGGATCTCGATCGCGCTGCCGCTCGGTGTCTGCGCCGCCGCCTGGATCGTCGAGTACGGGCAGGGTGGGCGAGCTCGTCAATCTTTGGCGCGGCTGGTCGAGTCCTCGATCGAGATCGTCGCCGGGACGCCCGACATCGTGATCGCGATCTTCGGCCTGGCGGTGTTCCAGCTGGGCGTGCTCGGGCCGCTCTCCAGCCGCTCGGAAAGCGGCGTCGTCACCGGCCACTCGTTCATCGCGGCGGGCGCGACGATGTCGCTGATCGCGCTGCCGCCACTGTTCGCCGCCACCCGCGAGGGCCTGCAGGCGGTCCCAGCGCAGGTGCGCGAGGCCGCCTTCGCGCTCGGCAAGACGCGGATCGCCACGATCCGCCGCGTGTTGATACCCAGCGTCCGCTCGAACATCGCCACCGGCGCCACGCTGGGCATCAGCCGCATCGTGGGTGACACGGCGATCGTGATCGTCGTCCTGGCCGAAGGCGCGCCACGCAACGAAGCGGTCGGCTCGACGCCGGTCCTCGGCTTCCTGCGCGGCACCGGATCGTCGCTGACCAGCTTCGTCTACGGCAACTCGCCGGCCGGCGAAGGCAACTCTCCGACCAAGGCCTACGCGGCCGCGTTCGTGCTGCTTCTGTTCATCCTCGCGCTGAACGGGATCGTCGGCCTGATCGCTCGCGCCCACGCCCGCTCCAGCGGTTTCGACGTCGGAGAGGCCAGGCTTTGACAAACCCCGTGTTCACGACTAATCTCATTGACTCAATGAACAATGATGTGTTGACAGAGGAGCTTCCCGCCGATCCGTGGCTCGCGGCGCCCCCGCCCGTCCCGCCGGCGTCACGCGTGCCTGCAGGGTCCGCGGCCTCCACGCCGCCGCCCGCGCCGGTGCCGCCGGTGCGCACGATCGTGCTCGACCGGGCGCCCGTGCCGGTCGCGCCGCCTCATCAGCGTGAGGCGGTGCGCACACAGCTTGCCGCCGCCGGGCCCGAGCGGCTGACGCTGCGCAATGTGAGCATCCATTACGGCGCCGATCGAGGATCGGCGGGATCGCCGAATGGCCGCCGAGCGGTCAACGACGTCTCGCTGTCGATCCACCAGGGCGAGGTGCTGGCGCTGATCGGACCGTCGGGATGCGGCAAGACGAGCCTGCTGCGAACGCTCACCCGGTTGACCGAGCTGACGCCGAGCGCTGCGCGCGGCGGCGAGATCCTGCTCGACGGGCAGGATGTCCACGCGCTGCAGGACACGCGCCTGCGCTCGCGCGTAGCGATGGTCTTTCAGCAGCCGAACCCGTTCCCAATGTCGATCTTCGACAACGTCGCCTTCGCTTTGCGCGAACAGTCGCGCAAGCGCCCACGCCGGCGCGAGATCGAGCCGCAGGTGGTGGACGCGCTAAGGCGCGCGGGGCTCTACGAGGAGGTGCGCGAGGACCTCGACCGGCCCGCGCTGCGCCTCTCCGGCGGCCAGCAGCAGCGGCTGTGCATCGCCCGTGCGATCGCGACGGGACCCGAGGTGCTGTTGATGGACGAGCCCTGCTCGGCCCTTGACCCGATCTCCACGGCCGCGATCGAGCGGCTGATCGGCGAGCTGCGGCGCGAGCTGGCCGTCGTGATCGTCACCCACAACCTCGCGCAGGCGCGGCGTGTCGCCGACAAGGTCGCCTTCATGTACCTCGGCGACCTGGTCGAGTACGGCACCGCCGAGCAGGTGTTCGAGGCGCCGCGGGCCGAGCGCACGCGCGAGTACGTCCGCGGAGCGTTCGGATGAGCGCGCGCGAGCAGGCCGCGCTGCGGCGCCGCGGCGCGGGCGGACGATGAACGTCGTGGCGCTCCCGAGCCAGCCCGCGGGGGAGGGCGCGAGTGCGTGCCCCACCTGCGGCGCGGCGGTCGTAGCGGACCAGCGCTACTGCCTGGCCTGCGGGCAGCCGTGCTCGCCGACGCGGCTGGACTTCCTCGACGTCCTGCAGGCCGACCGCGACGAGCGTGCCCAGATGACGGTGCTGCCCCCGGCCGCCTATCTGCCGGCGCTGGAGCCCGACGGGGCGATCGGCTGGCTGCGGCGCTACTCCGGACTGCTGGCGCTCCTCGGCGTGCTGCTCGTGACCGGTCTGATCGGCCTGCTGATCGGCCACTGGACCAAATCGCCGGCCGCGGCCGGACCACAGGTGGTGAAGATCGAAGGTCTGTCGTCTGCCTCGACAGTCGCCTCGACGCCAGCTGTGAGCACCACGCCGACCACCTCCGCCGCCAAGCAGGTGCCGCAGAGCAAAGCGCAGGAAGAAGAGGAAGTCAAAGAAACGGAAGCCTCGACCGTGAAGGCGCCACCGCCGGCGAAAGTCAACTCGTCGAGTCTCAAGAAACTGTCGAAGACGACCGGCAAGACACACCAGAAGGAAATCGAATCGCTCACGGCCGGCGGCAAACCGATCGAAACGGGCGGCTGATCATGTCGGCGACGGATGTGCCGGCAGGCTCCCTGGCCGAGTTGCGCGCGCGCCGCCTGCAGTTGGCGCAGCGCGTGGCCGAGCTGACCCTCGACCTCGGTGGGCTCACCTACGAGATGGCGGTGCGCGACCACTACCGCCTCGA
The DNA here is from genome assembly GCA_035938935.1 of Solirubrobacteraceae bacterium. Lineage (GTDB taxonomy): Bacteria > Actinomycetota > Thermoleophilia > Solirubrobacterales > Solirubrobacteraceae > Palsa-744. The sequence continues at coordinate 29,624 of DASZGH010000036.1, forward strand.
CGTCCTCGCCCGACGCGCGGCCGAGCTGCAGCAGGCCGACGCGGAGCTGAGCGAGCTGCAGCGCCTGCTCGGCGCCGCCGAGCACGGGATGCACGGCCAGTGCCGCTCCTGTGGAGCGGTGCACTCGCGCGGCGCCGGCTACTGCTGGCGCTGCGGAGCGCCGCTGCAGCGCGAGGCGCTGCCGGCGGCCGTGAGCGACGGCGTCGCGACGGCCTAACCTGGACGTCGGCACTGTGGCCTCGTCTGACCCAGGGCGGCGACGACCCAGTCGCCAGCGGCCAATGGGCGCGCACCCGCGGAAGCTGACCGGCCGCGACCCGCAGACGGCAGCGGGTTTGCGTAGCTAAACCTCCGGCGCTCATAAGCCGAAATGGGGGTATATGCGAACGGGCGACGACATTGACGAGGACGCTCACGAGCCGACCGCGCCAAGCTCCCCCGGACTTGGGCGCGTGAAGCGTTTGCACGAGCACCTGAAGCGTTTGCCAAGCGATTTGAAGCGTCTGGCCAGGGACCGGCGCGTCGTCTGGGCGATTGTGGCCGTGGCGTGCGTCGTGGCTGGCATTGTTGCTTCGATCATGGGTGCACACGCCGTGGCGCGCTCGGACGCCGCCAGTGTCGGCAAGGCATTCCCGCGTACGCCGGCTGGAATCGAGCGGACATTGGCGACGATCGCTTCCGAGCTGAAGCCGTCCATCCAGCACGAGGAAGATCTCGTCATCGGAGCGAGCACGTTCTTTGCCGGTCACCCGAAGGCAACGGTCGCCGAATTCACCAGGTGGGTGAAATGGTCAGAGGCGCTCCATCGCTATCCCGAGCTTGAAAAGCTCGGCCTCGTCGCCTTGGTACCGGCGCCAACACCTTCGACGCTCAGCGCCGGCAGTGCGCCAGCCCTTGTGGGGTCGCGCGCACCGTTGTCCGTGGCCGGCGCCCTCCACGCCGCGCGCGCCGCTGCGCGTCCCTCCTGTTCGGCCGCGGTCGAGTTGACAAGGAGACCCGCCAGATCCTCACAAGCCGGCTACTGCGTGGTGAGCGCTGGCCTGCTGTCGTCTCGAGACACCGGACGGATCATCTACACGCGCGCCTCGTCGGGGCGCGGCCCGGCGTTGAGCATCGAGACACCGGTGTACATAGGCAACGCGTTGCCGCCCACCGTCACGAGCCGCAGAGAAGCGTTCGTGGGGTGGCTGCGCGAGGTGATCGCGCCCGAGGTGCTGTTGCGCCAGGCGCTACGCGGAAACGCTCAGTACGCCGTCCACCTTCGCCACAAGAGGGGTTCCTCCAACGTCGTCTTTAGCAGCGGCGCGTCGCAGCCGAGCGCGACGACGCAGGCTTTCGATCTTCACAACGGATGGACGGCGAGGACGTTCGGACCGGCTCCGGCCCCTGCGGCTAACGTGCTCACGGACGGCGGCGCCCTGGCGCTGCTGATCGCCGGCGCCTTGTTCAGCCTCCTGTTTGGCCTGCTGGTCTTCTTCCTTGGCAGCGGTCGTCCGAGCCAGCCGGCGCCAAAGAGCCGCAAGCTGCCCCAGCCTGATCTTTACGACTCCCTCACCGGGCTTCCCAACCGGGCGCTTACACTGGACCGTGCCGAGCGGATGGTCGCGCGAACGGGACGCCAGTCGGGGATGCTCGCCGGAGCGCTGCTGATCGACATCGATTGGTTCAAGCAGATCAACGAGAAGCTCGGAGAGGTAGCGGGCGATCAGGTTCTGAAGGTCTTTGCGCGACGGCTGGTCGGCGTTGTGAGGGGCGAGGACACGGTAGGTCGTCTCGGCGCAGACAAGTTCGTGGTGCTCGTCGAGTCGGCAGCTCGGGGGGTGCGGCTGGACTCGCTGGCCCGGCGGATGATCGAAGAGCTGCACAAGCCGATAGAGCTCGACGAGGTCGGGCCGCGCTTCTTCTCGACCGCGAGCATCGGCGTCGCCTTCGGCCGATACGAGACTCCTGACGACCTCCTGCGCGACGCGCAACTCGCCTTGGCCGCGGCCAAGTCGGCAGGCAAGGACCGCTACACGCTCTTTAACGCGAACATGCGCACGATCATCGAGAGTCGCGCGGTGCTCGAGGATGAGCTGAACGTCGCCCTGCAGGAAGGCCAGTTCTTCCTGCTCTACCAGCCGATCTACGATCTCGGCAGGCGCAGGGTGGTGGGCCTCGAGGCGCTTATCCGCTGGGCCCACCCCAAGCAGGGCGTACTGCCGCCCGGCGACTTCATCCCCCTCGCCGAGGAAAGCGGACAGATCGTCCCGATCGGCCGCTGGATGCTCGAAGAGGCCTGCACCAGGACCGCCGCGTGGAACGTGGCCGGCCACCGCGTCGGCGTCTCGGTCAAGGTCTCGGCCAATCAGTTGAACCGAGACGCGTTCGTGACCGACGTTCGCCGGGCGCTGCAACAGTCCGGGATCGAGCCCTCGCGGCTCACGCTCGAAGTCGCCGAGCAGACGGTGATGCGCGACATCGCTGCGAGCGCCGAGCGACTCGCGGAGGTCAGGCAGCTTGGGGTTCGCATCGCGATCGACGACTTCGGCAGCAGCGGCTACGCGCGGCACTCTGACCTGCGCCAGATGCCACTGGACGTCCTGAAGCTGGACCGTGCCTCGATCGCCGCCTCAGAGGACGAGGACTACCGCAGTTGGTTGCTCGAGGCCATCATCGTCTTCGGGCGTGACCTGTCGCTGACGGTGATCGCCACAGGTGTCGAGACCGCTGAACAGATGACCACGCTGCAGGCGATGGGCTGCACCATGGTTCAGGGTGCTTTCACCGGCAAGCCTGTCGCGACGGACGCGGTCGAGGCCCTCTTGGACGCCGAGCTCCCGGCGGCGCACGCAGCCCCCGTTGAGCAAGCCTGATCTAGAGCGACGAGCCGGGATCGTCCTCGACCAGCAGCACTGAGATCAACTCGGCCTTCAACTCGTCGTCTCCTTTGCGATCGGGAGAGTGAAGCAAAAGCGAGCCCCGTCGCGCTGGCCGGCGTCCAGCCAGATCTTGCCCCCGTGATATTCGACGATCTTGCGACACAGCGCCAGCCCGATGCCGCTGCCCTCGTAGGCATCTCGCGTGTGCAGCCGCTGGAAGATCAAAAAGATCCGCTCCGCGTACCGTGGGTCGATGCCGATCCCGTTGTCCGAGCAGCTGAGTTCCCACATCCCGTCCCGGCGCTGGGCCTCGACGCGCACCAGCGACGGCTCGGCGCCGTGGAACTTGACGGCGTTGCCGATCAGGTTCTGTAGCAGCGAAACGAGCTGCGCGCGGTCGCCGCGCACGGCCGGCAGCGCTCCGTGTTCGATCCGAGCGCCACCGCTCTCGATCGCCCCGACTAGCGCGTCCAGGGCATCGGCCAGCGCGTCCTGCAGCTCGACGCGCTCATCCGCGCGGCGCCCGTCGCGCCCCACGCGCGAGAACGCCAGCAGATCGTTGATCAGCATCTGCATCCGCTTGGCGCCGTCGACGGCGAAGTCGATGTACTGGTCGGCGCGCGCGTCCAGCTTCCCGCCGTAGCGCTGCTGTAGCGCCTGGCAGAAGCTCGCGATCTTGCGCAGCGGCTCCTGCAGGTCGTGCGAGGCGACGTAGGCGAACTGCTCGAGCTCGGCGTTGGAGCGCTGGAGCTCGACGGCCTGCGCCTCCAGCTGCTTGTGCGCCGTTTGCACCATCGCCAGCTCCTCGACGATACGCCTGCGCATCGCCTCGATCTCGCCGCTGACCTCGACGATCTCGCGCGCGCCGCCGCTCGCGCTCAGAGCAGTGCCGAACTCGCCGCCGGCGACCCGGCCCGCCTCGCGGCCGAGCCGCTCCAGCGGCTTGATGATCGTCGCGCGCAGCAGGAAGCCGGCGGCGAGCACGCCGCCGAGGATCAGCACCGCCGCGACGATCAGCAGCACTTCGAGCTTGGCGGCGGCGCCGTTCAGTTTCGAGCGCGCGCTCGAGTCCGCGCTCTGCAGCGCGCTCTTCAACTGGCCGATGGACCCGCGCACCGAGTCGAACAGGTGCTTGCCCTGCACTTCGACGGATATCGGCCGGGGTTGCGATGCGCCGTCGCCCGCCAGCACCGGTGAGACGTAATTACCGTGCCACGCTTCCACGTGCGCACGCACGACCTCGATGTCGGCGGCAGTCGGGCCTCCGTCGGCGCGCTCGTGCGAGCGCAGCTGCGCGAACGACTGGGTCTCCGAGCTCAGCCCGTCGCGGTAGGGCTGCAGGAAGCGCGGTTCGCGCGTGAGCACGTACCCGCGCACCCCGGTCTCCTCGTTGACGAGCGCGTTTTCGAGCTGTAGTGCCGCCCGCACCGAGGGCCCTACTTGGTCGAGCAGCAGTCCGCGCTCGCGATCCAGTTCGCCGCCCGCGATCAGCGCCAGCCCGATCCCCACGACCGCCAGCACCAGCACCAGCCCGCCCGTCGCGGCCAGCAGCGTCCCCACGCTCGTGCCCTGTAGCCGCCGCGCGATGCCCGCTCGCCGGCTACTCACCCAAGCGTCCTCCCCCGGCGGCGTGCGCGCCGAGCAGCAGCATCGCGACGTCGTCGCTGAGCGCTTGCCCGTTCAGTCGCTCGGCCTCCTCGACCAGCGCTTCCAACAGCTCGCGCGGGCGCTCGCGCCAATCCGGTAGCCGTCCCATCTGCTCGGCCAGCAGCTCGCGCAGCCCCTCTTCGCCGAGCCGCTGCGAGCCCGGTCCGACGCGCCCCTCGATGATGCCGTCGGTGTAGAGCAGCATCGTCCAGCTGTTCGGCAGCGCGACCGGCTCGGGCCGCCAGCCGTCGCGCTCGATGCCGATGCCTGCGCCCCCCATGTCGGCCCCGGAGAGCGCCGAGATCGACCCGTCGACGATCAGCAGCGGCCGCGGATGTCCCGCCCGGATCATCGACGCGCTGGTGGGCCGCGGCTCGATCCGCAGCGTGCACAGCGTCGCGAACAGCCCCGGCAGGTGGCGCTCGTGTTCGAGCACCTGCTGCAGCGTCCCGAGCAGTGCGTCCGGCTCCGCGCCGGCGAGCGCGAGTGCGCGCCAGGCGACCCGCAGGCTGACCCCGATCGCCGCTTCGTCGGGACCGTGCCCGCAGACGTCGCCGACGACGACGTGCACGCGCCCATCGGCGTCCTCGACCAGGTCGAAGAAGTCGCCTCCGAGCAGCGCGCGGCTGCGCCCGGCGCGGTAGCAGGACTCCACCCACACCGAAGAGCGCTCGACCGCGAGCGTTGGCGCCAGCCCGCGTTCCAGCCGCGTGAGCTCGCGCGTTTGGGCCTCGGCGAGCAGCAGTTCGCGCTCGCTCTCCTCAGCCTGGCGGCGCCCGATCGCGTAGCGGATCGAGCGCGCCAGCTGCTGGCGGTCGACGCTCCCCTTCACCAGGTAGTCCTGGGCGCCGGCCTGCACCGCGGCCATGCCGGCGGCCTCGTCGTCGAGCCCCGTCAGCACGATCAGTGGCACGGCGGGCATCCAGGCACTCAGTTTGGCGACGGCGTCGATGCCGGTCGTGTCGGGCAGTCCGAGGTCGAGCAGCACGCAGTCGATGTCCCCGCCGGGCATTGCCAGCGCCTCGGCGAGCGTATGGTTGCGCAGGATCCGTGCGCGCGGCAGCCGCTCGAGCAGCTCGTCTTCGACCAGTCGCGCGTCGCCTTCGTCGTCCTCCACGAGCAGGACGGTGAGCCGCTGCTCGGGCGCGGACGCGGACGGCTCCTCGCCCCCAGCGGCGCTCGCAGTCATCTCACGCCGCGTCTGACGAGCGCTGAGGGTCGGCTGCCGGTTCCCATGGCAAACCCATCTTATGCGCCCTGCGTGCCCGCCACGACCTCGCGCCCAAGCAGCGCCCGTGCATGCGCCGCGCGCACCGCGGCCGCGAGGCTCTCCTGGTCATACGCGCCGTGGTGGCGGCGCCCGTTGACAAAGAACGTCGGCGTCCCGGCGACCCCGCTGGCGTCTGCGCTGGCGACGTCCTCCTCGACGCGCGCAGCGTGCCGGCGCCGGCGCACGGCCTCCCAGAGCCGCTCGACGTCGAGCCCGAGCGCTCGCGCGTCCTCGCGCAGGTCGCCCGCGCTCAGCTCGTCCTGGTGGGTGAGCAGCGTGTCGTGCATCGCCCAGAACCCGCCCTGTTCGGCGGCCGCCTCGGTGACCTCGGCCGCCATCTGCGCATTGGGATGCACGTCGCCGAGCGGAAGGTGGCGCCATACGTAGCGCAGCTCATCGCCGAAGGACTCCAGCAGCTCGCGGATCACGACCTCGGCCTGCCCGCAGTAGGGGCATTCGTAGTCGCCGTACTCCAGCAGTGTGACGAGCGCCTCCTCGCTGCCACGAATGTGGTCGCGAGCCGGATCGACCTCGTCGGCGAGGTCGAGGATCTCCCGCTCGGTGTGCAAGAGCTGGCGGGCCCGTACCGAGTTCGGTAGCCGCGCGATAGCCCGGAACGCCAGCCATCCGGTCAGGCAGGCGAGCACCCCGGCGGCGAGTACGCCGAGCGTGGCCTGCTGTAGCGAGCGCCCGTTGAAGGCAAGGCTCGCGATCAGCAGTGCGACGGTGAAGCCGACCCCCGCCACCGCGCCGTCGCCGGCGATCCCCGGCCAGCTGAGCGCGCGCGGCAGCCCGCCCAGCCGCTTGCGCGAGGCAAGCCAGGAGGCGCCAAGCACCCCGAGCGGCTTGCCGAGCACGTAGCCGAGCACGATCCCGAGCGCGATCGGCGAGGTGGCGGCTTCTTCGATCAGCCGGGTGCTCATGTGCACCCCGGCGTTGGCGAGCGCGAAGATCGGCACGATCACATAGCTCGCCCAAGGGTGGAAACGGTGCTGCAGCCGCTCGTTGGGCGAGATCGCCGCGATCAACCCCATCTGCGCCGAGCGCGCCAGCGCGGGAGTGGGCTGCTCGCGAAAGGAGCGCGCCAGCTCGCTGACCTGCTCGAGCTCGGCCCGCGCCGGCGAATACGCGGTTGTGGTCAGCCCGATCGCAAGCCCGGTGATGACCGGATCGACCCCGGACTCGTACAGCGCCACCCACACGGCGCTCCCCAATAGCGGCCGTAGCCGCCGTCGCCACGCCCGCGGCGTGCGGCGCGAGGCGATCAGCAGCGCGAACAGGAGGACGGCGATCGCCAGCGCCGGCAGCGACAGATCGCTTGTGTAGACGGTCGCGATCACGATCAGCGCGAGCAGGTCGTCGACGATCGTGAGCGTCAGCAGGTACACGCGCAGCCGCGTCCCGCCGGGCGCGACGAGCGCGAGCACGCCGAGCGCGAATGCGGTGTCGGTCGACATCGCCACCCCCCAGCCGTGCCCGCCGATCCGGCCCGCGTTCAGCGCCAGGTAGATGGTGATCGCCGCCCCCGCTCCGCCGAGCGCCGCGAGCGCCGGCAGCGCGATCCGGCGGCGCTCGCGCAGCTGCCCCATGTCGATCTCGCGCCGCGCCTCCAGTCCCGCCACCAGAAAGAAGAACGTCATCAGTCCGTCGTTGACCCAATGGCGCAGGTCCTGTGAGATCGACGCGCCGCCGAGCTGGAAGGACAACTTCGTGCCCCAAAGCGAGTCGTACGAGCCAGACCAAGGCGAGTTGGCCCACAGCAGCGCAAGCGCGATCGCGCCTAGCAGCACGGCCGCGCCGCCGGTCTCGGTGCCGAGGTAGTCGCGCACCGGCGCCGCCAGGTTGCGCGCCCAGGCGGTGCGCTCGCCGAGCGCCGAGGAGCGAGTCGGCGCGCCGGCGGCTTGCATGCGCCCGAGCGTAGCCAACCTTGATAGCTTCGGCTTATGGCGGTGCAGCCACCTCCTCCTGCCGGATCTCCCGGGTCCGGGCCCTCGCATCCCTCGCAACCTTCCGAGCCGCCTGCTCAGCCGCCCCCACGCGGGGGCCTGAGCCCGTCCGTCCTGCTGGCGCTGGTGGTGCTCGTCGTGATCGCTGGAGGCGTTGCACTGCTCACCAGCGGCGGCGGCAAAGCGAGACCGAGCGCCGCCGGCGTCCAGGGGGTGTCATCGCAGAAGTACAGCGGCTCGCTGGCCTCGCCGGCCGAGCCGGCGCCGCCGCTGTCGCTGCGCAGCTACAACGGGCAGCGCATCAACATCGACCAGTACCGGGGCAGGGCCGTGCTGGTCACGTTCCTGTACACGAAATGCCCCGACGTGTGCCCGATCATCGCCTCCAATCTCGGTGTGGCGCTCAACCTGATGGGCTCGGCCAAGGCCTCGAAAGTGCAGGTGATCGCGGTGTCGGTCGATCCCCGCGGCGACACACCCCAGGCGGTGGCCTCGTTCCTGACTCGCCACGGCGTAGCCGGACGCATGCAGTACCTGATCGGTTCGGCTTCCGAACTTGGGAGGGTGTGGAAAGCGTGGAGGGTAGGCTCCGAACGCGACGCCCAGCAGCCGCAGCTGGTCAACCACAGCGGCCTGGTGTACGGCGTCAGCGCCACGGGCAAGGTCACGACTCTGTACGCCGCCAACTTCACGCCCCAGGAAATCGTGCACGACGCGCCGCTGCTGGCCGCCAGCTGATCGCCACATGAACCTCCCGCGTCGCCTGCTGCCGCTCGCGCTTGGCAGCGTCGGCATCGCGACGCTCGCGTCCCCGGCGATCGCGCAGGCGCACGGGATCATCGGCAAGGCCGACCTGCCGATCCCGGTGTGGCTGTTCAGCTGGGCCGCCGCCGTCGTGCTCGTCGTCTCCTTCGTTGCGCTCTCGACGCTGTGGCGGACACCCCAGCTGCAGAGTGAGTACCGCCGCCCCATGTTCAAAATGCCGGCGCTGCTCGCGCGCGCGGCCAGCGTGGTGGGCACCGGGTTGTTCGCGCTTGTCCTCTACAGCGGCTTCGCCGGGGCGCAGGTGGCGACGGTGAATTTCTCCGTCACCTTCATCTACGTCATCTTCTGGGTCGGCCTGCCGGTCCTCAGCGTCCTGTTCGGCGATGTGTTCGCCGCCCTGAGCCCGTGGCGCTCGTGCGCGCGCGCCGTTCACTGGGCTGGCTGCCGCCTGGCGCCGGGCCGCTTCGAGCGCGCTCCGCTGGCCTATCCCGGCTGGCTCGGCATGTGGCCGGCCGTGGTCTGCCTGATCGGCTTTGCCTGGCTCGAGCTCGTGTACGTTCCCGCCGACCGCGATCACCCGGCGACGCTGGCGGCGCTGTCGCTCGCCTACTTCGCGGCGATGCTGCTTGGCATGGCCCTGTTCGGGGTCGAGCGGTGGTCCGAGCAGGGCGACGGCTTCGGCGCCTATCTGCAACTGCTCTCGCGCATGTCGACGCTCTGCAACGAGCGCGGCCTCCTCTACCGGCGTCGCCTGCTCAGCGGCCTTGCGGACATGCCGGTGCGCGCGGGCACCGTCGCGCTGGTGTGCACGGTGATCGGCACCACCACCTTCGACGGCTTCAGCAACGGGGGTTTGTGGCGCAGCCTGGAGCCCGAACTGCAGAGCGTCTTCGCTGCGCTCGGCTTCACCGAAACGCCGGCGGTCGAGCTCACCTACACGGTCGGCCTGCTCGGGTGCGTCGCGCTCGTCGCCGGTGTCTACCGGCTCGGGATCGCGGGCGTGCACGGCGTCAATCGCCGCCACGGCATGACTGAGCTTTCGCACTCCTTCGCGCACACACTCGCGCCGATCGGCTTCGCATATGTGCTGGCTCACTACTTCTCGCTGCTGATCTGGCAGGGCCAGGCGGTCGGCTACCTGGCGTCCGACCCGCTCGGCAACGGCGCCGACATCTTCGGGACCGGCTCCTGGCAGATCGACTACGCCATCGTCTCCTACGCGGCGATCTGGTACGTGCAGGTCGCGGCGCTGGTGAGCGGCCACGTCGGCGGCCTGGCGCTTGCCCACGACCGAGCGCTGGCCACCTACAGCGACGCACGCGAGGCGATCCGCTCGCAGTATTGGATGCTGGCGGTGATGGTCGCGTTCACAAGCTTCGGCCTGTGGCTGCTGTCCTCGGTGGGGACCTGAGCGCATGGCGAGGAGTAGGGTTGAGCCTGCCGTGCGGACGCGAACAACGCGCAGTCTTCGGGTCAGGATCCCAGCAGTGCCGCGGGCGCTGTTCGCCGCGGCGATTCTCACGGTCATCGCGGTCGGGATGGCGGCGCTGGCGATGGTGGATTCCGGCGTGCTCTGCGTGCTGCCCGCGCTCGTCCTGTGCGTGCCGTTGCTGTTTCGGCGCTACCCGGGCGAGTGCCTGCTTGCGGGATGGGGCCGCCGCGCAGGTTCCGCGCCCAGACGCCCCAGCTCAGCCAGATGTCGCGGCCGGTCACCGGCGCACAGGTTTCCCCGTGGCGGGCTGTTGATCGCGCGTCACCTGGCGGTGCGTCCGCCGCCGGCACCGCTCGCGGCGAGTTAGCGACCCTCCTCGCGGAGGGCGGCTCGCCGCTCGTGCCCGCACTCGCTGCGTCGCACGCTCGGTGCGCGCGCATTCGTGTGGAGCGACGCGTCCTTTCCTTCCCCAAATCGAGGAGTACCCGAAATGCTTCGACGTCCGACCGTCGTCGCCGGCGCGCTCGCGCCGGCGCTCGCGGCACTTGTGCTGGCGCTGGCATGCCCCGCCCAGGGCACGCCAACCGAGAGCGGCAGCCCGATCGCCGATCAGGGCAGCAGCTACCACTTTCGCTCCTACATCACGGCGATCGTGCCCCCCGTCCCCGGGTTGCAGGTCGAAGTGCTCGAGTTCGCCGATCGGTTGATCCTGCGCAACCACACCGGCAAGACGGTCACCGTCTACGGCTATTCGGGAGAGCCCTACGCGCGCGTACAGCCAAACGGGACTGCCGAGGAGAACGTCCGCTCGCCGGCCGTCTACCTCAACACCAGCTTCTACGCGAACGTGACCGTCCCGGCCAGCGCGAGCGCTGGCGACCCGCCCGCCTGGACCGTCGTCGACCGCACTGGTCAGTTCGAATGGCACGACCACCGGATCCACTGGATGAGTCCCGTCACGCCGCCAGAGGTCAAGGACCCCGGCAAGCGCACCAAGATCTTCGACTGGCGGGTCCCGATCCGTGTCGGCGCGCGGCAAGGAGCCATCGACGGAGTGCTGTTCTGGGTGCCCGAGGAAGGCACGAAAACGCCACTCGCGGCGATCGTCGTGCTGGTCGCGATCGTGCTCGGGGGCCTGGCGTTCGTGCTGGTCGTCCGCCGCCGCCGGGCGGCTGGTGCGCCGCCGCGGGACAAGCGGCCGAACAAGGAAGCGTGGTGAGCACCGGGCGTCGCAGCCTCCGCAGACTTGGGGCGCGCAGGCGCTCCGGTCTGGAGCGTGGATCGCGGCTAGTCGGCGCCGTGGCGTTCACGGTCGTGGTCGTGGCGTTTGCGGGCGCTCCCGCCGCTTGGGCGCACGCGCAGCTGCTCGGTACCTCGCCCGCGTCGGGCTCGACCGTGCCGGCGCAGCCGCGCGAAGCGATCTTCGAGTTCAACCAGGACGTTGGCGGCACCCTCGGCGCGGTGCGCGTGTACGACGCTCAGGGCAACGAGGTGGACGACCTCGACGTTACCCATTCCAACGGCAACGAGCGCTGGATGGGGGTGGGGCTGAAGCCGCACCTGCCCGACGGCACTTACACCGCCACCTATCGCGTCGTCTCAGCCGACACGCACATCGTCTACGGCGGCATGGTGTTCAACATCGGCCGCCCAGGAGCGGCGCCGAAGTTCACGGTCGCCGGCCTGATCGGTAAGAGTCGCAGCGGCAAAGTCACGCAGGTCGCCTTCGGCGTGGTGCGCGCCCTCGACTACCTGACGATCGCGCTGATGATCGGCGGCGTGGCGTTCCTGCTTGCGGTCTGGGGGCCCGCGTTCACGGCGCTCGCCGGCCCCGAGGCACGCTGGTCTGCAGCCTCGCGCGCGTTCGCCGCGCGCCTGTGGCGGCTGCTCGCGTTGGCGATCGTGCTCGGCGCGCTCGTGAGCGTGCTCGGGTTGCTGCTGCAGGGCGCGAGCGCCGCCGGGGTGTCGCTGTGGAGCTCGCTGAAAAGCGCGATCGTCCAGAACACGCTGGAAAGCCGCTTCGGCGAGGTGTGGGGCGCACGCGCGATCGACTGGCTGCTGCTCGGCGCGGTGCTGCTGGCCTCGCGCGCCATAGGCGCCCCGGCGATCCCGGTGCTCGACGCGGAGACTGAAGGTTCCGGGGCGCCGTCCCGGGTCCAGGTCCGGCGCCCGCCGGCGGTGATCGCGGCGCTGCTCGCGCTCGGCTGCGCGTATCTGGCGATCACCCCGGCGCTTGCCGGCCACGCCAGCATCGAGAGCCCGACCGGCGTGTTCTTCCCCGCCGACGCGCTGCACGTGCTGGCGGCCAGCGTGTGGGTCGGCGGCATCGCCTGCCTGCTGATCGCACTGCCGGGCGCGACCGGGCAACTGCAGCCGGGGGAGCGCTCACGACTGCTGCTGGCGGCGCTCGCGCGCTTCTCGCCGCTGGCGCTCGCCGCGGTGATCGTGATCGCACTCACCGGCGCGATCCAGGCCTACATCGACGTGCGCAGCATCGACGGGCTGCTGCACACGACCTACGGAGCGCTCGTCCTGGCCAAGGTGGTGCTGCTGCTATGCCTGGTCGGCCTCGGCTGGGTCAACCGCCGGCGGGTGATCCCGGCGCTCCGGCGCCTGGTCGGCGACGCTCGCTCGCCCATCGACGCTCGTCCGCCCGGAGCCGTCGGCGTGGTCGCCCGGCGCTCGATGCGCGGCGAGCTGGCGCTGATGGTGTGCGTGTTCGGCGTCACGGCGGCGCTGATCTCCTATGCCCCGCCGATCGACGCGGCGTCGGGGCCGTTCTCGGCCAACACGACGATCGGACCGGCGCTGCTGGAGATGACCGTCGAACCGGCGCAAATCGGCCTGAACACGATTCATCTGTATTTGATCGACGCCAAGACGGGCGCCCAGTTCAGCGCCACCAGGGAACTGACGGCCACGGCCAGGCTGCCGGCCAGGGGCATCGGGCCGCTGCCGCTGAAGGCGAATCTCGCCGGGCCGGGCCACTACATCCTCAGCTCCGCGGTGCTCAGTCCCGGAGGTACGTGGGAGATCGAAATCGTCGACCGCGTGTCCGAATTTCAACAGTACAGCCGCGTGGTGAAAGTGCCAATCAAATGAGTTCTAACAAATGAAAGGAACGAGCGTGCAGATGAAAACTAGGAAGGTGGCGGTCCTGCTGGCGGCGGGGGCGCTGCTCGCGCCCGCGAGCGCGCAGGCGCACATCAGCCTGCACCCCAACACGATCCCGGCCGGTGCGTTCGCCACGCTCGACGTGCGCGTACCCGGCGAGCAGGAAGGCGCGTACGTCAAGAAGGTCGATATGCTGTTCCCACCCGGCTTCGTCGGCGTGGGCTACGAAAACGTCCCCGGTTGGAGCGCGAAGCTGATCGAAACGAAGCTCGCTACGCCGATCAAAGAAGGCGCCGAAACGATCGATACCGAGGTCTCCCAGATCGTGTGGACGTGGGTCGGGCCGCTTGGCAAGGTGGACAACGGCCAGTTCATCGATTTCCCGTTGTCGCTGGCCGTTCCCGCGGACGCGGCCGGCAAGGCACTCGAATTCAGAACCGTTCAGACCTACAGCAACAGCCAGGTCGTGCACTGGATCGAGCCCTCGCTCGAAGCCGAACACCCCTCGCCGCGGATCAACGTAACCGCCAAGGGCGGAGCGCTTCAGGATCTCGCCGGCGACGAGGCGGGCCCGCTGCCCGGGCAGAGCGTCCCGACGGCCGCCGCGTCGTCGCAGACCGCCGCGAAATCCAGCGGCGGCGCCTCCGAGGGTCTGGCGATCGCTGCGCTGATCGTGGGCGCACTCGGCCTGCTGGCGGGCATCGCGGCGCTGTTGGCTGCGCGTCGGCCCGGATGATCCCTAGCCTGGATCGTGGATGCCGCCGCTAATCTTTGCCCACCTCGGCCACTGGTATATATCGCTGCCGATATTCATGGGGCCGGCGCTGCTGGTCGTGATCGCGCTGAAGGTGCAGACCTGGCGCGAACGCGACGCCGCGCCCGGCGATCCCCGCAGCTCCCGGAGGGTGCTTGTGAGCGGCGGCGAGGATGAGTCGACGACGATCTCGCTGCACGGGCGCCTGGACTATCCGGCGCTGCTGGAGTTCGAAGTCGAGCTCGGCGGCGTCGTCCCCTCGTTGTGCGAGGTGCGCCTCGATCTGAGCGGTGTCAGCGAAGTCGATCGGGAAACGGCGTGGCTCCTGTGCGACTCGATCGGGAAGTTGTGCGGGGACAGACCCGTCGTCGTCGTGCTACCGAGCGAGCATTCGCTGGATGTCCTGCGTGGCGCGCTGGCCGCGGAGGACATCCGCGTTCTCAAGACCGAACGACCCGACCCTATTTCTTCGGGCAGGGAACCTTGATCGTGTTCGTCACCGTTTCCCCGCTGAAGAATTTCAATTCCACCTTGCCCGGGAAGCCGCCTTTCGGGCAGGTCTTCGGGACGGTTCCGTAGGAGATCAGTTTGCCGCTCTTCATGTAGGCGGCGCCGATCTTGATCTTGATCGACATCTCCGAGGCGTACGGCGCTTCCGGCACCGTCGCGACGAGAGGCACCGCCACTGACAGCTTCTGTCCGAACGGCTTGGAGGCCGTCGAGAAGCCGCCGGTCGAGAGGACTTCGATCAGTGCCGGTTCGCGGCCTTCGGCAAAGAAGGCGAGCTTGTTGCCGGCGCTGAAGAACGCCTGCACGGTCGCTTTCTCGAACACGCGCGAGGAGCCGAAGCTGACCATCCCCTGCACTTCGCCCAGGGGGCTGGCGATCGACTTGCGCGGGCACTTCTGCACTTCGTGGCTTTCCAGGATCGCCTTGGAGCAGATCGAGAAGGCTTTCGGGTTTAGCTTGACGCCGTTTGGCAGATAGGCGACGACGCTTACGATCGGCGAGGGCCCGCCGAAGTATTCGTTGCCTTTGATCGTCGTCTGCGTTTCCAGCGCTGCCGGTGCGCCGAGGATGTTCCCAGTTTTCGGGTAGGTCTTTTTCGGTGCGTTCGGGTTCACCGGGATCGGCACGATCTTCGCTTTGACCGACACCTGCGGTGTGGCCTGCGCGACGCTCGTCAGCGCGAGAGCGGCGATTGCAGCGCACGTCAACGTCAATGCCCACGGCACGAGCCTGAGATTCTGTGCTCCTGTCATCTCTTCCTCACCCGTCCTTTGCTTGTCACAGATAGAACAAGCACGCGGCGCTGAAGTAGCGGCGTGCCGCGCCGCTCGATGTGCGGCGGTCGCCGACCTCGGCTAACGTCCGCCCATGGCCGGTGCGAGCGGGGATGGCTCAGAGGAGGAGCGCCTCTGCAGGTTTGGCGTGTTGCGCCTGCGCGCCCCCAACCCCGGACCGCTGACCCTGTCGGGCACGAATACCTGGGTGATCGGCAGCGATCCGGCCTGGGTCATCGACCCGGGTCCCGCGATCCCCGAGCACCTCGACGCCCTGCTGGCGGCGCTGGCGCGGCGCGGCGGGCTCGGCGGCATTGCGATCACCCACGAGCACGCCGACCACGTGCAGGCGCTCGACGCACTGCGCGCGAGCTGCCCGGCGCCGCTTGCCGCCACCCGGGCCGGCGCTGAGCTGCAGCTGTGCGACGGCGCGCGCTTCGGCCCGCTGGAAGCCGTCCGCACCCCCGGCCACAGCAGCGATCACTATGCCTTCATCGCCGGCGGCGTCTGCTTCACGGGCGATGCGGTGCTCGGCGAAGGCAGCGTCTTCATATCGCCCGACCCGGGAGCGTTGGTCGGCTACCTGGCTGCGCTCGAGCGGCTGCACGAACGTGAGCTGGATGTCCTCTGCCCCGGGCACGGGCCGCCGATATGGGACGCGCGCGAGCGCATCACCCAGTACATAGAGCACCGCCTGGAGCGCGAGCGGCGCCTGCTCGACGCGCTGGCGAAAGGTCGCCGAGCGACCGGCGAGCTGCTCGAAGCGGCCTGGTCGGACGTGCCCGAGCAGTTGCGGCCCGTAGCGGCGGTGACGCTGAGCGCGCACCTGGACAAGCTCGCCGAAGAAGGACGGCTCCCACCCAACGTCGAACGCAGGAACGACTGATGTCCACGCCCGTCACACGGCCGCCCGACTCGCCGTTTCCGCCGATCGCCGACTACGGCTTCCTGACCGACTGCCACACCGGCGCGCTGGTGGCCTCCGACGGCTCGGTCGAGTGGATGTGCCTGCCGCACTTCGACTCGTCCTCGGTGTTCGCCGCGATGCTGGACCGGGGCGCAGGCTCGTTTCGGGTCGGACCCTACGGCGTCTACGTCCCCGTCGGCCGGCGCTACCTGCCGGGCACGAACGTGATCGAGACCACATGGATGACGCCGCAGGGCTGGCTGCGCGTGGTGGACGCGCTGACGATCTCTGACTGGCACGACGAGGACCGCAACACCAGCCACACGCGCCCGCCCACCGACTACGACGCCGACCACCTGCTCGTGCGCCTGGTGGAGTGCATCCAGGGACAGGTGCAGGTCGAGATGGTGTGCGAGCCGATGCTCGACTTCGGCAAGACGGTCGCCAAGTGGAGCCAGGCAGAGGACGAGTACGGCCACGCGCTCGACGCCACCGACGGGAAGACCGCGTTCAGGCTGTTCAGCGACACGCGCATGGGCATCGAGGGCAACCGCGCGCACTCGCGCCACACGATGAGCGAGGGGGAGAAGCGCTTCTGCGCGATCTCCTGGACCAAAGAGCTGCGCGGCCCCCGCACCGTCGAACAGGCCGAGGCGCGGATCGACCGCACCTCGCACTTCTGGCGCACCTGGCTGGCCGAAGGCAGATACCCCGACCATCCGTGGCGCGCCCACCTGCAGCGCTCGGCGCTCACGCTCAAGGGTTTGACGTTCATGCCCACAGGCGCGCTCGTGGCCGCGCCCACCACCTCGTTGCCGGAGACCCCGCGCGGCTCGCGCAACTGGGACTACCGCTACTGCTGGATGCGCGACGCCTCCTTCACGCTGTGGGCCTTGCACGCGCTCGGCCTTGACTGGGAGGCCGACGACTTCATCCAGTACGTCGCCGACATGGAGCGAAACGAGGACGGCTCGCTGCAGATCATGTACGGGATCAAGGGCCAGAAGGACCTGCGCGAGTCAACGCTCGACCACCTGAAGGGCTACGAGGGCGCGCGCCCGGTGCGAGTCGGCAACGGCGCCTACAACCAGCGCCAGAACGATGTCTACGGCGCGGTGCTCGACTCGGTCTACCTGCACTCCAAGCAGCGCGACCACATCCCCGAGCGCTTGTGGCCGGTGCTCGCCGACCAGGTCGAGTGCGCCTGTCGCGTCTGGCGCGAACCCGACCAGGGCATCTGGGAGGCGCGCGGGACTCCGCGCCACTACGTCTCCTCGAAGTTGATGTGCTGGGTGGCGGCCGATCGCGGCGCGCGCTTGGCAGAGCGGCGCGGCGAGGAGCAGCTGGCCGGACGCTGGCAGGGGCTGGCCGAGGAGATCCGCGCCGATATCCTGGAGCGCGGCGTCGACGAGCGCGGCGTCTTTCGCCAGCACTACGACACCGACGCGCTGGACGCCTCAAATCTGCTGGTCGTCCTGATGCGCTTCCTGGCGCCCGAGGACGAGCGGGTACGCGCGACCGTCACGGCGATCCGCGACGAGCTGACCGAGAACGGCCTGGTCCTGCGCTACCGCACCGATCAGACCGACGACGGCCAGAGCGGGGAGGAGGGCACATTCCTGATCTGCTCGTTCTGGCTGGTTTCGGCGCTATGCGAGATCGGCGAGCACGTCGATGCCGCCCGCCTGTGCGAGCGCCTGCTCGGCTACTCCTCGGAGCTGGGCCTCTACGGCGAGGAGCTCGAGGCCGCCAGCGGCCGCCACATGGGCAACTATCCGCAGGCGTTCACCCACCTGGCGCTGATCAACGCGGTGACGCACGTGGTCGAGGGCCGCGTGCGCCCGTAGCCCAGCCGGGCGTGAGCCCGCGGCGGATCGAGTCCCGCTGCGGAGAGGCTCGCGGCTCTTCGCAGTCAGTCGTCGTAGCCCGGCTCGCCCGGCAGCAGTACGCGCGCGACCTCGCCTTCGAGCATCAGCTTCGGCTGCACCGGTAGCACCTCGCGCCCGCTCGCATAGGCGAGCAGCGCGGCGGCGGTGGCGAACCCTGAGAGCTGCTGCAGGTGCTTGATGGTCGGGAACACGAGCACGATCTCCCCGCGCGCGAATGCATCCAGCGCGGCCTGCGGGGTGAACCAGCCGAGATCGACGCACTCCTCACCATCGATCGCGGGCTCCTCGCCGTCGGGCAGCTCGGCCAGGAAGAAGCGCGTGTCAAAGCGCACGCTCACCTGCGCGGGCGTGATCCAGCGCGAGAATTCGACCAGCTGCGCGGGATCGGACAGCGACACGCTAGCCTCCTCCTGCAGCTCACGCGCCGCCGCGACGCGGTGAGCGCTGCCGTCGGCCTCGGCGCCGTCCGCGTTGTCCAGCGCGCCGCCGGGGAACACCCAAACGCCGCCCATGAAGCGCGCTTTCTCGGTGCGCTTGACGAGCAGCACCTCGAGCTCGCGCTCGCCGCCGCGCAGCAGGATCACCGTCGCCGCCTGGCGTGGCGGTGTCTGCACGCCGAGGTTGAGCGCTTGACCCGGCTCCCCGATCGGGCTGCTCATCACCGGAAGCCTACCGCCCGGTAATCTTGCGGGTATGAGCACCACCCAGACACTGCAGCGCTGGATCTGCGAGTCCTGCGGCTACATCTACGACCCTGAGGAGGGCGACCCGGACGGCGGCATCCCCGCCGGGACGGCCTTCGAGGACATTCCCGACACCTGGTTTTGCCCGGTGTGCGGAGCGCGCAAGCGCGACTTCACCCTCTACGAGGACTAGCCTGCTGACGGGCTGGGACGAGCTGCTCGCGATCGACCGCGAGCGCGTCTGGCACCCGTACGCGTCGCTGCCCGCGGCTCAGCCGCCGCTGCCGGTGGTCTCGGCCGAAGGGGTTCGCCTGCGGCTGGCCGACGGGCGCGAGCTGATCGACGGGATGTCCTCGTGGTGGTGCGCGATCCATGGGTATCGCCATCCGCGCCTGGATGCGGCTGTACGCGAGCAGCTGGAGCGGATGGCGCACGTGATGTTTGGGGGGCTGACGCACGAGTCGGCCATACGCCTGGCCGAGCGGTTGGTCGAGCTGACGCCCGACGGGCTCGAGCGCGTGTTCTTCGCCGACTCCGGCTCGGTGTCGGTCGAGGTGGCGATCAAGATGGCGCTCCAGTGCCAGCGCGCGGATGGGCGTCCCGAGCGCACGCGCCTGCTGACCTGGCGCGGCGGCTATCACGGCGACACCTTCGGTGCGATGGCCGTATGCGACCCGGTGGGGGGGATGCACTCGATGTTCACCGGAGCGCTACCCGAGCACATCTTCGCGGAGCGCCCCCCGGACGGCTTCGACGCGCCGCTCGACGATGCGTGGGCCCAGGGCGTAGCGAATCTGCTCGAGCGGCACGCGCACGAGCTCGCCGCCGTGATCGTCGAGCCGGTCGTGCAGGGCGCGGGCGGGATGCGCTTTCACTCGCCCGCGTGCGTCGCGCTGCTGCGCCGGCTCTGCGACGAGCACGGGCTGCTTCTGATCCTCGACGAGATCGCCACCGGCTTCGGCCGCACCGGCGCGCTGTTCGCGTGCGAGCACGCGGGGGTCGCGCCGGACATCGTGTGCGTGGGGAAGGCACTCACCGGCGGCTATATGACGCTCGCCGCGACGCTCTGCACGGCCGGCGTGGCCGATGCGATCTCCGCGGGCGAGGGCGGCGCGCTGATGCACGGCCCCACCTACATGGCCAATCCGCTCGCCTGCTCGGCCGCGCTTGCCTCCCTGGAGCTGCTGGGCGAAGGAGGGTGGCGCAGCGACGTCGTCCGCATTGAGCGCGGGCTGCGCGACGGCCTCGGGCCGGCGCGAGAGCTGCCCGGCGTGACGGACGTGCGCGTGCTCGGCGCGATCGGGGTCGTGCAGATGGAGCGAGAGGTGGATATCGCCGCGGCGACCGCCGCGGCGGTCGAGCACGGCGTCTGGCTGCGACCATTCCGCAACCTGATCTACACGATGCCGCCGTATGTGATTGGCCAGGAAGATCTCGCTGGGGTCACCACCGCGCTCACCGCCGCAGCGACAGCTGCGACCTAGAGCCAGTCGCACCAGGGGAGCGCTGCACCTGCTATGGCGAGCGCTTTCAGGTCGCCGGCCGGCAGCCGCTCGATCGACTCGCACGCCACGCCACCGAGGCGCTCGATCGTCTCTTGGTTGGAGAGTTCCATGCGCGATGGTTCGGTGGGCCAGGGTGTGAGCACGACGGCCGCCACGTTCAGCCCAGCGACTCTGGCGGCCTCGATGGTGAGCAGCGTGTGGTTGATGGTCCCCAGTCCAGGCGAGGCGGCGAGGACGAGCGGCATGCCCAGCTCGACTGCCAGATCGCGCACGCTGTAATCCTCGGCCAGCGGCACGAGCAGCCCGCCGACGCCCTCGACCACGACCGTGCGCTCCGGCTGTTCTCGTGCGTGCGCGACCAGGCCGGCAGGGTCGATGTCCTCGCCAGCCATCCGCGCGGCCAGGTGCGGCGAGACGGCAGGTCCGTAGCACAGCGGTGCGACCTTCTCTGGCGTCATCTCGGCGGCCAGTGCGAGCAACTTGTGGTCGGGGGGCCACTTGCCG
>DASZGH010000037.1:0-65625 GCA_035938935.1 Solirubrobacteraceae bacterium
TGCTCTCAGCGTCAGACATCGACAGTTACCGCAGCTGCCCGCTTCGCTACAAGTTCGCGCGCGTCCTAAAGATCCCCAGCCCGCAAACCTTGCACCAGCGCTTCGGGATCGCGGTGCACCAGGCGCTCGAGCGCTACCACGCCTCCGAGCACACGACCGTCGGGCAGATGCTCGAGCTGTTCGAGGCCTGCTGGCGGCGAGGGGGCTTCGGCGAAAGCGCCCAAGAGCTCGAGCTGCACGGCAAGGCGCGCGCCGCGCTCGTGCTCTACCACCAGCACCTGGAGGCGCACGAGGCCGAGCCGGTGTGGTTCGAGCGCTCGTTCTCGTTCAAGCTCGGCCCCCACCACCTGCGCGGCCGCGTCGACCGCGTCGACCGCCTGGCGGACGGCGCCTACGAGATGATCGACTACACGACCTCGCGCCCGAAGAGCGCCGAGCAGCTGCGCGACGACGTGCAGCTGTCGCTGTATGCCCTGGGCGCCAGCGAGTCCTGGGAAGTGCAGGCCGAGCGGCTGTCCTACTACTACGTGCTCGACGACGTGAAGACGCCGGTCCCCTCCTCGGATATGGACCCCGGCTGGATCGCCCGCGTGGTGGCGGAGGTCGGCGCGGCGATCTTGGCCGAGCGTTTCGAGCCGACGCCGTCGCCGGCGACGTGCGCCCTGTGCGACTACCGGATCGCGTGCCCGGCGTGGGAGCGCTAGCCCCGCTCGCTGCCTGCCCGCCGCGAGCGGCTTTCGCTGCGCTTTAGGCCCGGCGGCTAGCGTTCGCGGCGAGAATGAAGAGGAGCGTCGGGAAGGGAGGGGCCAACGTGCGCGCGCGAGTCGTCTGCTTGCCCGCGCTAGCGCTGCCGGTGTTCGCGCTGGCGGCGCTGTCCGGTTGCGGCGGCGGCTCATCTGGCGCCGCAACCTCCGTGCCCTCCTCGCCGGCTGCGGCCGCCGAGTCGGCCAGCGTCTCCGCGTCGGACGCGGTCGCAATCATCGCCGGCGTTCCGATCGCCAAGGCCGGCTATGAACACTGGCTCGCCGTCGAGCGCAAGCTCGGCGCCGCGGGCAACCCCAGCCACCAGGCGCTCGGCTTCCTGATCACCTCCGAGTGGGTGATCGGCGAGGCGGCTGCTCGCAAGATCGCGGTCTCCGAAGCCGAAGTGAAGCGCCGCTTTGCCCAGCTCGTGCATCAGAGCTTCCCCAAGCCCGGCTCGATGGAGGCATACCTGGCGCGCTCGGGCGAGACCGAAGCCGACCTGCTCGCGCGGATCAAGGTCGAACTGCTGGCCTCGCACATCGCCGCGCACGTGACGGCGGGCAAGAGCGCGTCGCAGCGCTCGGCTCTGCTGACCGGCTTCGAGCACAACTTCCAGACGCACTGGAAGGCGCTGACCAGCTGCTCGCCCGGGTACGTGATGGAAGACTGCAAGCAGTACAAAGGCGGCCCGGAAAACCTGACGGCCTCGACCACCGGCAGCTCGGCTGCGCGCGGCTCCTCGTCCTCGGGCCGATCCGGGTCCGCGGGCTCGGCGGCGTCGTCGGGCTCCTCGTCGTCCAGCAGCAGCGGCGAGGTCCCCACCGCCCCCGGCGCGTTGGCCATCACGAGCTCGGCGTTCGAACGCAACGGGCAGATCCCTTCCGAATACACGTGCGCCGGAAAGGGCATCTCGCCGCCGCTGTCCTGGCAGAACGTGCCCGCCAAAGCAGCCGAGCTGTTCCTGTTCGTGATCGACGACAACTCGGCGGGGAAGTCCGGCGGCATCCGCTGGGTGGTCGGGAACATCGACCCCTCCTCGACGGGCGTGGCCGCCGGGCAGACGCCGGCAGGGGGAATCGTCGGGACGAACACCGCCGGCAAGGCCGCCTACTCGCCGATCTGCCCCGCCAGGGGCAAGAGCGACACGATCGAGCTCGTGATGTACGCGCTGTCGAAGAAGATCGCGCTCTCCCCGGGGTTCCAGCCGACGCTGGCCGAGGCGGACTACGGGCAGCACAAACTGCTGATGGGGCAGGCGGCCGTGAACTACGGGGTTGCTTCGGGCTGACCACCATGTCGAGAGACCGAGCTGCGCGCACGCCGGGCCGCGCGCAAAGCACGTGCGGCGGCGGTCGTCGACACCGGGCCGGCGTGCCCTCCCTCAGCTCTCGATCCCCCGCTGCCTGAGAAACCGCTGGAATTCCCTCGCCAGCGAGTCTCCAGAGGGCAGGTCCTGAGAGCTCAGCGGCGCCTGCTCGCTCTCGGCCTCGGCGCGGCGCTCCAACCGCTCCACGAAGGCCTGGATGTCGGGGTCGGACTCGACCGCCAGGCCGACCTGGCGCTCGTACTCGCCGGCATCCTCCTCCAGCTCGGTGGCGTCGATAGACACGCCGACCATCAGCTCGAGCTTGCGCAGCAGCGCCAGCGCCGCCTTCGGCGAGGCGGCCGCGGCCACGTAGTGGGGCACGCTGGCCCAGATGCTGGCCGACGGTAGCCCCGCTTCGGCGCAGCTTGCGTGCAGCACGCCGACGATCCCCGTCGGCCCCTCGTAGCGGCTTGATTGCAGCCCCAGCCGCTCCAGCAGGGCGGGGTCGGAGGCGAAGCCCGTCATCGCCACCGGCTGGGAGTGCGGCACGTCGGCCAAGAGGCCGCCGAGCGTGACGACCAGCTGCACGTCCAGCGCTTCGGCCAGGTCCACGATCAACCTGCTGAAGGAGCGCCAGCGCATCGAGGGCTCGGCCCCCTGCACGATCACCAGGTCGCGCGGGGCGCGGGGAGCGCGCGCCTCGAGGATTTCCACCGACGGCCAGGAGATCACGCGCGCCTGCGTCTCGTCGATCTGCACGTGCGGGCGGTTGGCCTGGAAGTCGTAGAACTCCTCGGTGTCCACCTGGGCGAAGCGCTCGGCCTCGAGCGCCCGCGCAAGGAAGCCGGTGGCCGTGGACGCGGCGTCGCCAGCGTCGTTCCAGCCCTGGAAAGAGCAGACCATCGCCGGGGCCCTCAGGCCGTCGGGGCGGCGGTCCCAGATCAACGGCTGCATCCGAACCACCGTACATCATGCGAAGCCGATGCCCGGGAGCGTGGACGCACAGACGATCGCCACCCTGCGCGACGGAGAGACCGTCGACGCGGTGTTCGCCTGTACGCGCAAGCAGCGCCTGCTCACCCGCGCGGGCGACCCGTACCTGGCGCTCGAGCTGCGCGACGCCAGCGGGACGCTGCGGGCCCGCGTCTTCAGCGACGCCGACCTGCTCGCCGGCGGCTTCGAGGGTGGGGATCTGGTGCGTGCTCGCGGGCGCGTCGAGCGCTTCCGCGGCGAGCTTCAGCTGTCGCTTGAGGGCGTCGAGCGCGTCGAGCTGGACGAGCGGGCGGCGGCCCGTTTCCTGCCCGCCTCGCGCCGCGACCTCGACGAGCTCGAGGGGTTCTTCGAGCATCTCGCGCGCGAGCTGTACGACCCGCCGCTGCGCGCCCTGCTCGACGCGATCCTGGCCGACTTGGCGCTGCGCGCCGAGCTGCGCCGCGCGCCCTGCTCGCTGCCCGCCGCCGCGGGCTCGGGCGGGCGCTCGGGCTCGCACCACGCCTTCCTCGGCGGGCTGATCGAGCACACCGTCGCCGTCGCCACGCTGGCGCTCGACCTTTGCGCGGTGCATCCGCGCCTGGACCGTGACCTGCTGCTGTGCGCGGCGCTCGTGCACGACATCGGCAAGACGCGCGAATACACGTACGGCGCTGAGATCTCGCTGAGCGAAGAGGGGCGTATGCTCGGTCACGTCGAGCTGGGATTGCGCATCCTCGCCGCGCACGCCCCCGCGTCGCTGAGCGGCGAGCGGCGACTGGCGCTGGAACATTGCGTGCTGGCCCACCACGGCGAGCCTCGGCGGATGCCGGGGGGCTCACACCGCCCGGCATCCGCCGAGGCGCTGGCGCTAGCGCGGCTGAACGCGCTCGACGCCGGCGTCAAGGGCGCTTTCGAGCACGGCGTCGGTTAAGTCGCCCCTCCCAGATGCCGATCATCCAAGCGTGGAGGCCACTCACACGTCAACCGGCGCGTCCGTCAGCGAGCTCGCCGCGCGCCGCGCGGCCGAGGGCGGGCACGACAGCGCACTCGACGGCGGGCAGGACAGCCCGATCGAGGTCCAGGCGCTCACCTCCGCCGTGCCCGAGAGCCGCCCCACGCGGCTGATCGGCGACGTCGTCGTCGACCTCGGCTTCGCCACCCGCGAGAACGTCGAGGAGGCCGTCGCGCTGGCGCGGGCGCAGCGCAAGCCGACAGGGCAGGTGCTGATCGAGCAGGGGATCCTGCGCCACGACCAGCTGGCGCGCGTCGTGGCCGAACGCTACGGGCTGGACTACATCGACCTGTCCGTCTACGAGCTGGACATGGGCGCCGTCAACCTGCTGGAGATGGAGGCGATCCGCCGCTACCAGGCGGTGCCGGTCGGCTTCCTGGAGGACGGCACGCTGCTGCTGGCGATGGCCGACCCCACCAACGTGCTGACCGTCGACGACGTGGCGATGTTGACCGGGCGCAAGGTGCGCGCCGCCGCCGCCTCGATCGAGGACGTCAACATCCTGATCACCCGCCTTTCCCGTGTGGAACAGTCGGTCGAGGCGATCGCCGAGCAGGAAGCCGAACCCGAGGCCGAGCTGATGGTCGACGAGGCTGACAAGGACGCGCCCGTCATCAAGCTCGTGCACTCGATCATCGCCGAAGCGGTCGACCAGGGCGCCTCGGACATCCACATCGATCCGGGCGAGGGGGACATGAAGGTCTTGATGCGCGTCGACGGCGTGCTCACGCAGGCCGCGACGCTGAAGCGCTCGATGGCGGCCAGCGTGATCTCGCGCGTGAAGATCATGGGCGAGATGGACATCTCCGAGCGGCGCCTGCCCCAGGACGGGCGCTTCGCGCTGAGCGTCGCCGGCCGGCGCGTGGACGTACGCGTCACGACCCTGCCGCTCGTCTACGGCGAGGGCGCCTACCTGCGCATCCTCGACCAGGGCGCGACCGTGCGCGAGCTCGAGTCGCTGGGCATGCAGCGCACCGAGCAGGACCGCTTCGCCTACGCGATCGCCCGGCCCAACGGGGCTGTGCTCGTGACCGGGCCGACCGGCAGCGGCAAGTCCACGACCCTTTACGCCGCACTCGGCGCGATCAACGACGGCACCCGCTCGGTCCTGACGATCGAGGACCCGGTCGAGTCGCGGATCGCCGGCGTCAAGCAGATGCAGGTCGCGCCCAAGGCGGGGATGACGTTCGCCGGCGGCCTGCGCGCGATGCTGCGCGCCGATCCCGACGTGATCATGGTCGGGGAGATCCGCGACCGCGAAACCGCGCACATCGCGACCGAGGCCGCGCTGACCGGGCACCTTGTGCTCTCCACGCTTCACACCCGCGACGCCCCCGCCGCGCTCGGGCGCCTGATCGACATGGGCATCGAGCCGTTCCTGATCTCCTCGGCGATCGACTGCGTCGTAGCCCAGCGCCTCGTACGCGTGCTCTGCCCGCACTGCAAGCAGCCGAGCAAAGCGCCGGAGTCGGTGCTGGCCGAGTACGGCCTGTATGGGGGCGAGGCGTTCGAGCCGGTCGGCTGCCCGCGCTGTGGCCACAGCGGCTATCGCGGCCGAATCGGGATCTACGAGGTGATGTCGATCGGCGAAGAGATCCGCAGCCTCGTGCTCGACCGCGCCTCGGTCGACGAGATCGCCGCCGCCGCCGAACGCGGCGGCATGCGCCGCATGCGCGAGGACGGCATCGCCAAGGTCCGCGCCGGCCAGACCTCGATCGCGGAGATCGAGCGTTTGACCGCGAGCATGTTGTAGGCGCAGGAGGCGACTCGACCGCCAGCGAGCTCGCGCCGCCGGGTCGCCGTCAGGTTCGCCGGGTATGCGCCTCCAGCCAAGCGCGGAAGTCTTCCTCGCTCAGCTCACGCCCGGCCAGAGCTCGAAACGTGCGATCTATCTCGGGCGGCGCGGCATTGAGGCGGTATCCCTGCTCTTCGAGGTAGAGGTCCATGAGGATCAGCGCCACCCGCTTGTTGCCGTCGGGCAGCGGATGGTTGCGGATGATGCGCGAGGCGAGTATCGCCGCGCGATGCAGCGGGTGCGCGTAGAAGTGCTGGCCGCCGATGCCGGCGAATGGAGCGGCGAGGGCGGAATGCGCGAGGTTGGCGTTGGTCGCGCGCGCCAATATGCGGGCGTCTATCCCCAGCACCGACTCAGCGACCAGCAACAGGTCCTCCAACCCGAACACGATGCCAACATACCAGGATATCTATTTGCTTGTATTGCCGGTTGACAGGTAGGTCGATGTGTGCAAAGATAGTTGCCCAACCGGCCTCCTGTAGGAGGTGCACAGAACACCACAACCAAACCCAACCCGAAGGATGGACGGACATGACCACCATGAGCCTCCGCCTGGACGATGACCAGGCTCGCGCGCTGAGCGCGCTGGCTATGGCAGAGGAGACATCCGTCTCGGAGGTCATCCGCGACGCCATCGCTGAGCGCATCGAGAAGCGGCGTGCCGACAAGGACTTTCAGGCACGACTGAAGCGCGCTGTCGAGCGGAACCAGGAAGCGCTCGACCTGCTCGCCAAGTAGCCGCCGAGGCAGGTGGATGCCCATGAGCCGTGTACTCATGGGCATCCGTCGCCCCCTTGCAGGCACTGACCGCTAGCATCGGCGCTGTGCGGCTCGAACGCAGCGCAAGCCTGGTCGGATGCTTGGCTGTAGCGGTGGGGATTGCTTGCGTGCTGGTCGGCGTCCGAGGGCTTCCGGCACGCTCCGCGCCCGTGGCCCACCTTGCGCGTGCCGGTCGCGGCCAGCTGGCTGTGCGCACGTTCCGCTCGCCCCGCGAACGCGGGTGCCCGATCTTCCCGGCGAGCAATCCGCTCAACCAGGACATCTCCCACGCGCCGGTGGACCCGCGCTCGGCCGACTACGTCGCGAGCATAGGCGCGGATCTGCACCTGCACGCCGACTTCGGCACGCCGCCGAGCTATGGCATCCCTTACGTGGTCGTGGGGCCGCGCCAGCGCAAGGCGCCGATCCGCTTCAGCGAATACGGAGAAGAATCCGACCCCGGCCCATATCCGGTGCCGTCGAACGCGCCGGTGGAGGGGGCAGGCGAAGAAGGCGATCGGCACGTGCTCGTGATGCAAGCCGGCGCCTGCAAGTTGTACGAGCTCTACAACGCCCGGCGGCGTGGAGCCGGCTGGGAAGCGGGGTCGGGCGCCGTGTTCGACCTGCGCTCGAATGCCCTGCGCCCCGAAGGCTGGACGTCAGCCGACGCGGCCGGGCTGCCGATCTTCCCGCTGCTCGTGCGCTACCCGGAGGTCAGGGCCGGTCAGATCGACCATGCCCTGCGCGTGACCGTGCCGCGCACCCAGCGCGGTTACATCCATCCTGCCACCCACTTCGCCTCCTCCAGCTCGGACCCGGCGCTCCCGCCGATGGGCCTGCGCCTGCGCCTGCGAGCTAGCTACTCGCTCGCCGGCTATCACGGCCAGGCGCTTGTGGTCCTGCGCGCGCTCGAGCGCTACGGCCTGATCGTCGCCGACAACGGCAGCTCCTGGTACATCACCGGCGCCCCCGACCCGCGTTGGAACGACGAAGACCTCGACCAGCTCAAGCGCGTGCCGGGGTCTGCCTTCGAGGCCGTGCGGACAGGTTCGATCCGCCGCTCGGGTTGAGCGACGGTACGGCGCGCCGTCAGCGTCGGTCAGACGCGGCGGGCTCGCGCTGCGCGAACGCGTCCTGAGCCTGCGATGCCGCGGCGGCCTGGTCGGCCGGCGGGGCGGGCGTCTGCGGCGCGGCCGGGGCTTGCGTCGTGGCAGCCGGGGCCTGCGGTGGGGCGGCCGTAGCCTGAGAGGCGGCGGGCGGCAGCGTCGGCTGCTGCGGCTCCTGCGCTTGATGGCTCTCGCCCGTGATCGACTGCTTGAACTCGCGCAGGCCTGTGCCCAGCGAACGGCCGATCTCGGGCAGGCGCCGTGCGCCGAACACGAGCAGCAGGATCACGACGATGAACGCTATGTGGATCGGGTTGTCGAGTCCCATCCTTCAGAGTCTAGTCGTCCGGACGCGGTTGCTCGTCCTTTTCGCCGGCTCCGCGCAGGGTGGAGCGCACCAGCTCGAAGGCAACGAACAGGATCAGGATCGCGAACGCGACGCGCAGCGCCTGTCCCGACAGGGCGTTGGCCAGGGCGACACCGGCGATCGCGCCGGCGAGCGAGAGCGCGCCCATAACAACCGCGTCGTCGCGGCGGACGTTGCCGTAGCGGTCCTGGCGGATCGTGCCGACGATCGCCACCGGCACGATCGCAAGCAGCGATGTCGCCTCGGCCTGGTGCTGGCCCAATTTCATGAACAGGACCAATCCCGGCACGAACAGCACGCCGCCGCCAACGCCGAGCAGGCCGGCGATCACGCCGCCGGCCACGCCTATCAGGATCGCGCCGATCATCCGAGGCCGATGACAGTCGGGTGGTGATCGCGCCCGATCACCTGAGCAGCAACTCCACCGCGGTTGCGACGAGCAGGGCGGCGAACAGGAGCGAGATCTCGCGCGTGCGGATGCGCTGCTGCAGCCACGTGCCGAACAGGACGCCGACGATGGCCGGCACGCCGATCAGGATGCCGTCGCCGACGTTGACGTTGCCGTATGTCGCTTGCACGATCGCCGCGAACGACGCGATCACGATGATCGCCGCCAGCGACGTGGCCGTGGCGCGGCGGCTGTCGTAGCCGAGCCAGAGGACGAGCAGCGGCACGATCACCGAGCCGCCGCCGACCCCGAACAGCCCGCTGAAGGCGCCGGCGGCCGTGCCGATCGCGGCGAGCCTGAGCGTGCGCTCGGAGTTCATGCCGCGCAGGCCGGCGACGCTCACGAGGGCCTGTCGCGAGAGGTCCGGGGAATTACGAGCGAATCCGCCACCACGGCTCGCCATACTAAGGATCGTGCCCCCCGCTGCGACTCTCGTGGAGGCGCTGGAGCCGCTCCGCGCCGACCCGGCCCACAGCGCCGTGCTGCTCGACATCGACGGTACGCTGGCGCCGATCGTCCGTCACGCCGCCGACGCGCACGTGCCCGAGGCGACGCGCACGCTGCTGATCGAGATCTCCCGCCGCTACGGCTTGGTCGGCTGCGTCAGTGGTCGCCGCGCCGCCACGGCGCGGCAGATCGTCGCGATCGGGAGCATCGCCTACGTTGGCAACCACGGTGGCGAGATGCTACGACCGGGCGCCACCCGAACCGAGCTCGACCCCGACCTGGGCGCCTGGTCCGAGCGCGTGGGGGCCTTCGCCGCGCGCGCCTACACGCCGGAGGTCCATCGCGCGCGTGTGCGCAGCGAGGACAAGGGGGCGATCGCCGCCTTCCACTGGCGCGGCGCCCCCGACGAAGACGCCGCCGCCGCGCTCGTGCGCGAGATCGCGGTGCGCGCCGAGCAAGAGGGCTTCGTCGTGCACTGGGGCCGCAAGGTGCTGGAGGTGCGACCGCCGGTCGCGCTTGACAAGGGCCTCGGCATCACCGCGCTGCTGCAGAGCGCCGCCGGCGAGCGCTTGGAGGTGACGAGCGCTGTGTACGCCGGCGACGACACGACAGACCTCGACGCCTTCCGCGCGCTGCGCGCGCTGGTGGACGCCGGCACGTTGGCGCGCGCGGTGTGCGTGGCCGTCGGCTCTGAGGAGACCCCGCCGGCGCTGGTCGAGGCGGCCGACGTCGTGATCGACGGTCAGAGCGGGGTGCGCGGCCTGCTCGAGGCGCTGCTGTAGGTGTAGGTGCACTTCGTCGACTTCCTCAGGGCGACGGTGCTGCTCAGCGCCGCGGCTGCGACGGCGCTGGTCGTCGTCACCGTTCTGGCGGCGGCGGGCGCGGGCGACGCCACTGTCGTGCCGGTCTCGGCCGGGTGGTGGGTGGGCAGCGGCGCGATCGGCCTGTGGCTCGGCCGCCGCGCCGAGGTCAACCCTCCGATCGCGCGCCTGCTCGGCGAAGCGCGCGCGAGCACGGCGCTGCCCGAGCACCGGCCTGGCGCGACGCTGCTGAATCGCCTGTGGCCGCTGCTGCTGTTCACCGTCGTGGCCGGCGGCCTGGCTTTCCTGGCCCCGCAGGTCCCGGGCATCGGCGCGGGCTTCGCGATCGCCTTGGCGATGTGGTGGCGTCGCCAGGACGCTGCGGTGGCGGCGATCGAGGAGCGCGACGGGGTGCGCTTTCACGTCGTGCACGGCTCGCCGCTGCGTGCGATCTCGCTGGTGCGCACGCCAGGTTTCAAGGCGCTGCGCCCGCAGCGCATGGACGGCGCGACGACCTGAGATGGCCAGGGGCGGCGAGACGGGCGGCCGCGGCGCGGCGCCGGCAGCGCAGGGCGGGCAGGCGGCGCAGGGTGGGCAGGCGGAGCGGCGCAGGCTGGACGTACTGATCGTCTCGCTCGGCTCGACCGCCGGTCTGCGCGCCGTCGACGAGGAGCTGCTGGCGTCGCTGCGCCGCGCCGGCGCCGGCGCCGAGATCGCCCGCGCCAGGCCGCCGCGACGGATGCGTACGTTGATGCTGACTGACCTAGCATGGGCGCTGGCCGCGCGCCGTGCCGCGCGCGAGGCGTTGGCGCGCCAGCCCGCGCGTGCCGTGATCTATTCGACCACGACGGCCGCGCTGCTGTGGCCGCGCCCGGGCGCGATCCGCTTCGACGCGCTGGCGGCTGCCAACCGCCCGGGTCGCCATGGGCTATGGCAGCGGCCGTTGGAGCGCCGGCGTTTGCGCGAAGCGACGTTGTTGCTCCCGCAGAGCGAAGGGACGCTGGCGGAAGCGCCGGATTCGGCGCCACGCCGCGCGGGCGACGAGCGGGTGTTGGTGCTGCCGGTGCCGGTGGAGTCGTCGGGCGCGGCAGTCGGCGCCGGCGTGCCGAGCGCCGCCGACATGCGGGACGCCACGCCTGTTCGGATCGCGTGCGCAGAATCCGGCCGCGATGCGTTCCCCGAGCGCGACATCGCCGCGATCACCTACGCGGCCAACCCGGCCAAGAAGGGGCTCGACGTCCTGCTTGCTGCCTGGGCGCGGGCGCGCAGGCCCGGCGAGGAGCTGTGGGTCGCAGGCGTCGCGGAGAGCGAACTGTGCGTCCTCGGCTACGCGCTGCCGACCGAGGGCGTGCGCGTCACCGGCCCGCTGCCGCCGCACGACTATCGCGCGCTGCTGCGCCGCGCGCGCATCTACGTCTGCGCGCCGCGCCGCGAGGATTACGGCATCGCCCAACTGGAGGCGCTGGCGGACGGCTGCATGCTCGTGACCGTGCCGTCGCCCGGCCCGTACGCCGCGCTGCCGCTGGCACGCGATCTGGACGGGCGCTTGGTCGGCGCCGACATCGGCGCGGCCATCCGCGTGGCGCTCGACGACCCGTCCCCTGGCTACGCCGAACGCGCCGCGCTTGCGCTCGCGCCGTTTCGCCGCGAGGCGGTTGACCGCCTTGTGGCAGACGAGCTGCTGTCGCGCTTGCCTGCTCAGTCGGCGCGGTGAGTCCGGGAGTGGGCCCGGGAGTCGGCGCGACGAGTACGAACTACTGCCGCGCTTTCTTGCGTAGCCGCGAGAACTCCTCCCAGTCGCGCGTGTTGGCCACGTCGGCCGCGCTCAGCCAGGCCCGCCGTGCGGTCGCCACGCCCCAGCGGATTTCGCTCAGGCGCTCGACGCCGTGGGCGTCGGAGTCGATCAGGATGCGCACGCCCGCTAAGGCGGCCGCACGCGCGTGGACTTCGCCCAAGTCGCGGCGGTCGGGATTGGCGTTGATCTCGAGCATCGTGCCGGTGCGCGCGGCGGCCTCGATCACGGCGCCGATGTCGAGCGCGTAGGGCTCGCGTCTGTCAATCTTGCGCCCGGTGGGGTGGCCGATCGCGTCGACCAGCGGATGCTCGATCGCGGCGATCATCCGCTCGGTCATCGCCTGCTCGCCGAGCGAGAAGGAGGTGTGCACGCTCGCGATCACCCAGTCGAGCTGCGCCAGCAGCTCGTCCTCGTAGTCGAGCGAGCCGTCGGGGAGGATGTTTACCTCGCTGCCGGCGAGCAGCCGGATCCCGCCGATCCGCGCGTCCGCCTCGCGCACCAGCTCGATCTGACGGCGCAACTGGTCGGGGGAGACGTCGTCGCCGAAGCCGTGCGAGGCTGAGTGGTCGGTGATAGCCAGGTACTCGTACCCCAGTGCGCGAGCGGCCAGCGCCATCTGCTCGATCGTGCCCCGCCCGTCCGAGGCGACGGTGTGGCAGTGCAGGTCGCCTTTGAGATCGGCTGTCTGAATCAGCGTCGGCAGCCCGGTGCCGCCCGCCGCGGCGGCCGCCAGCTCGCCGCGGTTCTCGCGCAGCTCAGGCTCTATGTAAGCCAGGCCGAGCAGCTCGTAGACCTCGGTCTCGCTCGCGCAAGTGCGCGTCGATCCGATCTCCTCGTTTGAGGGAGAAAGAGGGGCCCGCCGAAGCCGGGAGACACTCGCCTCCGGCTCGCATCCCCGTTTCGGCCAGCTCGGCCTGCGGCCGGCTGCGCCACCCTCTCGTACCCCGTACTCGGAGACGTGCAGCCCGCGCCGCACGGCCGCTTCGCGCAACGCCGCGTTGTGTGCGCCCGAGCCGGTGAAGTGCTGCAGCAGGTTGCCCAGCTGCGCGGGCGCCGCGATCCGCAGGTCGACGCTGGCGCCCGAGTGGGTGAGCGCCCGAGCGCCGGACTTCCCGGCGGAGGACACGCTCTCGATCTCTGGAAGCTTGGCAAGGCTCTTGGCCAGCATCACGGGTTTGGTCGTGACCGCGACTAGGTCGAGATCCTTGACGCTGTCGGCCATCCGCCGCGCCGAACCGGCGACGAGCACGCGGGTCCCCGCGCCGCCGCGCTCGGTCAGCTCGCCGGCAAGCGTCTCGCCGAGTGCGAGCGCCTTCGGGAGTAGCAGCCGCGGAGCCTTGCGTTCCGCGGGGTGGGTGGGCATCCTATTAAGCGATTCGATCACGCTCGCCTCAAACTTGGCGCCCAGCCCGCGCACCCCACGCAGCTTCCCCGCCAGCGCGGCATCGCGCAGCGCGTCGAGTGAGTCGATGCCAAGCTCGGAATGCAAGAGACGCACGCGCTTGGGCCCCAGACCGGGCACACGCGTAAGTGCGATCAGCCCGGCAGGGATGCGGGCACGCAACTTCTCCCCCGCCGGAATCGTCCCCGTCTGCAGCAGCGCAACGATCTTCTCCTGCAGCGTGGCGCCGATGCCGCTCAGCTCGACGGCCCGGCCTTCGCGTGCCAGCGTGGCCACCGAAACCGGCGCCTCGCGAACGGCGCGCGCGCCCGTGCGGTAGGCCACGACGCGGTGGACGATCGCGCCGTCGAGCTCGTACAGGTCGCCGAGTTCCTCCAGCGCGTCGGCGATCGCGGCGTTGGACAGGTCGGACGGCACCGCGATCAGCCGATCGGGCGCCCGCGGAGGCCGTAGGCGACGATCCTGTTCGGCGGAAGGCGCAAGGGGTTGCGACCCGGCGGCGTGAACCGGATCGGCTTGGGCGCGAACGAGCTGAGGATCAGGCCGGTGAGCGACGGGCTCGTCACCTTCACGGCGAGTACCTGCGGGTCGCGCGAGACCGAGACGATCCGCGCACCCACCGGCAGCCATCGGTGCAGGAACAGCAGTGCTCTGCCGAGGGGACGCAGGGTTACGCTCCCGTCGGCGCCGAACACGAGCGGGTCGTAGCTGGTGCCGGCGGAGTGAAAGCGGACCTGCTGAAAGCCGGCGAGCAGCGCCGCGATCACGTAGCGGACAGCCCACACCTCCGAGACGGGAGCGTCGGAGACGCCGGGCCGCCCGCCGCAGGAGGCGCTGTTGGTCTCGGAGATGACGGCGGGCCGTCCGATCGCGTGCGCCGCGCGCGCCAGCCAAGAGAGCTTTTCGGCCATACCGACGCTGGCGTGGATCGAGAGCAGGTGGGCGGCTGTCGCTGACAGCCCCGATTTGCCGCACGGCGCCACGGTCGGGTAGCCGTGCGCGTCGACTTGGCTCGGCGGGTCTTCGCGCAGCGTCCGTTCTGTGCGTGCTCGCCACCCCGTGCCGGCCAGGTCGGGTCCTTCCAACCTGATCGGCCCGAGCTGGGCGCGGCGCGCCTGCCATTCGCCGGCGAACCTGCCGGCGGTCCAAGGCGGCGAGCGAAACGAGGGCACGATGAACCCGGGTTCGTTGGGGATGATGTGGCTGATCGTGTAAAGGTCGGGCTCGTTGCCGAGCGAGAAGGTCAGCTGCGCCGCGGGTATCGCGTTCTGCGCCGCGGCGATCGTGGCTTGCTGATCGGCGAGCGAGTTGGTGGCGAAATTTAGCCCGACCGTCACCTGCACCCCGGTTTCCCGAGCCAGGCAGCCGAGCGCCGTCCAGAACGAGGGGGGAATGTCGTAGTGGTAGGCGGCGGTTGGGCCGGCGAGATCCTGCGAGTCGCCGCCGATGCGGATGCCCGGGGACCCCAGTTCGCGCAGCGTGGCGATCAGGGCGGCGCTGGGACAAGGCCCGGGGCCGAGCGCGCGCTCGAGCAGCGGATACTCGATCGACAGCCCGAACGGCGACTCGCGCACAAGCGCAGAGCGCCCAGGTGTGAGCGGGTTCGGCGGAGGCGGGAAGGGGACGGGGGCGGAGCGCTTGGCGTGCGCGAACGGGTCGCGGGCGTGAGCGGCTGAGCCGGTGGCCGGCGCCACGGCCAGCGCCCAGGTCGCACAAGCGCATACGACTGGGCGCCACGTCCGCATCGATGACGCACAATAGCCAGCCGCCGCGCCGGTGCCGGGCCGTTCGCTAGCCTGATCTCGAGTGGGGATCGCCGCACGCCTCAACCGACCGCTCGCGCTGCTCGTGTGCCTGCTCTGCGCCGGCCTCGCCGGCGCAGCGACTGCGTCCGCGCAGCCGCGCTTCGGCCTGTCCGACTACGAACCGCGCAACTTCTCCGACCCGCGCGTGGGCGAGCTGGGCATCCATCTGGCGCGCGACGTCGTTCCCTGGAACGCGGCCCTGCGCAAGAGCGACCGGGCCGAGGTGACGGCGTGGCTGACCGCGGTCAAGCACGCCCAT
Organism: Solirubrobacteraceae bacterium; assembly: GCA_035938935.1. Classification (GTDB taxonomy): domain Bacteria; phylum Actinomycetota; class Thermoleophilia; order Solirubrobacterales; family Solirubrobacteraceae; genus Palsa-744. Next base: position 15,018 of record DASZGH010000037.1, read on the forward strand.
CAGATCACGCCGTTCATTACCTTCGAGCACGCCTTGAACAGCAGTCGCGCACCCAGCCCAGGCCAGTACCTGCACGCGTTCCTGGCCTTCCGAAAGCTGTTCCCGTGGGTGCGCGAGTTCTCGCCCTGGGACGAGGCCAACCACGCAAGCCAACCGATCGCGCGCAACCCGCACCTGGGCGCGCTCTACTACAACCTGCTCGCCGCGCACTGCCCCGGCTGCACGGTCACCGCTCCCGACCTGCTCGACTCCGACGCCAATTTCGAACGCTGGGCGCTGGAATTCGCCCACTACGCGCACCCCTATCCGAAGGTGTGGCCGTTCAATCCTTACAGCAGCGTCAGCGTCGATGATCCGGCCCGCATCGAACAGATGCTGCAGGCGGTGCGGGGCCAGATCTGGTTCAGCGAGGTCGGCGGCGTGGTCTGGTGGAAGTTCCGGGGGAGGCTGATCTACCACGGCCCCGCCTATGCGGCGCGGATCGCGCACTTCATCTTCGACTTCGCCGCGCTCAGCCCGCGGATCACGCGCATCTACTACTACCACTGGCGCTCGCCGGGCGTTCCCGGCCACATGCCTCGCAAAGCGCGCTGGGATTCCGGCCTGATCGACGCGTACGGCCGCGCGCGGCCGGCGCTGTGGGTGGTGGCGCAGCGCCTGCATCGCCACGTCCAGGGCACGATCCCGAAGGTGTTCTGAGGCAGGGCGTCGGTGCGGCCGGACACGTAGGGTATGCCGGCGATGAGCGCGAACGAGACGGCGCGGGACACACCTTGGCTGGTGCTGCCCACCTACAACGAGGCCAAGAACATCGAGGCGATCGTCGCCGCGGCGGGCGCGGTGCTCGGCGACGCCACCGGCGGCGACTACCGCATCCTGGTCGTCGACGACGGCTCCCCCGATAGCACGGGTGAGATAGCGGATCGCCTCGCCGCCGAGCGCGAGCAGGTCGAGGTTCTGCACCGCAGCGAGAAGAACGGCATCGGCCCGGCCTACCTGGCCGGCTTCGCCTACGCGCTCGAGCACGGCGCCGCCTACGCGATGGAGATGGACTCGGACTTCTCCCACGACCCGGCCGACCTGGCGCGCCTGCTCGAGGCAGTGCGCTCTGGCGCCGATCTCGCTCTCGGCTCGCGCTACGTGCCCGGCGGTGGCGTCACCGACTGGGGCCTGCTGCGGCGCTTCATCAGCCAAGGCGGCTCCACCTACGCGCGCTTGGTGCTCGGCCTGAAGGCCAAGGACCTGACCGGCGGCTTCAAGTGCTTCCGCCGCGAGGTGCTCGAGACGATCCACTTCGACAGTGTGCGCTCGCAGGGCTACGCCTTCCAGGTCGAGCTCACGTATCGGGCGGTGCGCGCCGGCTTCCGAGTGGTCGAGGTGCCGATCGTGTTCAAGGACCGCGAGTTGGGCGAGAGCAAGATGTCGTGGCGGATCGCCGCCGAGGCGATGTGGCTCGTGCCGAAGCTGCGCTTCGGACGCCAGCCGCCGCCGGCCGCCGGTGCGCCCGCCGGCGCGAGCGAGGAGGCGCGCGCGGCGGCTCCGTGAGCGTCGGCCGTCAGTTCGGCCGGCGGGATCCGCCGGCGAGGGCTCAGCCCGCGCTCAGGTGCCTGTCGCCGCCCGCCGATAGATCAGGCGTGGACGCCACCTCGTACGCGCTCTACCACGGCGTTCGCCGCACCCGTGCGACGCTCAGCGCCTGGCAGCGCCGCCCGCTGCCGGTGCTCGCCGCGTGGGTCGCCGGCTCGGCTCTCGCCGCCCTCGGCCTGCTGTGCGCGGTGCTCGTCGTCTCTGACCTGTCCGGCGGCTACGTACAGCCGCTGCAGCTGCGCCCGCCGTTCGCCGTCGGCCGGCTCGACGACGTCGCGACCGTGCTCTCGCACAATCTGCTCGTGCTCGCGCTGCACGCGATGGCCTGCGTGGCGGGCTTCATCGCCGGCAGCTCGCTGCCGCTGCAGGCGCAGAGCAAGAGCGGCCTCTCGCGCTGGGTCCATGAACACGGCGGTCGCATCGCGATCGCCTTCGTCGTCTGTGCGACCACCTTCTCGCTGTCGGCCCAGGCCTACCTGCTCGGCCACACGCTCGCGGGCGTCGCGCACTTCTTGAAAGTGTCGCCCGCGCTGCTGCTCGTGGCGGTGCTGCCGCACGCGCTGCCCGAGCTGATCGCGCTGTTCCTGCCGCTGGCGGCGTGGATCATCGCCAGCCGCCGCGGCGAGTGGGATCAGCTGCTGGCCGCGACGGTGGTCACGGTCGCGATCGCGCTGCCGGTGCTCGTGATCTCGGCGCTGGTCGAGGTGTACGTCTCGCCGCACCTGTTCACGGCGCTGACGGGGATCCACGCGCCGATCGTCGGGCAGTGGGAAGGGTGGACGGTGCGTATACACTGACGCTAGTGGGTCAGTTTGGCCTGTAGCCGCCTTCCTGAGCGCTATACTTCACTTTGTATAGTGATTTGTCGGAGCGCGGATCGGATAGGAGATTTCCCATGGCAGGCACCCTCAGCGAAGTAACCGACGCCAACTTCCAGGCCGAGGTGATCGAGTCGGAGAAGCCGGTACTGGTCGACTTCTGGGCTCCGTGGTGCGGCCCCTGCCGAGTGGTCGGCCCGGTGCTCGAGGAGATCGCCTCCGAGCGCGCAGAGGACCTGCGCGTCGTCAAGCTCAACGTCGACGAGAACCAGCAGACGGCGGCGGCGTTCCAGGTGCTCTCAATCCCGACGATAATCCTGTTCAAGGGCGGCCAGGCGGTCAAGACGGTCGTCGGCGCCTACCCGAAGAAGAAGCTCGAGGCCGAGCTAGAGCCCGCGCTGGCGTAGAACCTCATCAGGGGGATCGCCTACATAGCGGTGCTGGCGCTGCTCGTGTTGGCGACGGCGACGCCTGCGTTGGCTGACGAAAGCCTCGGCCTCGGCCAGGCCCAGATCGACGAAGTCTCGCTGCCGGCGACCGACATGCTGCTGGCGACGCAGCTGCCGGACGGCGCTTTCCTCGACCCGCTGCGCGGCCCGGTTGGCGGCAGCGGCCTGACCCGGATCGTGTGGGTGGCCCTGCGCCAGGCCAGCCGGCTGACGGGCAGCGAAGCGGCCGTCCGCGTCGTCGTCGCCGAACGCTCGCTGGCGAAAGGCACAGAGCTCGACCAGGTGCTGCCGAAGTGGATTCTGGCGATGGTCTTCAGCGACCATTTGCAGACGTTGCTCGCCGACCCGGCTCCGCTCCAGCGCGAAGAGGCCGACCTCGGCCGCCTGCACGCCTCGGGTACCGCCGACCCCTGCTTCCAGAAGCCTGGCTGCTTCAACAACTACGTGCTCGCCGGCAAGCTGCTCGACCTCGAGCTGGCGCGCTCGGGCCTGCGCGCCTCCCGCGCCGGCGCCCGTCTGACCGACCCGCGCCTTGTCGCGCAGACGCTGCGCTGGATGGCGCACTCGCTGCCGCGCACGACCAGCGAGACCGTCCGCGTGCACGTCCCCGGCGACGGCGACCACGTGGGCGCCGCGCTCAGCGACCCGTCCACGTACCCGCTGGCCTACCAGGCGCTGTGCGCGGCGGAGTTGACGCGTGCGACCTATCTCGCCGGGCGGTCCGCGCCGAGCGCCATGCGCCGCCTGGAGACCGCCGCGCTGTGGGACCTTCTCGGCATGACCGCCCCCAACGGTGAGATCTCCTGGTGGGGCCGCGGCCAGGACATCGTCTGGACGACGGCGGCCTCGTTCTACGCGGCGATGCAGGGGAGTGTCCTCGTGCGTCACGAGGACCCCGGACTGGCCGCGCGCCTGCGCAGGCTGGCCCAGATCGACCTCGCGGCGCTGCGCGCGCGCCTGGGTGTCCCGGGCTTTCGCGCGCGATCGATCGCGGGCGTCGGCGGCGGCGCCGGCATCGACAGCTACTACGGCCCGGTCGGCACCACCTCGCTGGCGCTGGTGTGGCTGGAGCTGGCGCGGGAAGTCGCGCCGGCGGTGTCCGGCCCGGTGGCGCAGTTGCCCTCAGAGCAGTCGGGCGCGTGGACATCGGATCTGCGCCAAGCGGGGGTGTTCGCGCTGCGCCGCGGCAACGTCTGGCTCGGAGTGAGCGCGCGGCGCGTCGGCACCGACGCCCGCAGCGGCTGGGGGCTGTTGCGCGCGTTGCGACGCACGGCATCGGGCGCCTGGCAGGCGCTGCTGCCCGACCGGCCGCTGCTGCCTGACTACCGCCCCGAGGCGCCGTCCGGGCCGCTGCTGCTGAGCGCCGGGGGGGCGCTGGAACCGCGCACCGCGATGCTTGCCATCTCCTCGCGCTCGATCGTCATGAGCGGTCACTGGGGCACGGGGCGCAAGCCTGCACCCGCGCGCTGGACGTGGGCGCCGGTGCGCGATGGCGTGGAGCTGACCTCGACCTGTCCCAAGGGTCGGCGCCTGCGCTTCACCGAGTGGCTGCCGGCCGTCGGCCAGCTGACGCACGGCGCCAGCTGGCTTGCGCGGGGCGGCTTCTCGGTGCGCTTCTCGCTGCCGATCGCGATCGTGCCCGCGCCGGGCCGCTACGCAAGCGCTCGTGATCGCGCCCTGAAGGCTTACAGCGTGACCGTCGCCTGCAGCGCCCGATCGCTGCGCGTCGTCTGGAGCGGCAGCGAGCCGGCGCCGGCGTAGTTAACATTCTCGACCAGCGCCGGCGCGGGGCTTGACGAAGTCGAGTAGCAACGCCGCGATGGGACGAACCTCGGCCGTGTGGTCTGGCGAGCTGGAGGCTGCGACGAGCCGGCGGTTGGTAATGGCTTATGCGAGTAGGCGCTTAAGTGTCAGCTGTAGGATTTCGGCGCGGCTGTGTGCGCCATGGTCGGCGGCTATGAAGTGGTTGCCGACGAAGAGGGAGAAGGCCAGCAGGCAGCGTGCCTCCACCTCCTCGGCGTCTGGGCAGAGGTCTCCGAACAGCTTGCGCATGTATTCCATGCGCCGGTTGTCCACATGCGCGAGGCGCGTGGCCACTGCTTGATCGCGTCGCGCCCAGTCTCGGATCGCCAGCTCGATTTCCATCGGACTGGTCGCGTGTGGGTCGTTCCCGCGCCGGCTGCGATCCGTCGCGAGCGCGAACAGCCGGCGCAGCTTGGCTCGCGCGTCGCCGCTGGGCTCGTCCTCCACGCGCTCGATCACTTCGTCGATCATCACTCGTTCCCATTGATCGAGCATCTCTTTGAGCAGGGCGGGTCTGCCGTCGAAGTGCCAGTAGAAGCCGCCCTTGCTGACTCCGAGCGCTTGCGCGAGCGACTCGATCCGCACAGCGTCGGGACCGGCGGCGGCCAGCGCGCGCAGCCCTGCGTTGATCCAGCCGATGCGGGGCGTTCGTGTCGCGGCCATTGTGCTTTCCGTAGTCCAGGCTTGCCGACGCTGATTCTATACGGTACCGTATGTATACGTAACCGTATGGATGGGAGGCTTGAAATGAAGAGGCTGCCTGACAGCGCGCACACCTCGCACCCGTGGCGCATCCACGAATTGACCCGCGACTTTCGCCTGGAGGACGTGTGGCAGATACGGGCGCCGGGACGCCCTGACGATCGGGAGACCGCTGAGGAACTGCTCGCCTCACTCGACCCGGCGCACAGCTCCTCACTCGCCGTGCGCGCGTTGTTCGCGATGCGCTGGAAGATCGGCGGTGTGCTCGGCTGGGATGAGCCCGACAGCGGGCTCGGCTCGCGTGTCCCCACGCTCTTCGATCGGCTGCCCGCGGACCTCCGCGACACGGCGCCCCCGCAATTGCAGGCGCTCCCTTTCACCTCGCTGTACTTCACCGACGACGAGTTCGCCGCCGAGATCGCCAATCGCACGATGCACGGGATCCTGCACGTAGGGTTCGTCACCGACGGGGCGGGGGGCCACAGCGGCCAGATGGCCGTCCTCGTGAAGCCGAACGGGCTCGTCGGCGCCGCCTACATGGCTGCGATCAAGCCGTTCCGGTACCTGTTCATCTACCCGGCCATGCTCCGAGAGTTCGAGCTGTCATGGCAGGCGCGCGCCGATGATCGTGCCGCGGCTCGCGCCTAGCGTACCGTCGGAACAACGCAAGATTGTGGGGGTGGCTCTGGGATCCGAGAAGCAGCAGACCTGGACGGTTCTCTACGACGCCGAATGCGGCTTCTGCGCGTGGGTCCTGTCGGGCCTCCTGGCCTGGGATCGCGCTCACCGCCTACGACCGACGGCGCTGCAGCACTCCGAGGCAAGACATCTCCTGGCCGGTGTCCAATCCGACGAGCGTATGGCCTCATGGCATTTGATTTCCCCCGCCGGCGCGCGGTATTCGGGTGGCGCCGCGGTCGTGCAGGTGCTCCGACTGCTCCCCGGCGGTCGGATACCGGCCGCAGCCTTCACCCGTTTCCCGAGGCTCACCGAGAAGGCGTACCGGTGGGTCGCCGATCATCGCTCACAGCTCTCGCGACTCATACCCACGACAGCCAAGCGCAATGCGCGCAGACGCGTCCAGGAGCATGTTGACGGGGCAGGCTCAAGCGCGTGACGCGCAAGCTTAGTGGGTTCCCCGGCAAGGTCCGCCGCGCCAGTGACCCTGCGATGCTGCGCGCCGCGTGCGACGAGTGCAAGGTCGAACTCATCATCTTCGGGCGAGCAGAAGCGGATTAGAGTCCGGCTCGAATGGGATCGGACCCGGACTTTACGCCCTAGCTCCGACCGCGACGCACGATGACGACAAACCCGCGACCTACCGCCAGCAGCAAGCCACCGCAGAGTAGGACTACGGTGGCGAGAAGCGGGATCGGCAGATCGTTGACGGCGGAAGCGATGTCCACGTGCGCGACTCCTGGCACGGGCAAGCGTCCGCCGACGCTAACCCGAGCGGGCGTGAGGCTTGCTCGCCTGATCGCTTGCCGCTCGCTCGTACTGGTGACCAGTGGGTGTTCGCTTGGCGTCACGCCGCCGGCCGGCGCCACGCCGGTCTTCGAGGTCGCTGCCGCCTCCTCGGCGCGTGCGACTAGCTCTGCGCATTCGCTGTACTCGTTGAGATCCGCTGCCATATCCCGTAGCGCGCGCTGATAGTCGGCGAACGTATACCCGGCGATGGAGCGGTGTTCTTTGCAGAGTTCGATGATCGTCTCGCCCACATCCGCCGAAGCCGTCGTCGTCCAGGCCGCGGCTAGCGCGAGCACGAGCGTCAGGACCACCACGACCGGGATCGGTCTCAAGAGGCCCCGATCGCCGGGCCTTGATAGCGCGCCCCTCCTGGGCTCTGCCAGCGCACGCGCCAGGCGAGCGCGCTGGTGTCCGATGTGAGGGTCCATGAGCCGTCGGTGTGGGTGTGCACAGTGCGCAGCGGGCGCCAGCGGTGGGAGGTGGACTCGACTTCGATCGTGACGGAGGTTGCGCCGGTGGCGGGCCGTACGAATCCCCAGAGCGAGTAGCCGCGCCCGTGATGGGAGACCACCAGCGGCACCGGGAAGCCGTAATACAGCGGCTTGCGCTTGCCGCCGGAATCCTCGAGCCCGGTCTGGAAGCCGATGTCGCCGCCATGCACGCCGGAGCCCGACTTGCCGCCGAGCTTGTCGTCGCGCAGCAGGTACTGCGAGAAGGCGACGACGCGCGGGGTCGCCCAGGCGATCTTCTCAGCGATGGCGCCGTATTCGGCTTGCTGGGGCTGCGGGACGCCCAGTTCGTGGTTGGGGTAGCTCTGGATGCCGAACTCGGTCAGATAGATCGGCAGGTGCGCGGGGATCGCGTGCGCCGCCGCGGCCCGGTCGAGCGCGCTGGAGAGGCGCGAGAGCACGCCGATCGTCACGTCATCGCGTTCCGGTGGTTTGTAGTAGGGGGAGCCAACCGTGTAGGCGTGGTGGGAATATCCGTACGGATGCAGCTCTTCGCAGGTGCCTGACTTGCGGTAATGCGAGTTCAGGCACAGCGTTTCGCGCAGGAACGCGAGCGGCGCCATGGGGTGCTCGGTGCCAAATTCGCGGATGTATTTGCGTGGGAGCGAGTCCCATCCGACAGGCGCGGTTTCGCCCATTAGCACCTTTGGTGTCGCTAGGCTGGCGGCCTTTAGGCCCGCGTAGCCGTATTGGAAAAGGCCCCGATACAGCCGTGGCGATTCCGGTCGGCCGCGACTGTTGAACTGTGGCAGCAAAAACTGTGGGTGGTTGGGCTCGTTCCAGATCGCAAACAGCGACACCTCGTTTCCGTAATGTCGGCCCACCGCTGTCATGAATTCGCAGAACTCGATGTCGTCGGGGCGGGTCACGTAGTCCCGTTTTGCTGTCGTCGCCCACTTCGGCACGGGCGCAGTGACCGTAAGCAGCACGGGCCATTTCAGGCGTTGCGCTTCGGCGAGGACGGGGTCGTAGGCGGACCAGTTGTAGTTCTGGGGATTGGTGGTGTCCAAAGAAGGCTTGCGCGGACTGGTCGGGTAGGGAGCGACGTCGCGCCAGACGAGCTCGACGCGCAGGGCCTTGACGCCCAGCCAGCCAAGCTGCGTGAAGGTATGGTTGCGTTGCGCCGCGGAAACGGCGATTAGGTCGCGTGGCGCCTCGAAGAAGACGGTCTCGTCGGGCCGAGCGGCGGCACGGTTGGGAAGTGCGGATGTGATCGCAGCGAGAGCCAACAGGAGAGCTGCCAGGCTCGTGAATATGCGTATGTTTGGTTTCATTGTGGCAACCCGACACCCCGCGCGAGCGAAAGTTGCGGTCGAGGAAGGCGAGGTCAAAGTCCGGGCTGGTCAAGGCGAGGCAAGGGAAGCCAGGCGTACCATCGCCTGACTTCCCTATACCCAGGTTCCAGCCTCACGCGGCTTGATCCGTTGCCTTAAATGCCTTCCAGCGAGACCGACACATCAGATCCGCTGGGCGACACAAAGTCATATGCAGTGAGATCGCCTTCAATCACAACGACGTTGTCGGTCGCAGCCACAGCGGTGCTGCCGTTGTTACGTGTCGTGACCGATACCTTTTTAACACCATTCGGCACCAACACTATGAGCCTCTGTGTGCCATCAGGCTTGGGATGGATAAGACTGAGGCCTTCGCGTTCCGCTGCTTCGGTAGAGCCGCAGGCGCCTCCCCCTGCCATTTCAGCGCCTCCTTCGTCAGCGACGCACGTCTGCGCTTCTAGCTTGTGCACACGCTGAAAAACGTAGATGTTGTCGCCCCCAACGCTCTCGGCAAGTACTGCGTTAGAAGGAATGCCAAGGATCTGTTGTCGTGCATCGCTGATTTTTGCGGAACCGTGCTCCAAGACCGCAAAGCCGTATTGGTGATGATGTCGGTTGCGATGGTGCCGCGGCTTTGCCGCGAGCACCGCTTGCGCCCCAAAAGTCGCACTGCAAGCGATCAGGGCCAAGACCATGAAGTGCTTTACTTTCATAAGTAATCTCCTATCCATCTCCTTGTCACGCCTTAGATCCATAGCTCTTCACCATAGAGCCCATACAGGAATTCTTTGTAGTAGCGTCGCACCTGCCCGTGACCATAGAATGGTCCTATGAACCCTGTAACGGCCGAGGTGGAGGTGCCTGTTGCTGTACAACTAAGGAATTCTTTATATTTACCCCCTCCTATATTCTCATAGACGGCGGCACACACACCTTTGACCCCCTCTATCCCTCTATCCTCCCTCCCGCTCGGCGGCGGATAGCCTAAGCTAGGGGACCTGAGTGACGGGAACCTATCATGCCGGCCGCATAGGATGCAAGTAACCGGAATCTGCCGCGCAATCGGTGCGCGCCATGATCGACGGAATCCGCGTAGACGCACACGATAAGATCGAACCGACCTTCCGCATACCAGCGGTTCGAGAGCCATGCGGTTCGATGGTGGGCAGGGGACTCGAACATCATCCGGGAGTGACCCCGAATTCCCGCTTATCAGGCGTTCACGGCACCTCGCCGATATACTCGCCACAGACAAGAGTCTACAGAGCACGGCGGGGATTCGCTCATAGTGCAGGTGGGGATTCGCGCTACACCCTGCTCAGCGCGATCTGCATCGCCAAACCTTCCAGCTCAGTCTGCTCGCTGTAGTCCATCGCCGTCGCGTTGCGCTCGCCGTCGTACTCCACGCTGATCGCCAGCGTCTCGCCGCTGAGATAGCGCTCGTGCTCGCGAGCGGCCTCGATGAGAGCCGGGTCGCCGGCGATCAGCAGCTCGATCCGGTCCTCGACGTGCAGGCCCGCCGTCTTGCGGGCGTTCTGCACCGCGTGCACGATCTCGCGCGAGCGCCCCTCGCGCAGCAGCGAGTCGTCGATCGCCAGCTCGAGCGCCACTGCGTGGGCGCCCTCGCGCTCGACGCTGTAGCCGTCGGGGGCCTTCATGGTAAGGAGGAGGTCATCCGCCGAGAGCGTGTGCTCGCGGTCGCCGACGGAGATCCCGACGGCCTCGCCACCGCGCACGGCGGCCGCCACCGCCCCAGGGTCCAGCGCGGCGATCGCCTCGGTGGCCAGCGGCATGTCTTTTCCGAACAGCGGGCCGAGTGTGCGGTAGTTGGCCTTGATCTCGTATTCGCCCAACTCGTCCGCCGCCGCCACGAAGCGCACCTCGCGCACGTTCAGCTCGTCGCGGACGATCTCGCTGAGCGCTTCGATCGCGGCGCGCTCGCGCCCGTCCGCCACCACGACCGCCTCCGCCAACGGCTGGCGCACCTTGATCTTCGCCTGCGCGCGCGCGCCGAGTCCGAGCCGCACCGTCTCGCGCGCGGTCGCCATCGCCGCTTCGAGCTGCTCGTCGCGCGCGGGCAGTGCCGCGCCCGTCGGGAAGTCGCACACGTGCACGCTGGCCAGCTCGCCGTCGAGGTTGTCGTAGATCTCGTCGGCCACGAACGGGCAGAAGGGAGCGAGCAGCTTGGCGACGATCAACAGGCACTCGCGCAGAGTCGTGAAAGCGGCGGGGTCTCCGTCCCAGAAGCGCCGGCGCGAGCGGCGTACGTACCAGTTCGACAGCTCGTCTACGAGCTGGGCGATCGCGCGCCCGGCCGTGGTGGCGTCGTAGTCGTCAAGGCGCTCGGCGACGAGCTGAGCGGTGCTCGCGGCGCGCGAGAGCGCCCAGCGGTCAAGCGCCCCCTCGGCGGAGCCGGGCCCGGCGTTACGCAACCTGTCGCTGTTGGCGTGGGCGTAGAGCACGTAGAAGAAGTAGGTGCTCCACAGCTGCTTTAGGAACAGCCGCACCCCTTCGCCGATTGCCTCCTCTGAGAAGCGGTAGCCGTCCCAGGGCTGCTTGGAGGTGAAGAAGTACCAGCGGAAGGCATCGGCGCCGTACCGATCGAGCACCTGCCACGGCTCGACCGTGTTGCCCTTCGACTTGCTCATCTTCTGGCCCTCGGCGTCGAGGATCAGACCCAGGCAGACGACGTTCTCGTACGGCGCCTTGTCGAACAGGAGGGTGGAGACGGCGAGCAGCGAGTAAAACCAGCCGCGCGTCTGGTCGAGCGCCTCGCAGATGAACTGTGCGGGGAATTCCTTTTGGAAAAGCTGCTCGTTCTCGTTAGGGAAGTGGTGCTGGGCGAACGGCATCGCGCCCGAGTCGAACCAGACGTCGATCACCTCGGGCACCCGGCGCATCGGCGTGACGCAGCCCTCGTGCTGGCAGGTGAACTCGACATCGTCCACGTACGGACGGTGGTGGTCTTCCAGCGTCACGCCGGACAGGCGCTCCAATTCAGAGAAGGAGGCGATCGTGTGCTTGTGCCCCTCGCCGCAGCGCCACACCGGCAGCGGCGTGCCCCAGTAGCGCTCGCGCGAGAGCGCCCAGTCGACGTTGCCCGAGAGCCAGTGGCCGAAGCGGCCTTGCTTGATGTGCGGCGGGTACCAGCTGACGGTCTCATTGGCCGCGAGCATTCGCTCGCGCAGCTTGGAGGTCGCGATATACCAGGACGGCTTGGCGTAGTAGATCAGCGGCGTGCCGCAGCGCCAGCAGTGGGGGTAGGAGTGCTCGTAGTCTTCGTGCTTGAACAGCAGGCCACGCCCATCGAGATCCGCGATCAGGTCCTCCGTCAGCTCGGGGTCCTTTACGAAGCGATTCTCATAGCCGACGACGCTGTCGTCGTAAGTGCCGTCGGGACCCACCGGGTTGGGCAGCGTCGTGGGATCCGTCGGGTCGATCAGGCCGGTCGCGCTTGCCACGTTGAAGTCGTCTTCACCGAACGCAGGCGCGAGATGCACGATGCCCGTGCCGTCCTCTGTCGTCACGAAATCGGCCGTCAACACCGGATAGTCGCCCGGCTCGATCCCCTTCTGGGCAAAGATCGGTCCCTCGTAGCGCCGATCCGTCAGCTCTGCGCCTGTATAGCTGCCGAGGATCGTCAGCTACTCGCCAAGGACTTTTTCGGCGAGCGGTTCGGCGACGATCAAGACCTCGTCGCCCAGGCGTACGCGCAGATAGTTGACGTTTTCCTTGACCGCGACGGCGACGTTGCCAGGCAGCGTCCAAGGCGTCGTCGTCCAGAGGAGCAGCTTCTCCTCACTGCCGATCAACGCGAGCTTGATGAACACGCTCGGGTCGACTACGTCCTCGTACCCCAGTGCCACCTCGTGCGAGGACAGCGCGGTGCCGCAGCGCGGGCAGTAGGGGACGACCTTGTGGCCCTCGTAGAGCAGGCCCTTGCGATCGATCTCCGCCAGCGCCCACCAGACCGACTCGATGTAGCTCTCGTCCAGTGTGCGGTAGGCGCCGTCGAGGTCGACCCAGAAGCCGATCCGCTCGGTCAGGCGGTCCCACTCCTCCAGGTAGGCGAACACCGACTCGCGGCACTTGGCGTTGAAGCGCTCGATCCCGTAGCGCTCGATCTCGGCCTTGCTGGAGATGCCGAGCTCCTGCTCGACGCCGATCTCGACCGGCAGGCCGTGGCAGTCCCAGCCGCCCTTGCGCTCGACGTAGTAGCCGCGCATCGTCTTGTAGCGGGGGTAGATGTCCTTGAACACGCGCGAGAGCACGTGGTGAGATCCAGGCCGGCCGTTGGCGGTCGGCGGACCCTCGTAGAACACCCACGGTTGCGAGGAGGCGCGGCGGCGCAGCGACTCGGCGAACACCTCGCGCTTGCGCCAGCGCTCCAGCACCTCGAGCTCGAGCGCCGGCAGCTCCTGGCGCGCGTCGACCGCGCGCGGGGGAATCAGCGGGTGTCTGTCATCGGCCGGCACGGGCGGCCAATTGTAGGTATGCGCATGGCTCAGGAAACGCCGGCCAGGCGGGCGTCCGTCCGGACGGCTGTGTGAGCGAGCCGCTCGCGCAGTGCGTCGGCCGCTTCGCCGGCGTCCGGGCCGATCCGGGTGACCGTGCTGGCGCCGCTGTCGGGCAGCGCGCCGCGGAAGTCGAGCACGTCGATCTCGCCGGCGCTCTTGCGCGCGGCGTACACGAGCCGGCCGATCGTGTCGAGCTCGGCGCCGCTGCCGGCCAGCACTACCGAACTCGGCTGCAGGGCGCGCAGGGCGTTGCCGACGCGGTTGCTGTCCAGGTCGACCGGCAGCGCCAGCACGCGCAGGCCGCCGCGGCGCAGGAATAGCTCAAGCGCTTGGACGTGCAGGGCGTCGATGTGCAGCGGACGCGATGCGTCAAGAATCAGCACGCCCTCGTGACGGGTGGAGGGCGGTGCTACGCGCTGTGAGGCTGCCAGCCACCCTGTGGCGTATCGCCATGCAAAGCAGTACTCCGGCGATCCCGCCGGCGCGTCACCGTGGCGCTGCCCGCTGCTGCGGCCCGCCGGCGCGTCGTGCCGCTGCACTCCGTTGCCGCCCGCCAGCGCTCCCACGGCCGGCAACAGCACCGTCTCGACCGTGCGCTCGAGTGAGCGCAGGGCCATGCTTTCCTCCAAGATCCTGTCCGCGCGGTCGGCGTCGAAGCCCGCGAAGGCACCCTGCAGCCGCGCTGGCGTCGCTCCCGACTCTCCCCGTTCGCGCGCGACGGCGATCGCCGAGCCGATCTCGCCCGTCTCGGCCAGGGCATGTCTGAGCGCCTCGATCTCAGCCAGGTCGAACTGGCGGTGGCCGCCCTCGCTGCGGCGCGGCGCCGGGTGGCCGAAGCGGGTCTCCCAGCTGCGCAGGGTGTTCGGGCTGACCCCGAGCATGGCGGCGGCGGCGTTCGTGCGGATCGCGCTCATGCGTGGGATTGTTCAGCTTTGTCCAGCCCGCGAGAAGCGCCGCAAGGCACGCTGCATCCTGGGCGATCGCTTGCAGCCCCAGGAGAGTCGGTCCTCGTGACGACGCGCCTACGATGGGGCTGATGAGCGGCCGCGAGGCGCCACCGATGAGGCTCCGCCTCTACCACCACTCAGACGGCGCGCGCGTCGCCTACCGCGAGGTCGGCGCCGGTCCGCCGCTGGCGCTGCTGCACGCCGGGCTGCTCTCCCATCGCGAGTGGGAGCCGGTCGTAGCGCCGTTGGCCGAGCGCCACCGCGTTGTGATCCCCGACCTGCCGCTGCACGGCGACTCCGAGGATCGCCCCCGCCACCCCTACACGATCGACTGGTTCGCCGAGGTGATTGCGGGCTTCCTCGATGACGTGCTCGGCCCCTCGCCGCTAGTGGTCGGCCACGACGCCGGCGCGGAGATCGCGCTGCGGGCGATCGCGGCCGAGGAGCTGCGGCCGAGTCGTCTGGTGCTGATGCCGGGTCGTCTGCACCTGCCGGTGCAGCGTGCACGCACGCGCCAGGCATGGCGCCTGGCCACGCTTGGCGGCTCGATCCCGGGCCTGGACCGCGCGCTCAGCTACGCGACCAGGCTCGTGTTCACGCCGAGCCTCGGCGTGCGCCTGTCCGAGCGTGGTTCCCCGGCGGCCGGCGACCTGCTGCGCCACGCCTTTGCCGATGTGCCCGGCAACCCCAACCTCGCGCGCTCGTGGGCAAAGTGCGCGCGGCGCTGGCCACGCGGGGCGCAGACACAGCTGCTGGAGCTGTACCCACGCCTGTCGATGCCGGTGCTGCTGCTGTGGGCCGACCGCGATCGGATGCACCCGCTGGCGGCGGCGGAAGCGACGCTGCCGCTGCTGCCGCGCGGGCAGCTGCGAGTGCTCGCCAGCACCGGATTCCTGATGACATACGACGACCCGGTGGGCGTCGCGCGCGAGATCGTCGCGTTCTGTCGGTAGCCGTCTCGCATGGCCGTCCGCGCCGGTCGCCGAGGCGAGCCGGGCGGGCGCAGCCGCTCGGATGAGATACTCAGCTCCGTCACCAACTCAGGAGAACCGATGAGCGAGAAGCAGCTGTGGGGCGGGGAGACCGCCAAGGCAGTCGAGAACTTCCCGATCTCCGGCGAGAGAGTGCCGGTGTCGGTCGTGCGCTGGCTGGCGCGCCTGAAGGGCGCTGCCGCCGCGGTCAACGCCGAGCTGGGGCTGCTCGACAAGCGCCGCGCCGCGCGCATCGAGAAAGCCGCGGCTGAGATCGCCGCCGGCAAGCACGACGCGCAGTTCCCGATCGACGTGTTCCAGACCGGCTCGGGCACCTCGACCAACATGAACGCAAACGAGGTGATCGCCAAGCTCGCCGGCGAGACGGTGCACGCCAACGACCACGTCAACATGGGCCAGTCATCCAACGACGTGTTCCCCTCCGCCGTTCATCTGGCGGCCCTGGACGTGGCCCAGAACGAGCTGCTGCCGGCGCTGCGAGCGCTCGAGCGCGCGTTCGCTCGCAAGGCCAAGAGCTTCGCGGGGGTCGTGAAGGCGGGGCGCACGCACCTGATGGACGCCGTGCCGGTGACGCTCGGCCAGGAGTTCGGCGGCTACGCCGCGCAGATGGCGCTGGCCCAAGAGCGGGTGGCGGCGGCGCTCGTGCACGTCGGCCAGATCCCGCTCGGCGGCACCGCCACCGGCACCGGGCTGAACACGCACGCCAAGTTCGCCGAGAAGGTACGAGCGCGCCTGAAGCGCGAATCGTCGCTCAAGCAGATCGCGCCGCCGCTGGACCCGTTCGAGGCGCAGGCCAACCGCGACGCGCTGGTCGAGCTGTCGGGGGCGCTGAAGACGGTGGCGGTGTCGCTGACGAAGATCGCGGGCGATCTCGCGCTGATGGGCTCGGGGCCGCGCGCCGGCATCGGCGAGCTCTTCCTGCCCGAGCTGCAGAAGGGCTCCTCGATCATGCCCGGCAAGGTCAATCCCGTGATCCCGGAGGTCGTGCTGCAGGTTTGCGCCCAGGTGATCGGCAACGACACCGCGATCACGCTCGGCGGCATGCAGGGGCAGTTCGAGCTGAACGTGCGCATCCCGCTGATCGCGCGCAACCTGCTGCAGTCGCTGACGCTGCTCACGAACGCTTCGCGCGTGTTCGCTGAGAAGTGCGTCGATGGCATCCAGGCCAACAAGGCGGGCTGCGCCGCCTCGGCGGGCGCAACGCTGGCGGTGGCCACGGCGCTCAACGGCGCGATCGGCTACGACAAGGGGACGACGATCGTCAAAGCCGCGACGGAGTCCGGGCGCCCACTGCGCGAGGTGGCCCTGGAGCACGGGGTGGACCCGAAGGTCTACGACGCGACGATCGACTTGAAGAAGATCGCGGCTGGTAATCGGGCGTAGCGTGCCACAACCGATATCAGTCGAGCGACAGCTGCAACCGATTGGCAACGACGCTGAACGGGTCGACGGTGTCGCGCGGTGGCCGTGCGGCGCGAATACGCTCGCGCAAGCTCTTGACACCGACTGAGCCACGGTAGTAACGCGCCCGGCGCTCCCCAACCGGGAGCAGCAAACCAGTATCCACCAGGGTACTGAGATCCCTGCTCGCCGTCAGGGCCGAGATCTCTTCGCCGGTTGACTGCTCCACGAGCGAGCGATAAGTGGCGTTGCGCAGGCGAAGGTCGAAAGCAGCGTCGTAGAGAGCCGCAGCGCATCGCTCCGGCAGGCCGTGGGCGAGCACGAGGTCGGTGCATGAACGCCACAAACCCTCGGCCTCTTCGATCCGGCGCAGATGGGTGCCCGCCTGCCGGTAGTGGGCGGTCAGGCAAAAGCGCACCCAAGGTCGGGCGTCACGATCGGGATGCCAGGCTCCACCGCCAACGGCCGCGAGCGTGTCGTAATAGGACTGCGTGTTGCGGCCCAGATACTCCTCGATGCTCGAGAAGATCGGCGAGACGATTTGTTCTCGGGCGAGTACGAGCGTTTGCAGACAGCGGGCCATGCGCCCGTTGCCATCGCGGAAAGGGTGGATCATCACGAGATTGAGGTGCGCCATCGCCCCCCTCACAAGCACCGGCGCCGAATCCTCGGCGATGCTCGAGAACAGCCTCTCGATGAGGTGTGGGATGCGAGCGTAATCCGGTCCCTCGTAGACGATCTCGCCCGTCGGTTCGTGGCGAACGAAGATCTCGCCGGCGCGCCAGCGTCCGGGGCTCTTGTCGAGATCGTGCCTGATCATCATGAAGTGCAGAGCCTTGAGCAGTCCTTCATCGATCGTCGCATCTGGATCTTGCGCGAGCTGGAGCACGTAGGTCAGTGCATCGCGGTAGTCGGCGAGGGCCAGTTGGGTGTCGGTGTCCGCGTCGAAAGTTGGCTCGCTGTCGACCGCCGCGATCACATCGTCAAGGCTCGCGTTGTAGCCCTCGATGCTGTTGGAGCCCTGGACAGCACGTGCGAAGCTCATCCTCCGCAAGCTGCCATACCACCGCCGAGGCTCGGCGACGCGATGGCGCAGTTGGTCTCGAAGCTCGTGGATCAGCTCGATCACCTGGAGCTCTGCGGTGTCGGATTCTGGAGTCGAAAAGATGTTCTCAATCATGATAGATTGATATTATCATTGATAATCTCCTTTCAAGTTTACTAAGAATGACCGCAAAGCTGTTTTTGCAGGGCTTTTCGATAGCAGCCAAATTTTAGATAGAAGATATCTATCTTAGGATTCGTTTTGAAAGATGTTCTCAGGGCAGATGCCCTGCTGAGCGCGCCGCAACATCCCTTCCAGAACCGCTCGCGCCCCCGCCTTCGACAGCGGTTCGTTGAGGTTCCCGCACTTCGGCGACTGCACGCAGGAGGGGCAGCCGCTCTGGCACGAGCACTCGGAGATCAGCCGGTGCGCGTCGCGGCACAGCTCCTCGAAGCGGCGGTAGGCCAGGCGGGTGATGCCGATCCCGCCCGGATGTCCGTCGTAGATGAAGATCGTCGGGCCGCCGGTCTGCGGGTGCAGGTTGGTCGAGAGACCGCCGATGTCCCAGCGGTCGCACATCGCGATCAGCGGCAGCACCGCGATCTGGGCGTGCTCGATGGCGTGCAGCGAGCCGAGCAGCGCGTCCATCGGGATCGTCCTGTGCCCGCCGCTCTCCGGCTCGTCAGCACTGTCCCCGCCGACAGGCACGGCGCCCTCGAGGCCGGTCAGTGTGGCGCCATCGAGCTCGAACCACAGCGCCTGCGTCGCGAATGACGTCTGCGGCAGGTCGAGCATCACCAGGTCCACCTGCGCGTGATCTGACAGGCGCTTGCGCTGGTAGCCAAGCACCGTCTCGGTGACGCTGACCTCGCCGAAGGAGAGCGTCACCCCGAGTGTCTCGCGGCGGTCGAGCAGACGCTCGACATTGGTGTCGGTCTCGCGCTTGGGCTGCGTGTACCAGTCGCCGTCGAACGGCGCCACCAGAGCGCGGCGGTTCTCCAGATCTAGTTCGCGCACCTCGTAGGAGCGGCCCAGGTGCAGGTAGATCGCGCCGTCGTGCACCGTCGAGTGCGCCCGCGCCGCCTCCGTCTGCCCGAGCAGCTCGCCCGAGGAGACGTCGACGATCGCGAAGCTGTCTGGCGATGAGGAGCGCAGCGACACATTCGCGGCTGGGTAGTCGGACGCACGCCGCAGCACGTAGGCGTCCTGCCCCTGTTTGTTCGTGCGCTTGCGCAGCAGGCCGGTCCCGACGAGCGCTTCGGCGTGCGCCTGAAAGCGCGGGCCGAAGAACTCTGCGTCCTGCGCTTCGAGCGGCCCCTCGTGCGCGGCGCAGAGCAGGTGCGCTGCGAAGATCTGCGGGCTCTCGTGATCGAGGATCGCCGCCTCCACCGGGCGCTGCAGGAACTCCTCGGGGTGGCGGCAGAAGAACTGGTCGAGCGCGTCCTCGCCGGCGACGTACACGGCCACGCCCTTGCCGCGGCGCCCGGCGCGGCCCCACATCTGGCGCAGCGCGGCGACCGTGCCGGGGAAGGTGACGACTACGGCCGCGTCCAGCTCGCCGATGTCGATCCCCAGTTCGAGCGCGTCGGTGGTGACGACGGCGCGCAGCTCGCCGCTGGTCAAGCGTGCCTCCAGTTCGCGGCGTTGCTGCGGGGTGTAGCCGGCGCGGTAGGGGGCGACGCGCTCGGCCAGCTCAGGGTGCGTGCGCTCGAGCTCTTCTGTGACCAGGCGCGCCAGCAGCTCGACGCCCTTGCGCGACTTCATGAAGCAGATGCAGCGCGCCCCCTCGCGCACCAGCCGCGCCAGCAGCTCGGCCGCCTCGCCCAGCGCGGAGCGGCGCGCGCCCAGCGCCTCGTCGGTCAGCGGCGGGTTCCACATCGCGATCTGCCGGCGCGGCGTGGGGGACCCGTCGTCGTCCACCAGCCCAATGTCCTCGAGCCCTGTCAGCCGCTCGGACAGATCGACGGGGTTGGCGATCGTCGCCGATGCCAGCAGCACGCGCACGTCGCTGCCGTACGCCGCGGCGATCCGCAGCAGCCGCCGCAGGACATTTGCGACGTGCGAGCCGAACACGCCGCGGTAGACGTGCGCCTCATCCACCACGACGACGCGCAGGTGGGCGAACAGGCGCTCCCAGGCGCCGTGGTTGGGCAGGATGCCGACGTGGAGCATGTCGGGGTTGGTGATCACGACGTTGGCCTTGCGGCGGATGTCCGCGCGCACCTCGCGCGGCGTGTCGCCGTCGTAGATGGCCGGGCGCACCTTCTTGCTCAGGCCGAATGTCGCCAGCGCGCGCGCCTGGTCCTGGGAGAGCGCCTTGGTCGGGTACAGGTAGAGCGCGCGGGCGAAGGCATCGGTGCAGAGGGCGTCGAGCGTCGGCAGGTTGAAGCAAAGCGACTTGCCCGAAGCGGTTCCGGTCGTGACGATCGTCGTGCGCTCCCAGGCGCTGCGCAGGGCCTCGGCCTGGTGGGCGTACAGCCGCTCGATGCCGGCGCGCGCGAGGCCCGCGATCACGTCGGGGTGCAGCTCGGAGGGGATGCCCACGAGCCGAGCCTTGCCGGGGCCTTCGCGCGCCTCGCGCACGAGCCGCCCGTCCGCGCGGCCCTGCTCGAGCAGGCCGGTCCAGGGCTCGATCGCGCGCGTCGTCCCCCGCTTGCGGCCGCTCGCCGCGCCGCCGGGGAGCTCGCCGCCGCCGGCCTCCACGGCGCCGGCTGTCGTGGAGGAACGGCGCTCGGCCATGCCTTGCGATAGTAGACCTCCATGACCAACCCAGCCGCCGAGCAGTGGGCGCGAGCGCGCACCTTCCACCATTCGCTGTACCCGCCCGAGCGGATCGCCGCCGAGCGCGAGCGCAGTGTGTCGGTTTGCCTGCCCGCGCGCGACTGCGCCGGGACCGTGGGCGAGATCGTCGCGGCGCTCTCTCGGCTGCGCGCGGCCGGGGCGATCGACGAGATCGTCGTCGTCGACGCGGCCTCGCGCGACGGCACCGCCCCAATCGCGCAACGCGCCGGCGCGAGCGTCGTGCAGGAGGCAGAGCTCGCGGGTGGGCGGGGTGGGTGGGATCCTAATCTCGGACCCGTGCTCGGCAAGGGCGACGCGCTGTGGCGCGCGCTGCCGATCCTCGCCGGCGAGCTGATCGTGTTCCTCGACGCCGACAGCGAGGGCTTCTCCGAGCACTTCGCCGCCGGCCTGCTCGGGCCGCTCGTCTGCGAGCAGGGCATCAGCTTCGTCAAGGCCTACTACCGCCGCCCCTTCGAGCACGACGGCGTCTGCCTGCCCGAGGGCGGCGGGCGCGTCAACCACCTGATGGCACGGCCCGCGCTGTCGCTGCTCTACCCCGAGCTGGCGGCCGTGCGCCAGCCGCTAGCCGGGGAGGTGGCCGCCACGCGCGAGCTGCTCGAAAGCGTGCCGTTCGCGACCGGCTACGGCGTCGAGATCGCGATGCTGATCGACGTCTGGCACGCACACGGCCTCGACGCGATCGCGCAGGTCGACCTGGACGTGCACCGCAACCGCCACCAGCCGCTCTCTGCCCTAAGCGATATGGCTCGCACTGTCCTTGCGACGATGCTCGCACGCCTGCCGGAGGGCACGCACCCGGTCCCCCCTGGGGCGCTGCCCGCTGAGCGACCGCCGCTGGCGGCGACGGGGGCAGGATGAGAATCCGCTGTCTCTACCTCGATCTCGACGGCACCCTGCTCGGTCGTGGCGCCTCGCTCTTGCACGACGGCGAGGGCGGGGTCTCGATCGCCGGCGTGCGCGCGATCGAGGCGTGCCTGCGCGCCGGTGTCGAGATCGTGCTGATGTCCGGCCGTCGTCAGATCCCGGTCGCCGAGGACGCGCGGCTGCTCGGCCAGGACTCCTACATCTTCGAGGCCGGCGCCTGCGTAGTGCTCGGGGCCGGGTCGCACGGCCCCGCGATGGCGGCCGCGCCGGGCAGCGCGTCCGGCGCCCGTCCGCTGGCGCCGCCGGGAGGCGAGGCCCACTGGCTGACCGGCGAGATGCTCCCGGGAGAGCTGACGATCGCCGAGCAGATCGAGCGCTCGGGCGCTCCCGCTCTGCTGCTCTCCCACTACGAGGGGCGCCTGGAGTACCACGAGCCCTGGCACGTCGATCGCGAAGTCTCGCACCTGTTCCGCGGTCTGGTCGACGCTTTCGAGGCCGACGAGCTGCTGGCCGCGCACGGCCATGGCCAGTTGCGCCTGGTCGACAACGGCGTCGTTCAGCGGCGCTCGCCGGCGCTGGCCGACCTGCCGCACGTGTGCGGCTATCACCTCGTGCCCGCGGGTGCCTCAAAGGCCGGGGCCGTCGCCTTTCATAGGCAGGTGCGGGGATATGCTCGTGCTGACACGTTCGCGGTGGGCGATTCGCGCGAGGACCTCGCCTGCGCCCAGCACGTGGGCGCGTGCTGGCTGGTAGCCAACGCCGTCGCACGAGACCCTTCGATCAGGGACGTGGCCGCGCGCCACGACAACGTCCGCGTCGCCCAAGCGGGGCACGGCGCGGGGGTCTACGAGGCCGTGGCTACCACCCTGGTGGGCGCCTGACTGCGAGGGCCTCTCCGGGCGCTCCATCGCCAACCATGTGAGTCGTGAACGTCGAGATTTACGGCTTACCCTTGACAACAACTGCCCATCTCTGTATAAAGACGTTAGTGCCTGTTCAGTGGGGCAGGGCTGAGACATAAGACTGGGGACGGGTCGGGGCCTTGTGGTCGCGACGCCAACCGTTTTGACGGGACCTTGGGAGAGGGACCGGGTCGCACTTGAGAGGGAGTTGTGTTTCGCGTGGTTTCATTGGGGAATAACGTGCTTGAGAGTCGATGTCCGCCTGGCGGGTCCTTTATAGGACGCGTCAGCGACGCTGACGCGTCTCTCTCTCTCTCTCTCTCTCTGGCCGGCTTGGTCCTGGCGCTCTAGGCGCCAACGCCAGGTCAGAGCCTTCGCCGCCGCGGGCTTCGTGCCCGGGGTGGTTTTCTCATGCCCGCGGCGGTCTCGCGGGTTTCGTGTGGATCGCCGCTCTAGGAGGGGATGGGTTTGATGCGTGCTCGTAGCCTGGGTTTGACAACCATCGGCGCGCTATGCGCCGCTGTGGTGATGCTGGCGCTGTGGAGTGGGTCCGCTGGGGCTGCTTACACGCACAGCTTTATCTCGTCGTTTGGGTCGTTCAGCAAAGTGACGAGCATCGCGATCGATCAGTCGACCGGGGATGTGTACGTGTTCGACAACGGTATCGGGGGTGGGACGATCTCCAAGTTCGACCCTGAAGGCAAACCCGTCAACTTTTCCTCGACGGGCACCAACGAGATCACGAACGTCGGCACGGATCCGTACAACCCCGCTGAGAGTGAGATCGCGGTTGACAGCAATCCTCTCAGCAAGGCGTACGGTGACATCTATGCAGCGATCGTAGAAGCGAACGAAAAAAAACTCGTGATCTTTTCCGCGAGCGGCGCAAAGGTCGGGGAACTGACGAAAGAAGTGGAAAAAGAAGTATCGACGGCGTTTCGTACATGGCTACACACAGGGCCGTGTGGTGTGGCCACCGATCCGCAAGGCAACGTGTATGTAGGCCTGTGGGGAGGGGGCATAGAGGGTCATGTCAACGAGTACGCTCCCTCCGGCACTCATCCGGTTAACACTGACTATGTGGGTTCGTTGTGGGGTTTGCCGTCCTACGGGACATGTTCGATCGCCGTCGACTCTGCGGGCAACACGTTCGTCGGCGTCAACGGTACGGTGTACAGCGCCAGCCAGTTCAATAAGACCAAAACCGCAGCAAGCGGCTCTGCGGCTTTTAGCGGTAGCGAAAGCGATACGCTCGCGACTGATCCGTCGACGGATGAACTGTACGTGGACACTAGCGAAAGCGGTGTGCTGCAGTTCGGTCCGCATGGTGAACCGTTTGGTTCGCCGAAGGCGACGTTCGCGGCGTTCGGCGAAGGCGCGATCCTGTTCGGCGAATCGTACGGGGTCGCCGTCAACAAATCTGGGGATGTTTATGTCTCTGATGGTTCGGGGCATATCAGTAAGTTCGGTCCGACGGTGCTTGTGCCTGATGTGACGATCGAACCGGCGTCGAATGTCGGGACGACGAGCGCGACTGTCAGCGGCACGGTCAACCCGGATGGTGTGGAAGTCACGAGCTGCGCGTTTGAATATGGTGTGGGAGGCAAATACGACCATTCGGTGGCGTGCCCGACCGCTCCGGGATCAGGGTCGAGTCCGGTGCCTGAGACTGTGGAACTGACGGGTCTTGCGTCGACGTACGGATACAGCGTTCGTCTCTCTGCTCGCAATGCTCAGGGGCAGACTGTCGCTGCCCAGTCCTTTACGACGCTCACTCCGACCGGTCCGCCATCGGTCAGCGGTGTCTATGTCTACGGAGTGACCAAGGTCGCGGCAATATTCTCGGGTAGTGTCGATCCGACCGGTTTGGATACCGTCTATCGTTTTGAATACGGCACCACGATGTCGTATGGGATGCGTGTACCGGTTCCCGATGTGGATGTCGGTTCTAGCTTTAGCTCTGGTGGCGTTGAAGCGGCGGTGACCGGGCTTTCTCCCGGCACGGAATATCACGTTCGTCTGGTGGCGAGCAATTCGGCTGGCACGACCTACGGTCCAGACCAGCCCTTCACGACTCTGCCGGCTGCGGTGATCGTGGTCGAGCACGC
The DNA here is from genome assembly GCA_035938935.1 of Solirubrobacteraceae bacterium. Lineage (GTDB taxonomy): Bacteria > Actinomycetota > Thermoleophilia > Solirubrobacterales > Solirubrobacteraceae > Palsa-744. Next base: position 39,205 of record DASZGH010000037.1, read on the forward strand.
AAGCGCGATCGGTCTGGAAGAAGCGAAGCTTGAAGCGCGGATTGGGCCGTTGGGTGACGCCACGACCTACCATTTCGAATACGGGTCGACCAGTGCGTATGGGACGAGCGTGCCCGTCCCCGACGGGGATGCCGGCACCGGGTCGCTGAGCGAAAACGTCTCCTTCGAAGGCGAACAGGTGAGCCAGCACATCGGTGGACTGCAGCCTGGTATGACATATCACTACCGGGTGGTGGCTACCAACGCGCTCGGCAGCGTTCCGGGTCAGGACCGCACGTTCACGACCACGTCGCCGCCGGTCGTGGCGCCGCCCGATAACTGTCCTAATGCGGCTTTCCGGGCTGGGGGTTTGTCTGAGGGCCTGCCGGACTGTCGTGCGTATGAGAAGGTTTCTCCGTTGGATAAGAATGGGAGCGACATTGGTGGGCGTGGCTTTTACGCAACGCGGGCTTCGGTGGATGGGGATCGCGCGTCGTTCATCGCGTCGACTGGTTTTGGGGATACCACGGGCTCAGGCGCTAACGGTTCGGTGACGTATATAGCGTCGCGCGGCTCGAATGGATGGTCGTTCAATGCCGTTACGCCGCCGTCGCCCCTTACGTCTGTGCAGACACTCGAAAATACGACGGTCTTTGAGGGTTTCTCGAGCGATCTTCAGTCCGCACTCGTTTATGGCTTCCAGCTGGTTGGTGGTGCCTCGGGCACGGGTTCCGAGAATTTCTACCATGAGGATCTCGCGAACGGTGGGCTTGAAACGGCGACGCTGAACACGAGTGGCAGCCCGGTTTGCCTGGAACCGAAATGCTGGGACGGAACCTTGGCCGGTTATGCCAGCAACGATGTGAGTGTGATCACGTTCCAGACCAGGGAAAAGATTACCCCTGAAAAAACCACCGGTATGACTTTGTATGCGTGGGAACACGGGGCGGTGCACGTTGCGGGCGTGTTGCCGGATGGGAGTCTGCCGGCGGGCGGGTCAGAAAGCGCGGGTGGGGCTGGTGGTTACGGTGCATATGCGCCGGTCGCAGCCAACGATTCGGTGTCGAGTGATGGTTCGCGGATCCTGTTTGTCTCACCGGTCGAAGGGTCTGGGTCGCGGCAGTTGTACATGCGCAAGAAGGGGACGAGCACCGTGTGGCTCTCGCGCCCGTGGATATCGCCCAGTGTCGAACCGGAAGGCGTGAAGCTCCAGGCCGCGTCGCCCGATGGCACGAAGGTTCTGTTTACGAGCCGCACGCCGCTGCTTGGCTCGGACCCGAACAACGCTGAAGTTGGATTGTACCTGTACACGGACACGGCGGAAAACGCTGAAAGCGAAGCAAAACTCACATTTATTGCCCGCTTGGACGTCCGCACTAGCAACCCGTCCGAAAAAGAAGCTGGTGTGACCGCGATGAACGGGGACGCGAGCCACATATACATCGCCAACCCGACACCGTCGCCCGGTCTCCCCGAAAAGGGAGAGTACCTGTGGGACAACGGGACTCTTCATCACATCCTGAACACACCGATCGTTCCTGAACAGGCGCTCAGCCGTGGGCTCCAACCCGGTGAACCTCAAGTGGATGAAGTGAGGGTCTCTGCCGATGGTCGCAGGCTCGCGTTCCTGAGTGCCGCCTTGGCCAACCCGGCACCAGGGCAGGACTCAGGTGGCAATCAGGCTATGTATCTGTACGACGAGGGCACTGAAAAAGTGAGGTGTGTGTCGTGTCCGCCGAACGGGGCGCCGATGACCGCGCCGGTGTATACTGAGCCCGAAGCTCTCCTTCCCGGCTTGGTTGCTCCTCAGGGTTATCCGTTTGCGCCCCGGTGGTTCTCGAGCGACGGACGGTTCGTTTTCTTCAGTTCGAAGGACGCGCTGGTCCCCCAGGACACCAACGGGCTCGCGGATGTGTATGAGTACGATGCGGATACCGGTCAAATCAAGCTGCTCTCTTCCGGTACGGGCGAAAATGGGTCGTGGTTCGAGGAAGCAAGCGCGAATGGCAGCGACGCGTTCTTCCTGACATCCCAGAAATTGACCGGTTGGGACACGGATAGGCTCACAGACCTCTACGACGTGAGGATTGACGGCGGGCTGCCTGAACCGCCGCCGGCGGCGGTGCCTTGTGACGGGGATGCCTGTCAGGGCATCCCGAGCGCCGTGCCTTCGTTTAACACGGAGTCGGGCTTCGCGGGGCTCGGCAACCAGCTGTCCGGTGCGGTCAAAGCGAAGGCGAAGAAGAAGGGCAAGTCGAAGCCGAGAAAGCAGCGGAAGCGAAAGCACGGCAAGCACGGTCGGAAGGCCAGGCGTTCCTCTCGGCACGTGTCCAGTCGAGTCGGGCGTTAGGAGGGGTGCATATTATGGATCGCAAAAAGCGTTGGATGACGGGTCGTATCGTGGGTGTGCTGCTCGCGACAGGCGCACTGATGGGAGTATTGGCCGCGCCGAGCGAGGCCGCCGCCGGCTCCGGGTTCAAGCTGTACCTCGAACAGGCTGACACGGCGCTCGCGGGTGAATACGTGGAGCCGACAGTCACCATGACCAATGTCGGCTCCACCACAAGCGGGCCGCTCACGATCATCTTTACGATCGGTGCGGGACTAGAATTTGTGCCGGCGGAACAGTTTTCTGGCGTCGTCTTCGAAGGGTCGGGTTTGCCCGCGCCATGCGAACCACTCGAAATCGTTGGGTCCACGGCCAAGTGTCATATGCCGACGTCGACGGAAATTCAGCCCAGTATGATGGTCCACCTCAAAATCCTGACGAAGGTTCGGTCGGGAGCGAGCGGCTCCTTTACGAACTCCGTCACGGTCGAAGGCGGCGAAATGGCGCACCCTCTAAGCGAAGAAGCCGGGCTCTCGGTGGAACCACGCGGACCGTTTGCGTTCGACAGCACCGCGGCCGAACTGCTGGGAGTCGACGGGTCGCTAGACACGCAGGCCGCTTCAGACCCAGCGGAATTCACGACGAGCCTGAAGTTCAAATCGTTTGCGTTCCATAGACCAGAAATTACCAACCTCATCTCGGGTAGCCTTTATGCGGCCGACGGGCACATCAAGGACGTGACCGCCAACCTGCCCGCCGGCCTCATCGGCAATCCGACCACCACGCCGCTCTGCACGGCCGCGGAGCTGGCGTCCGAGGGTGGACTTGAAGTACCGTCGTGTCCGGCCGACAGTCAGGTGGGCGTGGTGTACCTGTCGCTCGACTTCAGTGGTGGCGACGTGCCACTTTACAATATGGTCCCGCCGCCGGGGGCGGCGACCGAGCTGGGCTTCAACTTCCTCAATACGTTGACGTTGCTGGATGCGTATGTTCGTCCTGGGGATCACGGCATCACCGTTGTGTCCCGTAATGCCCCGACGACGGTTTCGGTTCGTGGGGTGGATGTGACGGTGTGGGGATCGCCGGCCGATGAAAGCCACGATCGGTTCAGGGGCTACTGTTTGGGGCACGGATCGTTCAATGGAGCGCCGTGTCACGCGGTGACCGCGCAGCGCAAGGCGTTCCTGCGCTTGCCGACCTCATGCCCGGGCAGTCCGCTGCAGTTTGCAGCCAAGACCAATAGCTATGAGGATCCGAGCTCTTATATCGAATCGTCGTTCACGACCCCGACGCTGCATAATTGCGGATACGTGCCGTTTGAACCGGGGATCGACGTAGAACCGACAGGTAGGGCCGCGAACTCCCCTACCGGAGTGTCTGTAAAGGTGTCGTTGCAGCAGAGCAGCAATCCTGAAGGGTTGCAGGAGGCCGACCTGAAGAAGGCTGTCGTCACATTGCCGGAAGGCATGGCGCTCAACCCGTCCGCCGCCGATGGTTTGCAGGCATGCACAGACACGCAATTGAAGGTGGATTCGAATGATCCGGCTGAATGCCCGGATGAGTCGAAGGTCGGGACCGTCCTGTTGCACACCCCATTGCTCTCTGAACCGGTCGAAGGCAACGTATTCGTCTTGAGCCAGAACTCCAACGATCCGGCCTCGGGGGAAATGTTCCGTTTGGCGATGGAGTTGAAGCTCGCTGCGCGTGGGATCGACATCAAGCTCGCCGGTCACGTCGCCGCGGACCCCAAGACTGGCCGTTTGACGGCGACGTTCGATGAAAACCCGCAGTTCCCATTCAACGATGTCAGCCTCCAGTTCAAGGCCGGTGCCCGAGCACCGTTGACGACGCCCGCGTCGTGTCAGCCGCAGACAACAGAAGCTGACCTGTACTCGTGGGCTGAGCCCACTATTCCGGTGCACCGCTCGATGACATTCCAGTTGACGAGCGGTCCCGAAGGTACGCCGTGCGTATCGCAACCAGGCTTCAATCCCGGGTTCAGTGCGGGCGTGAGTAGTGTCCAGGCTGGAGGGTTCACACCGTTCCTAACGACGTTCGTCCGCCATGACTCCGACCAGAGCATGCAGAAGGTCAGTGTGAAGCTCCCATTGGGCGTGTCCGGATCGCTCACCGGCTTGCCGTTGTGTCCGGAAGCGCAAGCATCGACGGGTATGTGCTCGCAGGCTTCTGAAATCGGTTCGGTGACTGCTGGTGCTGGTTCTGGTCCCACACCGTTCTATGTGACGGGCGGCAAAGTCTTCATGACCGGTCCTTATGAGGGCTCACCGTTCGGGTTGAGCATTGTTGTGCCCGCGAAGGCTGGCCCATACAACCTGGGGAACGTGAATGTGCGCGCGAGGGTGGAAGTGGACCCGCATACCGCGCAACTAACGGTCACGAGCGATCCGCTACCACAGATCGTTAGCGGCGTCCCAGTCAACATTCGTTTGGTGAACGTGACGATCAACCGTCCAGGGTTCACGTTCAACCCCACCAGCTGCAATCCACTCAGCGTGACCGGCACGATGACCGGTGGTCAAGGCACGGTTGCTTCTGTGTCCGATCATTTCCAGGTCACGAACTGTGGCGCGCTCGCGTTCAAACCAGTATTCAAAGTCTCAACACCAGGCAAGACATCTCGCAAAAACGGTGCCGGTTTGGACGTGAAGCTGTCCTATCCCTCACTTGCGTTTGGGAAGGACGCGAACATCGCGAAGGTCAAGGTCGATCTGCCCAAGCAACTTCCGTCCCGCCTGACAACATTGCAGAAGGCTTGTACCGCCAAGACGTTCGAAGCGAACCCGGCGGCGTGTCCCGCGGCATCACGGGTGGGTACGGCTACGGCGAGAACACCGATTATTCCTGTCCCGTTGTCGGGTCCTGTGTATTTCGTGTCGCATGGTGGGGAAGCGTTCCCGAACCTCGTGATCGTCTTGCAGGGCTACGGCGTGACCGTCGATCTGGTTGGTGATACGTTCATCAACGAAAAGACGAACGTCACGAGCACCACGTTCAAGACGATCCCCGACGTCCCCGTCGGCAGCTTCGAACTAAAGCTCCCGCAAGGACCGAACAGTGCGCTTGCTGCGATCGGGAACCTCTGCACAAGCAAGCTGAAGATGCCGACGCTGTTCGTCGCGCAGGACGGGGCGGAAATACACCAGGCCACACCGATCGGTGTTACCGGCTGCGCGAAGAACAAGGCAAAGAAGCACCACGGGAAAGCGAAGGGCAAGTGATCGGTACGCAGACAGTGCGAGCGGGCAGACGCAGGGGCGGCGGTGACTGTTGCGAGGTGCGCGAGGCCGCTGCTCCGAGTGGTTTTCGTCACGAGCAGGTCGCGGAGGTTCAGCGCGCGAGGATGCTCTCGGCGGCGACCGTGGTGGTCGCGGAGGGTGGCGCGGCGAGCCTCACGGCGACGCGCGTGGTCGCACGGTCGGGCGTCTCGCGGCGAACGTTCTACGAGATCTTCAGAGACCGCGAGGACTGCCTGCTCGAGGCTTTCGAGGAGGCAGTCAAGCACGCCACCAGGCGGGTGGCGGCGGGCTATCCAATGGAGGCTCCCTGGTGTGAGCGGCTGCGTGCGGGCCTGTTCGCGCTGCTGGATTACCTTGAGCGCGAGCCCGCGGTCGCGCGGCTGCTCGTCGTGGAGTCGCTCGCCGCGGGTCCGCGCGTATTGGAGCGTCGCGCGTACGTCGTTAGGGGGCTCGCCGAGGTCGTCGCCGAAGCTCCGCCGACGCGAGGACGGGCCGATGGCCCCTCCGCGCTCGCGGCCGAGGGCGCGGTCGGCGCGGTGCTGTCGGTCCTGCACGCCCGGATCGTCGCCGAAAAGGCTCCGCGCCTCCTGGAGCTCACGGGCGAGCTGATGGCGATCGTCGTCCAGCCCTATCTCGGAGCGGCCGCCGCGCGCCGCGAGGCGGCCAGAGCGACGCCCACACGCTCGGCCAAGAGCGAACCGGCCGCGCACAACGGCCACGACGAGGACGCGCTTGGCGCTCTGGACATGCGGCTCACCTACCGCACCATACGCGTCCTCACCGCTTTGAGCGAGCATCCGGGCGCGAGCAACCGCTACATCGGCGACGCCGCCGAGATCGGTGACCCCGGCCAGATATCGAAGCTGCTCGCCCGGCTCGCCCGGCTCGAGCTCGTCAAAAACAGCGCCCCCGACGGCCCCAGCCGCGGCGCACCCAACGCCTGGAGCCTCACAACCAGAGGCCGACAACTACAGCAGAGCATCGCAGCAGTCAAAGAACGCTGAGCGCCTGTCAACCGGACCCCCGTACACGCCGCCACAACCGACGCCAGAAGCCGGCCTGTGGGCGGCGTCGCCACAGCGCGGGCGGTGGGACAGTCGTGCGCACGAGCGCTACCCAGCTCTCCAGCGGCAGCTCGCCGGAGATGAGGCGGCCCAAAGCGCTCGTCACGGGCGCCTCCACGCCGGCCTGCTCCAGCGTGCTCGCCAGCAGCGGCACCCACTCCAGCGCCTCGACCGCCTGGCCGATGCGCGCCGGGATCTCGCGGGCGGGGACGCCCTGCGCCAGCAGCTCGCCGGCGCGGCGGTTGCGCGACTCGCGGGCCAGCGCCGTGGCGAGCAGGTCGCCGACGCCGGCCAGGCCGATCAGCGACTCCGGCCGCGCGCCCTGCGCCTCGGCGTAGCGCCACACCTCGGCGAAGATGTGCCCGGCCGCGGCGCCGGCGGCATTCGCTCCCTGCGCCTCGGTCGCGCCGGCCGCCAGCGCGGCCGCATTCTTGGCGGCGCCGGCCAGCTCGACGCCGGCCGGATCGTTGGACTGCTCGCAGACGACGCCGGCGCGCGTGAACACCTGCGCGAGCGTGCGCGCGAGCTGCTCGTCGGCGGACGCGACTACCAGACCGGCGCCGTGGCGCACCATCTCCTGGGCGTGCGCCGGGCCGCCCACGCAGGCGACGCGGTGCGCCCCGAACAGGCCGGCGAGCACGGCGGTCGGCGCGCGGCCGCCGGGCGCCACGAGACCCTTGGCGACCGAGACGATCGCGGTGCGCCTGCCCAGCTCGCCTGCTGAGAGTGCCTGGATCGCGTCGCCGAGGCCACGCGAGGGGACCGCCAGGAACACGTAGTCGGCGCGGCCGACGCCGGCGCTGACCGGCTCGACGCGCAGGCCGGCCGGCAGCTCGACGCCCGGCAGGTAGGCGTCGTTCTCGCGCTCGGAGTCCAGCAGCGCGGCCTGCTCGATGGTGCGCGTCTGCAGCGTCGTGCGCAGCCCGGCGCGGGCAAGTAGCACGGCCAGCGCGGTACCGAACGAGCCGGCGCCGATCACCGTCGCGCGACGTGCGACGGGGCTTGGTAGCGAACGCGCGCGCGACCCTCTCGACGCGCTCGCCGGCTCGGTCGTAGGCGTTCGCGCCCCCGCGGCCGACGACGGCTCGCCGCTAGCAGTAGGCTCGGCCGGGGTCATCTGATGCGCGAGCCTAGCGATAGAGGAAGCGCCGATGGGCAGTGGCGCAACTGGGCCGGCGACGAAGGCTGCCGGCCGCGGGCGATCGTCTGTCCGCAGTCGATCGAGCAGATCGCCTACGCCGTCGGGCGTGCCGCCGACGAGGGATGGCGGGTGCGCGTCGTCGGGGCCGGGCACTCCTTCAGCGACATCGCCTGCACGGACGGGATGCTGCTCTCGCTCGAGCGCTTCGGGGACGTGCTCGACGTCGATCGCGACTCCGGGCTCGTGCGCGTGCAGGGCGGGATCACGATCGCGGCGCTGAACGGGCGGCTGGCCGAGCATGGGCTGGCGATGGAGAACCTCGGCGACATCGACGTGCAGAGCATCGCCGGGGCGATCTCCACCGCCACGCACGGGACCGGCGCGCGCCTGCGCAACATCCCCTCGCAGGTGCAGGAGCTGAAGCTGGTGCTCGCCGACGGCTCCACGCTCGTGTGTTCTGACGGCAACGCGGGCGAGCGCTCCGGCGACGGGGCGGACGGTGACGGTGCGAACGGTGACGGCTCGGAGGGCTGCGGCTCCGAGCTGCTGCGCGCGGCGCGCGTGGGGCTTGGCGCGCTCGGGGTCGTGGCCGAGGTGACGCTGCGCTGCGTGCCGGCGTTCACGCTGCGCGGCATCGACGCGCCGGCGCCGCTTCAAGAAACGCTCGAGCGCTTCGACGAGCTCGCGAACGCCAACGAGCACTTCGAGTTCTTCGTGTTCCCTCACTGCGACGTCGCGCTCACGCGCACCAACAACCGCACCGACGAGGAGCCGCGCCCGCGCGGGAAGGCCGCCGCCTGGTGCAGCGACGTGCTGCTCACCAACCACGCCTTCGGCGCCTTCTGCGCGCTCGGCAGGGCGCTGCCGAGCCAGATCCCGCGCATCAACCGGCTCGTCACCAAGCTCGCCGGCAGCTCCAAGCGGATCGACCGCTCCGATCGCATTTTCGCCTCGCCGCGGCTGGTGCGCTTCACCGAGATGGAGTACTCGCTGCCGCGGGAGCGCACGCCTGAGGCCGTGCGGGCAGTGATGGAGCTGATCGAGCGGCGCGGCTTCGCGGTGCCGTTCCCGATCGAGGTGCGCACGGTCGCTCCCGACGATGCGATGCTCAGCACCGCTTACGGGCGAGAGAGCGGGTTCGTCGCCGTGCACATGTATCGCGGGATGCAGTGGCGGCCGTATTTCGAGGCGGTCGAGCGGATCATGTACGAGCTGGGCGGCCGCCCGCACTGGGGCAAGCGCCACTTCCAGACCGCCGAGACGCTGCGTCCGCGCTACCCGGAGTGGGACGCCTTCCAGGCGATCCGCGCGCGCCTGGACCCGGACGGCCGCTTCGCCAACGCCTGGACCGACCGCGTGCTCGGGCCGGTGAGCGTGCCGGCGCCGGCGTGATGACCGGTCTTCTGGCGCGCCTGGAACGGGCCACCGCCGATTTGCAGCCGCCGTTCGCCGTCGTCGACATGGACGCGCTCTGGCGCAACGCCGCCGACATGGAACGCCGGGCGGGCGGCAAGCCGATCCGACTGGCGAGCAAGTCGCTGCGCTGCCGCGCCCTGCAAGAGCGGGTGCTGGCGCGCCCGGGCCTTCGCGGGACGCTCGCGTTCACGCTGCCGGAGGCGCTGTGGCTGTGCGAGCAGGGGTTCGAGGACATCGTCGTCGCTTACCCGACCGCGGACCGTGAGGCGCTGCGCGCGCTCTCGCTGCGCGCCGAGCGTGGGCCGGGGCGCGTGGCGGTTATGGTTGACAGCGTCGCTCAGCTGGACCTGATCGAAGCGGCGCTCGCAAGTGGGGTGGAGCGCGCCGATGGGAGAACCGGAGCGAGCGGCGATAGCGGCGTGGGCGCGTTCGGTCCTCCGATCGAAGTCTGCATCGACCTCGACGCCGGCCTGTGGCTGCTGGACGGTCGCATCAAGGCCGGCGCCAAGCGCTCGCCCGTGCGCTCGCCCGAGCAGGCCGCCGCGCTGGCGCGCGAGATCGTCGCTCGTCGGCGTTTGAAGCTGGTCGGGATGATGGCCTACGAGGCGCAGATCGCCGGCGTCGGCGACGCCCCGCCGGGCCGGCGCCTGCGCGCCGCGGCGATCCGGGCGCTGCAGCGGCGCTCGGCGCGCGAGCTGGCGCCGCGCCGCGCCGCGGCGGCCGAGGCGGTCGAAGCCGTGCTGAGCGCGGCCGGCCGGCCGCCGCTGCGGTTCGTCAACGGCGGCGGCACCGGCAGCCTGCACCTGACCGCCGCGGAGCCTGCCGTGACGGAGATCGCCGCCGGCTCGGGGCTGTACGGGCCGGCGCTGTTCGACGCCTACCGCGCCTTCGCGCCCGAGCCGGCGGCGCTGTTCGCGCTGCCGGTCGTGCGCAAGCCCGCGCCGGACGTCGCGACGGTGCTCGGCGGCGGCTACCCGGCCTCGGGACCGGCCGACGCGGCGCGGCTGCCGCAGCCGTTCCTGCCGGCGGGTCTGGCGCTCGATTCCCAGGAGGGCGCGGGCGAGGTGCAGACGCCGCTGCTAGGCGCCGCGGCGCGCGATCTGAGCGTGGGCGACCGCGTCTGGTTTCGCCACGCCAAGGCGGGAGAGCTGTGCGAGCGCTTCGACCGGCTCTATCTGATCGAGGGTGACCGCGTCATCGAGGAGGTCCCGACCTACCGGGGCGAGGGGAAGTGCTTCCTGTAGGGCTTGGTGCCGACGCTATACCAGCGCGGCGAGCTTCCGGCCGACGGCACTCAGCGCGCGCGAGCTGCCCGCCTCCAATACGACCTGCAGATCGACGATCCGCGCCTCGAACGGATCGAGCTCGTCGTGCGCGGTTACCGCATACGCGGGCACCCCGCCCTGGCGCGCGCGGGTGGCGGCCTCGAAAGCGACGCTGCCCGGCAGGGTGCTGTCGTTCAGATTCGGCCAGGCGATCACCAGCGCGCGAGCTGCGCGCATGCGCCTGTCGAAATCGTGTCCGTCGAGGCTTTCGCCTGACCGTTCGAGCGGACACAAGTCGCAGCTCAACCGGCTCTCGGCTTCCAGCCCGCGCGCGAGCGCTGTCGCGACACGCTCGGCGCCCAGGCCCTCGACGAACGCCTCGGCAAGCACGAGCACGGTTTTCGAGATCACGGTCGGGCATCCTTACAGGCGTGGCGCGCAAGACGAGCGAAAGCGACGAAGGCGAGCCGGTCGTCCTTCAGCTGTGTAGGCACGAGCTGCGCGTCTCCAAACCCGCAAAGCTCTACTTCCCCGAGCCCGGGTTCACCAAGCTCGACCTGGTCAACTACTACGTCGAGTGCGAGCAGGCGGTCGTGCGCCACCTGCGCGAGCGCCCGACCGTGATGAAGCGTTGGGTCGAGGGGGTAGAGGGCGAGCCGTTCTTCCAGAAGCGCGTGCCGGGCGGCGCGCCGGAGTGGCTGCAGACCGCGACGGTCACCTTCCCCAGCGGTCGCCACGCGCGCGAGCTCGTTCCCAACGACGTCGCGCATCTGGTGTGGGGGGTGAACCTCGGCGTGATCGACTGGAACCCGTGGCCGGTGCGCCGCAGCGACCTCGATCACCCCGACGAGCTGCGCATCGACCTCGACCCCGGGCCCGACGTTCCGTTCGCGCAGGTGCGGCGAGTGGCGCTGTGCGTGGGTGAGGTGCTTGCGGCTCACGGCCTGCTCGGCTATCCCAAGACCTCAGGCTCGCGCGGCATCCACGTGTTCGTGCGGATCGTCCCCGAGCACGGCTTCTCCGAAGTGCGCCGCGCCGCGCTAGCGCTCGCGCGCGAGGTAGAGCGGCAGATGCCGCGCGAGGCGACGAGCAAGTGGTGGAAGGAGGAGCGCGAGGGGGTGTTCATCGACTACAACCAGAACGCCCGCGACCGCACGGTCGCATCGGCCTACTCGGTGCGCGCCGTGGCCGACGCGCGCGTGTCCTGCCCGCTGGAGTGGGACGAGGTCGCCGACGTCGAGCCCGCGGAGCTGCGCATCGACACCGTCCCCGCCCGCCTGCGCGAACGCGGCGACCCCAGCGCCACGATCGACGACTCGCCGGGGTCGCTCGCGTCGCTGCTCGACCTGGCCGCCCGCGACGAGCGCGAGGGCCTCGGCGACGCGCCGTGGCCGCCGCACTTCCGCAAGCAGTCCGGCGAGCCCCGCCGCGTGCAGCCGAGCCGGGCGAAGTCGCGATGACGGCCGAGGGCATGTGCGAGACGGCGGCGCTGAACAGTGCTCGTCCGCAGCGGGTCGGACGGTCGTGACCCTTCCGCTCTCGCCGCCGCTGGCGCCGGAGCTGGCGCTCTCGCGCAAGGCGCTGCCCGAGGGCGAGGGCTACGTCTACGAGGTCAAGCTCGACGGCTTTCGCTGCATCGCCTTCGTCGACGGCGAGGAGGTGTTCCTGCAGTCGCGCAACGGGCGGCCGCTGCACCGCTACTTCCCCGAGCTGACGTTCCCGCCGGGGCGCTACGTGCTCGACGGCGAGATCGTCGTGCGCGACGCGGACGGGCGCGAGGACTTCGACGCGATCGGCCAGCGCATCCATCCGGCGGCATCGCGGATCGAGCTGCTCTCGCGCGAGACGCCGGCTGTGTACGTCGCCTTCGACCTGCTTGCCCAAGACGACGAGGCGCTGCTCGATCGCCCATTCGGTGAGCGGCAGGAGCTGTTGGAGCGACTCGTGCGGGGCGAGGTCTTCGAGCGGGCGCCGGTCGAGCTGATGCGATCGGTCGACTCGATCGAGGAGGCGTCAGTGTGGCTGCGCGAGGCCGAGGGCGCGATAGCCAAGGAGCGATCGGCGCCCTACCTGCCCGGGGAGCGCAAGGGGATGGTCAAGGTCAAGCGCGTGCGCACGATCGATGCCGTCGTCGCCGGCTGGCGCCCGGGCAAGGAGGAGGGGACTGTCGGTGCGTTGATCCTGGCGCTCTACGACGGCGATCAGCTGCGCGTCGTCGGCCACTGCTCCGGCTTGACGGCGAAGGCCAAGCGCGAGCTGGTGCAGACGCTTGCGCCATACGAGACCGGCGAGCGAGGCTCCTCCGACCCGAGCCGCTGGAGCGCAGATCGCGACCTGGAGTGGGTGGCGCTGCGCCCGGAGCTGGTCGTCGAGATCGACTTCGACCACGTCTCCGCCGGCCGCATCCGCCACGGCGCCAAGCTGCGCCGCTGGCGCGAGGACAAGCTGCCGCGCGAGTGCATGTTCGAGCAGCTGGCAGGCTGAGGGCGGAACGACGCACGGCTTCGCTTGCCGGCCGGCGGAGCCGAGCCGGTACGCTCACTCGATGACCGAGGAAAGCGCGACCATCGCCACGCCGGCCGAGGAGGAGTACCTGCAGATTCTCTTCTGGCTGCACGAGGCGCGACTGCCGATGACCGCCGCCAACATCGCCCGGGCGATGCAGGTCTCGGCCCCGACCGTCCACGAGATGGTCGGTCGCCTGGAAGCCGACGGCTACATCACGCGCGGCGCCGACCGGGCGATCTCCTTCACGGATTCGGGGGTGCAGCACGCCGAGTCGGTCGTCCGCCGCCACCGCCTGATCGAGCGCTTCCTGACCGACGTGCTCGGCATCCCCTGGGACGAGGTGCACGAGGAGGCCGAGCGCCTGGAGCACGCGATGTCGCCGGTGCTGGAGGAGCGCATGCTGGCGGCGATCGGCGACGCCAAGACCTGCCCGCACGGCCACCCGATCGTCGCCGGCGCCCGGCTTGCCGGCGTGCCGCTGGCTGACGTGCAGGTTGGGGCGAAGGTGCGCATCCTGCGCTTCGAGAACGAGGCCGAGGACCTGCTGCACTACCTGAAGGTCTCCGGCATCGAGCCAGGTATGGAGGGCACGTTGGTCGCCCACGACGAGGAGCAGGTCGTGGTCGAGTCGGCTGACGGCGCGCAGGTCATGCTGACGCCGAGCGTGGCCGAGACGGTCTCGGTGCAGGCCGACCCCTCGCCACCGCCGCGGACTGCTCTACCCGAGCAGTTGGTGCTCGGCCAGCGCTACGGTCGCTAGAGCGAGCGCAGGGCCTCGGCCAGGCGGCCCACGCCCTCGTCGATCTGCTCTGGGGTGACGCCCGAGTAGGCCAGGCGCAGCGCGTTCTCGCCGCCCTCCAGAACGAAGTCGGTCCCCTTCACGAACGCCACGCCCAGCTCGCCGGCCAGCTCGAACAGGCGGGCGACGTCAGTGTCCTGCGGGAGTGTGACCCACATGAAGTAGCCGCCCTCCGGCTCGACGAACTCGGCCTCGGGGATCTCCCGCCGCAGCGCCTCGGCGAGCGTCCTGGCGCGCTTGGCAAGGGCGGTGCGCACGTTCTCGATCGAGCGCTCGATCGCACCCGAGGCACAGAACTCGTACACGATCGACTCCGAGACCATGCTCGGCGAGATGTACGTGTTGGTCGCAAGCTTGGCGATCTGAGCGATCTCCTGCACCGGCCCGACCAGGTATCCGACCCGGATGCCCGGGCACACGGTCTTCGAGAACGACGACGCGTACACGACGCGCTCGGGGTCGAGCTCGAGCATCCGCGGCAGCACCTCGCCGCTGAAGCGCAGGTCAACGTAGGGGTCGTCCTCGAAGATCAGGAAATCGTGCTCGGCCGCGAGCGAGACGAGCGCTTCGCGCTTGGCCAGCGAGAGCGTGTAGCCGGCCGGGTTCTGGAAGTTGGGGATGATGTGCGCGAGCTTGGGTTTGACCCAGTCGGACGCGCCGCCGGACGGGTTGCCCGATGCGCCCCCGGACGCGTCGCCGTCCCCGCTCAAAAGGGCCGACAGCGCGTCGGTGTCGATGCCGTCGGGCAGCAGCTCGACCGCGTGCAGCTTGGCTCCGCGCGTCTGCAGCGAGAGCAGCGTGCGGTCGTAGGTGGGGCGCTCGACGATCACCTCGTCGCCCGCTTTTACGAGGAGCTCGAACAGGAACGCGTCGGCCTGCATCGAGCCGTTGGTGACGAGCACGCGCTCGGGCTCGACGCCGTGGCGGTCGGCGATCCAGGCGCGCAGCCGCGGATAGCCGATCGATGTGCCGTAGGCGGTCGTGCCGGCCGGGTCGTTCTCGAGCGCTCGCACCGCGGCGTCCTTGAGCCCGTCCACGTCGACGATGTCAAGCGACGGGGCGCCGCGGGCGAAGGAGATCGTGGAGGTCATGGCCAGGAAGGGTAGAGGAGAGCGGGCTCAGACGAAGGGATGCGTCCCTCCAAAGGGATATACCGAGCGGCCGTGGCGTCGCGCAGACGCTGAGCCGAGCGGACGGCGCTGGAGCGAGGATCAGTCGCGGGAGGGCGGCCGCAGCGCCAGCAGCCGGCTGTACTCGCCGATCAGGCCCTGCAGCGTGTCCTGCATCGTCTGCTTGAAGCGCACCAGCTCAGCCAGGTCGATCGTGTCCTGCTCGTCCCTGGTCGCGGGTATCTCGCCGAAGGCAGTCTCCTGGGCGTCCATGCTGTAGCGCTGCTCGGGCCCTCGTTCCACGGCCTCGTCCACGAGACGCCCGGGTGTCGCTGTTGGCGGCATCGGTGCTATCGGCGGAGTGGACGGCGGCGGCTGGGGATGGATCGGCGGCATCGGGCGAAACGGCGGCGCGGGTGGCACGGGCGGCGGCTCGGCCGACCGCCGTCCGATCGACGTCAGCTCTCGCTCCAGTTCGCGTAGCTTGAGCTCCAGCTCGGCGAGCGTCTTTGCGACCTCCTGTTCCACGCGCCTAGCGTAGCCGCGATCCGGCGCGAATGCTCAGAGAGACGACGCGCTGCCGACGCCGCCGAGGATCTCCACGGCGATCTCGGCGACTTCGGTCGGGGTGCGCCCGACGCGCACGCCCTTGGCTTCCAGCGCCCGCGCCTTGGCGGCGGCGGTGCCGGCCGAGCCGGAGACGATCGCGCCGGCGTGGCCCATCTGCTTGCCTTCGGGCGCTGTGAAGCCGGCGATGTAAGCCACCACCGGCTTGCTCACGTGCTCGGCGATGTGCTCGGCGGCCTCCTCCTCGGCCGAGCCGCCGATCTCGCCGGAGAGCACGATCAGCTCGGTCTGCGGGTCGTCCTCGAACAGCTCGATGATGTCCACGAACGAGGAGCCGGGGACGGGGTCGCCGCCGATGCCGACGATCGAGCTGCAGCCGAAGCCGGCCTGAGCGATCTCGTTGCCGATCTGGTAAGTGAGCGTGCCCGAGCGCGAGACGACGCCGACGTTGCCCTGCTTGAAGAAGGAGGCGGGGATGATCCCGACGTTGGCCTTGCCGGGCGAGAGGATGCCCGGGCAGTTCGGGCCAACGAGGCGCGTGTTCGGATGGTCGCGCTTCAGCGTGTTGTAGACCCTCAGCTCGTCGTGGGCGGGGATCCCCTCTGTGATCGCGACCACCAGCTCCACGCCCGTCGCGGCGGCTTCGAGGATCGAGTCGGCGGCGAAGCGCGGCGGCACGAAGATCATCGCAGTGTTCGGCTGCGCCTCGGCTGCGGCCTGCTCCCAGGAGTCGAACACGGGGATGCCCTCGACGTCCTGGCCGCCCTTGCCGGGCGTGACGCCGCCGACGACGTTGGTGCCATAGCGGCGGTTGTTGAGGGTGTGGAACGACCCCTCTTTGCCGGTCATCCCAGCCACGCACAGCCGCGTGTCGTTGTCGACCAGCACGCTCACGCCGGCGCTCCCTGGACCGCGGCCAGCGCGACGACCTTCTCGGCCGCCTCGTTCATGGTCCTGGCGGCGTGCACGTTGGGCAACTGCGCCTGCTGGAGCAGCTCGCGGCCCTGCACGTCGTTGGTGCCGTCGAGCCTGACCACGAACGGCACGTCAGGTTTGATCTCTTCAAAGGCGGCGATCAGGCCCTTGGCGACCTCGTCGCAGCGCGTGATCCCGCCGAAGATGTTGAACAGCACGGCCTTGACTTTGTCGTTGGCGAGGATCAGCTCGACGGCCTGCTTGACCTTGCCGGCGTCCGAGCCGCCGCCGGCGTCGAGGAAGTTGGCCGGATCGCCGCCTGCCTGAGCGACGACGTCTAGCGTCGACATCACCAGGCCGGCGCCGTTGCCGAGGATGCCGATGTCGCCGTCGAGCGCGACGTACTGCACCCCCTGTTCTTTGGCGCGGCGCTCGATCGGGTCTTCGTTCTCGCTGTCGGAGAGACCCTGGTTGTCGGGGTGGCGGTAGAGCGCGTTGCCGTCGAGCGAGACCTTCGCGTCCAGCGCCTTGACCTGGCGAGGACCGGCTTCGCCGGTTGTGCCCGGTGTGACGATCAGCGGGTTGATCTCAGCCAGCGTCGCGTCCTCCTCCAACCAAACCTCGTAGAGCGCCACGAGCGCGTCGGCGACGCCGTCGACCACGTCGGCGTCCGCGCCGCCCTGCTTGGCGATCTCGACCGCCTCCTCGCGCGAGAGGCCGGCAAGCGCGTCGACGTGGTGGCGCACGAGCTTCTCGGGCGACTCCTCAGCCACCTGCTCGATCTCCACTCCCCCCTCGACGGAGAAGATCACCAGCGGCTGCTTGGCCTGCCGATCGAGCAGCACCGAGGCGTAGTACTCGGTGGCGATGTCTGAGGC
This sequence comes from Solirubrobacteraceae bacterium, assembly GCA_035938935.1. Lineage (GTDB taxonomy): Bacteria > Actinomycetota > Thermoleophilia > Solirubrobacterales > Solirubrobacteraceae > Palsa-744. The sequence goes on from DASZGH010000037.1 coordinate 56,432, forward strand.
GTGCTCGATCCACAGCGTGCGGACGGTGTGCCCGCGGATGTCCATGCCGAGGATGTTCTGCGCGTGCTCGCGAGCCTCGGCCTCGTCGGCGGCGAGCTTGACGCCGCCGGCCTTGCCCCGTCCGCCGATCAGCACCTGCGCCTTGACCACGACCGGGTAGCCGACCTCGTCAGCCGCCGCAACGGCGTCATCGACGGTCGTGACCGCCTTGCCGGCGGACACCCGCAGGCCGTGGCGGGCGAACAGCTGCTTGCCTTGGTACTCGAGCAGGTCCATGCGCGGCGCGGGACTCTAGCCGAAAGGGCTTGCGGCGCGTCGCGTAAAGCACGCTGATCGCTTGGGCGGACGGGCGCCGCCGGGCGTTTGCGCTGTGGCGGGCATTGGGGCGCGGCGCGCATGCGGACGCTGTCGAGGCATAATGCCGGCCGTGCCGATTCCGAAGCACATCTCATTCGTCACCTTCGACGTGTACGGAACCCTGATCGACTGGGAGACGGGCATCTACGAGGCGTTCGCCAAGGAGGCCGAGCGTGACAAGTTCGAGATCGACCGCAATGTCCTGATCCCGCTCTTCCACGAGATCTCCCAGGAAATCGAGGCCGGCTCCTACGAGCTCTACGCCGAGGTTCTGCGCCGCACCGCGATGGAGATCGCCAAGCGTCTGGAATGGAACCTCGAACCCTCGCGCTCGGGCTTCCTGCCCGACTCGGTGCAGCGCTGGAAGCCGTTCAAGGAGACGCCCACGCAGCTGACCAAGCTCGCCAAGAAGCACAAGCTCGGGCTGATCTCCAACATCGACGACAAGCTGCTCGGCCAGACGCGCCGGCACATCCCGATGGACTTCGACCTGGTCGTCACCGCCCAGCAGGTGCGCTCCTACAAGCCCGACCCGGCGCACTTCGTCGAGTGCGCGCGCCGCCTGGGCTCGAAGAAGGGGTGGGTGCACGTAGCGGCCTCCCATCACTCCGACGTCTCCCCGTGCGTGAAGCAGCGCATACCCGTGATCTGGGTCAACCGCGGCAAGCAGGTGCTCGAGTCCTCGCAGCGCAAGCCGACCGCCGAAGTGCCGAACCTGCGCGAGGCGGCCAAGCTGCTCGGGATCTCCTGACGCGTGCGGGTCGTCTCGCTGCACGCGGACGTCCTGATCGCCACAAGCGCCATCTGGCAGACCAACTGCGTCCTCGTTCGCCGCGAGGACGAGGCCTTCGTCATCGATTCGCCGATCCTCCCGGAGGAGCTGGACGCGCTGCCGGCGGTCATCGAGCGGTCGCGCTTTCCTGCGCCCGTGGGGCTGCTGGCCACGCACGGCGACTGGGATCACCTGCTCGCTCGCCTCGCCTTCCCGCAGGCGGCTCTGGGATGCGCGTCCTCAACCGCGGAGCGCCTGAGCGCGGAGCCGGGCGCCGCTCAACGTGAGCTGAGGGCCTTCGACAAGCAGTTCTACATCGAGCGCCCCACCCCACTGATGCTTGGCGCCATCCAAGCGCTTGCAGTGCCGGGCGGCTGTGAGATCGGCTCGCGGGAGCTGAAGCTGTACCCGGCCGACGGTCACGCGGTAGACGGCATGGCCGTGTGGCTCGACTGGGCCGGGGTGCTGGTGGTGGGCGACTATCTCTCGACGGTCGAGCCTCCCCAGGTGGATGGCTCGTCGGCTGCCTACCTGGTCACGCTGGAGCGGCTGCGCCCGCTGGTCGAGTCGGCCGAGCACGTCGTGCCCGGCCATGGCCCGGTGCTCGGCAGCGAGCGGGCGCTGGAGGTCTTGGCGGAGAGTCGGGAGCTCGTAGCCCGAATGTGATCGGGCCTAGCCCGCCGCAGCGTCTTTATGCCGCACGTACCAGTCGACCGTCATCTCGGCGACGACGTTGCCCTTGGCGTCGGTCATCTGCACCTGCACCGGGAAGCGGATGCGTCCGTCCTCGCGCAGCTTGGCCTTCAGCGCCTCCGCGTCCTCGCCGAAGCTCGCCACCGCCGTGATCTCGCCCTTGGCGAGCTTGCGGTAGGAGATCTGCGCCGACTCGGCCAGCGGGGTGATCTCACCCATCACGTCCAGGAAGGCGCCCACGAAGGCGGCGCCCGAGGCGGCCTCGCCGGCGGCGAACAGGGCGCCCGCGTGCTGAGAGCCGACGTGGTTGCGCAGTTTCTCGTCGTCGGGCAGCCGCACAGCGCCGCTGTCAGCTGCGACCGAGGTCGTCTCCACGCCGAGGTGCACGTTGAACGGGATCGCCTTGCTCAGTCCTGCTGCCACGGCTGTGTAGTCGACGGTTGACATCTTCATTTCCTCCGGCTCGAACGATTGGGCGACGGCGCCTCAGCCGTCGCCCCCATCCCTACTCGCCTGCCTCGCTCCTGATCGTCGCGATCGGCGCGCCCGCGGCAATCGGCTCGCCCTCGGCGATCGGCAGCTCGGCGATCGTGCCCGTCTTGTGGGCAGTGATCTCGTTCTCCATCTTCATCGCCTCGATGATGCACAGCAGCTGGCCCTCGGCGACGACGTCGCCCTGTTTGACCAGCACCTTCCACATGTTCCCCTGCAACGGCGACTCGAGTGTGTCCGGCCCACCGGCGCCGCCCTTGCCTCCGGCCCGCGCCGAGCGCTTCGGGGCCTTGGCGGCCGGCGCGGTCCCGTTGAGCGCCGCGGCGCCCGCCGCGGAGTTCGCTGCCGAGCCGATCACACGCACGTCGAAGCGCTGGCCGGACACCTCGACGGTGTAGGTCTGCTCGACCTTCGGCGCGTCTTCCTCCTGCTCCTGGGCCTTGGGCTTTGGCTTGTCGAACGCGAGCGTCTTCAGCCACGCCTTGTCCTCGAGCAGGTCGCGGCAGGTCTCGCCTTTGGCCCACTGCTCGGTCTGTAGCAGCGCCTTGTGGAAGGGGATCAGCGTCTTCAGGCTCTCGATCTCGTATTCGTCAAGCGCGCGCAGCATGCGCCGCGTGGCCTGCGCGCGGTCGGCGTCCCAGACGATCAACTTGGAGACCATCGGGTCGTACATCGGCGAGACCTCGCCGCCGGCGCCGACGCCGGAATCGACGCGCACACCGGGACCTTTGGGCTCGCTGTACGCGCCGATCCTGCCCGGCGCGGGCGCGAAGTTCTTGGAGGCGTCCTCGGCGTTGATGCGGCACTCGATCGCGTGCCCGCGCAGCTGCACGTGCTCCTGCTTGATTGCAAGCTCCTCGCCGGCGGCGGCGCGGATGCCTTCCTTGACGATGTCGATGCCCGTGGTCATCTCGGTCACGCAGTGCTCGACCTGCACGCGCGTGTTCATCTCCAGGAAGAAATACTCGGACGGTCCGTTCTTGGGCCCGCCCGCCCCGGCGAGCAGCCCCTCGATCGTGCCGGCGCCGACGTAGCCGACCGCGCGCGCGGCCTCCACGCCGATCTTGCCGATGCGCGCTCGCAACGCCTCGTCCACGACCCATTCGGGCGCGGGGGACTCCTCGATCACCTTCTGGTGGCGGCGCTGGATCGAACAGTCGCGCTCGCCCAGGTGAATCACGTTGCCGTGGCGGTCGGCGAGCACCTGTACCTCGACGTGGCGCGGGTCTGGGAGGTAGCGCTCCAGGTAGACGGTTGGATCCGAGAAGAACTTCTCGCCTTCGCGGCTCGAGCCCTCGAACGCGTCCTGGAGCTCTTCGGGAGAGAGCGCGACGCGAAAGCCCTTGCCGCCGCCGCCGCCCGCGGCCTTGACCGCGACCGGGAAGCCGATCTGCGTCTTGGCGATCTTCATCGCCTCTTGCACGGTGCCGACCGGCGCAGTGGTGCCGGGCACGATCGGCACGCCCGCCGCCTTCATCAGCTCGCGCGCGCGTGTCTTCGATCCCATCGCCTCGATCGCGCTGGCGGGCGGCCCGATGAAGACGATGTCCGCCTCCTCGCAGGCCTGCGCGAACGGTGCGTTCTCGGCCAGGAACCCGTAGCCCGGATGGATCGCCTCGGCGCTGGAGCGCTTGGCGGCGTCGAGGATCTTCTCGACGTTCAGGTAGTTCTCGGCGGCGGGGCGGGCGGATCCGTTGTCTAGGTTGTAGGCCTCGTCGGCTCTGGCCACATGCAGGGCGTGGCGGTCGTGCTCGGAATAGACGGCGACGGAGGCGATGCCCATCTCCTCGAGCGCGCGGCATATGCGCACCGCTATCTCGCCGCGGTTGGCTACAAGGACCTTGCTGAATGATTGAGACCCCACCCGCCGGGAGCTTAATTGATTGGCATGGACCGCCGCTGCCGCGGCGGTCCTTCTGCGTGCTGGTCGGTGTCCGTGGGCCGGTCCCACGGGACGAGCGCCGATGAATCTGGTGGCCTCGAGTCGTCTATACGGCAAACGGAGGAGCTTGCTGCTATCTCAGTGGATCGTTGCCGGCCTCATCCGATCGCAAGCAGCGACAAAGGAGACCCGATGTCTGAGAGCGTCAACCAGTCCACCCCCGACCGGCTCGCGCCGATAGGAGCCGGGACGATCACGCGCCTGGCGCGCTGGGTGCTCGCGCACCGGCGCGTCGTGATCGCGCTGTGGATCGTCGCCTTCTTGGCCGGCGGCATGGGCGCCGGCAATGTCTCCAAACGCCTCTCCTTCAATTTCGCGCTGCCCGGCCAGCCCGGCTACGAGACGGCCAAGCAGATCGCTCACACCTACGGCAACGGCGGCGAAAGCCCGTCTTCGGTCGTCGTGGTGACGGCGCCCGCAGGCCGTACCATCAAGGCCGAGCAGGGTCAGATCGGCCAAGCATTCGCGCGGGCGCGCGCACAGGTCCCGAACGTGCGGATCGTCGATTACGCCGTTACGCACGACGAACATCTCCTCACTTCAGACGGTCGCACCACGTACGCGATCGTGTTCACGCGGGTGGAGAAGACGTTCGGGGCGCCGAAGGCGCCGGCGCAGGTGCAGCGCACGGTCGCGGCGGCGCTGCCGAGCGCTCAGGTGCAGCTGACGGGGCTCTCCCAGCTGGCCAACGGCGGCTCGGAAAAAGGCCCGGGCGTGTTCGTGGAGACGCTGATCGGCGGGGCCGGTGCGCTGGTCGTGCTCGCGTTCGTGTTCGCCTCGCTGCTGGCGCTGGTGCCTCTCTTGATCGCCGCGGTGTCGATCCTGACGACGCTGCTGGTAGTGCTGGCGCTCACCTACGTGGCCGAAGTCTCCTTCGTCGTGCAGTTCCTGGTCTCGCTAGTCGGCCTGGGCGTGGCGATCGACTACTCGCTGCTGCTGGTCACGCGCTGGCGCGAGGAGCGCGACCACGGCCGCGAGAACTCCGAGGCAGTGGTGGCGGCTATGGCCACGGCCGGCCGGGCGGTGCTGCTGTCCGGGCTGACGGTCGCGATCGGGCTGCTGGCGCTGATCGTGCTACCGGTGCCGAGTCTGCGCAGCGTCGGCTACGGCGGCATGCTGATCCCGGTCATCTCCACCGCCGTGGCGCTGACGCTGCTGCCGGCGATGCTTGGCGGCATCGGTCCGCGCGTGGACTGGCCGAAGCCGCGCCACGAGGCGCACGCTTCGCGCGGCTGGACAGCCTGGACGCGCGGGGTGGTGCGCCGGCGCGGGCTGGCGGCGGGTGTCGCCGTCGTCGCGCTGGGAGTGCTGATCGTGCCGCTGTTCAACCTCACCACCGGGCAGACGAGCGCGTCCGCGCTGTCGAAGACAGGCAGCGCGCGCCAAGCCTACGACCGGCTGCTCGCCGGCGGGGTCTCCAGCGGGGTGCTGACGCCGATGGAAGTGCTCGCGCACTCTGGCGAAGCGCAAGGCGTGCGCAGGCGCTTGGCCGAAGTGCCGGGAATCGTCGACGTGGCCGTCTCGCGGGCGGCCGACTCGACGCGCGACGGTACCACCGTGCTGCTGGCGATACCGACCGCGGAGACGGTCAACTCGACCACGCTGCAGCCGGTGCGCGCCGCGCGCGCCGCGCTCAAAGGCCAGTCCGGCGCGATCGGGCTGGCGGGCGAGGGCGCGATCGAGCTGGACTACCAGCACGCCGTGTTCGGCACCTTCCCGCTGATGTTCGCGATCGTCGCCCTGTTGACGATCGCGCTGCTAACGCGCGCCTTCCGCTCGCTGGTGCTGGCGGTCAAGGCGGTGCTGCTCAACCTGATCTCGATGGGCGCCGCCTTCGGCCTGATGACGTGGTTCTGGCAGGAAGGGCACGGCTCGAGTGCCGTCTTCGGCATCCCGGCCACGGGCGCGATCGCCTTCTGGATACCGCTGATGGTGTTCGCGTTCCTGTTCGGCCTGTCGATGGACTACGAGGTCTTCATCCTCGCGAGAGTGCGAGAGGAGTACGACCGCACGGGCTCGACCGACGGGGCGTTGATCGAAGGCCTGGGAAGGACGGGCCGGCTGGTGACAAGCGCCGCGCTGATCCTGTTCCTGGCGTTCGCCTCGCTGGCCGCGGCGCCCAACACCGAAATCAAGGTCTTGGCGACGGGCCTGGGCTTCGGCATCCTGCTCGACGCGACGCTCATTCGTGCGCTGTTGCTGCCCGCTGTGGTGTCGCTGCTGGGCGCCTGGAACTGGTGGCTGCCGCGCCCGGTGGCGCGGGTGCTGCGGATACCCCACGGGCCCGCGCGGCGGGTGGCGGTGGAAGGGGCTTCGTAGCCCATGAGGGGTTGGGTCTGGCGCGGTGCGGTTCGCGCTGGCCCGACCCGGCCTGGCGCGCCTACGCCCGAAGTCCCACGCCCGGATGCGGCTCAGGCGGTGGCCGCGATCATCCCCGCGCCAACCGTGTTGTTGGTCGTCTCGTCGATCAGGACGAAGCTGCCAGTGCGGCGGTTCTGGTCGTAGGGGTCGAACACGAGCGGGGCGCTCGTGCGCAGGCGCACGCGGCCGATGTCGTTCAGGCCCAGCTCGGATGATGTCCCACCCACCCCGGCGCGCTCGAGCGTGTGCACGTCGACCTGGTCTTGCAGCGTGTCGACGATCGCCGTGACGGTTGAGGTGGTCTGCTTGAGCAGGTAGCGCCCACCCGGGCGCAGCGGAGAGTCGGTCATCCAGCAGACATCGGCCTCCAGCTCGCGCGCGACGGTTGGGACCTCGTCGGGGCGGCAGATCGTCTCGCCGCGGGAGACGTCGACGTCGTCGGCCAGGCGCACGGTGACCGACATCGGGGCGAGCGCCTCCGATAGCTCGCCGTCGTAGGTGTCGATCGCGGCGATCGTGCTGCGCTGGCCGCCGGGAAGGATCACGACCTCCTCGCCTGTGCGCAGGGCGCCGCTTGCCATCTGGCCGGCGTAGCCGCGGTAGTCGCTGCCGTGGGCTGGGCGGATCACCCACTGCACGGGGAAGCGTGCGGGCCTGTCGTAGGGATGGTCGTAGGCGACCTCGACGTCCTCGAGCAGCTCCAGCAGCGTCGGGTGGTGGGTGGGATCTTCATACCAGCCCATCGCGTCCGAGCGGTCCACCACGTTGTCGCCGTTCAGTGCAGACATCGGGATGTAGGCGATGTCGCGGCGCATGCCCGTCCCCGTCCCGATCGTGCTGAGCTTCGCGGCGAAGCCCTCGAACTCGGCGACCAGCTCGTCGAAGCGCTCCTGTGAGTAGTCGACCAAATCCATCTTGTTGACCGCCACCACCAGGTGGGGGATGCCGAGCAGGGCGCTGATGAAGGCGTGGCGCTTGGATTGCTCGAGCACCCCCTTGCGCGCGTCGAGCAGGATCACCGAGAGGTCGGCCGTGGAGGCGCCGGTGACCATGTTGCGCGTGTACTGCTGGTGCCCCGGGCAGTCGGCGATGATGAAGCGGCGCTTGAGCGTGGCGAAATAGCGGTAGGCGACGTCGATCGTGATCCCCTGCTCGCGCTCGGCCCGCAGCCCGTCGGTCAGCAGCGCGAGGTCGAGCGCGCCCTCGCCGCCGCGGCGCTCTGAGGCCTGGGCGACGTGGTCGAGCTGGTCCTCGAACACCTGCTTGGTGTCGTACAGCAGCCGACCGATCAGAGTGCTCTTGCCGTCGTCCACTGAGCCGGCGGTGGTGAAGCGCAGCAGGTCGAGCGTCATCGCGCGCCCCTGTGCGTCCGGTGCTCGGTGCCTGGCATCAGAAGTACCCCGCCTTCTTACGGTCCTCCATCGCGGCCTCCGAGACGCGGTCGTCCGCGCGCGTCTCGCCGCGCTCGGTGATGCGCGTGGCGGCGATCTCGGTCACGACTTCCCGCAGCGTGGCCGCCTCGGAGCGAACGCCCCCCGTGCAGCTCATATCGCCGACCGTGCGGTAGCGGACGGTCTCGGTGAACACGCTCTCGCCCTCTATCAGCTCGGTACCGTCGCGCCAGGCGTACAGCATTCCATCGCGCTGGAACACTTCGCGCTCGTGGGCGAAGTAGATCGAGGGGACCTCCAGCCGCTCGGCGTCGATGTACTCCCACACGTCCAGCTCGGTCCAGTTCGAGAGCGGGAACACGCGCACGTGCTCGCCCTTGCGGATGCGCCCGTTGTACAGGTTCCACAGCTCAGGGCGCTGGTTCTTGGGGTCCCACTGGCCGAAGTCGTCGCGGAAGGACATCACCCGCTCCTTCGCTCGCGCGCGCTCCTCGTCGCGGCGGGCTCCGCCGAAGGCGGCGTCGAAGGAGTGCTCGGCGATCGCGTCGAGCAGGGTCACGGTCTGCAGCCGGTTGCGAGACGCTCGCGGACCCGTCTCCTCCGCGACCCGTCCGGAGTCGATCGACTCCTGCACCGAGGCCACGATCAGCCGCTCGCCAAGCTCGGCGACGCGGCGGTCGCGGTACTCGATCACCTCCGGGAAGTTGTGCCCGGTGTCCACGTGCATCAGCGGAAAGGGAAAGGGCGCGGGCCGGAACGCCTTCTCGGCCAGGCGCAGCAGCACGATCGAGTCCTTGCCGCCGCTGAACAGCAGTACCGGCCGCTCGAATTCGGCTGCGACCTCGCGCATGACGTGGATCGCCTCGGACTCGAGCGCCTGCAGGTGGCTGAGCTGGGGCCGGTCGACGACGCTCATGAAGGCTGCTCGGCGGGAGCGGCGAGCGCGGCCAGGCGGTCGCTGCGGCGGTGGCGCAGGTGCGCGAGCGCGCCGGCGACGCCGACGCCGATCGGGGCGCCGAAGATCACGCCCACCGGCATCGTGCCGCCGGCGTTGTTGACCATCGCCAGCGCCGAGCCGAGCAGCGCCGCGCCGAGCGTCACGCGCAGGGCCTGCGCCGGCACGCGGTCGACGAAGTGCGCTCCGAGCCACACCCCCGGGATCGAGCCGATCAGGATGTTGCCCACC
>DASZGH010000038.1:0-19421 GCA_035938935.1 Solirubrobacteraceae bacterium
CAGAACCGCCACACCCGCACACACCGTGTGAAGGCGACGCGTGCCAGGGCGTGCCCGCGGCGGTGCCGAGCTTCAATACGGCATCCGGGTTCACGGGGCTTGGGAACATTCCACCGGAAGCGAAATCGTCGAGTAAGACCAAGACATTGTCGAAAGCGGAGCGGCTCGAGCGTGCCTTGAGATCGTGCGCCAAGAACCCCAAGCGCAAGCGAGCATCGTGCCGAGCACGAGCACGCAAGCAGTATGCGGGGAAGAGCTCGGTCAAGCGTGGATCCCGTAGAGCCGGGCGATAAAGGAGAGATAGGGAACATGCGAGGCTATCTGAACAACCTGTCCCGGGTCCTACTGTGCACGATCGCGGTGAGCGCAAGCATGCTCGTAGCAGCCGCATCGGCGTTCGCGATACCTGCGTTCAAGGTGTATCCGATCGCACCCGACTCGATCTACGCTGGTGAAGAACCATGGTTGACGGTTGCGGTTCAGAACGTGGGGAATGCCGCGACAAGCGGACCGGTCACTATTACCGATACGCTCAGCCCGGGCCTGACCTTCGTTAAAACACTGGCGCAAACTAGTCAAGGTCTCTCGGAATTGGCGTCTTGTAAAGAGTCGGGACAATCGTTGACATGCGTGCTGCAGGCTCCGATGCAGCCCGGGGTGCAGCTGGAGATCAATGTGAAGACGACGATCGACCCTAAAGCTGAAGGCACACTGACGGGCGATGTGACTGTGTCCGGTGGTGGGAGCGTGGAACCTGTGCATTCACAGCAGCGCATGGCTATTGACCCGCCCGGCCCGTTTGGTTTCACGCTTGGTGAAGTGCAGCTCATGAACGCTGACGGCAGCGAAGCTCTTCAGGCCGCATCGGTGCCAGCCGAATATACGACGACCCTGGTATGGCGCTCGTTCGCATCCCGATACAATGGTGGCGCCTTTTCTGCGGAAGAATATCCTTCGACTGCGAGCGTCGAGCATTTCAAGGATGTCACGGCGCATCTCCCGCCGGGCATGATCGGCAACCCGACGGCCACACCCGTGTTGTGCACGCCCGATGAACTGGGCGGGGAATGCCCGGTCGAAAGCCAGGTAGGAATCGCCCACGTCTATTTGAATTTTGGTCATGCGGTGTATTCTAAGTTCACGCCGCTCTACAACATGGTGGCGCCGCGCGGCGTGGCGACGGAGCTTGGTTTCGACTTCTACGGGACGAACGTTCTGCTACAGGCGCATATACGCCCGACCGATTACGGGATCGACGTTGTGAGCGTGGACACGACTACCTCTGCGCCGGTGATACGCGTCGATATCACCGCCTGGGGCGTCCCAGCCGAACACAGCCACGACCCGTATCGCGGCACGTGTTTGGAGCTCGGGGGTCATTACGACGGATCGTACGGAACGTCGTGTCCTACGACTGAGCCTGCTAAGGCGTTTCTGCGCATGCCGACCGGTTGCTCGGGGCAACCGTTGCCGTTCGGCGCGGACACCAACAGCTATGAGCACCCGGACAAGTATGTGGGTGTCTCCTTCAACGGTCCGACGCTCAATGGTTGCGATGCGGTCCCGTTCAATCCGTCGTTGTACGTTGATCCGACGGGAACGGCGGCAAACTCTCCGACGGGTGTGAATGTGAAGATGTCCGTTCCCCAGAACAAGGCACCGGAAGGCTTGGGTGCCGCGGATGTGAAGAAGGTCATCGTGACGTTGCCTGAAGGGATGGCTATCAACCCGTCCGCGGCCGATGGACTACAGGTGTGCGATGACGCGCACCTGCACTTGGGCCAGACGACGCCGGCTGCTTGTCCCGAAGCGTCGAAGATCGGGACGCTGTTGTTGCACACCCAGTTGATCTCCAACCCGCTTGAAGGCACGATCTACCTACGCCCACAGAACTCCCAGGATCCCACGTCGGGTGAAATGTTCCGTATCGTCATGGAGATACGCGACGACGAACACGGCTTGGACCTGAAGGTCCCCGGTCAGATCGTCGCGAACCCGGTAACGGGCCGGTTGACGACGACGTTCGACAACCTGCCGGAGTTCCCGTTCGAAGACATCACGTTGAAATTCAAGGCTGGTGCGAGGGCGCCGTTGACGACGCCGTTCTCGTGTCAGACGCAAACAACCGGAATATTGCTGTACCCGTACTCCGCTCCGGAAAGAGCGGTGTACCGTTCCAGCAGCTTCTCGTTGACCTCAGGTCCCGAAGAAACACCGTGCACATCTCATCATGGGTTCAATCCTGTGTTGAGCGCTGGTGTGTCCAGTGTGCAGGCTGGTGCGTTCACGCCGTTCATCACGACGTTCAGCCGCAAAGACGCCGATCAGAGCATGCAACGCGTCAGCGTCAAGCTGCCCCAGGGACTGCTCGGCTCGCTGATCGGACTACCTCTATGTCCCGAAGCACAAGCAAACGCCGGGACGTGCAACCCCGCATCCTTGATCGGCACGTTCACCGCCGGCGCTGGTTCCGGGCCCAACCCGCTCTACGTGACCGATGGGAAGGTCTACATGACCGGTCCTTATAAGGGCGCACCGTTCGGGCTGAGCATCGCCGTACCGGCGAAGGCCGGACCGTTCGACCTCGGGACCGTCGTGGTGCGCGCGAAGGTCGAAGTCGACATCCATACGTCCCAGCTGACCGTCACTACAGACCAGCTACCCCAGGTCGTCAGTGGCGTGCCCGTCAACCTGCGGCTCGTGAACGTCACGATCGACCGGCCCAACTTCACATACAACCCCACAGATTGCAACCCCGCGACCGTGACGGGCACGATGACGGGTGGGGAGGGCGCAGTCGCGACGCTCACGAACCATTTCCAGGTCACCAACTGTGGAGCATTGAAATTCCAACCGCACTTCACCGTCTCGGCCTCGGGGAAGACCTCTAGGGCGAGCGGTGCGAGCCTCGACGCGAAGCTCACGTATCCCAAGACACCGCAGGGCACCGAGTCGAACATCGCGAGGGTCAAGGTCGATCTACCCAGACAGCTACCGTCCCGATTGACGACACTGCAGAAGGCGTGCACCGCAGCGACGTTCGAAGCCAACCCAGCAGCCTGCCCCGCACCATCACGGATCGGGACAGCGACAGCCACCACACCGGTGCTACCAGTCCCGTTGTCCGGTCCGGTCTATTTCGTCAGCCACGGTGGCGAGGCGTTCCCCGACCTCGTGATCGTCCTTCAAGGCTACGGTGTCACCGTCGACCTCGTCGGCACGACATTCATCAGCAAAGCTGGGATCACAAGCACGACATTCAAGACCGTCCCAGACGTCCCGGTCGGCGCGTTCGAGCTGAAGCTACCCCAAGGTCGTTTCAGCGCGCTAGCAGCGAACGGGGACCTCTGCAAGTCAAAACTGGCTATGCCAACCGCGTTCATCGCCCAAGACGGCGCCGAAATACACGAGTCCACACCAATCACAGCCACAGGCTGCGCACGGCACAAGGCCACGACGAGCCGTCACAAGGCCAAGCACCACAACAAGAAGGGCAAGAGGAAATAACGGCAGGGCCCTCTCCTCGGGTGCCATCCCCCGCGGGGCCCGAGGCAGACCCCACCGATCGAGGTGCATGAGCAGTGTCCACACGGCGAAAGCAACAGGTCGATGACGCTACTCGCAAACGCTCGAACACGGGCCGCAACGGGCTCGGCCAAGACCACGTGTCTGAGATTCAGCGAGCCCGGTTGCTCACGGCGCTGGCTCAGGCCTGTGCCGAGCACGGAGCGACTAATGTCACGGTCGCGCATATCGTAGAGCGTGCCGGAGTGTCGCGCCGTACGTTCTACGAGCTCTTCTCAGATCGGGAGGATTGCTTTCTCGCCGGTCTGGAAGAAGGCTTGGCGCGGATCGCGAGCCGTGTCGGTCCCGCGTACGAGCAGCCCGGGAAGTGGCGAGAGCGGATCAGGGTCGGCTTGATCGAGCTTCTCCTGTTCCTTGACGACGACCCCGTCGCGGCCCGACTGGTGATCGTGGAGACGCTTGGCTCGGGACCCGAGGCACTGCAGCGCCGCGGGAATGTGCTCGCCCGAGTCACAGACGCCGTCGATGAGGGACGTCGTGAAGCCGAAGCGGATTTGACGCTGAGTCGAATCACGGCAGAGGGCATCGTCGGGGGCGTTCTGTCCGTGCTACATGGGCGCCTGCTCGAAGACTCTCGCGAGTCGTATCTCGAGCTGGTGAACCTGTTGATGAGCATGATCGTGCTCCCCTACATGGGCCCCGCCGCCGCGCGGCGTGAGTTGTCAAGGACCGTTCCGGGCGTCGAGCGTCGCGTCGTTGAGAACCGAACGTCGAACCCGCTCAAGGAGCTCGACATGCGCCTCACGTACAGAACCGTGCGTGTACTGTTGGCGGTCGGGGAGCATCCCGGCGCGTCGAATAGGACCGTTGGCGCTGACGCCGGCATCTCAGACCAGGGTCAGATCTCAAAGCTGCTCACACGCCTGGAAAAGCTCGGGCTCGTGTTCAACACGGGCCTGGGCCCCGGCAGGGGCGCTCCCAACGCTTGGACGCTGACACAGCAGGGCCATCAGGTAGCGGATTCGGTCCGCGCGCATACGCGGACCAGCAGTGGATGAAAAGTGGGTTGCGAGGCGGCTCGCCGCTGCCAAGACCAAGATCAGAAAGAAGAGGCATCTATCGTATGGGAGGCATGAGAATGGAGTTTCAACGTAGGTTTCGTGGTAGGCCCTCCGCGTTGGCAGCTGCCGTTTTGGCGGCTGTCTGCGGAGTGCTCGCTTTGAGCACGAGCGCGCTGGCGGGCCCGCCGACGTTGCAGGGCAGCTTCGGCATGTTCGTACATGCAGAGGGAGTCGCGGTCAATGAAGCGAACGGGAACGTTTTTGTAGTCAACGGGGGAGGTCCGGAAGAAGTAGCGGTGTTCAACGAAGCGGGCGGCGCTCCAGCGGGCGGTGAGCCCACGAGCCTCACCGGTGAAGCGACTCCTGCGTTTTCATTTAATTTTGGCGGTGGAGAACCGGTTGGTGTGACAATCGACAACTCTACGAGCGCGGCGAAAGGCTCTATTTACGTGCCGGACACTGCGGGCGGTGCACCACACGAAGTGGTCGATAGATTTCTGTTCGGTGGCGGCGAATTCAAATACGAATCTCAATTCGCCACCGGCGGTCCTACAAGCGCACATTTGAAAGAACCGTTTGCGGCGGCGACCGACACGGACGGTGACGTGTACGTCGCTGATCTTGGCAACCATGAAGTACATGAGTACTCACCCGGCGGCACCGAAGTCACCTCGTTTGCCATCGCCGATCCACACGGACAGCTCGCCGGCCTTTTGTTTGTCCATAGCATCGCGGTCGACGCGAAAGGCGACATGTTCGTGGCGACTGAAAACGAATATATCTTGGAGGCGAAGCGCGGCTCGGATAGGGCTACGACGATCGAATCGACGACAGAAATCGGTACTTCAAAACCAGTGAGGGCGATGGCGATCGATCGCGCTACGAACACGCTGTTTGTAGATATCGGTAAGAATGTTACCGAATATAGCCTCACGACGGGCACGCCGGTCGAAGGCGCGAACTTCGGCGAAGGGACGATCAGCAACTCACGAGGGGTCGCTGTGAACGAAGGGACCAGTAAGGTCTATGTGACATCTAATAATGGGGTTTCACCGACCGCCTACATCTATGCGTACCCGACACAGACGCTGAGTGTGGTTAAGTACGGCAATGGCACGGTGAGCTCGGGCCCGATCGACTGCGGCGCAAAATGCTCGGCCTCGCTGCAGGAAGGTGTCGTGACGCTCACAGAGACGCCTGAAGCGGGCTATGAATTCGCCGGATGGATCGGCTGCAAATTTGCGACCGCCACGACGTGCGAAGTCAACCTGACCGCGCCGACGGAAGTCGCGGCGGTGTTCCTGAAAGCCGGTACGCAGGGTCCCGCGGGGCCTACGGGCCCGACCGGGCCTACTGGTCCAACGGGCGCCACGGGTCCAACGGGCTCTACCGGCCCCACCGGTCCTGTCGGAGCCAACGGCAAAGAAGGCGCGGCGGGCCCGGCGGGCGCCACGGGTTCTGCAGGCGCCAACGGTAAGGAAGGCCCCGCTGGTAAGGAAGGTAAAGAAGGGGCCGCTGGGAAGGAAGGTAAAGAAGGGGCCGCTGGGAAGGTCGAGCTCGTGACGTGCAAGACGGTCAAGAAGAAAGGCAAGAGCGTGCAGAGTTGCACGAGCAAGCTGGTCTCGGGCATAGTCAAGCTGAAGGCGGCGAGTGCGATGCTCTCGCGCGGCAGGACGGTCTACGCGGCAGGTGCCGCGAGCGTCTCGCATGGCCATCTCAGCCTGCGACTGCGACTGTTGCACAACCTGCGCCACGGTCGTTACACGCTGACACTGATCAGCGGCAGGGGCAGCAAAGAGACGATCCGTAGCCTGGCATTTACGTTGGGGTAGGACAGTAAGCGGCTCCTCCCGGGGGAGGTGCGATCCGCACGTCCCCCGGGAGGCAGCGGCCTGTTGCTGGAGTTTGGTCCCAGATTTCGGCTGGCAGATCGCAACTCCCGGCTGATTGACCGAATTAGTCAGTTAAGAGGAATTCGGCCACACGTTCCACTGCATCAGGCCGGTCGAGCCACCACCAGTGGCCGGCGTCGGGCAGCTCGACCAGCTCGCTGTTTGGCAGCGCGCGCGCGTACTCGGCGGCGAAGCGCATGGGGATGTAGGGGTCCCGCGTCCCCCAGATCACGAGCGATGGCATCGTCAAGGCCGACAGGCGATCGCTGGCGGCCGCGAGCTGGTCGGCACCCCGTGCAGGTACAGGGCGGGCGCCACGTCCGCGTTGCTCGGCGGCGCGCTGCGCCAGAACACGGGCAGGCCACCGTGCGCGGAACCCCCATCGCAGAGAGCATCCGGGGTGTCGATCTCGGCGGTGTTCTCGCTCACCCGCTACCCCAGCGCCCACAACAGCAGGTGCGCGGGCACCAGCGCATAAGTGTCGGTGAACAGCAGGTCGTCCTGGATGGCGATCACGGCCGGACGTCCGGGATGAGCCTTGGCTACGCCGCTGGCGCTGCGCAGGTCGATCCGGCATTGGTGCTTCACCTCGACGACGTCGAGCGCACGGCGCGGGCCCGCCACGAAGTCCACCTCCCCAGCCCGGGCGGTGCGCCACACGTGCAGGCGGTCGGGCGAGACAAACGATTCGATCAGTCGCTCCCGCGGCTCGTAGCGGCGCAGGAGCGCCAGGCCGACCGCGTTCTCGACGAGCGCAGGCACGTCGGCGATCGCGCCGGGCACGAGGTCGAGCGCGATCGTGTGCAGGAGCGGATCGGCGAAGAAGACCTTCTTCTCGGTGGAAAGGCTGTTGGTCTGAGAGCCGGCGCGCCAGAGATACAGGATGAACAGGAAGTAGCCGCCCGCCAACAGCTCGATGTAATCGCGCAGCGTGTGATGGCTCGGGGTCCCGCGTCTGCGTCCCAGCGGCACGTCCATCTCGCGCGCCATCCTGCTCCAGTCGGTTCTGGAGCCCAGCGAACGAAGCACTCGCTCCAGCAACGCATGGGCCGCCGGAATGCTGGCGCCCCTGCGCTGGACCTCCTTGACGAGTGAGTCGTACAGCACCCGCTTGACCTGCTCGGAGGGCTCGATCGCACCGGTGGTCGCCTCGGCGACCGCCGCCGGCAGACCCCCGAACTTGAGATACAGCGAGAGTGCGTCCCTGAGCGCCGGTCCGCGGAGGCGACCCTCGTGCAGCGCCGCCTCCCCGTCAGGCGTGCCGATGTCTGAGACCGTCAGGCACGGCGATGCCGGCATCGAGGCGTCGATCGCCTGCGCGAACGATGCGAATGTCTGTGGAAGGGCGAGATGATCTCGGCCCTCGCCGCGCCGTCCGGGGAGCCGCTCGGCCGCGCCCTTCTGCAGGTCGATCGCGGAGGAGCCGGTGCACACGACTACGTCCTCGGCGATCGTACCGTCGTCCCACAGGGCCTTCACGGCGGTCTGCCAGCGGGGGACGCCGGTCACCTCGTCCAGCAACACAATGCCCGGTCCGGGTGCTCTCGCGAGGGTCTTGGCGCGCGCGACCGTCTCAGCCAGCTCGGCGTGGGGCTGGCCCTCGATCAGATCGAGCGTCAGGTAGAGGATCGAGCGCGCATCGTGTCCTTCGGTCAGGGCACGCTCCACCAACAGCTTGAGGTCGGTCGTCTTGCCCACCTGGCGCGGCCCCCGCAGCACGTGGATGCCGGCCGAGGCAAGGTCGATCGTGCCGACAAGCTCCGCGGGAAGGCGCACGGGCTGTCCGGCGAGCAGCGCAAGCTGCCGGTCTCGCACCAGCCATCCCCGGTCGCTCCACCAGGGATTCTGAGCGAGGATCTGCTGGTCGCTGAGCGCCATGCAGGCTGGATTGTAGCACTTCAGCCATTCTATGCTGCTTATCTTGGAATCGATTATCCACTATAGGCAGCATTCTTCGCTGCGTATCTCGGGGCAGCAGCGTAACTGACATCCGACGTCGGTTACGCCTGACGTCGGTTACCTCGGACGTCAGCGACGTCCTGGATCAGGGCGCAGTGAGGAATTCGGCCACGCGCTCGATCGCGTCGGGGCGGTCGAGCCACCACCAGTGGCCGGCGTCTTCCAGCTCGACCAGCTCGCTGTTTGGCAGCGCGCGCGCGGACTCAGTCGCGAAGCGTGTCGGGATATAGGGATCGCGCGTGCCCCACACGACGAGTGCGGGCATCTCCAGGCGCGACAGGCGCTCGCCCGCGCTCGCGAGTACGTCGCTCGGCGAGCTGCGATACAGGCGCAGGATCGCGCGCTGGGTGCCCTGGTCGAAGTGCGCGAGCACCGAGTCGATCCAGGCGTCGGGCAGCGGCCCGGGCGTGACGTTCGACTCGCGCGTCGAGAGCTTCAGCACGCGCCGGGTTGTCGCGCCCATCGCGAGCTCCCCCAGCACGGGCGTGCGCCAGATCCGCGCCGTGCGGTGCCAGCGGTAGCCGGGCAGCAACGGCACCGCGTTGGTGATCACCAGTCGCTCGACGCGCTCGGGGTGGCGCTGGGCGAACGCGAGGCCGACCGCCCCCCAGTCGTGTACGAGCAGCCGCACGCGCTCGACTTCGAGACCATCGAGGAAGCGCTCGATGAACAGGGCGTACTCGTCGATCGTGAAGCGCAAGTAGCCGGGCTTGCCCGAGCGCCCGAAGCCGGGCAGGTCGGGTGCGATGCCGCCGCTGCGCTGCAGGAACGGGAGCCAATCATCAGAGCTGGTCGGCACCCCGTGCAGGTAGAGAGCGGGCGCCACGTCCGCGTTGCACGGTGGCGCGCTTCGCCAGAACACGGGAAGTCGCTCGTTTGTCGTAAGCCGAGTGTCGCCTGCCGCGAGCGGGGGGTCGATCTCGTTGCTGTGCTCCTCGATCTCTGGCACCGCCGCGAGGATATAGGTGCACTCGTGGGAAGCTCGACCGGCCCGGCGTTTCGCTGATGGCTCCTCAGCGCAGCAACAACCGGCAGCGGCGCAGCAGCTCCTCACGGGTCGCCGGCCTCAGCCGACCCAGCTTACGGGTGAGTCGTTCGTGAGACACGGCGCGCAGCTGCTCGGGCATCGCGAAGCTCAGCTCGCGCAGACCACCTTCTGGCGGCGAGATGGCCAGATGCAGTGCGTTCTTGAAGTCGGTGCGTGTCAGTGGTACGACCAGCGACAGCCCGATTGGCGAGCGGTTGAGCTGATCGACGGACACGATCGCAAACGGGCGCGCCTTCGACTGCTCCGAGCCTCGCGTGGGATCGGGGTCGGCCCAGTAGACATCGCCCTGCTCGGGTTGGCCGCTCACCAGCCCGGAACGGGGGCGTCGAATGCCGCGAGCCGGTCGCTCTCGGCGCGATAGGTCGCGAGAACGCGTGGATCGCTCGCCATCTGCGCAAAGTCGGCCTCGGCGTCGGCAAGCAGCAGGTCGTCGTCGGCATGGTGCACGAGCTCGGCGACGATCTCGCCGGCGGGGCGCTTGCGCCGCCTGCTCAGCCTCCTAAGCAGGTCCCGGGTGTCGGTGGTGACTCGGATCGTTGTGCTCGCAGCCATGTAGACTCTCAGTATACAGTGGTGCCTACTGCTCGGGCAGCAGCCTCAGCGCCTCGCAGTGGCACGGCCGCACCACCGAGAAGTGGCGGTGGTCGAGCGTCACGAGCTTTGGCTCGTCGAGCATCTCGCTGGCGGCGATCACGCTCGCGTCGACGAGCCCGAGCGAGAGGTCGCGGTAGCGCTCCACGAGCTCGCCCGCGCGCAGCAGCCAGCGTGCGGGCAGGTCGAGCAACTCGAAGGCCCCGCTGTCGAAATCTGCGAGCAGCCGGGCAAACGCGCTCGGCCAGGGCCGCAGCAGGTACTCGACCTCGACCAGCACGCACACCGGCACCAGCCGTCGCTCGAGGGTTGCGGCGGCCAGCGCGGCGCAGCGCTCGTGCTCGGGGTCGGTGGCGTCGAGCAGCGCGACCAGGGGGCCGGTGTCGAATATCAGCGCCACGGGTCGGGCTCGTACTCCCGGCCCCGTGCCTTCCCCTGTGTGTCGAGCACGCCGATGCACGAGAGCGGCGCTACCGGCTCGGCGCTGAGCGCCAGCTCGCGCGTGAGCGCTTCCCGAACGAGTTGGGGAAAGCTCACGCCGCGCCGGCGCGCCTCGCGTTTGGCGCGCTCCAGCAGGGGCGGGTCGACCTGGATCATTACGCGTTGCATAGTGCTATCAACGCTAGCAGTCCGCCAGGCGGCCCTTTTGGGGGCGAAGAACGGGGGCGGTGGGCTCAGTACTGTGGACATCCTCTGCTTCTAATCCGACTGATGCCGGCGAGCGGGACAAAATGGTGAGGAGAGCGCCAAGATCAGGCTGGAAACGGCCCACCCGCGCGCGCGTGCTGCGCATCCGCGACCGCCTGCGCGAGGTCTACGGGATACCGCGCATGGCGCCGCACGAACGCCCGCTGGACGAGCTGGTGCTAACGGTCCTCTCGCAGTCCACCAACGACCGCAACCGCGACGTGGCCTTCCTGCGCCTGCGTGAGCGCTTCGCCGCGCCTGCCCAGCCAATCGACTACGCCGCGCTGCTCGCCGCACCGGTCTCAGAGGTCGAGGAGGCGATCCGTCCCGGCGGCATCTCCAAGGTCAAGTCGGCTCGGATCCAGGCGATCCTGGCGGCGATCGCCGCCTCGACGCGTAATCCCAGCGATCCCCTCTCGCTCGAGTGGATGCGCGACGCGCCGGTGCAGGAAAGCCGCGCCTACCTGTGCGCGCTGCCGGGCGTGGGGCGCAAGACGGCTGCATGCGTGCTGCTGTTCTCCTACGGCCTCCCCGACATCCCGGTCGACACGCACGTCTCGCGGGTCGGCGCGCGCCTCGCGCTGCTGCGCCCAGGGGCGCCGTTCGAGGAGCTGCACGACCAGATGCTCGCGCTCACCCCGCCCGGCGAGGAGCTGGAGCTGCACGTCAACCTGCTGCGCCACGGCCGCCGCACCTGCTTCGCACGCAACCCCGCGTGCGGCGACTGCGCCCTGGCGCGCATGTGTCCCAGTCGGGGCCTGTTCGCCTGAACGCTCTTACGCGGCTCGCCGCTCGCTGGGCGTCTGCGTCGGGCTTGCCCCTTGCGTCGCGACGGTCAGCCGCTCGCGCTCGCGCTCGGGCGTGACGCGGACGACGTCCCAGGCCAGTTTGGCCTTGGCCATCCCCAGGATCAGCCACCCCGAGGGATCGAGCTCCCACCAGCGCAGGCCGTGGAAGGCCGAGCGTGGGAAGGCGTGGTGGTTGTGGTGCCAGGCCTCGCCGAGCGAGGGCAGCGCCAGCCAGAAGACGTTGGTGGAGTGGTCCTCCAGGGCGAAGCGCCGCGAGCCGAAGAAGTGGCAGATCGAGTTGATGCTCCAGGTGATGTGGTGCACGAAGAAGATCCGCACCAGCCCGCCCCAGAGCAAAGCGCTCAGGGCAGCCGCGAGCGACCCTCCGCTCAGGCCCAGTCCCAGTAGGAACGGGATCGCCAGGCTGTAGAGCGCGATTAGCGGGAACGCCTTGTTGATCCTGCGCATCCCCTTGTCTTCCAGCAGGTCGGGAGCGAAGCGTTTCGAGGAGGCTTGCCCGTGCGTAGAGAACAGCCAGCCTGTGTGCGCGTGCCAAAGGCCCCTCGCCATGCCCGTCACGCCCTTGCCCTGCCCGGCATGGGGCGAGTGCGGGTCGCCCTCCTCGTCAGTGAAGGTGTGGTGCTTGCGGTGGTCGGCGACCCAGTCGATCACCGGGCCCTGCACGGCCATCGATCCGAGCACAGCGAGCGTGTACCTGACGGGTGCGTGTGTCTGGAAGGCCCGGTGGGTAAGCAGCCTGTGAAACCCCACGGTGATCCCGATCGCCGTGGCCATGTACATGACGCCGGCGATCGCCAGATCGAGGGGGCTGAGGAAGTGGTCCCACAGCAGCGCCCCACCCACCAAAACGCCGAGGAACGGCAGCACGACGGCGGCGATGTTGACGTTGCGCTCCAGGCGGGTCACTCCCCGCTACATACCCCTCGCACCGCCGCGGTTACTCAGGTCTACGCGATCTTCACAGGCGAGCAGGCGCGAAGCGGCCAAGGTCCTATCTCCAGCGCCGTGACGTGCGGCGTGCGCGGTTTCGTGGCGGGCACGCCCATCTATCCCACCCATCAAAAAATCTGCTACCATCCCACTCAGATTTGATCCGCAAGACAAGGAGCATCCACACATGGGCAAGACCATAGGCATCGACCTCGGCACGACGAATTCGTGCATGGCCGTGCTCGAGGGTGGCGAGCCCACCGTCATCGAGAACGCAGAGGGCGGTCGCACGACCCCCTCCGTAGTGGCATTCACCGCCTCCGGCGAGCGGCTCGTCGGCACCGTCGCCAAGCGCCAGGCGGTCACCAACCCGCAGAACACGATCTTCTCGATCAAGCGCTTCATGGGCCGCAAGGAGGCCGAGGTGCGCGAGGAGGAGTCGATCGTCCCCTACAAGGTCGTCTCCGGTCCCAACGGCGATGCCCGCGTGGAGGCTGCCGGCAACCAGTACTCACCGCCCGAGGTCTCGGCGATGATCCTGCAGAAGCTGAAGTCCGACGCCGAAGCGTATTTGGGCGAAACGGTCGATGCCGCTGTCATCACCGTCCCCGCCTACTTCAACGACGACCAGCGCCAGGCGACCAAGGACGCCGGCAAGATCGCCGGCCTTGACGTCAAGCGCATCATCAACGAGCCGACCGCCGCTTCGCTGGCCTATGGCCTCGACAAGGAGCACGACCAGACGATCCTCGTCTTCGACCTCGGCGGCGGTACCTTCGACGTCTCGGTGCTCGAGATCGGCGACGGCGTGTTCGAGGTCAAGTCCACCGCCGGCGACAACCACCTCGGCGGCGACAACTTCGACAAGGCGATCGTCGACTGGCTCGTGGCCGACTTCAAGCGCGACCAGGCGATCGACCTGTCCGCCGACCCGATGGCCCTGCAGCGACTGTACGAGGCGGCCGAGAAGGCCAAGATCGAGCTCTCGACCACGCAGGAGACGCAGATCAACCTGCCGTTCATCACGGCGGACGCGTCCGGCCCGAAGCACCTCGACACGCGCCTGACGCGGGCGAAGCTGGCCGAGCTGACTTCGGCGCTGCTCGACCGCGTCGTCGCCCCCGTGCGCCAGGCGATCGACGACGCCAAGGACAAGGGCGTCAAGGAGATCGACCACATCGTGCTCGTCGGTGGCATGACGCGCATGCCCGCCGTGCAGGAGAAGGTCAAGGAGCTGACCGGCAAGGACCCGCACCGGGGCGTCAACCCCGACGAGGTCGTAGCTGTCGGCGCCGCGATCCAGGCGGGCGTGCTGGCCGGCGACGTCAAGGACGTGCTGCTGCTCGACGTGACCCCGCTGACGCTCGGGATCGAGACCAAGGGCGGCGTCATGACCAAGCTGATCGAGCGCAACACGACGATCCCGACGCGCAAGGGCGAGGTGTTCTCTACAGCCGAGGACAATCAGCCCTCGGTCGAGATCCACGTCCTGCAGGGCGAGCGCGAGATGGCGCAGTACAACAAGTCGCTGGGCAAGTTCCAGCTGACCGGCATCCCGCCCGCGCCGCGCGGCATTCCCCAGATCGAAGTGGCTTTCGACATCGACGCCAACGGCATCCTCAACGTCTCGGCCAAGGACCTCGGCACCGGCAAGGAGCAGAAGATCGAGATCAAGGCCGGTTCGGGCCTCTCCGAGGACGAAGTCAAGTCGATGGTCACCGACGCCGAGTCTCACGCCGAGGAGGACCGTCGCGCCCGCGAACTGGCCGAGGCCCGCAACAACGGCGAGAACGCCGCCTACCAGGCCGAGCGCCAGCTGGCCGACCTGGGCGAGCAGGTCGACGCCGACTCCAAGGGGCGGATCGAGGAGGCGATCAAGGAGGTGCGCGAGTCGCTGGAGTCTGAGGACGCCGCCGCGATCACGGCCAAGACGGAGGCGCTGCAGAGCGCCTTCCACGCCGTCTCCGAGGCGATGTACCAGGCCGCCCAGGCGCAGGCCGCCGCGTCTGGGGATGGAAGTCCCACCCACCCGGGCGCCGACGGCGACGGCTCGGCCGCCACCGACGCCGGCGAGGAGGACGTGGTCGACGCCGAGGTGGTCGACGAGGGCAAGAGCTGACCTCGATGGCCGACACCGAGCAGGACATCACGCAGGCACCGGGCGCGCCGGAGGCGCCCGGGCAGGACGAGCGGCCGGAGGCGCCTGCCGCGGCGCCGCGGCAGGCCGAGGGCGAGGGCGTTCCCTGCGATGACGGCGAGGGCGCGCACGACGGCGTCGCCGCCGCGATCGAGGGCGAGCTGGACGAGCTCGTCCAGACGGCCCAGCAGCGCGACGAGTACCTCGCGCTTGCGCAGCGCACGCAGGCTGACTTCGAGAACTACCGCAAGCGCGTGGCGCGCGACGCCGCGCTCGCGCAGGACCGGGGCGTTGCCAAGCTCGCCAAGGAGCTGCTGCCGGCGCTCGACAACCTCGACCGCGCGATCGAGGCGGCGCAGGACGAGGACCCGCTGCTGGCGGGCGTGCGGCTGGTGCGCTCGGAGCTTGCCGCCGCGCTCGCGCGCGTCGGCATCGAGGCGTTCGCCCCACTCGGCGAGGCGTTCGACCCCAACCGCCACGAGGCCGTCGCCCACCAGCCGATGGAGGGCGCTGTCGCCGGGACTGTCGCCGAGGTCTTCCAGAACGGCTACCGCATGGGCGACGCCGTCATCCGGCCGGCCCGTGTGCTGGTGGCCGCGTAGCGATGGCCGACCGGAACGGGGCATGAATGGCTACGCGTCCCGACTACTACAAGACGCTCGGGGTCGATAAGAAAGCATCGCCCGAGGAGATCAAGAAGGCCTACCGCAAGCTCGCGCGTAGGTACCACCCCGACCGCAACCCCGACGACAAGCAGGCCGAGGAGCGCTTCAAGGAGATCTCCCAGGCCCACGACGTGCTGGGCGATCCCGAGAAGCGCAAGCAGTACGACTCGGGCACCGGCCCGTTCGCGGCCGGCGGGGCGGGCGGGCCCGGCTTCGGCGGCTTCGGCAACTTCGACTTCGACGCCTCCTCGATGGGCGACATCCTCTCCAACCTGTTCGGCCGCGGCGGCGGCGGTGGCGCGGCCGGTGGGCCGGGCGGAGCGGCGGCCGGTCGGCGCACGCGCACGCGTCCGCAGCGCGGCGGCGACCTGGAGACCGAGGTGCGCCTCTCCTTCGACCAGTCGGTCGCCGGCGCGCAGATCCCGCTGTCGGTGCCGACCGCCGGGACCTGTCCAACCTGTCACGGCACCGGCGCCAAGCCCGGGACGACGCCGAAGGTGTGTCCCCGCTGCGAGGGGCGCGGGATCGAGACGCAGGGCCAGGGCATGTTCTCGATCTCCCAGCCGTGCTCGCAGTGCGGCGGCTCGGGCACCGTGATCGAGGATCCCTGCCCGACCTGCCATGGCGTCGGCGCGGTGCGCTCGGTCAAGAAATTCCGCGTCAACATCCCCGCGGGCGTGCGCGAGGGCTCGCGCATCCGCATCGCCGGCAAGGGCGAGGCGGGGCTGCGCGGCGGTCCCGCCGGGGATCTGTACGTCGTCACGCACGTCGATCCCTCCCCCGTGTTCAAGCGCAAGGGCGACCATCTCGAGGTCGAGGTGCCGCTGAGCATCCCCGAGGCGCTGCGCGGCGGCGAGGTGCGCGTGCCGACGCTGGAGGGGTCAAAGACCCTGCGCGTGAAGCCGGGGACGCGCCACGGCGCCGTCCAGCGCCTGCGCGGCGAGGGCCCGCCGCGGCTCGGAGGCAAGGCCCGCGGCGACATCCACTACCGCTTCACGATCGACGTCCCCGAGACGCTGACCGACGAGCAGCAGCAGGCGGTCGAGGCGCTCGCGCAGGCGATGAATGGGGAGGATCCTCGTGCTCGCCTGTTCTCAGAGGCGTCCCCATGAGCGCGAAGCGGAACGGACCCACCCAGGCCGCTGCGCGCCCGCCGGTCGGGGAGACGCCGCTTGTCCCACGTTCGCGTGTGCGACGGGTGGAGGTCGAAACCGACCGCGGCGTGTTCATGATCTCGGTCGCCGCTGAGCTGGCCGACATGCACCCGCAGACCTTGCGTACGTACGAGGCGCGCGGCCTCCTCGTGCCGCAGCGCTCACCGAAGGGCACCCGCCTGTACTCCCAGCGGGATGTCGAGCGGCTGCGGCGCATCCACGAGATGACGGCCGAGCTGGGGCTCAACCTGGCCGGGGTCGAGCGCGTGCTCGATTTGGAGTCCGAGGTGCAGAGCATGAACGCTCGCATCGAAGAGCTGGAGTTGCAGGCTCTGCGCGCCGAGGTGCAGCTGGCCGAGGAGCTCGAGCGTGTGCGGCGCTCGTTCCGGGCCGAGCTGGTGCCGTTTCCCGGCTCGCGCCCACCCGGGAAGGCGCTGGTGCGCGCCGTGGATGCGCGCTCGCCGTTTCGAGTACCGCCGGGGCGCAGGACGCGATGACGCCCCCCGACGGACAGATGCCCGGCGGTGCCGCGACGGCGGGTGGGCGGGACCAGGAGGAGGAGCAGAAGCCACTGGAGCGCTTCGGGCGCGACCTGACCGAGCTGGCCGAGCAAAGCAAGCTCGACCCGGTGATCGGGCGCGACGAGGAGATCCGGCGGGTGATCCAGGTGCTCTCGCGCCGCACGAAGAACAATCCCGTGCTGATCGGCGAGCCGGGCGTGGGCAAGACCGCGATCGTCGAGGGTCTGGCGCAGCGGATCGTCTCCGGCGACGTGCCCGAGTCCCTGCGCGAACGGCGCGTTATAGCGCTTGACATGGGCGCGCTGATAGCAGGAGCCGTCTACCGCGGCGAGTTCGAGGAGCGCCTGAAGGGCGTGCTCGCCGAAGTCTCCGAAGCGCAGGGCACGATCATCCTGTTCCTCGACGAGCTGCACACGATCGTCGGTGCGGGCGCCGCCCAGGGCGCTGTGGACGCCGCCAACCTGCTCAAGCCGATGCTCGCGCGCGGCGAGCTGCGCTGCGTCGGGGCGACGACGCTCGACGAGTACCGCAAGCACATCGAGAAGGACGCTGCCCTGGAGCGCCGCTTCCAGCCGGTGATGGTCGGCGAGCCTTCCGTGCAGGACACGATCGCGATCCTGCGTGGGCTGAAGGAGCGCTACGAGGTCCACCACAAAGTGACGATCCAGGACTCGGCGCTGATTGCCGCGGCGACGCTGTCGCACCGCTACATCGCCGACCGCTTCCTGCCCGACAAGGCGATCGACCTGATCGACGAGGCCGCCTCGCGCCTGCGGATCGAGATCGACTCGGTGCCCGCCGAGATCGACGAGGTCGACCGGCGTGTCATGCAGCTCGAGATCGAGCTGACGTCGCTGCGCAAGGAGAAGGACGAGTCCTCCATGCAGCGCCGCGCCGCGATCGAAGCGGAGCTGCAGCAGCTGCGGATCAGTGCCGAGGGGATGCGCAAGCAGTGGGAAGCCGAGAAGCAGGCGATCCAGGGCGTCAGCGAAACGCGCGAGCGCCTGGACCGTGCCCGCACTGAGCTGGAGCGCGCCCAGCGCGAATCGGACCTGGAGAGCGCCGCTCGCCTGCAGTACGGAGAGATACCGGAGCTCGAGCGCGAGCTCGTCGCCACCGAAGCCGCCGAGAGCGCCCGTGGCGAGGGCAAAGCGGCGATCTTCTTCAAGGAGGAAGTCGACGCCGAGGACGTCGCAGAGGTCGTCGCGCGCTGGACCGGCATCCCCGTCTCGCGCCTGCTGGAGGGCGAGGTCGAGAAGCTGATCCACATGGAGGAGCGCCTGCACGAACGCGTCGTCGGCCAGGACGAGGCGGTTGAGGCGGTGGCCACGGCATTGCGCCGCTCGCGCGCCGGCCTGCAGGATCCGAACAGGCCGATCGGCACGTTCCTGTTCCTCGGCCCGACGGGCGTCGGCAAGACCGAGCTGGCCCGCGCGCTGGCCGAGTTCATGTTCGACTCCCAGGACGCGATGGTGCGGGTCGACATGTCCGAGTACATGGAGAAGCACTCGGTCTCACGCCTGGTCGGCGCCCCGCCCGGATATGTGGGCTACGAAGAGGGGGGTCAGCTGACAGAGGCCGTGCGCCGCCGGCCGTACTCGGTCGTGCTGCTGGACGAGATCGAGAAGGCGCATCCGGACGTGTTCAACACTTTGCTGCAGGTGATGGACGACGGGCGTTTGACCGACGGCCAGGGCCGGACGGTGGACTTCAAGAACACCGTTCTGATCATGACCTCGAACATCCCGGTGTCGGCCACCGGGGACGATCTCCGCGCGGAATTGACGACGCACTTCAAGCCCGAGTTCATCAACCGCCTCGACGACATCGTGCGCTTCGCCCCGCTTTCTCGCGAGCAGATCTCAGAGATCGTGGACCTGCAGCTGGCGCGTGTGATCGAGCGTGTCTCAGAGCGCGGCGTCACGTTGGAGGTAACGCCCGCCGCGCGGGAGCTGCTCGGCAACATGGGTTACGACCCGACGTACGGGGCGCGCCCTTTGCGGCGCGTTATCCAGAAGCAGCTGGTGGACAAGCTGGCGCTGGCTCTGCTGGAAGGCAGCTTCCGCGAAGGCGACACCGTTATCGCCGACGCGGCGGACGGCGAAATAGCGCTGGAGCCGGCACAAACTTCTGCGATGACTTGATGTCAATCGCCGCAGGATGACTATGGTGGGAGCGGCGAGTCACCGCTCCCACCATACGGAGAATGTCTAGACCTCCTCGGCCAGGAACCAGCAGCCACGCGGGTGAACTACGAGTAGCCCACTGCTTGTGGTGCTTGCTGCTTCGGTAGCAGCCCCATAGTAGTGCTCCGTTAGGTCTTGCAGGGGTTTTGCTGTGGGTGGGCGAACTCTTTCTGTGGTGGCGTCTACGGAGGAGGCGAGAATGGGAGGCGTGTCAGGGCTCACGGCCGCGAAGCTGCAAAGGGTCCGCGGCAGGCTG
>DASZGH010000039.1:0-2902 GCA_035938935.1 Solirubrobacteraceae bacterium
AGGACGACTCAGGAGATGCCACTTGACGGAACCGTGCTCGGGAACTGCGCCTCTGAACAGATGGAGGCGCTCGACGAGGCCTACGGCGACGACGACTCCGTGGAGATCGGTGCCGTGCTGACGATCGTCCAGGTGCTCAAACGCATCGACAGCGACAACGACAGTGACGCCGAGCCCGGCGTCGAGGACTACTCGTCGACGGTCCGCGTCCGCCACAACATCCCCGACCCGTACGCGGCGATCGGCTATCTGCGGGCCGCGGAACAGAGCATCATCGCCCAGATCAGCGGCGGCGAGGAGCAGTAAACTGGCCGGAGCGCCGACGGGGATCTCTTCGATTCTCGTGGCCCTTAGGTCTACTCGAGCTAAGGCATGGAATCTCCCTTAAGCTCCGATTCTTGCTGCCAAGAGGACTCAAGAGCACCCAGCGGGAACGTCTCCTTCACAGCATGGTCGAGCTCGGCGCCGAGCTCGGATACGCCAAGGTCAGTATCGCTGGCGTCATCTCCGGTGCGGGCGTTTCGCGACCGACTTTCTATGAATACTTTTCAGATAAGGACCAGTGCTTTCTCGCGGCGCTGAGCGCCGCGGCAGAGTTGCTCTCAGCTCAGCTGCGCCGCCGCGTCGCCGACACCGCGCCTGAGCTGGCCGAGCTCGCCATGCTCACGGAGTGCATCCGCTTCGCGCGTCACCACCCCGAACAGGCCCGCCTCCTGTTTTGCGAGGTATTGGCCGGCGGACCCCGCTCTCTCGATGTGCGCGATCGCCTCATCCACGACACCGTGGTCCTTTTGCACGACGCGCACTCCAGGCGCCCCGCGGATGCGCCCGCACCGGACCTACCGCCCTGGAACGCCGTCGCGACGGTGCACTGGATGCTCTCGCAACGGCTCAGGTCTAACAACAGCAATTTCGATGAGCTGGAGCGAGAGCTGACCAGCTGGATCGCCGGCTACACCCGACCGGTCCACGAGCACCGCTGGAGGACGATCGAGCCAGACCAGCTGCCGCTACCCCCGCCGTCGCCCTTCGAGTCGGAGCTGCCGGCAGAGGCGCCCGGCGCCCTCCCCCCAGGCCGGCCCCGCATCTCACGTGGCGATGTGGCGAGGAACCAGCGCGAGCGTCTGATGAAGGCGACGGCCACCGTCGCGTTCGAGAAGGGCTACAACGCGGCCAGCATCACCGAGATCATCGCGGTGGCCCGGCTCGACGCACGCGTCTTCTACGCGCACTTCGCCGGCAAGCAGCAAGCTTTTCTCGCTGCTCATCAACTGGGCTTCGAGCACACCATGGCCGTCGTCGCCGGCGCATTCTTCAGCGCCTCGGAGTGGCGCGAGCGGATCTGGCGAGGCATCCTTGCCGGCAGCCAATTCCAGGCCAGCCATCCCCTCCTCACGCACATGCTCTACGTCCAGTCTTACGCGATCGGCGCCGAGGGCATTCAGCGCATCGAAGCCACGCACGCCGCGTTCAAGCTCTTCCTCGGAGAAGGAAACCAGAACGCTGTAAAGACACGATCCGACACAACGATGGAAGCCATCATTGCCGCCAACTTCGAGATCGCATTTCACCTCTCGCGCCAGGGCCGAGGCGAGGAAATCGCGCGATGCGCCGCGCTCATGACCTATCTATGCCTCGCGCCGTTCCTGGGTCCCCGGCATGCTACGGAGCTCATCGCCTCCAAAGTCATCAACGGTGGCGACCACCAGCAACGCTCATAGCGTTGACATCCAGCGCGTCGCACTCTCTGTTCGATAAGTACGTGGCTGCCAGCCGTTCGCGTGGCGCTAAAGCGCTTTCGTCGTTCTTTGAGGTTGCACCGGAAGCGATGCTCACGGCGCGGACGAAAGCAGCCGATACCCGGCGTATGCGGTGGAGCGCGCCTACACGCATGCGCCAATGGCCGGTGACGGTCTGGCTGTTCACAACCATCGTGCTGCTCTGGCAGGTCGCTTTCTTGGTCCTCGACACGGCCTACGTGAGCAGGTACCCGGTCTGGACAGGTGCTTGGATAGTGATCGGGCTGGGAAGTCTTGCAGCGCTGGCGTGGTGGCGCTCGCGATGGGCGTGGTGGTTGTTCCTTCTCGGCCCGGTCCTGTACTGGGTTTCGCCTGCTTGGGGCGCGCGCTTTCATCCGCTCTGGGACTTGGTGGAGCTGGCCATCGCAGGATTACTGTTGAGTCCGTCGATGCGGCGTTATGTGTCTACCAGAAGCCGTGGGAGATTGAGTCTGGGGTCACGTCGGCCCTGGATTGTCTCGCTTGCTCTCAGCGGAGCGCTCACCGTCGCGGTGGCGCTACCTGAGCGACACCCGGTAGAGCATGCGGTCAGCGCGCGCGTCGCTACGTGGGTGACGTTCTGGCTGTTGCTCGCAGCGGCGATGCGCTTCGTCGCGTACATTGTCCAGCGCATAGGTCGTCTCTCGGACCGCCGCGGCGATGCTCCGCCCGCGACCGGACCAGAGAGCTGATCAGCTGACGGTCAGCCCCAATTGGCCGTCGACCGTCGCCCTGCGTACGCGGGAAGACCTACAGCGGACGCAGCCGGACCGGCAGTGTCTTGTGCTGGTTGGCGAACGGCGATTCGACGTAGGTTGGGTTGCCGGCGATCTCCATTTCGGGGTAACGCTCGAGCGTCTCCTCGATCAGGATCCGCAGCTCGAGGCGGGCGAGCGCGGTGCCCAAACAAAAGTGCCGTCCGCCCGCGCCGAATGCCTGGTGCTCGGACCGAAGCGGGGGGACACTCGCCTCCGGCGAGCATCCCCCGTTCGACCAGCGCGTGATGTCGAAGCGGTCGGGATCCTCGTAGCGCGTCTCGTCGCGGTTGGACGACGGGTACCACATCACCAGCTTCTCGCCCTCGCGGATCGTCTGCCCGTGCAGCTCCGTGTCGCGGGTAGCCG
>DASZGH010000040.1:0-2957 GCA_035938935.1 Solirubrobacteraceae bacterium
CTGATCAGGCGGCGGCGCGCGCAGCGCATCGCTCTCGGGCGCCTGACCGACCACGACGTCGAGCGGATCCTCGCGGGCATGGGCGAGACGCCGCTCAGCCCGGTGCAGCTGATCGGCATCCAGGCCGCGTCAGAGGGCAACCCGCTGTTCGTCGAGCACTCCTTCTTCTATATGTCGGAGTCGGAGACCATGCTTGGCGGGGCCCATTCGACGGCGAGCTACACGGAAGAAGACCTCGAGCTGGCCCAGAGCGTGCGCGGCCTGATCGGGCGCCGCATCAATCGCCTGAGCGAGCCGGCGCAGCGCATGCTGGTCGCCGCGGCTGTCATCGGCCGCGACCTCGACGTGCCGCTGCTCGAAGCGTTCGGCGAGCTTTCGGGCCACGAGCTGCGGGACGCGCTGGACGAGGCGACCCGCGGTCACTTCCTGGTCGCGGCGGCCAAGGAGACCTACCGCTTCTCGCACGACCTGGTGCGCCAGCGGGTGTTGGCCCAGCTTCCTCTTCCGCGGCTGCAGGCCTATCACCTCGCCGTCGCTGACACGCTCGAGCGCGTCTACGGCAAGTCCGCGGCGGAGCATGCCGGCGAGATCGGCTACCACCTGTACCAGGCCGGCACCGCAGCCGACGCCTTCCGGACCGCGACGTTCCTCGCCCAGGCTGCGCAGAACGCTCTGCTGGTCGGAGCATTCGACGAGGTCCTACGGCAGGTCGACTCAGCGCAGCAGCTGATGCCGGGGGACAAGACGCGCGAGCGGGCCGAGGCGCTGGCTGCGAGGGCCCACGCGCTGGTCGGCCTCGGCAAGGTGGACGACGCCAAGGCGGCGTGGCGCGGCGCGATCCAGCGCTACGAAGAGCTGGGCGATACGAAAGCGGTGACGGCGCTCCACCGCCGAATCGCGCACCTGGGAGCGCACGAAGACGGTCACGACACCAACGGCGCGGCACCGGCCGAGGCAGCTGCCCCGGCCGAACCCGAGCTCTCGACTACCCAGTAATCCGGCTGGCCGGCGGCACGGGCGCGTACGCCGCGCTGTAGGCAAGCCTTGGCAGCGCGTTGGTGAAGGTGAAGGTGTCGGCGATGATGCCCCCCGCCCCAGGCGCCTCGAACGCCAGTGACGAGGTGATCGAGGCCCGAGCCGAGGGTGCGTAGATGAGCCCGACGTACGCTGAGTTGCTCGCCGCGCCGAACGTGTTTGTGCACCCGTTGGCAGGAGGGTTGGCCGGACCCGGCTCGTAGAGGCTGACCCAGTTGTACTGGTAACCGCTGAACAGGTAGGCGTCACCGCCGTTGGTGTTGTTGAAGCATCCGCCAGAGGGGAAGTACAGCTCCACACCCCCGGGAGTGATGGCCGCCGGACATGAGGCGTAGGCACCACCGACCGTCTCGCAGTTGTTCTCGTTGGCCCTGTCGCCGCGAGCACCTGGGGCCGTGGGCGGGTTCTGGTTGGGCAGGCCAAAGGCGATGGGCGCGGTTTCGGAATCGGGCGGAGCCGTGGCGGCGGTTGGGGCGAAGGGCGGCTCCAGCTGCGCCTCGAGGTTGATGGTTTCGTTTCCCAGCGAGCAGCCCGACCCGTTGTACGCGGGGCAGGGGTTGGTGTTCGTGTTCTGCACCGTTCCCGACACCGGCAGGTTGGCGGCGAGGCCGAACGGTCCCGCGCAGCCACTCCCCGGGAGCGCGGCGTAGATGTTGTACGAGGTGGCGCCGGGCACGTTGCTGACGCTCAGCTGAACGTCGTCGAAGTGGTTGTTCAGGTTGACCTGCCGGCACATCGAGGGCGCGCTCTCGCGCTGATAGCTGACGCCGTTGTAGGTGTCGGTGCGAACTGACGTGACCTCGAAGGACCATCTCCCGGTCGGGAGGTCGGTGGATCCCACGATCCTCTGGACCTGAAATCCGCCGCCACACTGGGCGCCGTTGGAGTCCCAGAACTGAGTCGCGCGCACGGTGTTGCTCGAAGCGCTCGCCTCGTCGGGTGGTTTGAGCTCGTTGCTCATGAGGTCGCCCAGGTTCAACAGGCCCGCCGCAAAGTCGTAGACGCCGCCGCTTAGGAACCAGCAGTGCCCACCGTCCAGAAACGGCTCCGCGGCGTACAGCCCGGGCTGCAGGACGACGTTTCCATTGGGCGTGCCCCGGCTGCCCCCGGTGACGCTCGGCGGCGGAAACTTCGGGTCCGCCAGATGGAAGCCCGATCGCGTGGCCCCGGCGACGTCTGGGTATCCACATGGAGTCGCGGCGCCGCTCGGGTAGCACGCGTTGGTGACGGCGCCGGGAACCGGCGACTGACACCGCGCGTAGATGTCGCCCGCCACCTGCACGGCCCCGCTCGCAACCGAGATCGCGCCATTGGAGACGATGTCGCCGGTGACGTTGAGCGTTCCGGTTCCGCCGACGGTGATCGCGTTGCCGGCGGCTCCGCATCCGGCCGAGCTCAACGCGGCGAACGCCGGCGTGTAGCGCTGGTTGTTGACGTTGCCGGTCGCGGTCGCCGCGATCGTCGGGCTCGTTCCGTTGGTGAGGATGCGGCCGAACTGGAGCTGCAGGTCGCGGTGCGCCGACAAGGTGAACTGACTACCCTGCGGCCCGAGCCCTTGCGCGAGTTCGGTGAGGATCGTGCCGTCGGAGTACCTGCAGGTCACGGTGAAGGAGCCCGGACCGGGGGAACCCCATACGCTGCACGGGAGAGCGTCGTAGAGACGTAGGTTTGCGGCGAAGACGCTGGCGGCGGCCTGCTCGGCGCCGGGCCAGCTGCCCGTCTGCTGCAGCTTGTCGCCGGCCGCAAGCGATGACGCGTCGACCGCTGCCTGCATGTCGCGACGCAGCGCGTAGGCTCGCGAGCCGTCGATGGCAATCGCCGCCATGCCGATGACGATCGTGAGCACGAGCGCGATCAGCACGATCGCCTGGCCTTTCTGGCTCCCCATCAGTACTCGGTCCGGTACACAGCGGCGGCTGTGA
>DASZGH010000041.1:0-7220 GCA_035938935.1 Solirubrobacteraceae bacterium
CTGCGACACCTTCGTGCCGGCACGAGCCAGCTCCACGACCTGGCGACGAACCTCCGGTGAGTACTTCCTGGGCATCGAATCCTCCTCGCTGTCGCCGAAGGACTCCAAAACCCCAAGTCCACGCTACCGGGGGCAGATCAACGCAGCTCTCGCAGAGGCCCAGAAGCCGAGATTGAGCGATGGCGACGAGCTTACGAAGCTCCTCTTTACTCAGTCCACGGCCTTGGAGGAGCTGATTCGTGCTGCTGAGGGTGTACCGCGTGATGCACTACAAATTGTCTCGCGCGCTGGCTTGCGCGCAGGAGATTCGCGGATCTCAACTGATGATGTTCGGACTGCAGCTGCGCAGGTCTATCAAACCACGAAGGCCGCCCTTATCAACGGAGCGCCTGAAGCGCGCCGCCTTCTTGAGGTCATCATTGATGATGTCGTATCAGACAAGAAGGCCCGTGCCTTCCTTCTCAGACAAGAAGCTGCTGACCACCCGCTTATCCAGCTGCTAGTGGACGAGCGTCTGCTACACCTCATTAAGCGTGGCTATTCGCATAAGGGCGAACCCGGAACGCGCTTCGACGTACTCCAAGTCGATTACGGCTGCTACGTCCACATGCTTGCGACCGCCAGCGCGCCTCAAATGACACTCCAAGGCTTGTCTGACGATCGGATGATGGAGGCGTTCTACGGGAATGTTGAGGTTCCCGAAGACGACTACAGGGCGATTCGAAGAGCCGAGCTCGACCTCCAGAGCAAGCTAGATCAGATTCAGCGTTCTAGCGGAGACACCGGCGTTGTTCCATCAGCGTGAGGCTGCCCTGGCCTGAACGGGGAAGTCGTTCAACAGAGCCTTCCGAGCCGACGAGGAACGGCGACCTGCTGCCCCTTGGACGTGTGCGGTCGAGTTGGGCGAGCGTGTGCGGTCTGTGTGCGGTCGACCAAATCGACAGCTCCGAGCATCCTCAACACCCATCGACTCCACGCCGGAGAAACCCGTGGCTGAGAGCCAAATCCCAAAGCTAAGGACGCCCCCAGCCATCTCCTGCTTCCAACCAGCTACAAATCGGGGCGCCGGGATTCGAACCCGGGACCTCGGCCACCCAAAGGCCGCGCGCTACCAGGCTGCGCCACGCCCCGATAGCCCTAAGAGTAGAGGGCGCTGCTAGGGTCCGCTCCCGCCATGGCCGACATCCAGCCCCTGCGCGCCCTCCACTACGACACGCAACTCGCGGGCCCCCTCACCGACGTCACCTCCCCACCCTACGACGTGATCGACGCGCAGCAGCGCGAAGCACTCCTGCGCCGCTCCCCCTTCAACGTCGTCGCCGTCGATCTTCCGAAGCCCGCCGGCGCCTCGCCCGCGGACGCGGACCCCACCGCCGATCCCTACATCGCCGCAGGCGACCTGTTCGAGGCCTGGCAGATGCAGGGGGTCGTCGTCCGCGACCCGCAGCCCGCCCTCTGGCCGCACACGCAGACCTACACCGGCCCGGACGGACAGACGCGCACGCGCACGGGGTTCTTCTGCCGCGTGCGCATCGAGGGCTACGGCCCCGGCCGCGTCCGGCCGCACGAGCGCACCCACCCGGGCCCGAAGGAGGACCGCCTGCGGTTGATGCGGGCTACACGCGCCAACCTCTCCCCCATCTTCTCGCTGTTCTCCGACCCTGCGAACGCGGCCTGGCGCGCGCTCGAGCCCGCCACCGCCGACGCGCCCTGGGGCGAGGTGACAGACGCCGAAGGCACCAACCACCGCATCTGGCGTGTGACCGACGCCGACTTGATCGCAGCCGTGCAGGCCGCCACCAAAGACACCGAGCTGCTGATCGCCGACGGGCACCACCGCTACGAGACGGCCGCCACCTACGCGGAGGAGGTCGGCGGGGATGGCGAGCACCGTTACCTGCTGATGTGCCTGGTGGCGTTGGAGGATCCGGGGCTGACCGTCTTCCCGACCCATCGCCTGGTCCGCAACCTCGACCAGAGCCGCCGCGAAGCCCTGCGAGAGGCGCTCCAGCGCGACTTCGACATGCACGAGGTCCCACTCGAGCAGATCGCGCCCGAGCCCGGCGCCGGCCCACTGACGCTCGGCTACATCGACTCCTTTCACGGCACGCCCTACCGCCTCACGCTCAAGGACCAGGCGATCGCCGACGCGGCGCTCCCGGACTTCTCGGCCGCCTACCGCCAGCTCGACACCGGCGTGCTCGAGGCACTGCTGCTCAAGGGCGCGCTCGGACTCAGCGACGATGACATCTCGCACCTCAACGGGCTGTTCTACGCGCGCAGCACCGAGGAGGCCGTGGCGATGGTGCAGTCGGGCGAGTACGAGGCCGCGTTCCTGATGCGACCGACTCCGGTCTCCCAAGTCAGAGACGTCGCCGCCGGCGGCGAGAACATGCCGCCGAAGTCCACGTTCTTCTACCCGAAGCTACTCACGGGCCTGCTCTTTAACCCTCTTTCATAGCCTGAGAAGCGTCGATACCATCTACAGAGAGGGGTGCTGTGACCATCCGATCGGAAGGCGTTGCAGTGATGAAGGCAAGCGTGAGGCGCAAAGACTCGAAGTTTGGACACACCGTCCAGGTGCGCGATCACCAGCTGACCGTGGACGAGCCGCTGGACTCCGGCGGCGAGGACACCGGCCCCGATCCGCAGGAGCTGCTGGCTGTCAGCCTGGCCTCCTGCACGGCGATCACGATGGAGATGTACGCCGCGCGCAAGGGATGGGAAATCGGCAACGTCGAGGTCGAGGTGCAGTACAGCCCGGCCGAGCGTGGCTGTCCGACCCGCTTCGAGGTGGTGTTGCGACTCCCAGACGAGCTGCCCGAGGAGCAGGTCGAGCGCCTGCAGGTGATCGCGGCCAAGTGCCCAGTGCACCGTACGCTCGACGGCGAGGTGATGTTCAAGGAGCGCGTCGAGCGCATGAGCGCCGTCCTCTGAGGACGACGATCCGCGTACCCGCATGAGCCTCGCGGGCGCCCTCGGCGAGCTGCTGCTCGATATCGAGACGCACGCCACGGCCTCGCCGAACGAACAGATCGCAGCAGCGGTGCTCGTGCCGCTCTTCCAGGACGGCACCGGCGATCTGCGAGTCGTGCTCACCAAGCGCCGCGCCGACCTACGCCGCCACGCGGGCGAGATCTCATTTCCCGGCGGGCGCCAGGACCCGCTGGACGCCAACCTCGCCGAGACGGCCCTGCGCGAGACCGAAGAGGAGATCGGGCTCGCGCGCGATGACCTCACGATCGTCGGCGCGCTGGGGCGTACCTCCACCTTCGCCACCAACTACGCGATCCACCCGTTCGTGGCGCTGCTGGACGATCAGGGATCCCGGGGATCCCTGATCGGTGGCGAGCCGACCGACCGCGACTGGCGCCCATCCGAGCGAGAGGTCGAGATGGTGGTCGAGCCAACGCTTGCGAGCTTGCGCTCGGCGCGCGGGCGCACGACCATCGAAAGACGCGGCTTCGTGTTCGAGACCGACGCCTATCTCTTCGACGGACAGGTCGTGTGGGGCGCAACGGCGCGTATCGTCGAGGAGCTGCTGGCCCGGGTCGGAGGGTTGCTGGACCGCCGCGCAGGTGTGTGACGCAGCGGCCCCGCGCTGCCGACTCAGCTCGGCTGGGGCACGATCCGGATGTAGGGGCGCGGCTCCTCCCAGCCGTCGGGATAGAGCTCCCTGGCCTGCTCGTTGGACACCGAGCCCGCGATGATCACATTCTCGCCGGGCTGCCAGTTCACGGGCGTGGAGACGCTGTGCTCGGCCGTGAGCTGCAGCGAGTCCACGACGCGCAGCACCTCGTCGAAGTTTCGGCCGGTGGTCATTGGGTAGACGAGAATCAGCTTGACCCGCTTGTCGGGCCCGATCACGAACACGTTGCGCACCGTCTGGTTGTCGGCCGGGGTACGCGCGAGCGGATCGCCGTCGACGTTGGCCGGCAGCATGCCGTAGAGCTTTGAGACGTTGAAGTCAGCGTCGCTGATAATCGGATAGTTGGGCGCCGCTCCCTGGGTGTCCTCGATGTCCTTGGCCCACTCCTCGTGGCGATCGAGCGGATCGACGGATAGTCCGATGATCTTCACGCCGCGGCTGTCGAACTGGGGCTTGGCGGCAGCCATGTAGCCGAGCTCGGTCGTGCACACGGGCGTGAAGTCCTTGGGGTGCGAGAACAGCACCGCCCACGAGTCTCCGATCCAGTCGTGGAAGGAGATGCGCCCCTCGGTCGTGTCAGCCTCGAAGTCGGGGGCCAGGTCGCCAAGTCGCAACGTCATCGTGGGTCCTTTCTCAGAAGGTCGAAAGCCGATCAGCTTTTGGCTATATGGCTCAGCATAGCGTTTCGATGCGGATTGTCCGGACCCCTCGATCAGCGAGGCGATCACGCCCTGCGCCTCGGCGAGCCACGCTTCGAGATCGTCGTCTGCCCCGAGGATCGCCACGGGGATCGCGTTGCGGCGCGCCGTCTCTAACACCGCCTCCGCCCAACCGTCTGCTTGATAGACGAAGCCGCGCATCGAGCTGTCGATCGCGCCGAGCAGGAAGCGCTCGGGAGACTCCTCGGAAAGCCAGCAGACGATCGCCACATGCTCGAGCGCGTCGCGATCGGGCCTGGAAGCCACCCGCGCCACATGCCCGTCACGCTCGAGCGCATCGGTCAGCGCCGACGCCCGCTCACCGCCACCGACGATCAAGAATCTGGCCACCGCCCTTGATCTTATGTGTGTAGGGACAAATACGCAGGAGACGCCGCGGCCCTCGGCCGCGGCGTCCTGTCGAGGAGACCGGCACGTTTTCAGTCGCAAAGATCGAGAAGCCGCTGTGTCAGGGCGTCGCGGGAGAGGTTGGGTAACGACGCCCCGGGGCGACCTCCATCCCTGCATCGTGCTCGGTCACTCACGCTGTTGCGATTGCTCCTCGTCTGTGGATGGAAGGATCCCTCGCTACTTGTCAGCAAGGAACGCCATATAGATAAACAGACTTGAGCCGATATGTCAAGGCCGGTCTCTTTGTTCCG
The DNA here is from genome assembly GCA_035938935.1 of Solirubrobacteraceae bacterium. Classification (GTDB taxonomy): domain Bacteria; phylum Actinomycetota; class Thermoleophilia; order Solirubrobacterales; family Solirubrobacteraceae; genus Palsa-744. The sequence continues at coordinate 5,010 of DASZGH010000041.1, forward strand.
GGGAACGACCGCCGGCGGCGCTCGAATACCATCCGCCTCCAGATGAGCGAGCCGGCCACCATCCCAGGGGACGTCGTGACGATGGAGAAGATCGTCGCGCTGTGCAAGCGGCGCGGCTTCATCTTCCCCTCCTCGGAGATCTACGGCGGCGTCGGCTCGACCTATGACTTCGGGCACTACGGCGTGCTGCTCAAGGGCAACGTCAAGGCCGAGTGGTGGCGGGCGATGCTGCAGGAGCGCGAGGACATCGTCGCCCTGGACTCGGCGATCCTTCAGCACCCGCGCGTGTGGGAGGCCTCCGGGCACCTCGCCGGCTTCACCGACCCGTTGGTCGACTGCAAGACCTGCGGGCAGCGCTTCCGCGCCGATCATCTCTCGAAGCTGCCATGTGGCCGCAAGCCCTCCAAGCATCCCGGCGAGACCGACGACTGCGACCTGACCGAGGCGCGCGACTTCAACCTGATGTTCGAGACGACGATCGGGCCCGTCAAGGAGTCCGGCGCGAGCGCCTACCTGCGGCCCGAGACCGCACAGGGGATCTTCATCAACTTCAAGAACGTGCTGCAGTTCTCGCGTAAGAAGCCTCCGTTCGGGATCGCCCAAGTCGGCAAGTCCTTCCGCAACGAGATCACCCCGGGCAACTTCATCTTCCGCACGCGCGAGTTCGAGCAGATGGAGATGGAGTTCTTCGTCAGGCCCGAAGAAGCCCAGCGCTGGTTCGAGCACTGGCTGGGAGAGCGCATGGCTTGGTACACCTCGCTCGGACTGCGACCCGACCACGTCCGCCTGCGCGCGCACGACCCCGACGAGCTCTCGCACTACTCCTCCGGCACCAGCGACGTCGAGTATCTGTTTCCGATCGGCTGGAGCGAGCTGGAGGGCATCGCCAACCGCGGCGACTTCGATCTCACCCAGCACGCCAAGTTCTCCGGCGAGAAGCTCGAGTACTTCGACCCGGAGACCAAGGAGCGCTACGTCCCGCACGTGATCGAGCCGGCGGCCGGGGCAGATCGCGCGACCCTCGCGTTCCTGGTCGACGCCTACGACGAGGAGGAGGTCGCCGGCGAGACCCGCACCGTTCTGCGACTCCATCCGCGCATCGCGCCTGTGAAGGTGGCGGTGATGCCGCTGGTCAAGAAGGACGGTCAGCCCGAGCTGGCGCGTACGATCTACGAGGACTTGCGCGGGCGGATGCAGGTCGAGTACGACGAGGGCGGATCGATCGGCAAGCGCTACCGCCGCCAGGACGAGATCGGGACGCCCTGGGGCGTAACGGTCGATCACCAGTCGCTCGACGACGGGACCGTTACCCTGCGAGACCGCGATTCGCTCGCCCAGGATCGCATCGAGATCGAGCAGCTCGCCGGCGAGCTCGAAAAGCGCCTGGCGGCGCCCTGGCAAACACCCAAGCTGAACGCATAAGGAGAGAGATGGACTTCGACCTGACCGACGAGCAAGAGCTGATCCGCAGCACCGCGCGCGAGTTCACCGACAAGGAGATCGTGGAGCGCGCCAAGCAGAACGCGCGCAACCACCACTTCGACCTCGACCTCGTCAAGAAGATCGCCGACCAGGGCTACCTCGGCGCGATCGTGCCGCGCGAGTACGGGGGGGCGGGCCTCGACTACCTCTCCTACGGGCTGGTCGTGGAGGAGATCGGCCGTGGCTGCTCGTCGGTGCGCACCGTCATCTCGGTGCAGACCTCGCTCGTGTGCAGTGCGATCCTCAAGTGGGGCAGCGAGGAGCAGAAGCAGCACTACCTGCCCAAGCTCTGCTCGGGCGAGTGGCTCGGCTGCTTCGGGCTGACCGAGCCCGACACCGGCTCGGACGCCGCCAAACAGCGCACGCGCGCGAAGAAGACCGATAGCGGCTGGGTGATAAACGGCGCGAAGATGTGGATCTCGATGGGCAACTTCGCGAAGGTGGCGTTGATCTTCGCCCAGACAGACCCGGAGAAGGGCCATCGTGGGCTGGCGTGCTTCATGGTGGACACCGACCAGCCCGGCTATCAGCCCAGCACTATCGAGCACAAGATGGGCTTGCACGCCTCTGACACCGCGTCGATCGCGTTGGAAGACGTGGAGGTGTCAGACGATCAGATGCTTGGAGACATAGGCGACGGCTTCAAGGTCGCGATGTCGGCGCTCGACTCCGGGCGCTACAGCGTCGCCGCCGGCTGCGTCGGGATCTGCCAGGGCTGCGTCGACGAGT
>DASZGH010000042.1:0-10676 GCA_035938935.1 Solirubrobacteraceae bacterium
TCTGGATACCCACCGTTTATACGCGCGTCATACACGTCATCCAGTTTGTCCTCATCCCAACCAGTCAATTGTTCACGCGTAGCCACCAGCGCATCGCTACCACTCGGATTGGTCTGCACGAACCACGAACCGTTTTCACCAGTACCCGGCGACAACAGCGACAACTTCCCAGTCTTTACGTTGTACTCGTAAGCGTCGGCGATACCGTTCGTGTCCTGCGGCACCAACGATTCACTTGTATTGAAAAAGATGAACCCACCTTCCCACGCGACATTGCGAGTAATCCCAGACAACGCCCCTTCCGGATTGGACGGGTTCGTGCCGCGAGGTAGAAGTTCCACACCCGAAGTCGGTGTCGCGCCGCTCGGCGGACAACTCACACAGCTCACCGTGTCACTCGACTCGTCGTACAAGTAGATCTCGGTTTTATTGGTTATGGTACTGTCTTTTATTTCAACTTCACGACTCGTGATGTGACTGCCTGCCGCAGTAAACGCAAACTGCGTGCCGAGGGGACTGATCGAAGTCCACGCGTAGGATTCTTCACCGACATTTTGTCCCGCAGTGATGACGTGGACCTGGCCCTTATCCCACAGCTCCACTCCTTTTGCCGAATCGAAATACACGTGACTGCCATCGCCACTTACGCCGTATACCACTTCGACCGCATCTTTCTTGGCGCCCAACGATCCGACGAGTCCGATGAACGTCAGGTTCGATTCACTTTCTGGGTTTGGCCCATCGGTGTACATATACAAGCCAACGCCTTCGCTACCAACCGCCGACTTTGTCAATGGTTCGGGGCTCGTGAACAAAACGCGCTTCCCATCCGGCGTCATCGTCTGGAAGTGGATGTCGTGCGGAACGAATTTCGGACCAGAGGTCTCGGGTTCCGACACCCACGCACTCGCCATCCCGTACCGTTGGAGATACAGCTGACTTTCGCTACCACTGACTGGCGAGACGAACGGCATCCGCGACCCGTCGCGCGACACCGTGTCCAATTGCAAACGCGATTTTAGGCTTTCTTTGATCGTCCTTGGCGGCAGTGCGCCCGCCGGCGGAAATGAGCCGTCCGGTAGATACCCGATCAGTTCGACCTTTCCGTTCCTGAACGCGTAGTACTTGTATTCTTTCCCGTTCGCCGGGGGGACCAGGTTAATCGGCGTTTCAAACGTAACAGCACTCAAATCGGGCGTGTACCCCTGAACCCACATCAACTGTGAGCCTTCGGCTTCAGGCGCTTCGAGTTTGGTTACTGGTTCGACGATCCCCAACGTCGACATGTCCTCCATGTAAAGGTTGACGCTGTTGGGTACCGCGCCCGTCACGCCAGGCAGCGAATAGGTTTCGACAACAGCCTTTTCCAATTGTTCGTCATAAGCCAGCAGTTCCGTGCCTTTGACGAAGGCTTGTGCTGGCTCATTCAACGCCGGCGTCGGATACACACCATGACTTGACCAGCCATCCGCGCCCCGAATCGCGAGGAACTGGCTGAACCCACCGTTACCCGAACCTTGGGTTTCTCCCATACCGGTACGAGTCATGTAGTCCACATGATTACCGTTGTGAGAGATCACAAAATTCTGAGGATACGATGCGACTACATCCGCGCCGCTCTTATTCACCGGGGAAACCATCTCAAACGCCCGACAATCAGGCAACGAAGTGGAGAACCGCACACGATACGCCGCATTCGGACACGTATCTGCACCAACAGTCGCAGACGGCTCTTCGAACGTCGTGAACGTGTGATCCGGACCCGTGACGGTCCCATAGACATTACTTGCCACGACACGGAAATGGTAGTTCGTTCCAGGTTCAAGGCTGCCGAGCTGTACGGCCACCAAGGCGGGTTGGCGGCCAAAGGCGGCGCTTACAGTTCCATCTGGTACCGGCAAAACCGATCCGTAATCGGTGGTGGGGCCGTATTCAAAGCGATAGCTGGTGCTACTGCCGAGCGGGTTTATTTCTGCTCGCAGGGCGGCCGTAGTCGATCTGACTTCGCGCGAGGAGGCGTGGCTGATCACGGCGGCCGGTTCGGTTTCAAAGGTCCCATCGGGAGTGATGAGCGTGCCGAGGGCGTTCACGGCCTCGAGTCGATAGTGATAGACGGTGCCCGCTTCCAAGCCGCCTATCGTCACGGGTGCAAGCTGCTGCTGACTAGTACCAGCGCCGGCGTTCGTGTCGGGCACGGGGAGGCTCGTGCCGTAGCTCGTGTCCTTACCGTATTCGAAATGGTACGTGGTGTCTGAGCCGTTCGGGTCGATCACGCCGCCGAGAACCGCTTCGGTGCGCGTGATACCCGACACACTCGGTTCGGCCGTTGGCGGTCCGGTCGCGGTGGTTGTTGTGAACGACGGAAAGGGAGGTTCGGTTACATTCCCAACTTCAGCGTTAGCGACTTTGAGGCGATAGTCGTACATCGTGTTTTCCTTCAACCCCGTCAGGCTGGCGCTTACCGCCACTTCACTGTTGCCTGAGCCGGGATTTTGAGAGCAAGGCACACTTTTATCGAATGTATATCTGCCGAGGTCGACTTCGATCTGTGTAGTGGGACCGTATTCAAACACACATTCTGTTACAGGCACGCCCGACGGATTAACCGTACCGTTAAGCGTCGCACCGGTTGGCTGTACTGCTGTCACTTTACTGAGCTTGGGGTCGGGCTGTACCACCAGCTGGCCACCGTACATGTGGACTAGTCCGTTGTCTTCCGCGACATAGATCCTTCCGGTCGAGCTGTTAACACCGACTGCCTGGGAAACTTTATTTTCGTTGGTCATCAGGTTTCCCAATTCTGATTCACCAAACTTAGCGATTGGAACGCCTGCCGCGCTGTACTGGAATACGTGACTTGTCCCGTATAGATCGCCGCGCTGGACCGCATAGACGCTATTGTCCGATCGGTCTACCGCCAGAGAGTCGAAATGTTCTTCCGACGACAGTTCGGCTAGGAGTGTACCGGTTGCGGGTTCTTCAAGGACGTTGAAATCGAGCGCGCCATAGCTCTCTAGCTTGTTGCCGGTGATGGCATAAAGGTCGCCGACCGAGTCAATGGCTGTAGTGCAAGTTCTGCCGTCATTTGACGGTAGATAGAGCGAATCTAGGTAGTCGCTGCTTGTAAACGGATTATGAGTGGGCCCGTATCGATCTACAGCGGCCACAGGCTGGGTGGTCTCGCTGAGGTACACATCACCGGAGGGGCCAACCGAGACGCCACACGGTACTGCGGGAATGTGATTGTGGGTTTCTTTGGCGGTTGCAAATTCGCCGAGCGACCCACCATCGGGCCCAAAAATGTACAATTGAAAGCGGTTTGCGAAATATATGTCGCCTTTGGCGGGCCCCGAAGAGTTGTCCACTGCTAGCCCGGGTGACTCAACAGCTCCGCCTTGGAGATTGTGAATTCCATTTGATTTGAGCGCGGAGAATCCCGAAGGTGCGCCGTCCGCCGTGAACTTGAAGATGGTCTTCAGCTTTTCGTCGTAGACATAGACGGAGCCAGTCGATTCGTCGATGGCTATCGCGTCGTCTTCATAGAAGTGCCCGCCATTCAGTCCGAACGTGCCGATCGGCGGGTGCGTCGCCGAAGCCAGGACCGCGCTTGGGGCGAACGCAAAGATGGCGAGTGTCGTACAGACAGTTCCGGCAAGAGCCGTCACAGGCGACCTTCGAGCAGTCATCAAATCATCCCCTCCAAAAAGAACGATCCACACGGACAGACCCGCTGGATGGCGGGCAGCACGACACCGCCGCGGGCACACGGCCCGCGACGGCTGAAGAACAAGGAGCTGAAAGCGCGCCTCGCGCGCAACTGACCAAACCGGGCCTGTCGTCCGGCTCTCCGCAGGCTGAGCCCGCGGCTTTGGCGGCTAGCGCGGTGGCGCCAAGCCAGCCAGAGAGAGAGAGAGAGAGAGAGACGCGTCAGCGACGCTGACGCGTCCTATAACGGACCCGCCAACAGCACACGGACTCTCAAGCACGCTATTCCCCAAACAAACCACGCGAAATACAACTCCCTCTCAGTTGCGACCCGGTCCCTCTCCCAAGGTCCCCGTCAAAACGTTTGATGCCAGCCACGGGGCCGACCCAAACCCGACCTTATGTACGTCCCAGCACCCACTTGAGATGCATAGACAATGCCCAACATATACGACCCTGGTCAGATTGTCAAGAGAGTGTTCATAAAGGCCTTTCCCTCACCGTCCCAGGCCACTCCTTATGCTCGCCCGGTGCTGCGAAGAGCCGCAACCGCAGTGGCCGTGCCGCTCGTGGCGGCCTACCTGATCCTCGCGCCGCCCGCGGGGGATCTCGCGGCGGCCACCTATCGCAGCGAGCTGTTCGCGCGACACCCCTTCGCGACGTGGGACACGGGCTGGTACGCCGCGAACGGGCACTGGCTGCCGGGCTACTCGCTGCTCTCGCCGGCCCTGGGAGCGCTGCTGGGGGTGCGGCTGCTGCTAGCGCTCTCGGCGCTCGTTGCCGTCGTGCTGTTCGGAACGATCGCCGAGCGCCTCTTTGGGCGTGCGGCCGGGCGCGTCGCGGCCGCCGTGTTCGCGCTCGGGTTCTGCGTCGGGCTGCTTTCCGGGCGCGTGCCGTACTACCTTGGGTTCGCGATCGGGCTCGGCTCGGTGCTGGCGCTGATCGATGGCCGGCTCGCGCTCGCACTTTGCCTCGCCGCGCTCACGAGCATCGCCAGTCCCGTCGCCGGCGCGTTCCTCGCGCTCGTGGGGCTCGCGTACGCGCTCTCGGACGCGCGGCGCGGCCTCGCGCTCGCCGCTGCTGCGCTCGTCCCGATCCTGATCCTCGCGCTCGCCTTCCCCGAGGGGGGCTTCGAGCCGTTCGCCGCCTCGGCCTTCTGGCCGGCGCTCGGCGGGGTGGTGCTGATCGCGCTGCTCCTGCCCCGGGGGCCGCTCTCGGAGCGCGGGCGGCGCGTCGTGCGTGCCGGGGCCGCGCTGTACGCGCTCGCCCTGGTCGGGGCGTATGTGCTGAGCACGCCGATGGGCGGCAACGCCGCTCGGCTCGGGCCGCTGCTCGCGGCGCCGCTGCTTGTCGGGGTGCTGTGGGAGCGCCGCCGCGCGGCGTTGCTGGCGCTCGCGCCCGTGCTGCTCTACTGGCAGCTGGTCACCCCGATCCGCGATTACAGCTCGATCGCTCAGGACCCGTCGGTCGAGGCCTCCTACTACGCCCCGCTGCTGGCCGAGCTGGGACGGTTGGGCGCGCCACCGTCGGGCGGCGCGCAGCCACGCGACGGGGAGTCCGCTCGCGCCAGGCCCACGATCGTCGAGGTGCCGCTCACCAAAGCCCACTGGGAGGCCGCCTACCTGCCGTGGCACGACGGCGTGCGGCTCGCGCGCGGCTGGGAGCGCCAGCTCGACACGCGCTACGCCTCGCTCTTCTACCGCCCGGCCCTGTCCGTCGCCGCCTACCGCTCCTGGCTTACCGAGAACCGCGTCCGCTACGTGGCCCTGCCGGACGCTCCGCTCGACCGCGCAGGCGCCAAGGAGGGCGCGTTGGTGGCGCGCGGATTGCCGTATTTGCGCGAGCTGTGGCGCTCGGCGCACTGGCGGCTCTACCGCTTCATGGGCTAGGGTTCCCTTGATGGAGGCTCGCTTCAGCTCCCTTCAGGCGAGGCTATTGCCGCGGGGATGGCTCGACCTGCTGCGCCAGATCGCGCTCGTCGGGCTCGCCTACGGCGCCTACTCGCTCGTGCGCGGCCTGGTCGAGGGCAGGGCCTCAGCCGCCTTCCAGCACGCGCGCGAACTGATCCAGGTCGAGCGGACGCTGCACGTGTTCGTCGAGCCGAGCGTGCAGGCGTGGGCCTCCGGCAGCCACGCGCTGATGGACGTCTCCAGCTGGCTGTACGTCAACGCGCAGACCTCGATCACGCTGGCAGCGCTGATCTACCTGTACGTGCGCCACAACGGGTCGTTCTACTTCGTGCGCAACATGTTCGCGGTCGCGCTGCTGATCGCGCTGGTTGGCTACGCCCTTTTCCCCACGGCCCCGCCGCGCTTCCTGCCCGAGTGGGGAGGGCCATCGCACTTCTTCACCGACTCGGTGTCGGACTTCACGGGCGTGCGCGTCGGCCACGCGAGCGCCACGATGAACACGCTGTTCAACCCCTACGCGGCGGTGCCCTCGATGCACGTCGCGTTCGCGCTGATGATCGGCTGGCCGCTGGCCTCGCTGTCGCGCACACCGATCGCGAAGGTGCTGTGGCGGCTGTACCCGCTGCTGATCGCGTTCGTGATCGTCGCCACGGCCAACCACTTCGTCCTCGACGCCCTGCTCGGCGCGATGACGGCCGGCGCCTCCGCCCTGGCCGCGCGCCGGCTCGGAGCGCTCAGGCCGGCGGCGTGGCGCTTCGGCGCCGCGACGGCCGGAGTCGGCTAGCAAGAGCACTGCACGCACACCGAATGCCACCCAGCCCCCCCTCACACAGACAACCGGCGACGGGTGCCCGCAAGGGTATGCGCCGTCGTGCGCGCGCCGGGGCCGGCCGAGCCCGCCGCAACGGGCGCGTCGCGCTGACGGGCGCCCAGCGGCGCGAGCTGGTCCGCAACCGGCTGGTCGAGTCGCGCCTGAGCCCCAACGCGATCTCGCTTACCGGCCTGGCGCTGAACGTAGTCGCGGCGGTCCTGGTGTGGGAACGCTTCTACTTCCTGGGCGGGATCGCGTTCGTCGTCGGCTCGATCATGGACACGCTCGACGGGCGCTACTCGCGCATGTCGGGCAAGGGGACGCCGTTCGGGGCGTTCCTGGACTCCACGCTCGACCGCGTCGAGGAGGGCATCGTCCTGACGGCGGTGGCGGCCGACTTCGCGCGCGAAGGCCGCTCGGGCGCAGCGGCGGCGGTCGTGGTGGCGGTACTGGCCTCTTTGATGGTCTCCTACACCCGCGCGCGCGCGGAGGCGCTCGGGGTCGAGTGCAAGGTCGGCATCGCCACGCGCCCGGTCAGGGTGGTGATCCTGGCGATCGGCCTGATCTTCGCCAAGGGCGTCTCGCTCGGCGACTTCTCGCTGCTGGCGCCCGCCGTGTACGTGCTGGCCGCGTTGAGCACGATCACGGTCGCACAGCGCATCTGGCACGTACGGCGCGCGCTGTCCTGATGTCACCGCGGCGGCGCCGCGGGGTACTCTCCCCGAACTTCCACAAAGGACTGGCTAGATGAGCATTGACAAGAGCAACGGCGTACCCCATAAGGGGGCACAGGCACCCCACAAGGGGGCCCAAGCCGTCTCCGCCAACGGCAGGGCGCGCTACCAGCAGGACAAGGTTCGCGTCGCGATCATCGGCGTCGGCAACTGCGCCTCGGCGTTCGTGCAGGGCGTTCACTACTACCGCGACGCCGACCCGACCGAGCTGGTGCCCGGGCTGATGCACGTCGACCTCGGCGGCTACCACGTCCGCGACATCGAGTTCACCGCCGCCTTCGACATCGACTCCACCAAGGTAGGCAAGGACCTCGGCACCGCGATCTGGGCCGGCCAGAACAACACGATCAAGTTCGCCACCGGGCCCCGCGCGGCTCCGAAGAAGCTCGGTGTCCCTGTTCACCGCGGCATGACGCACGACGGGCTCGGCAAGTACCTCAAGCAGAGGATCAAGAAGGCCCCAGGCGAGACCGCCGACATCGTCTCGATCCTCAAGCAGACGCACACCGACGTCGTCGTCTCCTACCTGCCGGTCGGCTCAGAGGACGCCACCAAGTGGTACGTCGAGCAGATCCTCGATGCGGGCTGCGGCTTTGTCAACTGCATCCCCGTGTTCATCGCGCGCGAGGACTACTGGAACAACCGCTTCAAGAAGGCCAAACTGCCGATCGTCGGCGACGACATCAAGTCCCAGGTCGGCGCCACGATCGTGCACCGCACGCTGGCGCGGCTGTTCGCCGACCGCGGCGTGAAGATGCTGCGCACCTCGCAGCTGAACGTCGGCGGCAACATGGACTTCTACAACATGCTCGAGCGCGAGCGCCTGGAGTCCAAGAAGATCTCAAAGACCAACGCGGTCACCTCGATCATGGACGAGCAGCTGCCAGCCGACGACGTCTACATCGGGCCAAGCGACTACGTCCCGTGGCTGACAGACCGCAAGTGGGCCCACATCCGCGTCGAGGGCCAGGCCTTCGGCGACGTGCCGCTGAACGTCGAGCTCAAGCTCGAGGTGTGGGACTCGCCCAACTCGGCCGGCATCGTGATCGACGCCGTGCGCTGCTGCAAGCTCGCGCTCAACAACGGCGTCGGCGGCCAGCTCGACGGCCCCTCCTCCTACCTGATGAAGTCGCCCCACAACCAGCGCCCGGACAACCTCGCGCGCGAGGAGACAGAGAAGTTCATCGCCAAGCACGCCCGCAAGCCGGCGAAGAAGCGGCAGAAGAGCGCGATACTGGCTGGGTGAGCCCGCCACGGTTCTCTGTCGCACACGTAACGCCCTACCCCTGGGAGAGCCAGGACAACGAGATCAACACCCACGTCGCGCGCCTCGCCGGCGAGCTGTCGGGGCGCGGTCACAGCGTGCTGATCCTGGCGCCGTCGCGCTCGCCCGAGCTGGTGCGCGAGTCGCGCCGCCAACTGCGCGCCGCCAAGGCCCAGCCGGAGACCCTGTTGGATGGCACCGACGGCGGAGAGCCACGTGTGGTCGCGATCGGCGAGGTGCTCGACGTGCCGATCCCGGCGCGCGAGTCGCGCCGCGGGCGCGCCGGCGCCGTCCCGGTCGACGTGACGCGGACGCTCGAGGAGCTGCTCGGGCGCACGCCGCTTGACTTCGTCCACATCCACGACCCGCAGCCGGGTTGGGTCGGGCTCGGAACATCCAGCGCGGCGCTGCGCCACTCGCGCGCCCTGAACGTCGGCAGCTTCTACGGCCCGGCGCCGCGCCCACCCGCGACCGCGCTCGGGCGCCGCTTCAGCGAGAGCCTGCTCGGGCGCCTGGACGCGCGGATCGCCGCGAGCGAGCAGTCGACCGACGAGCTCGAACGGGTGTACGCAGAGCTGGCGGCGCGCCGCCACGACCCGGTCGGCGACCCGCAGCTGCGCCGCCGCCTGGCGAAGCGGCCGCTCGTGGACGTGGACCTGCACATGCACACCGACCACTCCGGCGACTGCGAAACCCCGGTCGAGGTGCTGCTGGCCGCCGCCAGCGAGGCCGGGCTCGGGGCGATCGCCGTGACCGACCACAACGAGATCTCCGGCGCGCTGGAGGCCCGCGAGAAGGCGGCGCAGTCCGGCGCCCGGGACGGGCGGGGGGGAGGCGGGTGGGGCCCAATCAAGGTGATCGTCGGCGAGGAGGTCAAGACCGCCTCGCAGGGCGAGGTGATCGGGCTGTTCATCGAGGAGAAGATCCCGCGCGGGATGACGCTCGAGCAGACGGTCGCCGAGATCAAGCGCCAGGGCGGTCTCGTGTACGTGCCCCATCCCTTCGACCGCATGCACGCCGTCCCCGACTACGAGCACCTCCTGCCGATCCTCGACGACGTCGACGCGATCGAGGTGTTCAACCCGCGCGTGGCGATCGGCGCATTCAACGAGGAGGCCGTCCGCTTCGCCGCCAAGTACAGGATCGTGGCCGGCGCCGGATCGGACTCGCACGTCGCCCAGGGCCTGGGATCGGTGCGGATCAGGATGCGCGACTTCGACGGGCCGCGGGAGTTCCTGCAGTCGCTGCGCGACGCCGAGATCACGACCAAGCCGACCAGCCTGATCTACGTGCAGGCGCTGAAGTTCCTGCAGACCAAGGCGCGCCCGCAGAGCGCCAGGCGGGCGGCGCGCGAGCGCCGGGTGCGCCGAGCGAGAGGCGGAGGGGGCGCAGCCGCGTGAGTGGACGTCGGGCAGGACATCGCAGCTCACCCTCGGCGCAAGCCGCGGTGCACGAGCAGGGAGAACCCGCAGCCTCGTCAAATCCCTCCGCGTCCATGCCCGCCACCGACGACGAGATCCGCGAGAAGTACCTGGAGCGCGCAATCCGCGAGTTGGGCGCGCTCACGCGCGAGCTGCAGGCCTGCCCCCACTGCCCGCGCGGGCAGCTGACGCCGGTGCTCGGCTCCGGGCACCCCCAGGCGGACATCATGCTGCTCAAGCACTCGCCGCTGCCCTCGGAGATCGAGGAGGGCGTCGCCTTCTACGGCCGCGCCGGCGGCGCGCTGATGAAGTCGCTCAAGCGCCTGGCGATCGATCCGCTGGCGGTGTACGGGACGCTGTGCGTGAAGTGCCCGCTGGCGGACCCCTCGCTGGCGGACCCGGCCTGCGTGGCGCGGGTGGTCGAGGAGATCGCGATCGTGCAGCCGCGGATGATCGTGGCGATGGGCGAGGAGGCGCTGAGCGTCCTGAACGACCTCGAGGTTCCGCTCGCGAAAACGCTCGAGCCGCAGCTCGGCGAGGTGCAGCGCTTCGCCCCGCTGATGGACGCGCTGTACGTACCCAACATCGACGACTCGCTCGACGAGCAGGACGCCAAGCGCGAGTTCTGGCAGGCGTTTCGAGTGCTCGGCGAATGGTGGGCCGACCAGCCGCCGTACTGAGATAAGCCCTTAGTAGTGCTCCGTTAGGTCTTGCAGGGGTTTTGCTGTGGGTGGGCGAACTCTTTCTGTGGTGGCGTCTACGGAGGAGGCGAGAATGGGAGGCGTGTCAGGGCTCACGGCCGCGAAGCTGCAAAGGGTCCGCGGCAGGCTG
>DASZGH010000043.1:0-3282 GCA_035938935.1 Solirubrobacteraceae bacterium
CAGAGCCCGCCGGGAGCTTGGGCTGGTTCAGAGCACCTGAATCTGCATCAGGCTTGTCGTCCCCGGCCGTCCCGATGGCAGCCCGGCGGTGATCCCGACGCGCGCTCCCTGCTTGCACCACCCAAGCTCCACCACGCGCCGCGCGGAGTCGGCGATCAGCTCCTCGGTAGTCTCGTGGCGGCGGATCGAGGAGGCCTGCACGCCCCACATCAGCCCGCAGCGGCGCACGGTCTCGCGGCCGGGGGAAAGGGCGTAGATCGGGACGGTGGGACGGTGCGCTGAGACGATGCGCGCCGAGCGCCCGGACAGCGTGGGCACGACGAGCGCGTCGAGGCGCAGTTCGCGCGCGGCCAGGCAGACGGAGTGGGCGATCGTGTAGGCGGGATCGGCGTCGGTGCGGCGCACGCGCGTCGTGTTCCAGCGCTCGTACGGCGCGATCGCCTCGGCCTGCTCGGCGATCGCGGCCATCATCGCAACGGCCTGCACGGGGTAGGCGCCGATGGCAGTCTCCTGGGAGAGCATCACCGCGTCGGTGCCGTCGAGGATCGCGTTGGCCACGTCGGCCACCTCCGCGCGCGTGGGGCGCGAGGAGGTGACCATCGAGTCGAGCATCTGCGTGGCGGTGATCGAGGGGCGCGCGAGGTAGCCGGCGAGCTCGAGCAGCTTCTTCTGCACGGCGGGCACCTGCTCGATCGGCATCTCGATCCCGAGGTCCCCGCGCGCGACCATCACGCAGTCGGCGGCGTGGATGATCTGCTCGGCGCACTCGACCGCTTGGGGCTTCTCCATCTTCGCGATCAGCGGGAGACGCGTGTGGGCGCGCACGCTCTCAACGTCCTCGGGGGAGCGCACGAATGAGAGCGCGACCATGTCGACCCCGATCGATTCGCCGTGGCGCAGCAGCTCCAGGTCCTCCTCGGGCACCGAGGGCAGGGCGTGGGCGGGCCCGGGGATGTTGAGGCCCTGGCGCGAAGCGACCGCTCCGCCCGCCTCGACCTCGGCGTCGACTTCGCTGGAATCGGGTCTTACCTCCGAGACGCGCAGGCGCACCGAGCCGTCAGCCAGGTACAGGATCTCGCCCTTGCTCAGCGCCGCCGCGAGCCCGGGCCACGTGATCGACATGTGGCGCGCGTCCCCTTCGCGCTCCTCGCCGCACGTGAACGTGACCATGTCGCCCGGCTTGAGCTCGACGACGTCTTCGCGCAGCGGCCCGATCCGCAGCTTTGGCCCCGGCAGGTCCTGCAGGATCGCCACCGGCCTGCCGGCGCGTCCCGCTGCGTCGCGCACACGCCGTACGGTCTCCTCGTGCTCTTGCAGCGTGCCGTGCGAGTAGTTCAGCCGCGCCACATCCATACCGGCGCGCACCATCGCGAGCAAGGTGTCGGGCTCGCGCGAGGCGGGCCCGATGGTGGCGACGATCTTCGTGCGGCGCATCGTCTACGCACGGTATCGGCAGCGACAGCGGCGCGCCCGGCAGCCCTGGACGGAGCCTTGTTGCCAAGGGGGCTTGACATCAGGTACGGTTTACGCTTATAGTGCTCGGTATCAGGTGTGCTGTTGGTACGTCTGGTGTACATAAGGTCTGGTTTGTGGGTTGGCCTTCGTGGTCGACACCAACTGTTTTGGCGGAGCCCTTGGGAGAGGGACTGGGTCGCAACTGAGAGGGAGTTGTAGTTCGCGTGGTTTCTTTGGGGAATAGCGTGCTTGAGAGTCCGTGTCCTGTTGGCAGGTCCCTAGTTGGACGCGTCAGCGTCGCTGACGCGTCTCTCTCTCTCTCTCTCTCTCTCTCTCTGGCCGGCTCGGCGCCTCTGCGCTAGCCGCCAGGACCGCGGGCTGGGCTCGCGGGGAGCTGGGCAAGAGCCCCGGCTTGGTCACCGGCGCGCAGCGCGCGCTGTCAGCCTCTTCTTGTTGTTCCGTCGTTGTGGGTCAAGTGCCCGCGGCGGTCTTTGCCTGCCCCCTGGATGGGGTGTCGTGCCCGCGATCCCGCGGGTCTTTTCGTGTGGATCGCTCTTCTGGGAGGAGATGCTTTGATGGCTGCTCGTCGTAGGTTGCCCCTTGCCGCAGGGTTTGCGGCGTTTTGGGTCGTGCTGGTTGCCATGGCGGTCGTAGCGGGCTCGGCGTGGGCGCACGCCTCCCATCCGCTGATCGGATCGTTCGGCTTGAACGGTGAAAGTGGCTTTCCGGACGCGAACTCTTTGGCGGTAGATGAATCGACCGGCGATGTGTATGTATTCGACGGCGACAACTATGCCATATACAAGTTCACGGCAGACGGTGTCCCAGCGGAATTCTCGTCGCTCAAAACCAACGTGATACCTAACGTCAGTCGAGAAAGAGCCAGCGGATACACTCAGCTTGCGGTCGACAATTCCTCCGGTCCCGCTAAAGGCGACATTTATTTCGCGAATCGCACTCATCTGTACATCTTTCGCTCAAATGGCGAATCGTTGGGCGAACTGACCGGAGCCGGTCATCCCACCGCTAGGGGTAAGTCCGGCGTGGCTGTTGGGCCTTCTGGGGACGTATATGTTAGCAACGGTGAAGGTGAATTTGTCGATAGATTCGTCCCTACCGGCAACCCGGTCACAAACGAAGATTACGTTGACACCCTTTATAAGGGACACGAAGGAGCAAACAACATTGCGGTCGATCCGCAGGGCGATCTTTACGCCTCTGGTGGAAGTAATTTGATGAAGTATGGCGCATTGGAATTCAACACAGCGGGCCAGGAAGCTTTTGGGACTGTGTTCGTCCCAATGCATTCCTACTCGACTGCCGTAGACCCATCTAATGAAGATGTCTATGCGGCCACAGAAACCTCTATCAATCAATACGATGCGACGGGCGCCCTGGTAACGGAAATCGGCGAGCCTCTGGCCGCCGCCGGCGGAGCCTCCGACGTCTCCGTTGGGCTCAACGGCCGAAGCGAGAGAGTATATGTACCCGAACCTTTCGGCGGTCCCGTTCGTATTTATGGTCCGCTTGTGATCACTGCGGATGTGTCTGGTGTTGCGGCTACTGAAGTGCAGCCGTCGAGTGTGATGTTGAATGCCGTGGTGAACCCTGCCGGTGTCCAAGTGACGGAATGCGTGTTTGAATACGGAGAAATGAATTTGAACGACATAGTTTTTAAAGTCGAGAAATTCACTAAAAGTATACCCTGCTTGCCACCACCAGGATCGGGTACCAGCAATGTCGCTGTGAGCGCGAGCGTGACCGGGTTGCAGGAAAGCACCTCATATGGTTTTCGAATCAAAGTCGCGAACGCCGAACAGGGGAACG
>DASZGH010000044.1:0-28439 GCA_035938935.1 Solirubrobacteraceae bacterium
ATCGCCAGCACGCATCCGAGCATCGCACCAAGCAACACGCCACGCGGGCTGGCGTGGGCGGCGTCGGCGAGCACGGCCCGTTCGATCAAGGGAGCGCCGCCGAGCAGGGCGACCGTCCAGGCGATGGCAAGCAGGACGTCCAGACCCGCGCTGCGACCGCGGACGATCCACGGCAGCAGCAGCGCGGCGGCAGCCCATACCAGCGCACCGATCGCCAGCTGCGGGGTGAGCACGCCGGCGATCACGTGTGAGGCGGTACCGGCGAGCGAAGCCTCCCACGCTTCGCGCGGCGGCAGCCCGCTCGGCGGCCCCAACCACAGGCGCCTGGCGAGCAACGGCTCGGCCAGCGCCAGCCACCAGAAGCCGAGCGCGGCCAGGCCGGCGCGAGCGCGCCAGCTGGAGCGCTGGCCGGCCAGCGCCGGGAATGCCCCGGCGAGTCCCGCGAGGCCGAGCGCGGGCGCCGCCGCGGCCGTCAGCCAGCCCGGGCCCGAGCGGCGTGCGAGCAGCAGCAGCGGGGCGGCGGCGGCCAGCAGCAGCAGCGCGCCGCCGGCGCGGCCGGCGGCGGCTTGCCACACGGCCACGGCAAGGACCAGGCCGAGCCACACGCCGCGCGGCAGCGCCAGGCGGTGGGGCTGCGAGGGCTCCGGTGGATCCTCGGCGGGCACGGGGGCGCCGAGAGGCGGCGCTGCGGGCGCGGCCGGCTGCCACGCCGTCTTGACAGCAGGCGCGACCGGCTCGTGTACGTGCACGGTCGTGTCCACGCGCGTGCGGCCAGCTTCGGCTCGGCGCGAGAACAGGCCCCGACGCAGACCCCGCTCGAGCGCCTGCGCGAGCGCGTTGTGCAGGTCGGCGAGCGAGCCTCGTCGCTGCGGGTCGACCCGCAGCGACTCGTCGATTGCGCGCGTTAGCTCGCGCGGAAGGTCGCGGCGGCATTGCTCCAGCGGCGCTACCGGCTCGCCGATTCGCCTCGCGGTCGCGGCAGGCGTGAGGCCGCGGACAGGGTTGACGCCGCTGAAAGCCTCGTACAGGATGAGCGCGAGCGAGTAAAGATCGGCGGGCGGGCCGGCCGCGTGGCCCTCGCTCTGCTCGGGGGCCATGTAGGCGAGCGTGCCGAACACGTCGCCCGTCCGCGTCAGGACCTCACCACCGGCGAGCAGGGCGCCGCCGAAGTCGGCGAGCTTGGCGGCGGCCGGCAGGCCGCGCCGCTGCGGCGTGCGCTGCGGCGGCTTCTCGGGCTGCGCCGCATCGTCTGCGACCAGGACGTTCTGCGGCTTGACGTCACGGTGGATCACTCCGCGCGCGTGTGCGTGTGCGAGCGCGTCGGCCAGCGCGAGCCCGATCTCGACGATCTCCTCGTCGCACAGCGAGTCCTGTTCGATCAGCTGCGCCAGGGTGTCTCCCTCGACCAGCTCGGAGATCAGGTAGAAGGCGTCCCCGTCCGCGCACGCCTCGTAGAGGGCGACGATCGCCGGATGCGCCAGGCGGGCGGTTGCGTGCGCCTCTCGCATCGCACGCTCGCGCTCCTCGGCGGAGGGCAGCCCGATGCGCTTGAGCGCGACCGTGCGCCCCAGCTGCTCGTCGCTCGCACGCCATACCGTGCCGAAGCCACCGGCGCCCAGCCGCTCGAGCAGTCGGTAGCGCCCGAGCACGAGCTCGCCACGTCGCTGCGCGCGCTCGTCTGAGACGCGGATCTCGCCGCGGAGAAGGGTCTTGGAGGTTTCCACGCCCCCGGCTTCGCCGCCGCGAACGCCTTTCCCTGCCGGCGGATCGGGCCGTCCGCGACTGGCCGAGAAGTTGCAGGGGACCCGCGCGAAACACTCCGCCTGCCGGTGGAGTCATACTGATGAGCTTCAGGAGCCCTGCAAGGAGCGATTTTTTGTCGTTCTTCGACGACGACGAGGAGCCGCCGACCGCTGTGCGGCCGGCGCATGCACCACGACAGCCACGCCCGCAGCCGCGCCGGCCCGGCGGCGGCACTACAGGCACCACGGGCAGCACCGGTGGTGGAGGCGGCGCGCGCGGAGGTGCAGGCACGCTCTCGGCGGATCATCGCGCGATGATGGTGCGCCGCCGGATCGCGGCCGCGGTCGGCGTCGTGCTGCTGATCGTGATCGTGCTACTCGTCAACGGCTGCCTGAAGCGCGGCAAACAGCAGGCGCTTGAAAAATACAACGGCGACGTCGGCAAAATCGCCGCCGAATCGCAGGCGCAGGTCTCGCGACCGCTGTTCGCGACGCTCGCCGGGGGGAGCGGCAAGTCAGCGCTGGAAGTCGGGCAGCGCGTCGACGAAGATCGCATGACCGCTGAACAGCAGGCCGAACAGGCCAAGAAGCTGAGCGTCCCCGGCAGCATGGCCTCGGCTCAGCGCAACTTTCTGCTGGCGATGAACATGCGCGTCGAAGGACTGCGCAAGGTCGCCAACCTGGTCCGCACCGCGCTCGGCGGCCAGGCTCCACAGGCGGCCAACTCGATCGCCGGGGCGATGGAGATCTTCCTCGCCTCGGATGTCGTCTACTCCCAGCGGGTCGCGCCACTGATCCAGGAAGGGCTCGCCTCGGGCGGCATCAGTGGCCCCACGCAGGCCAGCCGCTTCCTGCCCAACCTGAGCTGGCTGCAGACCTCGACGGTCAAGGCCAAGCTCACCGGCGCAACGCCCTCCGGCGGCGCTGTGACCCCGGGAACGCACGGGCATTCGCTGAAGGGAGTCAGCGTCGGCACCAACACGCTGGCCCCGCAGCCCACGCTCAATCACGTCAGCGGCGGTGCCAACCCGACGTTCACGGTGATGGTCGAAAACGCCGGCTCCAACCCCGAGACCAACGTCAAGGTCGACGTGTCGGTGACAAGCGAAGGCAAGACGCTGTCGGCCTCGCACCTGATCGACAAGACAGAACCAGGCAGCACCACCAACGTGGACATCCCGGTCACGGGCGTCGCGCTGGGCTCGGCTTCGCGGGTGAGCGTGAACATCGAGCCCGTCCCCGGCGAGACCGACACGGAAAACAACAAGGGCACCTACCTGGTGATCTTCGGGAAATAGGCGTCGTCGCGGATCGCCGCGCGCAGGGCGCAAATCACAGGGCGCAAACAGCGCAAACGGCGAGCTGGCGGGCCGCCGGCGCAGGCTGAGCGGCTAACTTGTGCTCGATGCCCTCCACGATGCTCGCCGCCTCGCTCAACGACACGCAGGGGATCGTCGCGCTCGCGGCGCTGGCTGTAGCGGCCCTCGCGCTGATCGGCTACCTGGTGCTGGCGCGCTCACACCGCCGCCTGCGCGCCGCGCAGAAGCTCGTGCTCGGCGAGAGCTCCGAGCGCGACGTCGTCGAGCACGGCGCGTCGCTGCAACGCGCCTTCGAAGCGCTGCAGGATTACGTCGGCGACGTCGCCCTGCGGCTCGACGGCAGGCTCGACGCGGTCGAGCACCGACTCACGGGTGCGATATCCCACCGGGCGCTCGTCCGCTACGACGCCTACAACGAGCTCTCAGGGCAGCAGTCGATGTCGATCGCGCTGCTCGACGAGCAGCACTCCGGCGTCGTGCTGACCTGCATCCACCACCGCGATCAGGCCCGGGTCTACGCCAAGCAGGTATGGGAGGGGAAAGGCGAGCTAGAGCTCTCGCCCGAGGAGGCCGAGGCCGTCCGCGCTGCGCTCGCCGGAGGCGCTCCACGGGCGTCGAGCACCGGGCCCGAGTCGTCGTCGCGGGCGGGCGCCGTGGACGCTTCCGGTGCCTGAGTCTGCCGTGGGCGCGGCCGATCCGCAGGCGGGCTCCACTCGAGCTGGCGACAAAGAGCCACCCGCCACCGCCGGCTATCTGGGGCCGGAGGGGACCTTCAGCGAGGAGGCCCTACTCAGCAGCGTCGAGCAGGACGCCGTCGTCCCGGTCGCGCTGGCGAGCATCCGCGACGCGGTGATGGCGGTGCAGGAGGGCGCGGTGCGTTGGGCGCTCGTCCCGATCGAGAACTCGGTCGAGGGCTCGGTGCCCGTCACGCTCGACACGCTCACCGGCGAGGCGCCGGACGTAAGCGTCGTCGGAGAGGTGGTGCTGCCGGTCCGCCATCATCTGATCGCCCGCGAGCCGCTGGTGTTGGAGCGAATCGAGGCGATCGTCTCCCATCCGCATGTACCCGGGCAGTGCACGCGGTTTCTGAGCAGGGAGCTCCCCCACGCGCGGATCACGGCCGCCAGTTCGACCGCCGAGGCCGTGCGGCTCCTCTTAGAGCAGACCGGCGACTGCACGGCGGCGATCGGCACCGAGCTGGCCGCGCGGCTGTACGACTGCACGATCCTCGTCTCGGGCATCCAGGACCGCGAGGACAACGAGACCCGCTTCGTCTGGCTCGCCCACGGCGACGCTTGCGCACAGGGGCCCCCATTGGTCGCTCCCGCGGGACCGACCAACAAGACGTCGATCGTGTTCTGGGGCGCGGGAGCGGGACGCTCGGGCTGGCTCGTGCGCTGCCTGGACGAGTTCGCCGAGCGCGAGATCAACCTGACCCGGATCGAGTCGCGACCGATGCGCGAGCGCCTGGGTCAGTACATGTTCTTCGTCGATCTGGAGGGTTCGCTTGCAGACGCCCCAGTGGCCGCCGCGCTCGACGGCCTGCGTGCATTGTGTGAGCGAGTGCGGGTGCTCGGCTCCTACCCGACAGCCTAAGAACGTGTCTCAGAGCGCGCGTGGCGAGGCGCGAGGCGACTCATCCTCAAGCGTCCCAGCCGGCTCGATACAGGTGCTCAGGCGTGTGCTCGTGGGGCTTTGACCGCTACACTCCGGCGCGGAAGATGGAAAGCATGGCCCCCACAGAGCCAGTGGGGTCCGTGCCGCCCGCAGAGCACCAGCGGCACGGACCGAGCTCGTCGTCGAACACGACGACGGGTGGCCGGGTGCTCGTCCTCAACGCGACGTACGAGCCGATCAACGTCTGCTCTGTCAGGCGCGCGGTGGTTCTGCTGCTCAAGGAGAAGGCTGAGCTGATCGAGCGAGGTCTCTACGAGCTGCACTCCGAGAGCTCCACGCTCGCGCGTCCCGTCGTGATCCGACTGGTGACCTACGTCCACGTCCCGCGCGACACGCATCGGCGCAAGATCACTCGCCGCGCGGTCTTCGCGCGCGATGGCTGGACCTGCCAGTACTGCGGCTCGCGCTCGAACCTGACGGTCGACCACGTGATCCCGCGCTCGAAGGGCGGCACGTCGAGCTGGGAGAACATCGTTGCCTCGTGCGCGCCGTGCAACCGCCGCAAGGGCGACATGCTGCCGCGCCAAGCGGGGATGCACCCGCGCCACAAGCCGCGCACGCCGCGGGCGGAGATCTTCATCCACGTCGCCAGCCCGTCGATCCCGGCGGCCTGGCGCCAGTATCTGCCGGCCGCGGCCTGAGCGGGCGGGTCCGCGAAGGCGGGCGGCGCGACGGCGCGCTTCGCGCGGCTGTGACTCTCGTCCGCCGGAGCGGGACAACGACGGAGGGCGCCCTCGACCAGGCGCCCTCCGCTTGCAACTGTGCTGGACACGACCGCGTCGGCTCAGCTTCGCTGGCGCGTGCCTTACGACAGAGCGCCGGCGCAGCAAGTCGGAGGGACGACGTCCGACGACCTTCGCGGTGGTGGTCCGGTTGGATTCCGCTAGGCGGGTCCAGCCGAGCGAGTCGGCCTAACGGCCGGCCACCTCCAGAGTCCCGCAAGTACTGTCAGTCAACGTAGGACCACCTCCTTTCTCTGGTCCTTGCAATGTAGCGAACATCGATGACGTTGTGGACGCGGTTGGCGCAGCTTCCGGTCTCCTTCAGGCGCTCTGCTGCGGGCGCCGGGCTATTCGGCGTCGGACGTCGAGTCGGGAGGTGATGAATCCAGCGGCAGCGGCACTTGTGGGTCCTCGGTGGCCTCTGCCTCGCCGCTGTCAACAACGAGGGCCACCGCGCTCACGGCGTCATCGTCCTTGAGGTTCATCACGCGCACACCCGTTGCCGAGCGTCCCTGCTGCGAGATCCCGGCGGCGGAGGTACGCTGGACCATGCCGCCAACGCTGATGAAGACCAGCTCGTGGTGCTCGCGCACCACCAGGGCGCCGGCGAGCCCGCCCTTGCGCTCGGTCAGCCCGATCGTCTTTACGCCCTTGGCGCCGCGGTTGGTCTTGCGGTATTGGGCGATCTGTGTGCGCTTGCCGTAGCCGTTCTCGGTGACGACAAGCAGGTCCATGTCGTCGCGCGCGACATCCATCGCGATCACCTCGTTGGGGTGGGCGGGATCCAGATTACCGACGTCCATCCCACGCACGCCGGTCGTATCGCGTCCCATCGCGCGCGCGTCGGACTCGGCGAAGCGCACGGTCAGGCCCGCGCGAGAGACCATGATCACCTCATCGCCTTCGTCGACCGCGCGCACGGCGAGTAGCTCGTCGTCGTCGCGGATGTTGATCGCGATGATGCCGTCGGCCTTGATCGGCGTGTTGTACGCGATCAGCTCGGTCTTCTTGATCGTGCCTTTGCGCGTGGCGAACACGAGATACTTGGTCTCTGAGAAGTCGCGTGTGGAGAGCACGGCCTGTACACGCTCGCCCTCGCGCAGCGGCAGAACGTTGACGAGCGCGCGGCCCTTGGCGGTGCGCGAGGCCTCCGGCAGCTCATACACCTTCGAGCGGTACACCTTGCCGCGGTTGGTGAAGAACAGGAGGTAATCGTGGGTCGAGCAGATGAACAGGTGCTCGATGAAGTCGCCGTCCTTCATGTCCATGCCGGTGATCCCGCGCCCGCCGCGGTGCTGCTGGCGGTAGGTGGTCAGTGGCAGCGACTTGATGTAGCCGGTGTTGGTGATCGTGATCACCATTTGCTGGTCGGCGATCAGATCCTCGATGTCGATCTCGTCCTCGGAGTGGCTGATGTCCGTACGTCGCTCGTCGCCGAAGCGCTCGGCTATCTCGGAGAGCTCCTCCTTGATGACGGCGAGCACCCGGCTCTCGTCGCCGAGGATCGCGCGCAGCTCGGCGATCCGCTCGGTCACGTCGGCGTGCTCCTGCTTGATCGCGTCGGCCTCCAGCGCCGTCAGCTGCGAGAGGCGCAGATCGAGGATCGCGGTCGCCTGGATCGCGCTGAGGCCGAAGCGCTCGATCAGCTGCTCGCGAGCCGCGTCGCGATCGCGCGAGGCGCGGATCAGCTCGATGATCGCGTCGAGGTTCTCGAGCGCGACGAGCAGCCCCTCGAGGATGTGGGCGCGGGCCTCCTTCTCGGCGAGCTCGTGCTTGGTGCGCCGGACGATCACCTCGCGCTGGTGGGCGACGTAGTTGTGGATCACGGCGCGCAGGTCGAGCGTGCGCGGCACGTTGTCCACGAGCGCGACCATGTTCACGCCGAAGGTGCTCTGCATCGACGTGTGCTTGTAGAGCTTGTTCAGGGCCACCTTCGGGATCGCGTCGCGCTTGAGCTCGATCACCAGACGCATCCCGCGCTTGTCCGACTCGTCGCGCAGGTCGGAGATCTCGGGGATCTTCTTCTCGTGGACGAGGTCGGCAATCTTCTGGATCAGGCCGCCCTCGCCACCCTTCTTGACCATGTAGGGCAGCTCGGTGACGACGATCGCCTCCTTGCCCTGCTTGAGCGGCTCGATGTGCGCCTTGGCCTGCACGCGCACGCGCCCTTTGCCGGTCTCATAGGCGTCGCGGATGCCGGCGTGACCGAGGATGATCCCTCCGGTCGGGAAGTCCGGACCCTTGACGTGTGCCATCAAACCGGCGACGTCTGTGTCCGGATCGTCGATGTAGGCGATCGTGGCGCCGATCACCTCCCTCAGGTTGTGCGGTGGGATGTTGGTGGCCATCCCCACCGCGATCCCCGAGGAGCCGTTGACGAGCAGGTTGGGGAAGCGTGCCGGCAGCACCAGCGGTTCCTGGCGCGAGCCGTCGTAGTTGGGTGCGAAGTCGACGGTGTCCATGTCGAGATCGCGCAGCATCTCGGTGGCGATGCGGGCCAAGCGAGCCTCGGTGTAGCGCATCGCGGCAGCCGGATCGTCGTCCACAGACCCGAAGTTGCCCTGGCCGTCGACCAGTTCGTAGCGCATTGAAAAGTCCTGGGCCATGCGCACGAGCGTGTCGTAGATTGCCGAGTCGCCGTGTGGGTGATAGTTGCCCATCACCTCGCCGACGATCTTGGCGCACTTTGCGTAGGAGCGGGTCGGCCCAAGGCCGAGCTCGTTCATCGCGTAGAGCACGCGACGATGCACGGGCTTCAGGCCGTCGCGCACGTCGGGAAGCGCGCGGCCGACGATGACCGACATCGCGTAGTCGAGGTACGCGGTGCGCATCTCCTCCTCGAGCGCGCGCGGTTCGATGTTCCCGCCGCTGAGAGTCTCAGGCGTGGCCACTTGCGTTCACCTCCTCAGACGTCAAGATTCACTACTGCGCGGGCGTTGTCTTCGATGAACGCGCGGCGCGGCTCGACCTGGTCGCCCATCAGCATCGAGAAGATCCTGTCGGCGGCGGCGGCGTCCTCCAGCGTCACCTGCGCGAGCGTGCGGCTGGCGGGGTCCATCGTGGTTTCGGCGAGCTGCTCGGCGTTCATCTCGCCGAGGCCCTTGAAACGCTGAAGCTTGACACCCTTTTGCGCTACGCCCATCACCGCGTCGCGCAGGGCCTCAAACGACGGCGCCGTGTCGCGTGCGTCGCCGAGACGGATGTCGAAGGCCGGCGTGCCCGCCAACTCGATCAGCTGGCGGTGCACACTGACGAGCTGGCGATACTCCTGGGACTCGAACAGGCCGCGCTTGATCCGATGGGTACGCGCGAAGCCGGTGCGCGCTTCGGTTGCCTTCACCCGCAGTCCCTCCTCGTCCTGGTCGAGCAACTCGGTTGCGTGCGTCTCGCCCTGCACGCCCTCACGCGAGATCACCTGGATGGCGGTCTCGGCGTCCAGCGCCCGCTCGCCCAGGAGCGAGGACTCCTCCAGGAACTGCACCATCTCGTGACCGTGCACGGCGCGCAGCGAAGAGGCCCAGCCCTCGTACTGCTTGAGCAGCCGCACGAACTTCTGCCAGCGCACCTCGGTCAGCTTGAACTGGCTGCCATAGCGGTCGAAGACGGCGAGCTTCTCCCACTTGTCGGCGAGCAGGATCTCCTCCAGCTCGTGCTCCTTCTCGATGTAGCGCTCCTTGGAGCCCTGCTTGATCTTGTAAAGGGGCGGCTTGGCGATGTAGACGTAGCCGGCCTCGATCAGCTCTTGCATCTCACGGAACAAGAGCGTCAACGCGAGCGTTCTGATATGAGCTCCGTCAACGTCGGCATCTGTCATCAAAATAACCTTGTGGTACCGCGCGTTCTCTATGTTGAACTCGTCGCGTACGCCGGTCCCGATCGCCGTGATCAGCGCCTGGATCTCGGTGTTCTGCAAGACCTTGTCGATCCGTGACTTCTCGACGTTGAGGATCTTGCCCCGCAGCGGCAGCACTGCCTGCGTGTTGCGGTCGCGGCCCTGCTTGGCCGAGCCGCCTGCGGAGTCGCCCTCGACCACGAACAGCTCGGCAAGCGACGGGTCCTTGACCGAGCAGTCGGCCAGCTTGCCGGGCAGCGTCGAGTTCTCCAGCGCCGACTTGCGCCTGGTCAGGTCGCGTGCCTTGCGGGCGGCGTCGCGGGCGCGCTGGGCCTGGACGGCCTTCAGGATCACCGCTCGCGCCTCGCTCGGGTTCTCCTCCAGGAACTCCCCCAGGCCCGTGTTGACGATCGACTCGACGAAGCCCGCCATGCCCGGGTTGCCGAGCTTGGTCTTGGTCTGACCCTCGAACTGGGGGTCGCGCAGCTTCACCGAGATGACCGCCGTCAAACCCTCGCGGACGTCCTCCCCGGAGAGGTTGTCCTCTTTCTCCTTGAGCAGCCCGTGGTCGCGCGCGTACTTGTTCAGAGTGCGCGTCAGCGCCGAGCGGAAGCCCGACATGTGCGAGCCGCCCTCGCGCGTGTTGATGTTGTTGGCAAACGAGTGAATCGACTCCTGGTAGGAGGAGTTCCACTGCATAGCCACCTCGACGGCGCCTTCCTCGCCCTCGGCGGAGAAGAACACGACCTTGCGGTGGACGGTGTCCTTGTTCTCGTTCAGGTAGGCGACGAAGTCCTCGATCCCTCCCTCGTACTGGAAGGCGGCGGAGTGCCCCTCGCCGCGCTCGTCGACGATCGAGATCTTCAGGCCGCGCGTGAGGAAGGCGGTCTCGCGCAGGCGCTCCTCGAGGGTGTGGAAGTCGAAGTCGAGCGCCTCGAAGATGTCGGCGTCTGGGAGAAACGTGACGGTCGTGCCGGTGGTCGAGCCCGCGGGCAGCTTCTCACCGCGCTGCAGCTCCTGCTGGGGGACGCCGCGCGAGTACTCCTGCGAGAAGGCGTGCCCGTCGCGGCGCACCTGCACGCGCAGCCGCTCGGATAGCGCGTTGACGACGGACACACCGACGCCGTGCAGGCCGCCGGAGACCTTGTAGCCGCCGCCGTCGCCGAACTTGCCGCCAGAGTGAAGCACCGTGAGCACGACCTCGACGGCCGGGCGGCCCTCCTTCTCGTGCATGGCCACCGGGATGCCGCGGCCGTCGTCGACGACGGTGATCGAGTTGTCGGGGTGGATCGTCACCGAGACCTCGTTGCAGTGGCCGGCGAGCGCCTCGTCCACAGAGTTGTCCACAACCTCGTAGACGAGGTGGTGCAGACCCATCACCCCGGTCGAGCCGATGTACATGCCGGGGCGCTTGCGTACTGCCTCCAGCCCCTCGAGCACGGTTATGTCTTGAGCGTCGTAGCCGGCTTGACCCGTCTCTGGGGCCGTGTCGCTCTGTGGGTCGCGCAAACGCGCTGGGTCAGTCGCCAATGATCCTCCGATGACGCGAAAACGCCCCGGATCCGGGTGTCCTGCACCTCGGGCCGGGGCGGGAAATCTGTTTGTCGAATGATAGCACAGCGACCCCCCGGAGCTGGGCGTCTAAACCCGCTGAAACACCTGCAAACAAGCCGAAACTGCGGCCACGTGTGTCCGTGCTGAGACACCCATGGGCGGCCGCGTCATCACGTCGCTGTCGCGGTCGCAAAAGCTCAGCCCGTGCGGCAGCGAAGCCTTGACACCAGCGGCTCTCCGAGCGCGTGGTTGAGACGTTCGGCCAGTTGCGCGCCCATCATCTCGAGCTCCGCTGACCAGACGGCATCAGAGCACGTAACCGTCAGCGTCCCGTCACGCTCGGCGGTCGGACGTCCAGCGGTCGCGATCGTCTCGCCGACGGCCTCGGGCCAGGCTCGCTGCACCCGCGCCAGCGGTGTCGCGGGCTGCACCTCGCCAGCGAGGTGCTCGACGGCCAGAGCCAGCCTGCGAGGGGCACGCCGTCTCACGCCGCCAGCGCCTCCTGCATGATTGCGCCACTGGCAACCCGCAGGCGGGTCACAGACGCGCCGCCGGCGCCCGGTACGTGAGCGAGGTCTGTCGTGGCGATCAGGCTTTGGCCGCCGCCCGTCAGTTCGGACGCCAGCAGCTCGCGACGGGTGGAGTCGAGCTCGCTCATCACGTCGTCGAGCAGCATGAGCGGCATGCGATCTCGCTCTGCAGCCAGCACCGCGCGCTCTGCCAGCAGCAGGGCGAGCAACGCCAACCGCTGCTCGCCCTGCGATCCGAAGGAGCGAAGATCGCGCCCGTCCCGAACGAACGCCAGCTCGTCGCGGTGCGGGCCGTGCGTGCAGAAGCCGCGCTGCAGATCACGCGGCGTCCGTTCTTGCAGCTCCTGCACGAACTCCTCAGCGCTCGTCGCCTTCGAGCGAGGCCTGTATTCCAGTGCGCTTTCTCCGTCCAGCCCGAGTTGTGCGGCCCGCTCGGAAAACGGTCCGGCCAACAACGTGACCAGCTCTGAGCGATCCTCGCGCAGAGCGATCGCGTGACGCGCCAGCTCGACGTCCCAGCTGGGCAGCGTCGCGCGCGATGCACGAGCTGCCCGGATGCCCGCGATCAGCGCGTTGCGCTGCGCCAGCGCGCGTGCGTAGTCTCGGCGCGTGCCGACGCGTGCCGGCCACAACGCCGCCGCCATCTGGTCGAGGTGAGCACGGCGGAGGTTGGGCGGACCCTTGATCAGCTCCAGCCGATCGGGCGAGAAGACGCTCACCAGCGGGCGCTGCTCGACGTCGGTCAGACGCTCGATGGGCGCGCCGTCGACAGTCATGTGCTTGGGAGCCCCCGGTTGGAAGCCGACCGCCAACTCGTGCGAGCGGCCCTGCTCGCGCAGCGACACCACCACACGGACCGCCTGCGCTCCGAAGCGCACCAGCTCACGCTCGTTGCGGGTGCGCTGAGAGTGCCCGGTGCAGCCGAAGTACAGCGCCTCGAGCAGGTTCGACTTGCCGGCGCCATTGGCGCCGTGCACGACGGTCAGGCCCTCGCCGATCCTGGCCTCAGCACGAACGTAGGTGCGAAAGTCGCGCAGCTGCACGGCGATGACGCGCATGCCCAAGCCCAATACGCGCGCTCACGCGTTCAGTCTGATCGGCATGATCAGGTACACGAATTCGCTCCCGTCTGGCGACTCGATCAAGCCGGGGCGCAGCGGGCTGATCAGCTTCAAGAGGAGCTGCTCGGCCTCCACGCTTTCGAGGCCGTCACGAAGAAACTCGGGGTTGAAGCCGATCTCCAGCGGCTCCCCCTTGAACGGGACCGGCAGGCTCTCGCTGGCCTCGCCGACGTCGGGGGTCTGG
This sequence comes from Solirubrobacteraceae bacterium, assembly GCA_035938935.1. GTDB lineage: Bacteria > Actinomycetota > Thermoleophilia > Solirubrobacterales > Solirubrobacteraceae > Palsa-744. The sequence goes on from DASZGH010000044.1 coordinate 12,682, forward strand.
GCCGAGACGGTCAGCTCTCCCTCGGTAAAACCAAGGCGCAGCGGAGCGTTCTTCTGCGCCAGCAGACTCACACGGCGAACGACCTCGACGATCTCTGCGCTATCGAGGCGCAGTTCGTGCTCCACCGACTCGGGTAGCAGCTGGCGGTAGTTGGGGAACTGGCCGTCGATCAAACGTGAGGAGAGGACGACCTCCCCGATCTCGAACACGATCTGGCTCTGCCCCAGGCTGACGTCGAGCTCGGCCTGCTCGACCGACTGGGCGATGCGGGCCAACTCCTGCAGGGCGCGGGCCGGTACGTTCGCCTCGAGCGGGGTCTCCAGCTGCATCTCAATCGTCGTGTGCTTGACGCTCAGTCGATAGGAATCGGTCGCTACCATCGTCAGCTCCCGACCAGTGGCGGAGATGAGCACGCCCGTCAGGACAGGCCGCGTCTCATCCTTGGACGCCGAGCGCGCAACCTGCAGGGCCGTGTCGACGAACGCCTTGCAGGGCAGCTTGATCGCACCGGCACCGCTCATCTCTGGTAGGGACGGAAAGTCCTCTCTGCGCAACGTGCGCAGGTGGAACTTCGCCGTCCCCGAGACGACCTCGACGTCCTGCTCGTGTGGGCGCAGCTCCAGCGTGACCGTCTCATCGGGAAGCGAACGAACGACATCGAGCAACAGCCGGGCAGGCAGCACTGCCGAGCCAGGTTCGACGACCTCGCCCTGCAGCGGGACGCGTAGGCCTACCTCCATGTCGGTGGCAAGCAGTAGAGCACGGTCGTTCTCGGCCAAGATCATCACACCCGAGAGTGCTTGCACGGAGGCCCGAGTCGAGGCGACGCGAGTAGCCGTTTGCATTTGAGCAAGCAGCTCAGGGGTAGAGAGGGAAAGCTTCATGAAGTCAACTGTTCTGGTTCAAGTATTAGTAGAGGCTGTGTGGATGTTGATAAGCGCGTGATTGTGCATGCGTCTGCGGCTGGAGCTGTTGAGGGGCTGTGGAAGTCTTTCAGGCGGATCGGTCAGTAGGAGTGCTGCCGAGAAGATCTCGTAGCGTCTGTGCGCTCGTGCGATAAGAGACGTCCTCGGCGATGCGTTGCTTGGCGCGGCGCAGAGCGTGGAGCACGGTCGTGTGGTCGCGACCGCCGAACTCACGTCCGATGGCGGGCAGCGACTTGTCGGTCAGCTCCCGCGCCAGGTACATCGCCAGCTGTCTGGGCTGCGCCGCTCGAGGCGAGCGCGTTCTGCCCACCATCTCCTCGGCGGTGATGCCGAACTGTGCGGAGACTGCGTCCTTGATCTCGGCGATGGAGCGCTCTTTGGCCAGCGCCTGTGGGTAGAGGCCGTCTAGCACCTCTGTCGCCGTCTCGTGCGTCAGCGGCCGGCCGGTGAGCGAGCTGTATGCGACCACGCGGATGAGCGCTCCCTCGAGCGCCCGTACGTTGACAGACACGCGCCGCGCGATCGTCTCGAGCGCGAGTTGGTCGATCCGATCGACTCCGTCGTATTGCGCGCGCTTGCGCAGGATCGCCAGCCGAGTCGAGAAGTCCGGTGGGCGGACATCGGCCACGAGTCCTGCTTGGAAGCGCTCGCGCAGCCGGTCTTCGAGGGCCTGAAGGTCGCTCGGTGGACGGTCGGAGCTCAGCACGATCTGGCTGCCGGCTTCGTAGAGGGCATTGAACGTGTGGAAGAACTCCTCCTCGGTCTTGGCCTTTCGCTCGAGGAACTGGACGTCGTCGATCAGGAGCACGTCGACGTGGCGGAAGCTGGCCTTGAAGGCGTCGAGTCGGCTCGTGCTCAGCGCTTGCACGAAGTCGTTCGTGAAGGACTCGCCGGTTGTCCTCCTGACGTTCAGGCCGGGCAAATGGGCCGCGATGTAAGCCTCGATCGAGCGCAGCAGGTGGGTCTTGCCGACGCCTGGGGGGCCGCATATGAACAGTGGGTTGTAGGCCTGCGCGGGCAGCTCGCTGACAGTCAGAGCAGCCGCGTGAGCCAGGCGGTTGGAGTCGCCGATCACGAACTGATCGAACGTGAGCTTGGGGCTGATCTCGGCGACGCGCTCGATCGGAGGGGCGGCTTTGGACGCCTGTGCCCGGCGTCGAGGCTCTGGCTTGCAACTGGTATGGGAGGGCTGGGCTGTGACCACGTCGGCTGTCGCGTCGGGGCCGAGCACGGCTGCGACGGCGGCTTGAAGGGCACGGCCGAAGCGCTCCCTCACCCAGTCGCAGGTCTGCTCGGGAGCCTCGATCGTCAACTGCACGCCGTCGAGCTCGACTGGGCGAAGCGGCTCGAGCCAGATGCGGAAGACGGGTTCCTCGATCGCCTCTGCCAGCCCACCGGCGATGCGGGACCAGATGTGCTCGAGCTCGGCGTTCACGGCAGCGCTGACCTGCTCCTTGTGGGAGAAGATTGGGCGGGAGGCATTTGCTTGGGGCCGGCTGTCGGCCCGGTCTGGCGAATATATCCGAGGCACTCGCGGCCGGGAGAGCGTCCCCCGCAATTGGCGAGAAATTCCGCTGCGCGCCGCGTGAGCCGACGTCCACCTATACTGCACTTGCTCGGAGGCAAGCATGTCGCCACGCCGGATTGGGCCACGATTCGCGGCCGGGCTTCAGAAAACGAGATGAAGCGTACCTATCAGCCAAAGAAACGCAAGCGAGCCCGCACGCACGGCTTCCGAGCGCGCATGCGCACACGCGCGGGCCGGTTGACCCTCAAGCGCCGGCGCAGCAAGGGCCGCAAGCGCCTGTCGGTCTAGCCCCGGACCACGGTATGTCGCGCGCAGCCCGCCGCGGCCGACGCCTATCCCGCAGCGCCGAGTTCGAGCGTGTGTACCGGCAAGGGCGATCCGTCTCCAATCGCCATCTGGTGCTCTACTCGTTTCCCAACGAGTCGGTGACCCGGCCTCGTCTCGGCCTGTCGGTGTCGCGCAAGGTCGGCGGGGCGGTGGAGCGCAACCAAGTCAAGCGATTGCTGCGCGAGGCGTTTGCGGCCGCCGAGCCGACACTCGGCGAAGGGCACGACCTTGTCGTGGTCGCGCGGCCGGAGGCGGGAGAGCTGGCACGGCGCGAGGGCCTTGCGGGAATCGACGGAGCGCTGGGCGAGCTGCTCGCCCGCGCGCGACTCGCCGATCGCCAGCCAGCCACGGCGGCTGATGCGGAGTCGCGATGAGCCGCGCGAGCATTGACGAAGCTGCCCGCCATGGCTCGGTGCGCCGCGCGGCCGTGGCGACGGCAAGAGCCCCGATAGTTCTATACCAGCGGCTGGTCTCGCCGGCTCTTCCGCGGCGTTGCAAGTACGAGCCGACGTGCTCGCGCTACGCGGTACAGGCGCTCGGCCAGTACGGCATACTGAGGGGCCTCACGCTGGCGGCGTGGCGCCTGCTCAGGTGCAATCCGTGGAGCCACGGTGGGTATGACCCGGTCGAGGCTCAACGTCTGTTTAAGGTCCCCACCCACCCCGATCGCCGCCACGCGGCTTAGCCCCGCGCCCTGCACGACATGCCCATCGCCGCCAACGTAATCCAGGAAGCGTTCTCGCCGCTGATCGCGGTGTTCGAAGCGATCCTGGTGTTCATCCACAACGACCTCGTGGGCGGCAGTTGGGGCCTTGCGATCGTCGGGCTGACGGTCGTGATCAGGGCGGTGCTCTTGCCGCTGACGCTCAAGCAGTTCCGCTCGATGCAGGAGCTGCAGCGGCTGGCGCCGGAGCTGAAGGCTCTGCAGGAGAAGTACAAGGACGACAAGCAGCGCCAGCAGCAGGAGATCATGAACTTCTACCGGGAGCACAAAGTCAACCCGTTTGCCTCCTGCCTGCCGCTGCTGCTGCAGCTGCCCGTGTTCATCTCGCTGTTCTACATGCTCAGGACGGACCTGAAGAAGCACATCTGCGGCGAAGCGCTCGTCGCCCATTACAACGCCGCCTACCACACGACGGTCTCCGGAGTGGCCGGGCTGCCCACCAAGTACATCGAAAAGACCAGCTGCCAGCAGGTCGCCCCGGGGTCGGGCAAATTCCTGTTCATCCCGGACATCACCAACAAGGCGACGGGCGCCGTCCTGATCGTGCTGCTCGTCCTCTACGTCGGCTCGCAGCTCGCCTCGACGATGATGATGTCGGCCTCCGCGGACCCGTCGCAGCGGCGGCTGATGATGATCTTCCCGCTGTTCTTCGTGATCATCCTCTACCGCTACCCGGCGGGTCTGCTGCTGTACTGGATCACGACCAACCTGTGGACGATTGGCCAGAGCTATTTCGTGCGTCGCACGATCGGCGCTCCGCCGCCGCCCGTAGCGACGGCCAAGGGCGGTGGCGGGAGCTCGGGCAAGCCGACGCCCAACGGCAAGCCCGGCGGGTCGGCCCCCAGCGGCGCCCCGGCTTTGGCCGGAGCGGGCGGCGGCGCCAGCCCGCCACCCCCGCCGCGCAAGAAGAAGAAGCGCTCGGGCAGGCGGCGATGAGTGTCAACGGGGAGGTCGAGGAGGGGGAGCGCGAGGATCCGCAGGAGATTCTGCGCGAGCTGCTCGAGCAGGTGGTCGATGGGCTCGGGCTCGACGTCGAGGTGCACGTCGAGGAATCCGAGGGAGTCCTGACGGGCCGAGTCGAGGGCGAGGACGTCGGGTTGCTGATCGGCCGGCGTGGCCAGACGATCGATGCCGTCCAGCACCTCGCGCAGCGGATCGTCTTTCACGGCGGCTCGGCGGAGGTGCGTGTCGTGATCGACGCCGACGGCTACCGCGAGCGCCGCGCGCAGGTACTGCGCACGGTCGCGCTGGACGCCGCCGAGGACGCGCTGGCCAGCGGCGAGCCGGTCGAGCTCGACCCGATGCCGGCCTCAGAGCGGCGGATCGTCCACGAATTCCTGCGTGATCGCGACGACGTGAGCACCCACAGCGAGGGCGAGGAGCCGGAGCGGTATCTGGTTGTGGAGCCGGTCGAGGGCTGAAGAGCCCGGCGCGTGGGCGAGTGTTTCACGGGAAACAGTCGAGCCTGGGCGCTGCTTGCCTCGGAGACGGTCGAGGTCTGGCGGCGAGTACGCTCGCCGCGGTGTTTCACGGGAAACGTCTTACGCCGTGAGCGAGATGGAGGCCACGCTCGCCGGGCTGGCTGCCCGCTACGGACTGGGCGACGCTCAGGTTGGCAGGCTCGTGGCGATTCTGGACGAGCTGGCCGCCGACGGGGAGGCCCCGAGCAGCGTCACCGAGCTGGCGCAGGCAGTGAACGTACACCTGGCCGATTCTCTGACTGCGCTGGAGCTGGATGTCGTCACGGCGGCGAGTAGCGCCGTCGACATCGGCGCCGGCGCCGGCTTCCCCGGGCTGGCGCTGGCGGTCGCGCTGCCGGCCTGCGAGGTTGCGCTGCTGGAGAGCCAGGTTCGCAAGTGCGCCTACATCGAGCGGGTGCTGGTCGCCGCGGGGATCGAAAACGCACGGGCAGTACACGCCCGTGCGGAGCAGTGGCCGCAGGGGATCGGCGCTCACGATCTCGCAGTGGCACGGGCACTTGCGCAACAGCCGGTCGTGCTGGAGTATGCGGCGCCGCTCTTGCGCCTCGGCGGGAGCCTTGTCGACTGGCGCGGCCGCCGCGATCACGCCGAGGAGGACGCCTCCGTGCGGGCGGCAGGCGAGCTTGGGCTGGAGCGGGTCGCAGTTCTACGGGTCCAACCGTATGAGGGCGTTCGCAACCATCACCTGCACGTCTATGTCAAGGCGCGCGAGACCCCGGGACGGTTCCCGCGGCGGGCCGGCGTGGCGCGTAAGCGGCCGCTTGGCGGCGCGGCCTGACGACTTCGTCTCTCGCCGCTCGCTAGCGTGCCGGTCACGATGGGGAAGGTTTATGCGGTGGCCAACCAGAAGGGGGGCGTCGGCAAGACGACTACTGCCGTCAACGTCGCCGCCTGCATCGCCGAGGCCGGTTACCGGACGCTGCTGGTGGACGTCGATCCGCAGGCCAACGCTACGGTTGGGCTGGGGTTGACGCGCTCGCAGGCGCCGGGGCTGTACGAGGTGTTGGCGGGGGAGCGTGAGGCTGAGGAGGCGGTTGTGGAGTGTTCGGTGGAGGGGCTGGCGCTGCTGCCGGCCGGTCCTGGGCTGGCCGGCGCCAACGTCGAGCTGCCGCGCATCGACGGGTTCGAGCGGCGGCTGCGCGAGGTGCTGGAGCCGATCCGCGAGCGCTACGAGTACATCGTGCTCGACTGCCCGCCCTCACTGGGGCCGCTGACCGTCAGCGCGCTGGTGGCCGCCGATCGCGTGATCGTGCCTGTACAAACGGAGTACTTCGCGCTGGAGGGGTTGGCCGGGCTGCTCGAGACGCTCGAGCTGGTCCAGCGCGAGCTGAACCCGCGCCTGACCGTGGCCGGGATGCTGCTGACGATGCACGACAGCCGCACGCGGCTGGGCTGTGACGTCGAGCGCGAGGTGCGCGAGCACTTCGCCGACCTGGTCTTCGACACGGTGATCCCGCGCAACGTGCGCGTCGGCGAGGCGCCCAGCTACGGGCTGCCGGTGACCCATCACGATCCACACAGCGCCGGCGCCGAGGCGTATTTCGAGTTGGCCAAGGAGGTCGCGGCGCGTGGCTAAGACCAAGCGTGGGATGGGCAGAGGGCTGGAGGCGATCCTGAGCGTCTCCGCCGGCGAGGAGAAGAGCGGCGACGAGCTTCGCCAGCTGCCGGTTGAGCTGATCGTGGCCAACCCGAACCAGCCGCGCCGGCGCTTCGACGAGGAGGCGCTGACCGCGCTCGCGGGGTCGCTCGGAGAGCGCGGGGTTCTGCAACCCGTGCTGGTGCGGCCCAAGCCGGGAGGAACCTACGAGCTGGTCGCCGGCGAGCGGCGCTGGCGAGCGGCCCAGATCGCCGGGCTGACTGAGATCCCCGCATTGGTGCGGCCGCGCGACGATGCGGCGGCGCTCGAGCTCGCGCTGATCGAGAACATGGCGCGCGAGGACCTCAACCCGATCGAGGAGGCCCGTGCCTGCGCCGCGCTGGTGGAGGAGCTCGGCCTGACACGCGAGGCGGTCGGCCGGCGGGTCGGCCGCAGTCGCGTGGCTGTGTCGAATCTGCTGCGCCTGCTGGACCTGCCCGACGAGGTCGTCGAGACGATCGAGCAGGGGTTGCTCAGCGAGGGGCACGGGCGGGCGCTGCTGCTGGCCGAGGATCACTCGGTACGCAAGGCGCTGGCGCGGGACGCGGTCCGCGAGGGCTGGTCTGTGCGTACCGTCGAAGCACGGGCGCGGACGGCGAATGAAGCGGGCGCAGCTAAGGCGAAGGCCGTTAAGGGGGAGGGAAAGGATGGCGTGCATCCCGATCAGCGTGAGGCAGCGGCAAGGATCGCCGCGAGCCTCGAAGACGTGCTGGGTGCTGAGGTGCGGGTCCGGCCGGTCGGGGCGGGGTACCGCGCGGAGCTGTCGTTTGGCGGGGTGGAGGAAGCGGTGGAACTGGCGCGTAGGCTGCGGGCTGGCGGCCCTGGCTGAGAGGGCCGCGTCGGTGGCCCCACCGCCGCTAGAATCGGCCGCTGCGGGCGATTAGCTCAGTTGGTTAGAGCGCTTCTCTGATAAGGAGGAGGTCCCTGGTTCGAGTCCAGGATCGCCCACTGATTTACAGGGGATATCGGCACGTTCCCGTCCGAATCGTCCGCTAAGGTGTGCCATAGATGTGCCATCGGGCACCACACCAAAGAAGCGCTCAATGAGCGTGCAGGCGTATCAGACCGCGGACGGCGTGCAGTGGCGCGTGCGCTGGCGGGAACCGGATGGCACGATGCGCTCGCGGACGATGACGAACAAGCGCGCGGCGGCAGCGCTCGATGTCGAGGTCAAGGCGCGCAAGTTCCGTGGTGAGGCCGTCCCCCGGCCAGGGCGCGAGACGTTGGCCGCTGTGTACGAGGAATGGAAGGCCCTGCGCGCGCCGCTTCTCTCCAGGAAGACGCTCGACACATACGAAGCCATGTGGAACGCGCATGTCAAGGATCGCCATGACCATCACCTGCTCGCCGAATGGGTGTCCAACCCGCAGCTCTTTGAGGCCCTGACCGCCGACATGCGCGAGCGTGGTGTCGGCAACGCCTCGCAACGCAAGGTGCTGGTCGTGATGTCGTCGGTGTTCAAGGCTGCCGTCCAGTGGAACAAGATCGGCGTCAACCCGGTCCTCGCCGTGCCGAAGCCTGCGGCGACGCGCACGCGCATCCCGCGCCCGTTCCCACCCATCGTCATCGAGCGCATCAGGCTCCAGATGCTCCGCCGCAAGACCAAGGACACGACCGGCGCCCGCAGGCAGGCCGACGCCTGCCTCGTGGCGATGATGAGCTACGCGGGCCTGCGACCGGGCGAGGCCCTTGCCTTGACGTGGGCCGACATCGGGCAGCGCACGCTTGCCATCGACAAGGCTGTCAGCCTCGGCGAAGAAGCCCCGACCAAGACGGGGGGCGTGCGTTCGGCCCCGCTGGTGGAGCAGCTTGCCGACGATCTTCTGGAGCTTCGCCGGGCGCGCGACTGGCCGGAGGACGATCGGCTCATCTTTCCCAACCGCGACGGCGGTCACTGGTCGCCGTCGCAGTACAACAACTGGCGCAATCGCGTGTGGAAGCCGGTCATGGACACGCTCGCATCCGGCGAGCCGCCACAGCCGCGATTGGCAGAGGCGGTCCCGTATGACTGCCGTGGCTCATTCGTGAGCTTGCACTTGCGATCCGGCGCGAGCCCCATCGAGGTCGCGCGGTGGGCCGGGCACTCGCCCCAGGTGATGTACGGCCATTACGCCAACGTCATCGACGAGCTTGTGGGCCAGCCGGTGATCCCCGTGGCCGAGCAGATCACTCAGGCGCGCGAGGTCGTGACAGAACTGGAGGCGAAGGAGTTGGACACGATCATGGCCGTCCTCTGCGAGCACCCGACGGCTGGTTCACCCGCTGTCGCCGCGACCCTGGCTGCTATCTCTGTTCCCGCCGCCGCAGCGCTGCGCCGGTTCTACGCGCAACAGGAGCAGCGGAAGGTTGCATAGACGGAGAATGCGCGCGGAGGCGTAGAGCGCAAGGGATCGTGGGACGAGTTCTCGCTGTTGTCCCGTTCGCAAAGCGCTGTCGGATAAGAGAGAGTGGACGCATGCGACAGTAGTGGTGCACCTGACCACGCGCATCCGAATGCGACGCCGTCGCAGTTGCCGCTCTTCGGGCAGTTGAGCGGCAAAAGATCCTTTGGATCTTTCCGTCCGGCCGACCTGCAAAGATCCAAAGGATCCATGCACGATCTCGCCAATAGATCGCTTCGCTCCTTCGCGGGCGGATGGAAGTTCGAGACACTCCTCGTCGATCCGCCGTGGCGGTTCCAGAATCGCACGGGCAAGATGGCTCCGGAGCATCGGCGCCTCGCCCGCTATGACACGATGACGCTGGACGACATCACCGCGATGCCGGTGGCGCAGACGGTCAACGAGGGAGCCCATCTGTACCTGTGGGTGCCCAACGCGCTTCTCGCTGAGGGCCTACAGGTGATGCAGGCGTGGGGCTTCACGTACAAGACGAACCTCGTCTGGTACAAGACGCGCAAGGACGGCGGCCCCGACGGCCGCGGCGTCGGCTTCTACTTCCGCAACGTCACCGAGATGGTGCTGTTCGGGGTGCGGGGATCACGCCGCACGCTGGCCGCCGGTCGCCGCCAGGTCAACCTCTTTACCGAGCGCAAGCGTGAGCATTCGCGCAAGCCCGAGAAGCTGTACGACATCATCGAGGCGTGCTCGCCAGGCCCCTACCTGGAGCTGTTCGCGCGGCACCCGCGACCGGGCTGGCACCAGTGGGGAGACGAGCTGCTCCCCGAGACAGACGAGCTGGTTGAGGACGACGCCGAGCGTCGGGCCTCCTGACCCGGTCGGCTACTTGCGCAACCCGTAGCGGGCTCGCCCCAGCTTGACGAACAGGCGCTCACCCTCAGGGTCGAGGTGTCGGTACAGAGCCGAGCGAACCGAATGAGCAAGGACCTCACTGCGACGCACACCGTCCAATGCCTCGCGGATCTCGCGGGTGGTCGCGCCGCCTTTCTTCTTGCGGAGGAAGTTCTCGATGTCTGCGGCGAGAGTGGCGTTTCGCGGCATGGCGGAAAGATCCTAACCGCGCGACGCGCGTGCAGCAGCGACGTCAACGCACGTTGCGCCCAGGGGTCCGATATCTTCGTGCGCTCGGGCGACCGCGATGCTCTCGCTACCGCCGCAAACTGCAGCGCCAGGAGGTAGGCATGGCCCAGGTGGGCGCGACAGAGATCATGGTCGAGGACCGCTGGATTCAGGTCCAGGAGCCTGCCGCCGACGTCCTCGCGCAACTGGAGGAGTTCGCGTCTGAGCCCGAGCGGTTCGTGCACCTCCACGACGAGGACGGCGACGAGCTGTGGATGCGCGCTGGCGAGATCCGGGCCGTGTCGATCAATGCGCCCAAGGACGACGACTGATGTGCCCGCCCCCTCGAAGTTGCGAGCGTGATGCGTGACGCCAATCGGCGACGGAAAAATCTCGCTCACCAAGCACTACCTGCTCGACGACCTGGTCGCCGAACTCGCGCAGGTCAAGCCGGGGACGACGCCGAACGAAGCCCGGCGGATTCTGGAAGGCCAGGGCCATGCCCACGGTGAGCTGGCGGACGATCTGTTCATCGTCAAAGACGGCAGGATCATCGACGACACTCTCCTGCAGGCTTCTCGCAACGGCGCACCCGAGGCCCGACTGCTGGTGTGGTCCGCGTTGCTGCTCGCCGACTCTCGTCTGGCGGAGGTCGTTGAGAGCAATCTGACCTCAGCCGACGGGAAGCTCAACCCGTCGGAGTTCAACGCCGACCGCCTCCGCGATGCGCTCTCCGACGTCATCCCGACTGAGACGCGCAAGGTCGCCTCGAACCTCCTGCGCTACTTCGAGACCGCGCAGATCGTGGAACCCGAGAAGTACGGGGGCTCGATCATCGGCGTCGGGACCGAGCTGAGCACCGCCCAGGCTGTTCCCGCTCTGGTGCAGTACCTCCAGGAACGGTTGGAGGCCCTCGGACTTCGTCTGGGACCTGCCGGCGATCCGACTGACCTAGCGCTCGCCTTGGGCGCGAACCACTGGCTCAACCTCACGCCGTCCGAGTTCAGGACCGCAGCACGCGGCGCGGCATATCAGAAACGCCGCAAACGGCCTGCGCTACCCAGCAACCTCGACGAGTTGCACGTGGAGCTAGAGCGCAAGCGCCAGGTGATCCTCCAGGGGCCGCCCGGAGTCGGCAAGACGTGGCTCGCTCGCCAGTACATCGACTGGGCGACCGCGGGCAGCCCCAACGCCGCGCGTCTCACCGAGCTGCTGGCATCGCTCGCCGCTCCCGACCGAACCGCCGAGCGCGTCGCCGACCTGTTCCAGGCGGGCGGATCGCCGGCACTCTGGGACATCGTCCAGTTCCATCCCAGCTACGCCTACGAGGACTTCGTGCGCGGCCTTCAGGCCGAGCCGGTTCCCGGTGGCGTCACCTTCAACGCCCGCAACAAGACCTTGGGTTTCATGGCGGCAGTGGCCGCTGAGCTGGACGATCGCGAGGACGACGCGGAGCTGATCCTGGTCATCGACGAGATCAACCGCGGCGACATCTCCAAGATCTTTGGCGAGCTGATCTACGCGCTGGAGTACCGCGGCGAGCCTGTGGTGACGCCCTACGCCGTCAACGGCCAGATGACGTTGCAGCTCTCGCCACGACTGTCATTGATCGGCACCATGAACACCGCCGACCGCTCGATCGCGGTCGTGGACTACGCACTGCGTCGCCGATTCGTCTTCCTCAACGTCTCGCCCGATCGCAACGTCGTGGCGGCGTCGCCCAACTGGGCCGGCGGCAAAGACCGCGATGCCGCCCTTCGTCTGTTCGACGCGGTTGCGGCGGTCTTTGACGACCCCGACAACGCCGAGCTTCGGGATCTCCAGGCCGGTCACTCCTACTTCCTGCTCGACAGTAAACCGTCCGACGAGACGGCCGGCATCGAGCTGCTTGCTCGCCGCTTTGCCTACGAGGTGTATCCGCTGCTCGCCGAGTACGAGACCGAGGGCCGCTACGAGAGCGAGCGTCTCGACACCTTGCTTGACATGCTCGGTCGCCAGGGTGATGAGCGGCCACGCCAAGCGGACCTGGCCGCGCAGGTAGCGGCCAGCCTCCTGGCGCCACCGGCCGAGCCAGCCGCGTAGCGAGTCGTCGATGGCGGACTGGAACGTCGGCGACGGTCTGCTCGACATCACCGAGCACCAGACGTTGCTTGCAGAGGAGGGGCTCGTCGAGTGCTTTCCGCCAGAGCTGTGGTCCGTGCTCGGGCTCGGCATCAACCGCCGTCTCGGAGGTGCAGCGGGACTGTGGGAAGTCAGCGCCGACCGCTACGTCGGTGTGGCCCAGCTCCGCTCCGGCAAGGAACGCGCCCAGCTCCGCATCCATCCGAAGATCGACGCGGACATCTTCTTCCTGGCGGACTACGCCTTCGGCGCCCAACGCGATCTCCTTGCAGAACAGCAGCTCACCGCTGAGCTTGGCGCGGTGCGGCCGGACCCGGCCGCGTGCTTGCTCGCCTGGTATCTCGCCGAGCTGGACTCGTTCGTGCGCCGTTGGCTGCGACGGGAATACGTCCTGCGCCGCGAGGTCTTCGACGGCAAGGTCCGCGGCCGACTTCTCGTGGGCGACTACGTCGCCCAGTACCTCGGTCGCGGTCAGGCACACAAGGCGCCCTGCCAACTTTTCGATCTGACTCCCAACAACCTCGCCAACCAGATCCTTAAGGCGGCACTCCGCCGCGTCGCGCGCCTCAGCACGCGCCTGCCGGTGCCGGCGGCCAAGCGTGCGCTCCTTCGTCGCGTCGACCGACTGCTCCCCGCCTTCAGCGGCGTCGCTGATCGCACGATCCTCTCCAGCGACTACAACCGACTCCAGTTGCGCGGCGCCTTGCGCCACTACGGTCCGATGATCGCCAAGAGCAGGGCGATGCTCGAAGGCTTCTACCTCAGCGAGGAGCTTGGGTCTCACGTGCAGGATGCCTTCCTCTGGGACATGAGCGTGCTGTTCGAGGAGGCACTTCGCGGCGTGCTCGCGTCGTGGCCGGACGGCCAGCTCGACCGCAAGCGCTGGTCCGCATATGTCATCGACCCCTCGGGCGTGCGCCTGTCCCGGTCGGCGGTCAAGCCCGACTACGTCATGAACACCGCCGCGGGACGGCTGGTGCTCGACGCCAAGTACAAGGATGTGCTGCGCAAGGGAGACGAGGACGACGCCGGCATCGAGATCGCGCGAACGCACCTGCGGGTCGGCCGCGCCGACATCTACCAGGCGATCTCCTACAGCCGACACGAGCGCTACGCGCCGGCCACTCCCGCGCTGGTTTACCCGGTGTCGCTGCAGGGCGGCGAGGCACTACCGGCGGCGTACACCGTCGAAGGCTTCCAGCAAGACCTGCTCATCCTCTTCCTCGATGTCGGCCCGCACGCGAAGGCGAACCTCGGCGCTTTCTACGACCGCCTCGCAGACGCCGCGGGACCCGTGGCGCTGCCGGCATCTGCGGTCGCAGCCGCGGCCTGACAACCCTTCCTTATCCTGCCGCTACAGGCTGTCGTTCGTTTGAGCGGCTTTCCGCAGATGCGGCTAGATGTCCGTCCACCGTTGCCTCACTGTCGGTCCGCCCACCCGTCGCGCGACGGAACAGCGCCACACCCAACGAGGCCGAGACGAGTGCTACCAAGCAGGCCCCCGCCACAATGCCAACGATAAGCCAACCCCCAAACGTATAGGGGATCTGGAACCCGCCGTCTGGTCCGTATAAATAGGTCGTACTAGTGACGCCGTTAAAGCTCGACGTCGACCTCGTGTCAAACCGTTGGACACCCTGAGCAAACCCGATGACCGTAAGTGCCCCGAGCGCACACGCTCCGATGAGCCGTTTCATGCCTTCACCCCCACAAGCGTCTAAGGACGCCGATCCAAGCAAACCGCCCGCTGACGAGCTTGACGCATTCTACATGTCGGGTCGACTGGGACGTGACCCGTCCGCTCAAACACGGACATCGCATCAAGGGTGTTCACTACCCCGTTCACTCGGGGTGAACAGGCAGCGATCGCCCTTCTGCGTCCACTCATCCCGCCCGTTTCGAGTTCGGGTTCGCCTCACGCCCCCGCTATGTCGGGTGTTCACTGTGAACACCCTCCAGCGCCGCATCCCACCGTCACAACGTAGTTGAGACTCTGGGATGCGGAGCAAACCGGAGGCGTGAGGCGGTGGATCAGAAGTTCGGGCGGGATTGTCTGGGGTGGATGGTGGGAAGACAGATAGAAAACAAATTCCTCTTCATGAAAAAGCAAAAGACAGAACTGAAGAAGGAACGGCTCGGCCAGTCAGAAATAAAGAAAGCCAAGCTGACCGAGCCGTATGATCGAAGCCGCAGCGGTCGCTGATCGATAAGCACTGCCTTAGCAGGACCAGCGACCGGACACAAACTGCCCTCGTGGGATGTCTTTGTACGCGGAATGTCCGCGTACTAGTCGTACGGTCCGATATATGAGGCTCCGCTTTGCCGAGGATGGACGGCCGATCGTCGGTGGTCCGGTGACCCCCAAGCTCGTCGCCGCTATCGGGCAACTGCCGCCAGATCAGCGGATCGACTTCGAGTCGCAGGTTCGTGCGCAGAGCGAAGAAGTCCAGGCGAAACTCCTCCGAGCCTCGCTGGCTCACCACGTCCAGTACGAGTTGGTCGATCACGCGGACGTCCCTGGTCCGACGAACGGCAACATCTATCTCCACGCCTGGGGAGAAGCAGCTCAGATCCATCGGCTGCTGGACGAGCTGCTCCCGGACCTCGCGCTGGTCGATCTCTCTCCCGAGCTGGACTGACCGCCGCCTGTACCTGCCGCTCCGTCCAGGCCGGTCGCTCGGCGCTCTTGCCGCTGCTTCACTTCTCCTGACCGCGGATGCGCCGGCCACCTTGGCAGAGCACGTCCCGCGACCGCCTCTAGGCGCCTTGGCGAGGCGCACTTCTCGTCCGTCGGCGTTCGCGGGCCGCGCCCTGCCTGGTACGGGGCCGTCTTATCCGCTCCTTCAGGAGAAACTGACCATGGCAACCAGTACGACAGCCGAGCTTGCGACGGCGATCATCCCGTTGGGCAAGATCCATGCCGAGCGCAACATACGGCGCGACCTTCCGAACATCGACAGCCTCGCGGCGTCCATGACGCGGCACGGCGTCCTTGCGGCAATCACCGTGACCCCGAGAGACGATGGCGACTATGACCTCGTCACCGGGTTTCGCCGTGTCGCTGCCGCGACCAAGGCCGGCCTGGGCTCCGTCCCTGCCATCGTGCGAGATCGCGACGACGACGCAGAGCGCCTGCGGCAGCAGCTCGCGGAGAACGTCGACCGCGAAGGTCTTGCCGACCTCGACCAGGGCGCGGCGATCCAGCAGTTGCTCGACCTCGGAGTGTCCGTGGAGGCGGTTGCCGACACCGTGCACTCGACGCCCGCCAATGTCCAGGCTTGGGCGGACCTCCTGCGCCTTCCGCGCAAGGTCCGCACCCTGATCGACAAGGGTCGCCTCAGCGCTGCGGACGCCTACCCACTCGTCAGCTTGCTCGATGACGCCCCGAGCATGCGCTCGGCCTTGGACCGGATCGACTCCGGCTGGGAGGTTGAGCACGCTGTGAGAATGGTCCGCCGTGAGCGCGAGCGTGAACAGGCACTCGCCGCCGCGCGCGAAAAGCTCGAACAAGACGGCACGCCAATCGTCGACGCGCCGCAATGGGGGAGCTTCCCCCC
>DASZGH010000045.1:0-18333 GCA_035938935.1 Solirubrobacteraceae bacterium
CGTGCCCCGTCTTGGGCTGGCCGATCGGGGATCCCGCCGATCCCCGATCGGTGAGGGCGCCGCGTACACGTGCGACGACGTCGTGGGAGGTGATCCCAGCCGGCTTGTCGATCAGCAGGATGCCGTCCATCGTCGGATTCGTGCCGGCGCCGGCCACGTTGCCGCGGCGACCGGCTCGACGGCGCTCAGGCCAGCGTCGCGACCGGCGGTCCGTTTGGCGCCGGGTCCAATTGCAGCGCGAGCTCTCCTCGCAGCAGCTCGATCAGCTCGGCAACCGGCAGGGTCGTAGAGAAACCGGCGGCGCGACGGTGCCCGCCGCCGCCCTGGGTGCGCGCGATGACCGAGACGTCGACGTCGTCGCCGGTGGCTCGCAGCGACACCTTGCGCTTGCCGCGATTCTCGGGCCCGGTCAGCTCGCGGATCAGTACCGCCACCTTGGTGCCGGCGATCGAGCGCAGGTGGTCGACGATCCCCTCGGAGAGGCTTTCCTCGGCGCCGAGGCGCTCGAAGTCCTCGGCGTCGAGCGCCGCCAGCGTCATCGCGCCGCCGTCAAAGCGCCGGACGCGCCCGAGCGCGACCCCGAGCAGGTCGAGCTTGGCCTGCGGCATCTCCTCGTACAGCCGCCTGTTGACGGCCGCGACATCGACCCCGACCGCGATCAGCTCGGCCGCCATGCGGTGCGCGCGCGGCCCGGTGTTCTCGTACATGAAGCGCCCGGTGTCGGTGACCAGCGCCACGTACAGCGCCTCGGCGATCGCGCGCGTTGGCGCCACGTCGAGCCCGTGCATCAGATCCCACACGATCTCTGCGGTGCAGGACGCGGTCGGATCGACCAGGTTGAGCGTGCCGAACAACGTGTTGTCGTGGTGGTGGTCGATGTTCAGCAGGTGCCTGCCGTTTTGCAGCACCGCAGCGGGATTGCGGTCGATGTTGCCGCAGTCGAGCATCACGACGGTGCGCTCGGGGATGTCGGCGGGCGCGGCGTGGATCGCGTGCTCGAGCGCCGGGCAGCGGTACTCGCGCGGCAGCGGCAGGTCGCTTGCGGAGATGAACATCTGCGAATCCTTGCCAAGCCCGCTGAGCAGCCCGTGCATGCCGATCAGCGAGCCGAGCGCGTCGCCGTCGGGGTTCTCGTGCGTGGCGAGAACGAAGCGCGTGTCGGCGCGCACACGCTCGAGCACGCGCTCGCGCGTCGCGGCCAGCTCGCGCGCCGCGTTCATGAGCGTGAGGCCTCCGCGGCGCCGTCGTCCTCGCCCTGCGAGGCTTGCCCGGCCTGCTCGCCCTGGGAGCCCGCGATCTCCGCGTCGATCAGCGCGTCGAGCTGCATCGCCTTCTCGCTGGTGTCGTCGTAGGCGAACTCGAGCGTCGGCGTGCGCTTCAGCCGCAGCTCGCCCGCGATCCGCCGCTGCAGGAAGCCGTGCGCGTGGCGCAGCCCGTCGAGGGTCTCCGCGCGGGCCTGCTCGGAGCCAAACACGCTCACGTATACGCGCGCATGGCTGAGGTCCGAGCTTGTCTTGACGTCGGTAACGGTCACGAATCCCACCCTAGGGTCCTTCAAGTCGCGGGCCAGCGCGTCCCCGATCACCTGCCTGATCGCCTCGTCCACGCGACGCATGCGGCCCTGGGTCATCCTACTCCCCGCCGTCTCGTCTGAGTCAAGAGAACACAGCCTTGCATGAGCAATCACTCATGCCCACCCTATGGCTCAGGCCAGCTGACGCTCTTGGAGACGGGTCTCGTATGTCTCCAGAACGTCTCCCTCCTTGAGGTCCTGGAAGTTGGCGAGCACGATCCCGCACTCGTAGCCGGCGCTCACCTCGCGGGCGTCCTCGTTGAAGCGGCGCAGCGAGGCGATCGTCGTGTCGTAGACGACCGTTCCGTCGCGCACGACGCGCACGCGCGCTCCGCGCGTGACCTTGCCCTCGCTGACGTGCGAGCCGGCGATCACGCCGATCTTCGAGGCGCGGAACAGCTGGCGCACCTCCGCCTGTCCGAGCGGTGTCTCCACCTCGGTCGGCTCGAGCATTCCCTGCATCGCCGCGCGCAGCTCTTCGATCGCACGGTAGATGACCGAGTAGGAGCGGATCTCCACGCCCTCGCGGTCGGCCAGGAGGCGGGCGTCGCCGACGGGACGCACGTTGAAAGCGAGGATCAGTCCCTGTGAGGCGGAGGCGAGCATCACGTCGGACTCGTTGATGCCGCCGACGCCACGGTGGATGATGTTCACCGACACCTCGTCCTGCGGCAGCTTGGCGATCTCGTCCTCGATCGCCTCCAGCGACCCTGCCACGTCGGCCTTGACGACGAGGCTGAGCTCCTTGACGGTGCCCTCCTGGGCGAGCTTGAAGACGTCCTCCAGCGACACCTTGCGCCCCGAGCGTCGTGCCAGCGCCTCGGTCTTCAGGCGGTTGGCGCGTTCGCCCGCGAGCTGCCGTGCCCGGCGCTCGTTCTCGACCGCGTGCACGTACTCGCCGGCCTCGGGAACCCCGTCGAAGCCGAGCACCTCGACCGGCTCGCCCGGCTCGGCGACCTTCACGCGCGCGCCAGTGAAGTCGTGCATCGCGCGCACCCTGCCGAAGTGCGCCCCGGCCACCAGCGCGTCGCCGACCTCCAGCGTGCCGCGCTGGATCAGGATCGTGACCACCGGCCCGCGCCCCGGGTCGAGCTTTGACTCGATCACCGTGCCCGACGCGGCCGCGTCGCGGTTGGCCTTCAGCTCCTCCAGGTCGGTGACCACCTGGATCGTGTCGAGCAGCGAGTCCAGGCCCTGGCGAGTCTTGGCCGAGACGTCGACGAACTCGATCTCTCCGCCCCACTCGGCGGGTTGCAGCCCTTGTTGGGTCAGTTCGGTTCTGACGCGCTCGGGCTGCGCCCCTTCCTTGTCGATCTTGTTGACGGCGACCACGATCGGCACCTCGGCGGCCTTGGCGTGGTCGATCGCCTCCTGGGTCTGCGGCTTGACGCCGTCGTCGGCGGCGACGACGATCACCGCGAGGTCGGTCACGCGCGCGCCGCGGGCGCGCATCGCCGTGAACGCCTCGTGGCCGGGCGTGTCCAGGAACGTGACCGGCTTGCCGGCATGGGTGACCTGATAGGCGCCGATGTGCTGGGTGATGCCGCCGGCCTCGCCGGCGGCGACCTCGGTCTCGCGGATGGCGTCCAGCAGCGAGGTCTTGCCATGGTCGACGTGCCCCATGATCGTCACGACCGGCGGTCGTTCGACCAGGTCCTGCTCGTCGTCCTCGAACACGGGCTCGACCTCGACCTCGTCGGCGGCGTGGACGATCTCGATCTGCTTGTCGAACTCGTCGGCGAGCACCTGGATCGCGTCGTCGGAGAGCGTCTGCGTGAGCGTCGCCATCTCGCCCAGCGTCATCAGCTTCTTGATCACTTCCGGCACCGGAACGCCGAGGTACTCGGCGACGTCCTTGACGGTGGAGCCGGAGTTCACGCGCACGAGATCGGTGGCCTCCATCGCCGCGGTGTCGATCGGGGCGATCGTCTCGTCGTAGGTGCCGCGCCGGCGCCGTCCGCGGCGCGGCCTGCGCACCGGCTGGTTGGCCGGTCCGCCCTGCTGGCGGCGCGAGGCCTGCGAGTCGATCACCACGCGTCTGCGCCCGCCTGCGCTGCTACTGGCGGGCGTTCGCTCGCCGGTGCGCGAGTCGCGCGTGGGCCGCACGCGCTCGTGCGCCGGCCCCGCCGGCGCACTGGGTGGGGCAGCGCTTGCGTGACCGTCGGCGGCAGGCGTCGGGGACGCGGGAGCCGTGGCGGGCGTGACCGGGGTCGCCGGAGCGACCGGCGGGGCTGGGTTTGTCGCCGTCGCGGTGGCCGTGGCTCCGTTGCCGCCAATCGCCCTCAGAGCGTCTGCCTCCTCGACAGAGGAGGCCGCGGCCTTGGCGGCGATGCCAGCAGCGGCGAGCTTCTCCAGCAGCTCCTTGCTGGAGATTCCCTGCTCCTTGGCGATCTCGTGGACACGCTTCTTGCTCATCGGCCCTCCGATTCTAGGGGTCCGGCGCCGATCAGCTCGGCGGGGACGTCCACTGCGCGATGCAGCGCTCGCTGCAGGCCCCCCTTGCGAGTTGCCAGCCGCAGGCAAGCGGGGTTGGCTGCGCCCGTCGCTCGGAGTTGGCACACGTAGGCCCCTCGTCCCGGCAGCGTCCCGGCCGGATCGAGCGTCGCGGTGGGGCGGTCCGTGTCAGACGGCACGGCGACGATGCGTATGAGCTCCGGCTTGGACGTCACCCGGCCGCAGCCGACGCAGCGGCGGCGCGGGACTATGACGCCTGCCCCTCCGCCGCCTGCTCGGCTTCTGCCTCCGCCAGCGCCTCGACTGGCGCGTCCTCGACCGGCGGGGCGTGTTCGGCTGCGTCGGCGCCGCCCGCCGGCGAGAGATCGGCGACGTTGTCGCCCTCGATCCCGTCGAGCGCCTGGTGGGACTCGAGGCCGCAGTAGCGCGAGCCTGGCAGCGAGGCGTTCGGGCAGCGCCGGCCGTTGGAGAGGATCGCCGCGCAGCGCCCCTGCAGATCCTCCTCCTCGTAGCCGTGCTCGGCCTCCTCGGCGGCGAACTCGGTCTCCGAGCGGATGTCTACGCGCCAGCCGGTCAGGCGCGCGGCCAGCCGCGCGTTCTGCCCCTCGCGGCCGATCGCCAGCGAGAGCTGGTCGTCGGGGACGATCACGGTGGCTTGCTTGGCCTCGTCGTCGACGAGCACCTCGCGCACGCGCGCGGGCGAGAGCGCCTTGGCCACGAAGCGAGCCGGCTCGTCGTTGTGGGGGATGATGTCGATCTTCTCGCCGCGCAGCTCGGAGACGACCATCCGCACGCGCGAGCCGCGCGGCCCCACGCAGGCGCCGACCGGATCGACGCCGTCGGCGTGGGAGATGACGGCGATCTTCGAGCGGTAGCCGGGCTCGCGCGCGACGCCCGCGATTTCCACCAGCCCGTCGGCGATCTCGGGAACCTCCAGCTCGAACAGCTTCTTGATCAGCTCGGGGTCGCGGCGGGAGACGATGATCGAGGGTCCCTTGGTGGAGGGCGAGACCTCCTTGATCACGGCCTTGATCCGCTGCGAGTGGTCGTAGCGCTCGCCTTCGACCTGCTCTGACTTGGGCAGCAGCGCCTCGACGCGCTCGCGCAGCTGGACCAGGGTGTAGCGGGAGTCCGACTGCTGCACGATGCCGGTGATCAGCTCGCCGACGCGGTCGCGGTACTCCTCGAACATCATGTCGCGCTCGGCCTCGCGGATGCGCTGCAGAATCACCTGCTTGGCGGTCTGCGCCGCGATCCGGCCGAAATCGTCAGGCGTCACGTCGCGTTCGTCGATCTGGTCGCGGTACTGCTCGAACTTGGCCGGGTCGATTTCCGGCTCCTCTGGTTCGCGCAGCTCGCCGGTCTCCGGGTCCACGGTCGTTTCCTCGTCGATCGTCTCGACGATCAGGTGCGCCTCCAGGCGCTCGGGGATGTTCAGTTCGATCACCCGGAAGTCGGCGGTGTCGCGGTCCATTTCTACGCGTGCGTACTTGGCCGAGCCGGGCTGCTTCTTGTAGGCGGAGAGCAGCGCGTCCTCCAGCGCGATCATCAGCTTCTCTGGCTCGATGCCCTTCTCGCGCGCCAGCGCGTGCATTGCTTCCAGGATCTCGCGTGACATAGGTTTTCTCTCCTACTCCTCGACGAGGTTCGAACGACGTATCTCCGAGTAGGGGATCGCGACGATCCCGCCCTCGGCGGCCAGGGTGATCTCGCTGTCGGTGGCCCCGACCAGCTCACCGGTGAAGCTGCGCACCGTGCGCTGCTGGCCCTCACAGCCCGCAGAGCCAGCAGTCGGTCGCGGGCGCACGGTGCGCACCCGTGCGCGGCGGCCGACGAAGCGGCGGAAGTGGCTCGGCTTGGTCAGCGGGCGCTGCGCGCCCGGCGATGAGACCTCCAGCGCATAGCGCTCGCGCAGGTCGGACAGGAGCTCGGTGACGTGCTCGCACAGACCGAGCGTGACGCCGTCGGGGTGGTCGATGAAGATGCGCAGCGTGCCGTTCGGGAACGCCTCCGCGAGCAACACCTCGACGTCGGGCTCGCGCTCGGACAGAAGCTGTTCTATATCGGCTTGCGGTGATGACATCGACCTTCGGGCTCTCTTCCCTGTCCTGCGTCGAGGCGTAAAAAAAGCGGGCGGGCGCCCACTTTCGGTACTGCCAGCCGTCGCCCCTGCGACGACACGAAAGCTGTCGCCCGAGAATAGCAGCGGGTCGCCGGCGGTTATCAGCCGGCCGCCGCGTCGCGGCGGGCGCGATCGCGGTACAGGCGGTAGTCGGCGCGCGCCGGTCGCAGCGAGCAGGCCAGCGCGAGCGGATGGCAGGCCTCGCGATGGCGGCCGAGCAGCTGCATCGAGCGGCCCAGGCAGAACAGCGCGTAGTCGTTGGTCGGGGCGGCGGAGGCGATCGCCTGGAACTCCTCGGCCGCGCGCTCGTAGCGCTGCGCGTGAAACAGCGCGCGCCCGAGCGCCTCGCGGATCGAGGCCTTGGTCGGCTCCAGCTCCCTCGCGCGCGTGAGCGGCACGATCGCCGCCATGTGATCGCCGTGCTCGAGCAGGTCCCGTCCACGCGTATAGAGGTCGTAGACGCTGTCCATGGCGCCGTATTTTACCGACGGCGCAAGCGCTCGATCACATCCAGGATCGCATCGGCGATGCTGCTCTTGCCGGCGCGGGGAACCTGCTCTTCGCCGGCGGCCGTGAGGATCGTCACCTCGTTCTGATCGGACTCGAAGCCGATGTCGGGGCGCGAGACGTCGTTGACGACGAGCGCATCCAATTTCTTGGATGTCAGCTTCGGCGCTGCCTTCTGCACCGCATCGGAGCCATGCTCGGCGGCGAAGCCGACGATCGTCTGGTCGCCTCGCCGGCTTGCGGCCAGTTCGGCCAGTACATCGTCCGTGCGTTCGAGCTCGAGCAACAAGCTCTCTTGTCCCTCCTTCTTGATCTTTCCTTGCTCTGCCGTGACCGGCCGGTAGTCGGCGACGGCAGCTGCCATCAGCAGCACATCGCAATCCTTGAACAGCGCTACGCTCGCGTCTCGCAGCTCGGCCGCGGTGCTGACCTGGACGTCCTGAACACCTGGAGGCGTCGCCGTCGCGAGATTCGCGCCGAGCAGCGTCACTTGTGCTCCGCGTCGGTGGGCCGCCTCGGCAAGAGCAACCCCCATGCGCCCAGATGAGCGGTTGCCGAGGAAGCGCACACTGTCGATCGGCTCGCGCGTGCCGCCGGCTGTGACGAGCACACGCAGGTCGTGCCAGCCGGCCGAGCGCTCGAGCGCATCCTCTCTGGCCCCATCGCCGCCGACCAGCCGCTCGCACTCATCCAGCAGCCGCGCCGGCTCGGCCAGGCGCCCGACACCGTGCTCGCGGAGCGAGGCCAGCCGTCCCGCGTCCGGGTCGATCACGTGCACGCCGCGCTCGCGCAGCGTTCGCAGATTTGCCTGCGTCGCGGCGTGCTCGTACATGTGGTTGTTCATTGCTGGCGCCACCGCCACCGGGCAGGTGGCGGCCAGCGCGCAGCTGCACAGCAGGTTGTCGGCCATGCCGCCGGCCAGCTTGGCGAGTGTGTTGGCTGACGCGGGCGCGATCAAATAGAGGTCGGCGTTTGCGACCAGCTGCAGGTGGTTGAGCGGCCGATGCGAAGGCGGGTCGTCCCCGGGGAAGGCGCCGCGCGCGGGGTCGTCCTCGAACTCGTCGATCAGCACCGGCGCGCCGGTGAGCGCCGCGAACGAGGCCGCGCCGACGAAACATTGGCTCCTCGGCGTCTGCACGACGCGCACGGAGTGCCCGGCCGCGCTCGCCAGGCGCACGAGCTCGAGCGCCTTGTAGGCGGCGATGCCACCGCTCACCCCGAGCAGGATCCTGGCCATGATGAGTTGTTCCTATGACAGACCGGGCAAAGAGCGCAAGCGTTGGGTGCGCGCTTGCGCCAAACGCGGGCTACCTGTAGTGGTACTTGATCTTTCCCCGCGCCACTTCCTCGAGGGCGATCGTCAGGTAGTTCTTGGAGGAGGTCTCGATCATCGGGGGCGGGAATTCCTCGAAGGCCCCCTCGCCGAGGTTGTGGTAATAGCTGTTGATCTGGCGCGCCCGCTTGGCCGCGACGAGTACGCTCGCGTAGTTGGAGTCGACGTTCTCGAGCAGGTGGTCGATGCGGGGTGAGGTCATCATGGTCTGGTCGGGCCTTTCGCGTGTGGGGCTGACAGTGTAGTCGCTCGGGCGCGCGCCGCTCAGGCGCTGCGTGCCCTCGCGAGCTCTCTCAGCCCAGCTCGGCCGAGACGATCCGCGTCAACTCGTCGAGCGCGTCCTCGAGGCGGTCGTTGACGACGACGTGCGCGAACTCCTCGTGCGCGGTCAGCTCGCGCTCGGCGACCGCCAGCCGGCGCTGCACCTCCTCGTCGCCGTCGGTCCCGCGGCCGATCAGGCGCGCGCGCAGCGCGTCCAATGACGGCGGGGCGATGAACACCTGCACGGCCTCGGGCATCGCGCGGCGCACCTGGCGCGCGCCCTGCACCTCGATCTCCAGCACGACCGGCGCGCCCGCCTCGACGCGGTCCTCGAGCTCGCTGCGCAGCGTGCCGTAACGACGGCCTGCGTAGTCGGCGTGCTCGACGAACTCTCCGGCCCGCACGCGGCGCTCGAACTCCTCGGCGCTCAGGAAGTGGTAGTCGACGCCGTCGCGCTCGCCCGGGCGAGGCGCGCGGGTGGTGGCCGAGACGGACAGCTGCAACTGCGCCATGCGCTCCATCAGGCCCCTGATCAGAGTTCCCTTGCCGACGCCGGACGGACCGGTGATCACGAAGACGCGTGCCACGCGCGAGACCCTAGAGCCGGGAGCGGCGGGCCTAGCGGCGCAGGAACGACACGAGCTCCGAGCGCTGGCGCTCGGAGAGGCCGCCGATCGTCTTGCTCGGGCTGATGCGGCAGGTGGTGAGGATCTTGTTCACCTTCACGCGGCCGTACTTGGGGACCGCCAGCATCATGTCGAACACCTTCGCCGTCTCGACGTACTCGGGCGGGTTGAGCAGCAGCGTATGGATCGACAGCCGGCCCCCCTTCAGGTCGCGCTTGAGCTGCGCTCGCTGGGTGCGGATGTGGTTGGCGCGGGCGAGTGCGTCCATGCGCTGGTTGAGCGATCGCTCTGGGGCTGCTGGCTGCTTGGAAGCGATGGTGGCAGACAGCGGTCCGGTGGCGGTCGGCATGGGCGGCGAGTCTACACACCCGCCGCCGCCACGCAAGCGAAATCCGCTTAATTCGCCTCAAGCTCAGGTTGAGCTTTATCTACGTTGAGCGTACTGGACGGTGCCAATGTGGTTTGCAGGGGTTTTCCCCCGCGTCAGGATGCTCATATCGGTGATCCGAACGGTACCGCCGAGAGCATCGGGTCCTATCCCGAGAGGTCCTCAGCAAGCGCTTGCTTGTGAGAATTCGCGCACGATTCGCCCAGCCGCGAGCGGGTCGCGGAAGCTCTCGGTGCCGACGGCTACCAGCGTGGCGCCGGCGTCGAGGAACTGACGGGCGTGCCGCGCTGTCTGGATCCCGCCCATGCCCACGACCGGCACGGCAACCCGCGCCGCCACGGCGGCGACCTGGGCGAGCGCGACCGGGCGGATCGCAGGCCCGGACAGGCCGCCCGTGCCGCCGCCGAGCCACGGGCCGGGCGGCGCCCCGGGCGTGTGCGGTGGGGCCGGAGCGTATGCGCGCAGCGTGTTGATCAACGACACCGCATCGGCGCCGGCGCTCTCCGCGGCCACGGCGCAGGCGGCGACGTCGGCGCAGTTGGGGGTGAGCTTGACGATCAGCGGCTTTGAGCTCGTCGGTCGCACCTGCCCGAGCACCGTCGCCAGCTGCTGGGGGTCGGCGCCGATGTCAAGGCCCGTCTTGACGTTGGGGCAGGAGACGTTCAGCTCGATTGCTGCGATCTCGGTGCGGGCGTCGCAGGCGCGCAGGAGCTGGGCGATCTCCTGCGCGCTCGACCCCATCACGTTGACGATCAGCGGTGCCGGCAGGCGCGCAAGCTCGGGCAGATCCTCGGCCATGTAGCGCTCAAGGCCCTTGTTGGGCAGTCCGATCGAGTTGATCATTCCCGCCTGCGCCTCCCACAGCCGCGGCGGCGGGTTGCCGGTGCGCGGGCGCAGCGTGATCGTCTTTGAGACGAACGCGGCAAACGGGAAGCGCTCGTCGAGCGCCTGGCCGAACACGCGCCGCGCGGCGATCGCGTCGAATGTGCCCGAGCCATTGACGAGCGGGTGGGCCAGCGCGATGCCGCAGAAGTCGATACTCACGGCGAGCCCTCGAGCACCGGCTCCGAAGACGAGTCGTAGGTGTGGCCGCCGGCGTGCTCCACGCGCTCCAGCTCGGCCGCGTCGAGCACCGGGCCGTCGACGCACAGGCGCGCGTAGCCCGAGCGGGTGGGCACGACGCAGCCGAAGCAAGCGCCAAAGCCGCAGGCCATGCCGGACTCCAACGCCAGCTGCGCAGGGATCCCTCGCACGGCGCACAGGGCGCGCACAGCCTCGAGCATCGGCGGCGGGCCGCAGGCGTAGACGGTGGAGTGCGGTTCCTCGTCGAGGTGCTCCTCCAGCAACTCGGTCACAAGTCCTCGGCGTCCGCATGAGCCGTCGTCAGTGACCACCTGCGCGTTGTGACACAGATCTGCGCCGTTTGCGTGCGCTGCGTCGCGAAAGCCCAGCAACACAGTGGCCGAGTCCAGCGCGTCTTGCCAGATTGCGAGCGGCGCGATGCCGACACCGCCGCCGACCAGCACGGCAGCGCGCCCGCCGGACGGCGCTTTGAACCCGACTCCCAGCGGACCCAGCGCCCACAAGCCCTCTCCCGGCTGCAGCTCGCAGAGTCTGTGCGTGCCCGGGCCGACATCCTCCAAGAGGAAGTGAGCCTCGCCGCCGATCGGCGATCGATGGGATCGCCGCCGATCGGAGGTCGGCGGGACCTCCGATCGGCCGGCCAACCAGCGGGCGTAAGAGAAGGCTCGTGGCAGAAACGGACGCTCGTCCTCTCCCCCGCCCCAGCGCTCGCTGGCGGCGAGCATCGCGAACTGACCCGCGGTCGGTGGACCACCTGGATCGGAGGCCTTCAGCACCCGGTAGGCCCCGAGTGCCTCGTTGGCGGTAACCGTCAGGCGGTGGCGTTCAAACGGCGCAGGCACGGTGCAGCTCCTGCAGCGAGAGCACGTCCGGCTCGCCGCGGCCTACTGCCTGGGCGATCGCCCGCGCGGCGGAGACGCCCGCCGAGAGCGTCGTCAGGCAGGGGATGCCGTGCGCTACCGCTGAGCGGCGGATCTCCCAGCCGTCGCTGCGCGCGCCCGAGCCGGTCGGGGTGTTGACGATCAAGCTGACCTCGCCGCGCTCGATCCAGTCGATGACGTGCGGGGAGCCTTCGCCGATCTTGTTGATCGGCTTCGCTGGCACGCCCATGCGCGCGATCGCCTCCGCCGTGCCGCGCGTGGCCAGGATGCGAAAGCCGTTGTCGTGCAGGATCTGCGCGATCGCGAACACGCCGGCCTTGTCGGAATCGGTGACGCTGATGAACGCGGTTCCGGTTGTGGGCAGCGGCGAGCCGGCCGCCGCCTGGGCCTTGGCGAACGCGGTCGGGAAATCGCGCGCGATGCCCATCACCTCGCCGGTCGAGCGCATCTCCGGGCCGAGCAGCGAGTCGGCGCCGTCGAAGCGGTCGAACGGCAGCACCGCCTCCTTGACCGAGACGTGATCGCCGAAGCCAACCCCTTCGTGCTCGCGCGGTAGGCCCAGCGCGGCGATCCGCTCGCCGAGCATGACCCGGCAGGCGAGCTTGGCCAGCGGCAGGCCGACCGCCTTGGAGACGAACGGGACGGTGCGCGAGGCGCGCGGGTTGGCCTCGATCACGTACAGGCGGCCTCCGTACACGGCGTACTGCACGTTGAGCAGCCCGACGACGCCGATTCCCAGCGCGATCTCGCGCGTGGCGGCGCGAATCTGCTCGAGCATCTCCTCGCCGAGCGAATGAGGCGGCAGCACGCAGGCCGAGTCGCCGGAGTGAACGCCGGCCTCCTCGACGTGCTGCATGATGCCCCCGATCCACACCTCTTCGCCGTCGCAGAGCGCGTCGACGTCGACCTCGACGGCGTTCTCGAGGAATCGGTCGAGGAAGATGATGGATGGGCGTGCCTGCCGCTCCCCCGCGCCCTCCGCACGGCCGTCCTCGCCCTCGGCGGGACCCTGTGCGTGCCCGCCGTTGTGAGCGGGCGCCTCGCGACGCAGGTAGTCGGCCAGACCCTCCTGCGAATAGACGATCTCCATCGCCCGGCCGCCGAGCACGTATGACGGGCGCACCAGCAGCGGGTAACCGACGTCGTCGGCCTTTTGGAGCGCTTCTGCCACCGAGCATGCCGTGGCGTATGGCGGCGCCTGGTAGCCCAGACGCTCCAGCAGCTCGCCGAAGCGGCCGCGGTCCTCGGCGAGGTCGATCGCGTCGACGCTGGTGCCAAGCAGGGGCACGCCCGCTTCAGCCAGTCCGGCGGCGAGCTTGAGCGGGGTTTGGCCGCCGAACTGGACGATCACCCCCTCAGGCCGCTCTACCTCAATGACGCCGAGCACATCCTCGAGTGTGAGCGGCTCGAAATACAGGCGGTCGGAGGTGTCGTAGTCGGTGGAGACCGTCTCCGGGTTGCAATTGACGATCACAGCTTCCCGACCCGACTCGCGCACGGTCATCGCCGCGTGTACACAGCAATAGTCGAACTCAATGCCTTGACCGATCCGATTCGGACCGCCACCGAGGATCACCACTGAGGGCTTCGTTCCCCTCTGAACCTCGTGTGCCGTTCGCCGCTCCCAACCCGAGTAGTAATACGGCGTCCTGGCAGGGAACTCTGCGGCGCACGTGTCAACCGACTTGAAGGAGCGCTCCCCGCGGAAAGGAGACTCGGGGTCGATCGCCAGCGCTTGTAGCTCGTGCAAGAACCAGGGATCGATGGCGGTGAGCCCATGGATCTGCTCGATCGAGATTCCGCGGCGCAGAAGCTCCAAGATCGTCTCGTAGCGATCGGCTGCCGGTTCGCTGAGTCGGGCCAACAGACGCTCACTGGAATCCCCTCCTGGCTGTGGCGGCTTGTCCAGCTCGCGGCTGCGCAGCGCCTTGGCGAAGGCCTGAGCGAACGTGCGGCCGATCGCCATCGACTCGCCCACCGACTTCATGTGCGTGGTCAGGGTGGCGGTCGCGCCGGGGAACTTCTCGAAGGCAAAGCGCGGCCACTTGACGACGACGTAGTCGATCGTCGGCTCGAAGCTGGCCGGGGTGACGCCGGTGATGTCGTTTGTGATCTCCTCCAGGAGATAGCCGACCGCCAGGCGCGCGGCGATCTTGGCGATCGGGAAGCCCGTCGCCTTGGAAGCCAGGGCCGAGGAGCGCGAGACGCGCGGGTTCATCTCGATCACGTGGATCTCCTGGGTGGCGGGGTTGACCGCGAACTGGACGTTGGAGTCGCCGGTCTCCACGCCGACGGCGCGGATCACTGCGATCGCCTGGTCGCGCAGGCGCTGGTAGAGGACGTCGGTCAAGGTCTGTTGAGGGGCGACGGTTACCGAGTCGCCCGTGTGCACGCCCATCGGGTCTACGTTCTCGATCGAGCAGACGATCACGACGTTGTCAGCTTTGTCGCGCATCACCTCCAGCTCGAACTCGCCCCAGCCGAGCACGGACTGGTCGAGCAGCACCTGGCCGATCGGGCTGGCCTCGAGACCCCGCCTGACGATCGCCTCGAACTGCGGCTCGGTGCGTGCGATGCCGCCGCCGCGGCCGCCGAGCGTGAAGGCGGGGCGCACGATGCACGGCAGGCCGACCTTCGGCAGCGCCGCACGCGCGTCGTCGAGGCTGGTCGCGATCGCGCTCGCGGGCATCGACAGGCCCGCCTTGGCCATCGCCGCGCCGAACAGCTCGCGATCCTCGGCGCAGGTGATCGCCTCGTAGTTGGCGCCGATCAGCTCCACGCCGAAGCGCTGCAGCGTGCCGTCGTCGTGCAGCGCCTTGGCCAGGTTCAAGGCGGTCTGGCCGCCGAGCGTCGGCAGCAGCGCGTCGGGGCGCTCGCGCTCGATGATCTTCGACACTGGACCCACTCGCAGCGGCTCGACGTAGGTGGCGTCGGCGAACTCGGGGTCGGTCATGATCGTCGCCGGGTTGGAGTTGACGAGCACGACGCGGTAGCCCTCCTCGCGCAGCACCTTGCAGGCCTGCACGCCGGAGTAGTCGAACTCCGCGGCCTGCCCGATCACGATCGGCCCAGAGCCCAGGATCAGGATCGTCTCGATGTCGCTACGCCGCGGCAATGCGCTCCAGGAAGCGGTCGAACAGGTGCAGGCTGTCGTGCGGGCCGGGGCCCGCCTCGGGGTGGTACTGAACGGCGCCACCCGGGACATCGAGCAGCTCAAAGCCCTCGACCGTGCGGTCGTACAGGTTCACGTGCGTGAGCTGGGCCGCGCCGAAGTCGGTCTCCCAGCGCACGGGCTCGTTCGTGTCCAGCGTGCGTACGCCGCCGGGGCCGAGCACGGCAAAGCCGTGGTTCTGCGAGGTGATCTCGACGCGACCGGTCTGCAGATCCTTGACCGGATGGTTGGCGCCGCGGTGGCCGAACGGAAGCTTGTAGGTCTCAAGGCCCAGCGCGCGGCAGAGCAGCTGGTGGCCGAGGCAGATGCCCCACACGGGCTTCTTTCCGACCAGTTCCCGCAATGTGTCCACGACATAGCCCAGCGCTGCCGGGTCGCCCGGCCCGTTGGCCACGAACACGGCGTCGGGGTCTTCGGCGAGCACGTCGGCGGCCGAGGTCGAACACGGGTGCAGCGCTACGCGCGCGCCGCGCTGGACGAGGTTGCGCACAATCGAGCCCTTGATGCCGGTGTCGATCACCGCGATTAGCGGCCCGTCACCGTCTCCGTGCAAGGTCCTCTGCTTGGGGGTGACGGCGGCGGCCAGGTCCAGCCCCTCCATCGCAGGCTCGGCGGCGATCAGTGCCTGCGCCTCCCCCTCGCTCGTCGCGGCCGGGAAGATGCCGCCGCGCATCGCGCCCGCCTCGCGAATATGGCGCACCAAGGCGCGCGTGTCCACGCCGGAGATCGCGGGAATCTCGCAGTCGGTGAGCCAGTCGAGCCAGCCGCGCTCGGCGTCGGGCGCGTCCTCGCGGTTGCAGGCCTCGCGCATGATCGCCGCCCGCGCCCACACGCGCTCTGACTCCATCGCGCTCTGGCTGACGCCGTAGTTGCCGATGTGTGGATAGGTGAAGGTGATCAACTGGCCGGCGAAAGAGGGATCGGTGACCGACTCCTGATAGCCGGACATGCCGGTAGTGAAGACAACCTCGCCAACGGCGTGTTGGCCGATCGGCGATCCCGTCGATCGCCGATCGGTGGCGGCGCAGGCTTCGCCATCGAAGCGGGTTCCGTCCTCGAGCAGGACGTATGCCTCCCTCACGCTGCCACCACTGAAAAAGCGCGCTCGCGGTAGGCGACGCCGCCGCCGGCGATCGTCAGCAGCACCCGGCCGGTCAGGCGCCGGCCGGCGAAACAGCAGTTCTCCGAGCGGCTCTCCCAACCGTTCTCGCCAGCGACCCACTCGGCGGCGAGGTCGACGAGTGTGAGGTTGGCGGGCTCGCCGACCGCGATGCGCGGCGCCGCCAGCTCGAACAGCTCGGCCCCGGCCGTCATCCGCTCCACCAGCAACGCCAGCCCCAGTACGCCCGGGAGCACCAGGCCGGTGTGCAACGCGGCGAACGCGGTCTCGAGGCCGGTGGTGCCCATCGGCGCCTGCTCGAAGGGCACTTCCTTCTCGTGGCGGGCGTGCGGCGCGTGGTCGGTGGCGACGCAGTCGATCGTGCCGTCGCGCAGTGCCTCGATCAGGGCGAGGCGATCCTGCTCGCCGGCGAGCGGCGGGTTCATCTTCATGTTCGTGTGCAGCGTTCGCACGTCCTCGTCTGTGAGCAGCAGGTGATGGGGCGTGACCTCGCAGCTGACTCGATAGCCGAGCGCCTTGGCCGCAGCCACGGCGCGCACCGACGCGGCGCAAGAGAGGTGCTGGAAGTGCACGCGCGCGTCCTCGTAGCCGGCCAGCTCGGCGTCGCGCGCGACCATCGTCGACTCGCTTACGGTGGGGATGCCGCCGACGCCGAGCGCGGCGCTGACCGCGCCCTCGTGCATCGCGCCGCCATGCGAGAGCGACGGGTCCTCCTCGTGCAGCGTCAGCACACCTCCACACAGCCGCTGGTACTGCAGCGCCTTGCGCAGCACCCCGGCCGAGGCGACGGGATGCCCATCGTCGGTGAAGCCGAGCGCGCCCTCAGCCGCCATCTCGCCCATCTCGCTGAGCTCCTCGCCCGCCAGCCCGCGAGTGATCGCCGCCAGGAAGCCGACGGGCACGCGCGCCTCGCGCACCGCGGTCTCGCGCACCGAGCGCAGCAGCGGCGCCGAGTCGAGCACGGGATCGGTGTTGGGCATCGCAATCACCGCGCCGAAGCCTCCGGCCGCCGCGGCGCGGGTGCCGGTCTCCAGGTCCTCCTTGTGCTCCTGACCGGGGCTGCGCAGGTGCACGTGCGGGTCGAAGAAGGCCGGGAGGAGATGCTTGCCCTCGCCGCGCACCACCTCGAGTCCGTCCGCATCGATGCCTCCGGGGGCCCCGATCGCGGCGATCTGCCCGTCGCGCACGAGCACGTCGCTGGGTGCGTCGAGGTCGCCGCGTGGGTCGAGCGCGTGAGCGCCGGCGATCAGCAGGTCGGCTGACGGGAGCGAGCCGTGCAGGAGCTTGGAGATCGCCATCAGAGACCGCTCCGGCTCGCTGCCGAGGATGCGCGGCGCCCGCCCGCCGCGGCGGCCCCGCGTGCGATCGGCCGCCCGATCATGCCGGCTGTGGCTCGGGGACGGGGCGGAAGGCGCGCGCGCCGGCCGAACCGGGCGACACTCCCTTCGGTCGCGTCCCCGAGCCGGCCAGTAGCTCGTACAGCACGGCCATGCGCACGACCACGCCGGCCTCGACCTGCTCGGCGATCAGCGCCTGTGGCGAGTCGACCGCGTCGCCGGAGAGCTCGACGCCGCGGTTGACAGGTCCGGGATGCATCAGCAGCTGGCGTGCAGAGAGCCGGCGCGCGTCGATCTGAAAGCAGCCGGCGTACTCGCGAAGCGAGGGCACCCAGCTCTCGCTCATCCGCTCGCGCTGCATGCGCAGCGCGTAGACGACGTCGGCCTGCGAGAGGTTGTCGAGCGAGTAGCGCACCTCGCAGCCGAGCGCCTCGATCCCGCGCGGGATCAGCGTCGGCGGCCCGGCGAGCGTTACCTTCGCCCCCATCCGCTGGAAGGCGAGGATGTTCGAGCGCGCCACCCGCGAGTGCGCGACGTCGCCGACGATCCAGATCGACACCCCGTCGAGTGGCCCGAGCCGTCGCTGCAACGTGTAGACGTCAAGCAGCGCCTGGGTGGGATGCTCGTGCTTGCCGTCGCCGGCGTTGACGATCGCCGCGCTCGTCCACCCCGACACCAGCTCGGCGGCGCCCGCCCAGGGCGTGCGGATCACGATCGCGTCGGGCTTGTGCGCCGAGAGCGTCAGGATCGTGTCCTTCAGCGACTCGCCCTTCTCGACCGAGGAGCCGCTGGATACGAAGTTGACGACGTCGGCCGACAGCCGCTTGGCGGCCAGCTCGAAGGAGGAGCGGGTGCGCGTGGAGGCCTCGTAGAAGAGATTCAGAACCATCCGCCCACGCATTGCGGGAACCTTCTTGATCTCGCGGTCGGAGACCTCGGCGAAGCGCCCAGCCTGCGCGACGATCCGCTCGATCGCCTCGCGGTCGAGATCCTCGATCGAGAGCAGGTGGTTCATGCGGGGACCCCGCGAGTGCCGGGAGCAAGCACGCGGGCGTGAAGGCGGCGATGAAACATGAGGATCACGCCGTCACCTCCGAAGGCACGACCGAGATCCCCACCTCATCGGTGCCGTCGATCTCGGCGACGCGCACGTTGACGCGCTCGGCGCGCGAGGTGGGCAGGTTCTTGCCAACGTAGTCGGGGCGAATCGGCAGCTCGCGGTGCCCGCGGTCGGCGAGTACGGCCAGCTGCACGCGCTCGGGCCGGCCGTAGTCGAACAGCGCCTCGATCGCGGCGCGCACCGTGCGCCCGGTGTAGAGGACGTCGTCGACGATCACGATCGTGCGCGAGTCGATGTCGAAGTCGACGTGCGAGCTGTGCAGCACGGGCGCCTCGGGCCGGGTGCTCGTCACGTCATCGCGATAGAAGGCGATGTCCAGGTCGCCGAGGGGAACGGCGGTCCCGAGCAGCTCCTGC
>DASZGH010000046.1:0-18474 GCA_035938935.1 Solirubrobacteraceae bacterium
GCGCATACGCTCGGCAAACCCTCACCGAACTTCTGACTCACGACACTGCGTTCAACTCTGGCGGCAAAGATGCCGACATGAGGGGTGTGGCACAGATCTCACGCCCCTTCCAGATAGCCCTGGCCGCTGTCGCCCTGCTTGGGCTCGTGTGGGTTGTCGCGCTGCACGGGCACGCGCCTGGACAGCACGAATCGACCGGTGCCGCGCCTGCGCCGGCCTCTACGCCCAATGCCGAAGCGCAGGCCAAAGCTGCCGCCAAACCCACCCCGATCTACCACGGCGCTGCACCCGGTGTCGAAGGGCTCACTCGCGCGATCGCCAAAGCCCACGAAGCCGTTGGCGCCTCCCAGCGCAACGCCCAGGAACTTGCCCAGCATTCGCGCGAAGCCTCGCAGGAAAGCGCCGCCAGCTCAGGTGCGAGCGCCGCGCACGTCAGCGCCGCCCAGGCCCACGCCAATGCCCTCGCCCGCAGCGCGGCCGCGGCTCGCGCCCACGAAGCAGTGGCCAGCGTACAGCGCCTCGCCCGCCAGCATGCCGCAGCAAAGCACGCCGCCGGCAACCGTCCCGCCGCCCAGGTCGCGGTCGAACACGAGGTCGCCCACAGCAAGACTGTGCTGCTGCTGTTCTGGAACTCGAAGTCGAGCGTCGACCGCGAGGTTCGCTCGGAAACGACCGCGATGGTCCGCTCCTCCAAAGGAACGCTCGCCCTGCACGTCGCTGCCCCGAACCAGGTCGGCGAGTTCGGCTCTCTCACCGAAGTCGTGCACGTCTACCAGACCCCGACGATCCTGATCGTCAACCAGCGCGGCGTCGTCAGCACGCTCACCGGGCTGACCGACATCTTTGCGCTCAAGCAACTCGTGCACGAAGCGCAGCGCGCCATCAGGTAGACGTACACTCGACGTCGATGGACGTCGAGGCTTTCACCACTCACCTGCAGCGGCCGCAACTGCGCGGTCACACGCCCAAGGGCGCCCACACCGGCGCGGCCGGCGGTGCGGCCTGTGGCGACCTGATCCGCGTGTCGCTGCGGATCGACGCCGACGACGGCGAAGGCCTTGTCGCCGACGCTGGCTTTGACGCGAGCGGCTGCGGCGCGGCGGTCGCCGCCGGCAGCGCCGCCGTCTCACTCGTGCGCGGCCGGCCGCTGCTCGCCGCCGCGCGGGTGGGGGTCGAGGAGATCGCCGCCGAGCTGGGCGGCCTCAGCGCGTCCAAGCACCACGCCGCCGAGCTGGCCGCTGACGCGCTCGCCCGCGCGCTCGGCGGGGCCGCCCGTGCGCAGGCGCGTCTCGTGCCGTGTGCCACCCGAACCGTGGTGGCGATGAGCGGCGGCGTCGACTCCGCCGTCGCCGCGCTGCTTGTCGCGGGTGGGAAGGTCTCGTCGGACGTGGCGGCACCAAGTGTTGCCGCCGGCGTGCCGCGTGTGTCCGGCACCGCCCCCGATGGCGCCGCGACTGTCGCCGTCACGCTTGAGCTGTGGGCCGACGCGGAGAACGACGGCGAGCGTTCCTGCTGCTCGGCGCAGGCGGTGCGTTCTGCCCGCGCGCTTGCGCACCGGCTCGGGCTGCCACACCTGTCGATCGACCTGCGCGAGGAGTTCCGCGCTGGCGTCGTGTCGCCGTGGCTGTCCGAGCACGCGGCCGGCCTGACGCCGAACCCGTGCGTGCGCTG
Organism: Solirubrobacteraceae bacterium; assembly: GCA_035938935.1. Classification (GTDB taxonomy): domain Bacteria; phylum Actinomycetota; class Thermoleophilia; order Solirubrobacterales; family Solirubrobacteraceae; genus Palsa-744. The sequence goes on from DASZGH010000046.1 coordinate 1,672, forward strand.
CAACGGCGAGGTTCGGCTCGACGCGATGCTCGACCTGGCCGAGCGGCTGGGCGCGGGGGCGCTTGCGACCGGCCACTACGCGCGGGTGCAGGACGGGCTGCTGCGGGTAGCGGTCGACGAGGGCAAGGACCAGAGCTACGCGCTGGCGGCGCTCTCGCCCGAGTCGCTGGCGCGGATGCGTTTTCCGCTCGGGTCGTTGACCAAGCCGCAGGTGCGCGAGCTGGCGGAGAAGGCCGGGCTGGCGGTGGCAAAGCGGCCGGACTCGCAGGACCTGTGTTTCCTGGCCGGCACGAGCCACAGTGCGTTCCTGACCCGCCACGGCGCAGCCCAAGGGCTGGGCGAGCGGCCGGGGCCGATCCTCGACCGCGACGGGCGCGTGCTCGGCGAGCACCGTGGCGTGCACACGGTCACGATCGGCCAGCGCCACGGGCTGGGGATCGGCGGCGTTGCCGGGGTGAGCGGGGTCGCGGGGGTGAGCGGGCCGCTGTACGTGGTCGCGACCGACGCGCGCGCCAACACGGTCACGGTCGGCGCTCGCGAGCATTTGCGCACCAGCCGCTTCGGCGTGCGCGACGTGACGCTGCACCGCGACGGCGGTTGCGTCGACGCGGTCAAGGTCCGCTATCGCGGCCGGCGCGTGCCCTGCCGGATCGAGGGCGCCACACGCGCGGGCGCGCATCTGCGCGTGGACGTGCTGACGGCCGATCCGCACGAGCGCACCGCCCCGGGCCAGATGGCCTGCCTGTACGCTGGCGAGAGGATCGTCGGCTATGGAACGATTGCCTGACCGAACCGATGACCTTCGCCGGGTGGCGTCCTCGCCCCGTCGGTCGAGCCTAAGATCAGCGCCATGAAGACGGACGAGATCCGCGAGCGCTACCTCGCCTTCTTCGAGGAGCGCGGACATAGGCGCATCCCATCGGCGTCGCTGGTGCCCTCTGCTCACGACCCCTCGGCGCTGCTGACCGTCGCGGGCATGCACCCGCTCAAGCCCTACTTCCTCGGCCAGGAACAACCGCCGGCGCCGCGGCTGACCAGCTGCCAGAAGTGCTTTCGCACGGTCGACATCGCCAACGTCGGCAACACCTCTCGCCACCTCACCTTCTTCGAGATGCTCGGCAACTTCTCGATCGGCGACTACTTCAAGCGCGAGGCGATCGCGTTCGCCTGGGAGCTGTCGCTGGAGGCGTTCGGCTTCGCGCCGGACGACATCTGGGTGACGGTGTTCGAGGGCGACGAGGGCCTAGGGCTCGGCCCCGACGAGGAGGCGATCGCGCTGTGGGAAGAGGTCGGCGTACCCTCCGAGCGAATTGTCGCCTGCCCGCGCTCTGAGAACTTCTGGCAGGCGGGCCCGTCCGGGCCGTGCGGACCGTGCTCGGAGCTGTACGTGGACCGCGGCGTGCTGGCCGATGGACGATCCCATCGATCGTCCATCGGCGGCGCGCCAGGCGACCTGCCTGGGGGCGAGAACGAGCGCTTTCTGGAGTACTGGAACCTGGTGTTCATGCAGTACGACCAGCATCAGAGCCCCGATGGCGGCAGCACTTTGACCGAGCTGCCTGCCCGCAACATCGACACCGGCCTCGGCCTGAACCGGCTGGCGGCGATCCTGCAGCAGAAGGCCTCGGTGTTCGAGACTGATCAGTTTGCCCCGCTGATCGAGCTGGGCGAGCGGCTGTCGGGCAAGCGCTACGGCGAGGAGTTCGCGACCGACCGCGGCCTGCGCATCCTTGCCGACCATTCGCGCGCGACTGCGTTCCTCGTCGCCGACGGCGTCGTCCCCTCCAACGAAGAGCGCGGCTACGTCCTGCGCCGCGTGATGCGCCGCGCGATCCAGCAGGCCAGGGCGCTGGAGATGGAGCCGGGCTTTCTCGTTCGCTATGCGGAGGTGGTGCGCGAACTGATGGCCGGCATCTACCCCGAGCTCCTCGAGCAGCGCGCCCCGATCGAGAAGTGGCTGGCCTCCGAGGAGGAGTCGTTCGGGCGCACGCTCGACCAGGGCCTGACCACGCTCCGCTTCCTGATCGACCACGCCCGCGAGAAGGGCCACGACTCGATCTCGGCCGAGGACGCGTTCCGCCTGCACGACACGTTCGGCTTTCCCTTCGAGCTGACGCAAGAACTGCTGGCCGAGGAGGATTTGAAGGTCGACGAGACGGGTTTCCAGGAGCTGATGGAACAACAACGTGCGCGCTCGCGAGGGAGCATGAAGGGCACCTCCACCGTACGCTTTGGCGCCGAAGGCACCCTCGTCGCGACGGAGGACCCGCGCGCGCAGGCGCGGCGCTTCGCCGAGCAGGCCGGCGCGCCGACGCGCTTCACCGGCTATGAAACGGAGCTGCAGCCGACGACTGTTGCCGCCCTGGCGGCCGAGGACGGCCAGGTGCTGGTCAAGCTCGCCGACTCGCCCTTCTACGCGGCGGGCGGCGGTCAGATCTCAGACGCCGGCACACTCGAATGCGAGCGCGGCGACTGCCGGGCGCGCGTACAGGAGGTCTACCGCCTCGGCGATGACCAGGTGCTCTCCGTCGTCCTGGAGCGCGGCGAGCTGGAGCCCAGCGAGCCGGTACTCGCGCGCGTCGACCACGCCACCCGCCACGCGACGCAGTGCAACCACACGGCCACGCACCTCCTGCACGCGGCCCTGCGTGTGCGTCTGGGCACGCACGTGCGCCAGGCCGGCTCATACGTCGGCCCCGACAAGCTGCGCTTCGACTTCACCCACGGCGGCGGCCTTTCAGAGCAGGAGCTGCGCGACGTAGAGGACCAGGTCAACGCCTGGATCGTCCAGGCCGACCCGGTGCACCCGATCACGACGACGCTCGATGAGGCCAAGCGCCTCGGCGCGATGGCCCTGTTCGGCGAGAAGTACGGCGACGTAGTGCGGATGGTCGAGATAGGGGAGGGTGAGTACAGCCGCGAGCTGTGTGGCGGCACGCACGTGGCGAACACTTCGGAGATCGGCGTCTTCCGCGTCACGGCGGAGACCTCGAGCGCCGCCAACGTGCGCCGGATAGAGGCGCTGACCGGCCCTGCCGCCGCGCAGCTGCTGCGCGCCCACGACCGCGAGCTGGCGCAGGTCGCGGCGACGCTGCGCACCCAAGCCGGGCGGGTGGCCGAGCTGGTGGCAGAGCGCGAGGCCGAGCGCAAGCGCTTGCAGAAGGCCGCGCTCGCCGGCAAGGGCGCAGGCGGCGTCGACGTCGAGGCGCTGCTGGCAGGCGTCGAGCAAGTGGCCGGCGTGCCGGTGCTGGCGGCCGAGGTAGCGGTCGCCGACGCCAAGGCGCTGCCGGATCTGGCCGACCGTCTCAAGGGCCGGCTCGGCGGCGACGGGGTCGTCATGCTCGGCGCCGCCGTAGGCGAGCGTGCGGCCCTGCTCGTGAGCGTTGCTCCCACGGTCGTGCAGCGCGGCGTTAAGGCCGGCGCGATCGTCAAGCTGGCCGCGGAGGTCGTGGGCGGCGGCGGCGGCGGCCGCGACACGATGGCCCAGGCCGGGGGCCGCGACCCGTCGAAGCTGGGCGAGGCGCTGGCGGCGGCACGCACGGCGATCGAGGATGCGCTTGGCGACTGACGAGGGTCGGCTCGTGCCCGCCGCGAGAGCCGCAAGCATCGCCGCGACCTGGCGATGCGGCGGTGGCCCGGGACGGTACGCCGGTGCAGCAGCGTGGCCGTGCGCCGGTGAAGAGGGGCGATGCGCGTCCTAGCGCTCGACTACGGCAGCGCCCGCTGCGGCTGTGCGCTCAGCGACCCGACCGGCACGATTGTCGCCCCCATCGACCCGGTCCCGCGACCGGCGAGCAGGGCGGGCATGGCGGCGCTGGTAGCGCTGGTAGCCGAGCGCGAGGTCGAGCAGGTGCTCGTCGGCCTGCCGCTGTCGCTGCGCGGCGAGGACACCGAGCAGACGCGAGAGACGCGCTCGTTCGCGGCCAAGCTGGCGGCGCGCCTGGGGGAGGGCGTCCCGGTTGCTCTCTACGACGAGCGCTTCACCACCCGCATCGCGGCGAGAATCCCTGACGCATCAAGCAGCGAGGACTCGCGCGCGGCAGCTGTCCTGCTCGATGATTGGCTCGCCCGCCGCCCCTGAATCCCTAAGCTCATTCGCCTTGTCCCGAGATCGCACAGCGGGCGCTCCCAGCGAGCGCACCGAAGAGGAGCGCGAACGAGCGCGTGAAGAGCGGGAGCGCCGTCGCGCGGCCAAGCACAGCGCGCCGGTACCGCCACCGCTGCCCGAACCCGCGCGGGAGCCGCCCGAACTGCCGCGGGCACGCCAAACCAATCCAAACAATCATCGCCCGCGTCGCCCATACCTACAACGCCCCCACCTGCATCGTCCGCACCTGCCGCGCCGTCCCTCGCGCGCGAGGACCGGCCAACGCATAGGCGCCCTGCTGGCGATCGTCGGCGTGCTGGCGGTGCTTGGCGGAGTCGCGGCCGTGCTGATCCACCGTGCGAATCGCAAACCACCGCCGCCACCGGGGCCGAGGATCGTCAGCGTGCTGATCCCCGAGGGCTACACCGCCGATCAGATCGCTGTGCTAGCGCGCGAAGACGGCCTGCGCGGCAGCTACCTGGCGGCGATCGGTGCGGCGGTCCACCACGGCGTGCTGCGCCCCTCTCGCTATGGCGCGCAGGTGGGCACTCACAGCCTCGAAGGCTTCCTGTTCCCCGCCACTTACGAACTGTATGCCGGCACTCCGTCCGCGCACCTGGTGGCAGAACAGCTGACGGCGTTTCGGCGCAACTTCGGCGGCGGCGAGGTAGATCGCGCGCGCAAGCTGGGCGTCACCCCGTACCAGCTACTGACGGTAGCCTCGATCGTCGAACGCGAGGCCGGCACCGCCCACGACCGCCCGCTGGTGGCGGCCGTGATCTATAACCGCCTGGGCCTTGGCATGACGCTGGGCGTCGATGCCACCCTGCGCTACGCCCTGCACGACTTCTCCCACCCGCTGACCGAAGCGCAGCTTGCGACCGACTCGCCCTACAACACTCGCCTGCACAAGGGCCTGCCGCCGACGCCGATCTCAAACCCGGGAGCGGCGGCGATCCGCGCGGCCGCGCACCCCGCGCACGTCTCCTACCTCTACTACGTGGCCGGCGCCGACGGCTGCGGCGAGATGGCGTTCTCGACCAGCTACGCCCAGTTCGAACGCAACGCGGCGGCTTACCGCGAAGCGTTGCGCCGCAACGGCGGCAACGTTCCGAGCTGCAAGAAGAAGCGATGAACCGCCTGGGCGTCATCGGCTGGCCGGTAGCGCACAGCCGCTCGCCGGCGATGTTCGCCGCGGCGTTCGCGGCATGCGAGATGGGGAACTGGCGTTATCAGCGCCTGCCGGTATCGCCCGAGCTGTTTGAAGAGACCGTGCGCGCCTTGGGCGCGAGCGGCTTTGCCGGCGCCAACGTGACGATCCCGCACAAGCGGGCAGCGTTGGCGGTGGCGGATGAGGCCAGCGAGGCGGCCAGAAGGATCGGGGCGGCCAACACGCTCAGTTTCGGCGCCGGCGGAGCGATCGCCGCTGAGAACACGGACGCGCCGGGTCTGCTGGCGGCGATCGGCGAGCCCGTGGCGGGCAAGACAGCGCAGGTGCTCGGAGCGGGGGGCTCCGCGCGCGCGACTGTATGGGCGCTGCTGGGCGCCGGCGCAATCGAGGTGTTGGTATGGAACCGCACCGCCGAGCGAGCCAGAGAGCTAGCCGCCGAGCTCGGCGCGCGGGCGGTGTTCGAGCCGGAGGCGGCCGACCTGCTCGTCAACTGCACCTCGGTGGGCCTGCAACGGACGGCCACTGACGCCGAGGCGCTCAACCAACTGGGGCTGAGAGCCGATCAAGTCGGTAGCTATGCCTGTGTCGTCGACCTGGTCTACGGGGCGCACCCGACGCCGCTGCTCGCCGCCGCGCAAGCGGCGGGCACGAGGACGGTCGACGGCCTGGACGTGCTCGTCGCCCAGGGCGCCCTCAGCTTCGAGCTGTGGACCGGCCGCAAGGCGCCGCTGCAGGCGATGCGAGAGGGCGCGCGCGACGAGGCGTCCTGACTCGCTCGCGGCGGTGCGTTCCGGCTCGATCCCGGGGTGGGGGCCGTGAGCGCCCCGCCCAACGAGCTGCGCAAGCAGCACGACCAGCACCCCGGGCAAGACGACCGCCGGCAGCCTGACCCGCGCGGGGAGGACGAGCTGCTGGACGACCGCGAGCACGAGGTCAGCGTCCAGATCGAGCGCCCGGACGAGCCCGCTGCGGCTGAGCCCGAGGCGCGGCCGGGCGGCGAGACGACCGGCACGACCGTTGCGAGGGGGGAGGAGCCGGCCGACCCCGAGACGCTCCCCGGCGTCACCCTGCCCTCGCGGCGCGGCTCCTCCTCGCGCTTCTTGACCGACGTGATCGTCGACATGGACCTCGCCTCGCGCGCGCAGGTCGACACCGCGATCGAGACTTCGCGCAACCAGGGCGTCACCCCCGAGCGCGCCCTGCTCGACGTCAAAGCGATCACCCCCGACGCCCTGGCGCGCGCTCTGGCCGAGCGCTACGGCCTCGACCACCTCGACCTCGACATCTTCCCCGTCGACATGGGCGCCGCCAACCTAGTCGCCAACACGGCGGCCAAGCGCTATCAGGCGGTTCCGGTCGCGTTCGTGGACAAGCGCACGCTGCTGCTGGCGATGGCCGACCCCTCAAACGTGCTGGCGGTCGACGACGTCGCGATCATGACCGGCTACGAGGTGCGCGTGGCCGTGGCGGCGCCGGAAGCGATCGGCGACCTGATCACGCGGATGGCGCGCCTGGACGACGTCGTCTCCGGCGAGGCTGCGATCGAGGACGCCGAGGACAGCGCTGAGGTCGTCAACCTGCGCGAGACCGCCGACGACGCGCCGGTCGTCAAGCTCGTCAACCAGATCGTCGCCCAGGCGGTCGAGCTGGGCGCCTCCGACGTGCACCTGGCCCCCGACGGCCACGAGGTGCGCGTGCGCGTGCGCGTCGACGGCATCCTGCAGGACATAACGACCGTTCCGCGGCGGATGGCGGCGGGCGTCGTCTCGCGCGTGAAGATCATGGCGGAGCTTGACATCTCCGAGCGGCGCCTGCCCCAGGACGGCCGCGTCGGCCTGACCGTCGACGGCCGTCACGTCGACCTGCGCATCGTCACGCTGCCGAGCGTGCACGGCGAGTCGATCGTGATGCGCATCCTCGACAAGGACTCGGTCGTGATGAAGCTCGAGAAGCTCGGCATGGCCGACTCGGAGCGCGAGCGCTTCGAACGCGCCTTCAACGAGACCCACGGCGCCGTGCTCGTGACCGGCCCGACCGGCTCGGGCAAGTCCACCACGCTGTATGCGGCGTTGATGGAACTGAACACCCCCGAGAAGAACATCATCACCGTCGAGGACCCGGTCGAGTACGAACTGACCGGGATCACCCAGGTGCAGGTCTCCAACAAGGTCGGCCTCACCTTTGCCACGGGCCTGCGCGCGATGGTGCGCGCCGACCCCGACGTGATCATGGTCGGGGAGATCCGCGACCGCGAGACGGCCCAGATCGCCGTTGAGTCGGCGCTCACCGGCCACCTCGTGCTCTCCACGCTTCACACCAACGACGCCCCGTCCGCGATCACGCGCCTGGTAGAGATGGGCATCGAGCCGTTCCTGGTCGCCTCGGCGCTCGACTGCGTGCTGGCCCAGCGCCTGGCGCGGATGCTCTGCCCTGGTTGCAAGCAGCGCGCGATCGTCCCCGCCGACGTCCTGCGCGAGAACGGCTACAAAGTGCTGGTCGACCTGGAGGCCTACGAGTCGGTCGGCTGCCGGCGCTGCAACGGCACCGGCTACCGTGGCCGCGTCGGCATCTACGAGGTGATGAGGCTGTCCTCGGAGATCCGCGCGATGGCGCTGGAACGCTGCTCGGCCGATGAGATCCGCGAGGTGGCGGTGCGCCAGGGCATGCGCCGCCTACGCGACGACGGCCTGGAGAAGGTGCGCCAGGGCCTGACCTCGGTGGCGGAGATCGCACGCGTGATCGGGACCAGTTGAGCCGGGGCGACGATCTGCCGATAACGCCTGCATGAGCGTCCATGCAGCAACGCGTGCCATGCGCACTTCGCGCGGCGAAGGGAGCTTCGCGAGATGAGCATCGACTTCGCAGACCTCTTGATGGAGGTCGTCAACCGCCGCGCGTCAGACCTGCACCTGTCCGCCGGTGCGCCGCCGACGATCCGCGTGCGTGGGCGGCTCACGAAACTGGAGGGCTATCCTACGCTGACCTCGACCGACACGCGGGAGATCGTCTACTCGATCCTCTCCGGCGATCAGCGCCAGCGCCTGGAGACGCACTGGCAGCTGGACTTCGCCTACTCGATCCCGGGCCACGCGCGCTTCAGGGTCAACGCCTACTACCAGCGCGGGGCCGTCGGCGCCGCCTTCCGCCTGATCCCCTTCGAGCTGACCTCGATCGACGCGCTCGGGCTGCCGCCGGCGGTGCACGACTTCACGCGCAAGCCGCGCGGGTTCGTGCTCGTCACCGGCCCGACCGGATCGGGCAAGTCCACCTCGCTGGCGGCGATGATCGACGAGATCAACTCGACACGCGAGGAGCACATCCTGACGATCGAGGACCCGATCGAGTTCCTGCACGCGCACAAGAAGTGCCTGGTCAACCAGCGCGAGCTCGGCTCCGACGCGCAGTCCTTCGCCGAGGCGCTGAAGGCCGCGCTGCGCCAGGACCCCGACGTGATCCTGGTGGGGGAGATGCGTGACCTGGAGACGATCTCCACGGCTCTGACCGCGGCGGAGACCGGCCACCTCGTGTTCGCCACGCTGCACACGCAGGACACCGCGCAGACGATCGACCGCATCATCGACGTGTTCCCCCCCTCCCAGCAGGGCCAGGTGCGCGTGCAGCTGTCGGTCGCGCTGCAGGGAATCGTCACCCAGCAACTGCTGCCCACCGCGGACGGCTCGGGTCGCGTCGCCGCCTGCGAGGTGCTCGTGCCCAACCCGGCTGTGCGCAACCTGATCCGCGAGGGCAAGACCCACCAGATCTACTCGGTGCTGCAGACCGGCTCCGCGCAGGGCATGCAGACGATGGATGCCGCGCTGGTCTCGCTCGTGCGCACGGGGCGGATCACCCAGCAGCTGGCCGAAGATCGCTCCTCCTCACCGGAGGAGCTGCGCCGCCTGATGGGCGGCGGGCTGGTGGCGGCCTGAGATGAGCACCTACGTCTTCAAGGCGATGGACCTCGCCGGCGTCAAGGCGCGCGGCGAGATCGAAGCCGAGTCGCGCGAGGCGGTCACCAACCAGCTGAAGTCGCGCGGCATGATCGTGCTCGACATCGCCGACAAGCACTCCTCGCGCGAGATCGAGCTGAGCTTCATGAAGCGCGTCAAGGCGGGGGAGCTGGCCGTCTTCTCGCGCCAGCTGGCGACGATGATCTCCTCGGGCCTGTCGATCCTGCGCGCGCTGTACGTGCTCGAGGAGCAGACCGAGAGCAAGTTCCTGCAGGAGACGATCGTCCAGGTGCGCAAGGACGTCGAGGCAGGCATGTCGCTGAGCGGCGCGATGGAGGCCCACCCGAAGGTGTTCAACCCGCTGTTCGTGGCGATGACGCGCGCCGGCGAGGCCGGCGGCCTGCTGGAGGAGTCGCTGCGGCGCGTCGCCGACCAGCTCGAGAAGGACGCCTCGCTGCGCCGCCAGATCCGCTCGGCGATGATCTACCCGGCGCTGGTCATCACGTTCGCTGTGGGCGTGATGATGGCCCTGGTGGCGTTCCTTGTGCCCGTGTTCGCCAGCGTCTTCAAGCAGTTTGGCGGAGAACTGCCGGCGATCACGAAGGTCTCGGTGTTCCTCTCGAAGATGGTGACCGGCTACTGGTGGCTGATGTTCGCCGGCACGGCGGCGCTGATCTTCGCCTTCCTGCAGTGGAAGAAATCCTCCTGGGGGCGCCCGCAATGGGACCGTTTCCGTCTGCGCGTGCCGATGAAGATCGGCACGATCGTTCAGCAGGTCTCCGTCGCGCGCTGGTCGCGCACGCTCTCCTCGCTGACGAGCGCCGGCGTGCCGCTGCTGCTTGCCCTGGACATCGTCGGCAAGACCGGCGGCAACGTCGTCGTCGAGGAGGCGATGAACAGCGTGATCGAATCGGTCAAGCGCGGCGGCACGATCGCCGAGCCGCTGTCCAAGGAGACGATCTTCCCGACGATGGTCACGCACATGGTCGGCGTCGGCGAGGAGACCGGCGCGCTCGACGCGATGCTCGCGAAGGTCGCGGACTTCTACGAGGACCAGGTCGAAGCCTCGGTGAAAGCGCTGACCTCGATCCTGGAGCCGATCATGATCATCGTGATCGGCTCGATCGTCGGCTTCATCGTGATCTCGATGTACATGCCGATGTTCACGGTTTATAACCACATTGAATAAAGCCAAGCGCACCGTCGATGTTTGCGGGAACGAGGCTCAGGCGTCAGATCACACGCTGTCGGTGAGCGCTATTACGCTGCCACCGCCACGCCTGCCGGCACATAGTGCTCGAAGCGCAGATCCGCAGGCGCGGGCAGGCCCTGCTCCTCGGCGGCACAAGCAAGGGCAAACCTCGCGGCCTCCTCAGCGTGTCGGGCGTCGTACGCGTCGGTTCCACCGGCCAGCCCTGGGATGTCCGGCGACTCAAAGCTCCAGCCGTAGCCGGGTGCCTGGTGATGCAAGATGCGGATGGTGTCCATAGCGTTCCCTTCATTCAGAGTAGCCGCAGAGCCTCATCCTCCGCAAGCCCGACCTGATTGACGAGCACGCGCCGCACCTCACTTGGCGCGAGCGTTCGCCGGTCATGGAAAGCCCACGTCAACGCGGGGCGACCGTCGGCCTGTAGGCGGCGATGCGATCCGGTCTGGCGAGTGACCGTGTAGTTCAGAGTGTCCGAGGTCAGGACGCGCAGCAGCCGCGTCGCCTTCAGAGACGGGAACTGGGGCATGCATGGAAGCTAATCCCGAGATGAGACGTTTCTCCCGCGGGCGACGTTCAATCGCCCGCGGTCCACCGAAAGCCCCACCCGCCCCTGCAGCAGCTCCAGCAGCTCCTCGCCAACCAGCTCCCGTCGCCACCCGCGCAGCGTGCGCACGTCGGCGCGCTGGCCCGTCCGCTCGCCGACCACGATCGCCTGCAGGTCGGCGCGGGCGGCGAGCAGCTCGTAGGCGAGGTTCGCCTCCTGCGCGCGGGCGCGCACGAGCGCCTCTGAGAGTGCGATCAGCGGCGCGTCCTCGGGTTGGGGGAGCGCCGGGCGCGGACCGCTCGCCAGCGGCTGCTGCTCGCGTTCGCGCCCGCGCTGCACCGCCGCCAGCACCTGCTCTGAGCGCCGGCGCAGGCTGCCCTGCGCGACGCCGCGGATCTCCTCCAGCTTGCGGGCCGAGGTCGGCTGGCGCTTGGCGATCTCGATCAGCACGTTGTCGCCGAGCACGTTCTGCACGGGACGGTCGCGCTCGGCGGCGGTCCGCTCGCGCCACGCCACCAGCTCGCGCGCGACCCCTTGACTCTGCGCGCTCAGGCCGCGGATGCGCGGCAGCCGTTCGAACACCGCGTCGAGGTCGCGCTCGTCGCTGACGCTCTCAAGGAACTGGCACTCCTCGCGCGCCCACTCCAGCCGGCCGAGCCGAGCCAGCCGCTGCTCGATCACGCCCGCGAGCTCGATCAGGTGCGCGACGTCCTCGCGCGCGTAGGAGCGCTGCTCCTCGGTCAGCGGGCGCGCATCCCAGCGCGTGAAGCTCGCGCTCTTGGCCACGCGCATCCCGAGCACCTGGTTCAGCAGCGTCTCATACGAGCACTGGGCCGGCAGCCCCAAGAAGCCCGCCGCGACCTGCGTGTCGAACACGGTTCGCACTTCGCAGCCAAGCGTGCGGCGCAGCAGCGCGACGTCCTGGCGCCCGGCGTGCACGACGATCTCGATCTCGGGGTCGAGCAGCAGCTGCGCCAACTGGTCTCCCCACTGCGCGAACGTGCTCGTGTCCGCGCCCGCCTGGAGTGGGTCGATCAGCTCGATCCGCTGGTCGCCGTCAATGTCGGTAACCGCCAACTGGACCAGGCACAGCAGCGTGCGGTAGCGCCCCTCGCCCATGAACTCCGTGTCCACCGCAATGCGCCCGTCGGCGCGAGCCAGCTCGGCCAGTTCGGTGAGGATCGCCGCCGGGCTGCTCTCGTCGGCGGCTGCGCGTCGGCTGTTCACGCCAACTATCCTTGCCGATCCCCCGCTCGAAGTGCCGCGCGGCTCCCGGCCGATCTCGGAGTCCTCGCCGATCGTAAGCGCGAAAGCTCCGTGCGACTCAGCTGACGTCCGTGTCCTCCGCGCTCGCCGCCGGGACTCGCAGCCGGAAGCAGGCGCCGGTCCCATTGCCGGCGCGATCGCTCCCCCGCTCAGGCCGCTCCGCGCCGTCCACCAGCTCCAGCGATCCGCCCATCCGCGCAGCCAGCTCGCGCCCGATCGCGAGCCCCAGCCCGAAGCCGCTGCGCCCGCCGGTGGAGCTGCCGCGCTGGAAGCGCTCGAAGATGCGCTCGCGCTCGTCCACCGGCACGCCCGGACCGCTGTCGGCGACGTTGAGAGCCACCTCACCCTCGCGCGACTCCGTTCGCACCCGCACCGCCGAGCCCTGTGGCGCCACGCCACAGGCGTTGTCGAGCAGGATCCGCGCGATCCGCGCTAGCGCGCCGGGATCGCCCTGCGCCCAGCAGGGAAAAGACCCTCCGCTGACCTCGATATCTACGCCTAACTCGTGCGCGCGGCGCTCGAACTCGGCGGCGACGGCGCGGGACACCTCGCCGAGCTCGACCGGCTCGGCGCGCAGCGCCACCTCGGCGTCCAGCCGGCTGAGATCGAGTAGGTCGGTGGCCAGGCTCGAGAGCCGCCGCGAGTGCTCGCGGGCGCGGACGATGCGCTCGCGGGCGTCGTCGAGATCGAGGCGCTCAGCGTCCAGATCGTCTTCGAGCAGCTCCAGCGTCCCGTCGAGCGAGGCGAGCGGCGTGCGCAGCTCGTGCGACGCCGTCGCCACGAACGCCTGGCGCGCCTGCTCCTGGCGGCGCAGGCGCTCCTGCATGCCTGCGAACGCGCGCGAGAGGTCGCCAATCTCATCGCGACGCTCGTCGGCGGGTACCGGCTCCTCCAGGCCCCGCTCGCGCAGCCGGCCGGCGGCGTCGCGCAGGCGCTCCAGGCGTCGCAGCAGCGTCGTCGTGAGCGCCAGGCCAAGCAGCAGCGCGATCCCGAAGCCGACGGCCGCCGCCACCAGGAAGGCGTTGCGAACGACCCGCACCGTCGAGATCACGTACTGCATCCGCCGCACGACCACCACCGCGTAGGTCGCCCCGCCGCGCCCGATCCTGATCGGCTGCACCGCGATCAGTTCGTTGCCGTTGAGCGTGACCACGCGGCGCTTCTGCGCCAGCGCGCGACGGGCCTGGCCATAGAAGTCGGCGGGCACGTCGATGTCCTGCTCGGCGGGGGCGTAGACGGTCGCCAGTTGGCTGTCGAGCACCGTCACCTCGGCGGCGGAGCGCCGGCGCAGGATCGAGACGGTCAGCGCCAGTTCGCGCCGGTCCGGGCGCCCGGTGGAAGGATCGGTTCCGATCTCTTCGAGCTCCGGGCGCGAGGCGGAGATTGCGGCGAGCACACCAGCCTCGCCCTCGCGGCGCAGACGCTGCTCCAGCGGCGAGAGCAGTGCCAGCGCCGCGACCGCCAGCGTCACGGCGCTCGAGAGCAGCAGCGCCGCGAACACCTTCGGACGCAGCCCCAGGACGCGGCGTCGCGGACGTCCGCCGCGACGCCGTGGGCGCACGCTTGCGGCGGCCAGCTCCGGCTCGACGTCGCTGCCGAGCCCGCTCACGGCTCTTGAAAGCGGTACCCGGCGCCGCGCACGGTAAGGATCAGCTTCGGATCGTCCGGGCGCTGCTCGATCTTCTCGCGCAGGTGGCGGATGTGGACGTCGATCGCGCGCGGGTCGCGGTAGGCGGAGTCGCCCCAGATCGCGCGCAGCAGCTCCTGGCGGTTGAACAGCCGGCCCGGCTCGGACATCAGCTGCGCGAGCAGCTCGAACTCGGAGAAGGTGAGCTTGACCTGCTCGCCGTGGGCGCTGGCCTCGCGACGGCCGCGGTCCAGCGTCACCGGCCCGACGGCGAGGCGCTCATTGCCCAGCGGACGCGGCCCGCTGCGGCGCATCACCGCACGGATGCGGCTGCGCAGCTCGGCCAGGCCGAACGGCTTGGTGACGTAGTCATCAGCGCCGGCCTCCAACCCCTGGACGGCGTCGGCCTCGGTGTCAAGCGCGGTGAGCATGATGATCGGGACGATGTTGCGCTGCTCGCGCAGCCGGCGGCAGACGTCGTGGCCGTTGGGGCCGGGCCCGAGCGCGACGTCGAGCAGGATCACGTCGAAGCGCTCAGCGCTCGCGCGCTCGATCGCCTCGGCGCCGTCGGCGACGGCAACCACCGTGTGGCCCTCCTTGGAGAACGAGCGGCTGAGCGTGTCGCGTAGGGCGGCCTCGTCGTCGACGACGAGGATTCGCAGCGATGCGGGGGCGTCCAGCGGGCCGGTCGCGGTCACGGGGCTCACGGTAGCCGCCACAGCAGCTCGGGCGCCAGCCCGGCCTGCCGCGATACGTCGGTCGAGTGAGCTCGCACCCAGCGGGCGGCGGGAGCGCAGCCGGACGTGATCTTGGTCGAATGGGGGCCGCACAGAGAGTTGATGAATGCGTAGCGCACTTCGTGGCTTGCGATCGCCTGCTTCAGCTCGGCGACGGTGGTCAAGGGAAGGCCGTTGTATGTGGTGAGCATCAGCACGGGCCGCTGGTCGGCGACGATCAGCGAGGCGACCGTCGTGGCCGAGCCGGCCGCCAGCTCGTAGCGCGCGCCGCCCTGGTGGGCGAGCAGGTAAGCGCTCAGTGCGTGCTGCTCGCCCGGGGGCAGCCCGCCGACGTTGCCGGCGTCGGTGGTTTTGGCTTCGACCGCTTCGATGCTGACGGCGAGCGGGAGCGCGAGCAGCGCTGTGAGCGGCAGCGCAAGCCACCGCGCGCGATTGCCGGCGGCGGCGATCAGGCCGACGCCGATCCCGATCGTGCCCGCCACCGCCGGCGCGAAGCTCTCGACGTAGCGGGGGTGCAGACGCGCCATATCGCTGAACAGGACGACCCCCGTGACCAGCCACAGAAAGACTCCGACGGCGCTCGCGCGTTGCAGGCGCCCGGCTCGCCGTCGCGCCAGCGCGATCAGCGCGAAGGCCCCGAGCGCCAGGGCGGCAAGCGCCTCCCAGCCGAGCCACGTCCCCGGCAGCTGCCCGGAGCGGGCCAGCAGGCGCGTGGGGGATGGGGGAGCAATGCGCGCCGCGCCGCGCGCCTGACCGACTTCGGCGGCTTTGCCCGTGATCCGTTCGCTGCCGTTGAAGACGAACGCCGCGTTCCAGGCGCTGCCGTTCGTGGAGCCGATCGCCCACGGGCGATCGTGGGCGGGAAACAGCAGCGTGGAGCCCAGCCACGACAGTGCGACCACCACATAGACCGCGGTGGCCGCGAGCAGCTGGCGTGCGCGTCGCCCAGCCCCGGGCGGCATGCCCAGCAGCGCCAGCGCGAGCAGGCCCGGCAGCGCGACCAGCGACTCCAGCAGCTTCACGTTGAACGCGACCCCCAGCGCAGCCGCGGCGGCGAGCAGCCAAGCGGTGCCACCACCGTCGCAGGCCCTCACGAGCAGCAGCAGCGCCACGACCAGCAGCAGCATCATCGCCCCGTCCATCGTGTCGCTGCGGGCGGTGATCACCTCGATCGGCAGCACTGCCAGCGCCAGCGCCGCCACCAGCCCGGCGATCGTCCCGAACGGGCGGCGGATCGCGGCGTACAGCAGCGGCACCGACGCGATCCCGGCCAGCGCCTCGGGCAGCTTCAGCGAGGTCGAGCCCCAGCCGAGCAGCTTGACGCTGGCCACCTGCAGCCATAGGTCTATGGGCGGCTTGTCGATCGAGACGCTGCCGGCCGGCTCGTAGGCGCCGAAGAAGAAGTTGTGCCAGGAGACGCCCATGCTGCGCACGGCCGCGTCGTAGAAGGGATCGAGGCGCACTGCGCCAAGGTCGACCAGGCGCAGAGCGGCCGCCAGGGCGGTGATCGCGCTCAGCACCACCCAGCGCAGGCGTATAGCGGACATCCTCACCTCGCGAACGCTAGTTCAGCGTGCAGCGGTACGGCCCCATACGCACACCGGCGCGGGTGCGCTAGTGTCGCCCGACGATGAGCAGCGCAGAGAACGCCACGCCGGACGATCAGACCGCCGAGGGCTCGCACGAGCCCCAGCCCTGCATGCCCTGCCACGGCAGCGGCAAGGTGATCTCGGGTCTCGGCGGCAAGCCGCGCAAGGTGACCTGCCCTTGGTGTCGCGGCGGCGGTGTGCGTATCGTCGGAGCGGACGCGCAGGAGTACCGGCGCGAGCAGGACGGCGCGACGCGTCCGTAACAAGTGAGCGCGCAAATGTGTCCAGTGTGCGCTCAACGCTAAAGCGCCCTCTGGCCGTTGTCGATGAACGCCCTGACAAGCCAGTCCGCAAGCCAAGGCAAGCGCCCCAAGGGGTGTTAGGCAAAGCCGGCGGCTCCCAAAAATAACCGGTCGCAAGGTCGGTGGGGGACGTACCGTCACAGAGACGGTTGGAGTGAGGGCTGGCGCAAACCGGATCCGTAAGGAGACACACATGTTGAATCGACTGCGCCAGGGCGCTTCGGATGAGGGTGGTTTCACCTTGATCGAGCTCCTGGTTGTGATCCTGATCATCGGTATTCTGGCTGCGATCGCTATTCCTGCGTTCCTGAACCAGAAGAGTA
>DASZGH010000047.1:0-23441 GCA_035938935.1 Solirubrobacteraceae bacterium
CGGCGCAGAGCTCCTTGAGAGCGTCAGAGAAGTCGTCGGCGCTCGTCAACCGCCGCGCGTCGGTGAGCACCTCTCGAAACAAAGAAGCCTCATAAGAGGCTGTCTTCACGCCCCGCACCTCAACCTGACCTAGACGCAGCCACGTTGCGACGGCACCAGGATCGCTGCGAAAGGCTTTGGAGCGCTTAAATGACGCGACGGGACGCAACCAGACGCGTTCCCAAGCCTCGCGATCGGCGACGCCGAAAAACGCGAGCAAGGCTTCGTAGAGCCGCGAACTGTCTCTGGTCGCGGGAATGCGACCCCGTTGCCGCAACTCCTTGACGGGCAGCGTCTCGAGCCATGCTTCGTCTTCGGCCGAAAGCTCTTGCTGCCTCTTTCGCAACAGAGTCTCGCGGTAGTCGGCCTCGAGCCGATTCCAGAGGCGAGCCGGTAGGCCCGTCACGCGCTCGAGCACAAGCGCGGTCTCGTGAGTGATCGGGGCGATGCCCTGCATGATCTGATTGACGTGCTTGGCAGAGAGCCCGCTCCGTGAGGCCAGCTCGGCCTGGGAAAGACTGATCGCGTCGAGTTGTTCGCGAAGCGTCTCCCCTGGGGCGACCGCATAGTCTGGTTCGTATTGGTGCGCGGGGGGCGAACTCATCGCGCCACCGTAGCGTCGCGTCTGTCGATCTCGGAGATTTGTAGCCGCGCGTGCTCACCTCGTGCTGCGGGGCGACCATCGAGCGCGCCACGAATGACGAGGTCGCCCCCGCCGAAGCTGATCGTCACCTTCGACCCCCCTCGGTGCTCGAGCTCGCAGTCCGGGAGCATCTCGACCTCGGAGGCGTCGGCGGCGGCAGCGAGCTGCTTGAGTCGGACTGCGACGCTCGGGAAGCCGTCATCCCCCCAGCGCCCCAGCATGAGCTCCCTGCAGCTGCAGGTTTCGGCGAGGTCTGCGTCGTCGAAGCTCAGCTCCATGGTCCCTAGAAGTCTTTACCTGACAGGTATATCTGTTATCGTGCACCTTGCAAGTAAAGACTAACAGGCTGCCAGGCGGGAATCGTCGGTGGCTGGGAAGGAGGCACCCTGATGGAGATCTACCTGCATACCCCAGGCCGTGAGGACCCCGAGATCGTCGAGGTCGACGCTACAGCCACGTTCGGCGACCTTGCCGTTGCCGCTGAGGATGAGGAGTC
The DNA here is from genome assembly GCA_035938935.1 of Solirubrobacteraceae bacterium. GTDB lineage: Bacteria > Actinomycetota > Thermoleophilia > Solirubrobacterales > Solirubrobacteraceae > Palsa-744. The sequence goes on from DASZGH010000047.1 coordinate 1,179, forward strand.
GGAACTCGTCTGGCTCGACGATCAGGACGAGCCGCTCGCGAGCGAGCAGTCGCTCGAGGCCGCTGGCGTCGCCGAGAACACCCACCTTCACCGCAATCACTGTCACCGCATCGACGTCCGCGTTCGCTACGGAGGCAGGGACTACAGCGAGTCGTTCTCGCCTGCGGCGAGGATCAAGCGCGTCTTCGACTGGGCCACCGGCCCCGCGGCGTTCAAACTGACGCCCGAGGAAAAGATCAAGCACGTCCTTGCGCTGCCGAACGCCGATCACTTCCTCGCACCCACGGTGCACATCGGCTCGGTCGCCGAACCCGGTACCTGCAACGCCGTTCTCGAACTCGCGCCTCGCGAACGCTTCGAGGGATGACCGAGGCGGTCGCGGTCGAGCCGGACGAGCGCGCAATGGACGCGCATCTCCGGCATGCTCGCTTTCGCGCTGGCATCGACGCTGGGTGCTGGCGGGTCATCAGCTACGACTGGCCGCGAAGCATGATCGCCATATCAGCCGCGCCCCGTGAGGACGCGCCGGAGGAGTTCGTGTTCTCCTTCGAGTTGAGTGGCTATCCGCAGGCCGGCCCAACAGCCTGCATGTGGGATCTTGAGGCCGACAACGTCCTCGCGGCCGCGAAGCGCCCGAAGGGGTTTCGCGCGGAGCGGGTCTTCCGGGCCGATTGGGAAGACGGAAAGGCTCTCTACGCGCCCTGGGATCGCGTGGCTCTCGCCGGTCATCCCGACTGGCCCGCTCGCTACCCGCGCGAGGCCTGGAACTCGAAACGCGACCTCGCCTTCTATCTCGAAGAAGTACACGACATCCTGAACTCCGAGGACTATGAGGGAATCTAGAGACGAGGACGTGCTTCTCTGCCTCGGCCGTCGCCAATGGCGCGACCTCGTCGCCGAGCTCGGCCGCCGAGGCGGCGGCAAGAGCGAGGCTGGTGCCTTCCTGCTCGCCGAGCGCGACGGCGATGAACGCGTGGTTACACGCATCGTCTACTTCGACGATCTCGACCCCGACTGCTTGCAGGGCGCGATCCACTTCAACGGGCTTGCCTATAGCCCCCTCTCCGACATCTGCGATGCCGAGCGCCGCGTCGTCGTCGCCGACGTCCACAGCCACCCCTATGCAAGCGTCCGTCAAAGCTCCTACGACGAAGAAAGCCCGATGATCGCGCGGGAGGGGCACGTCGCTCTCATCGTCCCCAGGCTCGCGCTCAAACCGGTCAAACCCGTCGAGGTGGGCGTACATCGGTACGGTGGCGCTGCTGGGTGGCGAAGCTGGACAGGCCCCGAGGCCGCCCGGCGACTGAAGCTGCGGTGGCTGCGATGACGCGTGCGGAGAACCTGCACCGCACTGCCAAGCAGCTCTTCGAGTCCGGCCAGGCCAGCTCGTTCGCTGAGGCCGAAGAGCTGCTCCGTCGTCTCGTCCTGCAGGTGGATGTCGGCCCCGACCTTCACGTTCGTCCGGCCGAGCAGGCCGCCCTGATGACGTCGATCAACGCCGGCGCGCGCGCCTTCCTCGGCGGCGTCCGCGTGCGTCTCGTCGACGATCGTCCGCTTGGTGTGGGTTGGGCGGCCGGCGCCTCGACCAGCGTCGTCTCAGCGCGGTTCGGCGGCGAGCTCGTGTCCGAGCTCGACCCTTCCTTACCGACGATCGCAATCAACTCGCCTCAGGCCGTGGGCTCGGTGATCATGCACACGAGATGCGTGGGTTGGAGCGGCGGCGTCGTCCAAGACGCGCGCGAGCGCGGGGAGGGGCACGGGATGCCGCTCGCGGGCGTCGTCGCCGGCGGCCTCGCCGTGAGCGAAGCCTTCCAGCACGCCTGCCGAGCTCCTGAAGCGGCGCGTCGCGACGTTGGGGTCTCGCTCTGGGAACCGGGCACCGACTGGCGCTCGTGCTCGGTGGGTCCTGCCCTCGCGTTCCTGCCGCTCTCTCTTTGGCTGCTCGGGCTCGGGCATCTCGGCCAGGCCTACGCCTGGTCGCTAGGGATGCTGCCGTACCAACAACGCGGTGATCTGACCGCGTACCTCGTCGATACCGACTTCCTCATCCCCGGCAATCTCGCGACAGGCCTCCTCTCAACCGAGAGCGATGTCCGTTCCCGCAAGACCCGCGTCGTCGCTGCCGCGCTTGAGTCGCGGGGCTTCAAGACGGCAATCGTCGAGCGGCTCTTCGACGAGCACGCCTGGCCGAGCGCAGACGAGCCGACGCTCGCCCTTGCGGGCTTCGACTCGCCGGTCCCGCGCGCCGTCCTCGGCGACGAGCGGTTCGCGCGCGTCGTCGACGCGGGCCTCGGCCGCGGTGCCGTCGAGTACCTGGACATGGTCCTGCACACGTTTCCCTCACAGCTGTCTCCCGCGACGGAGTTCGCGGCGCGCCAACCATCGCAGGGAGAACTGCCTGGGCTCTACAGCAGCGAGATCGACGACCTCGTCGCAGCCGGCGCGAGCCGCGCCGAGGCCGAATGTGGGATGGCGGAAATCGCCGGAATCTCCGTCGCGGCCTCCTTCGTGGGCGGGGTGGCGGGCGCACTCGTCGTCGCCGATGTGCTGCGCAGTCTCCACGGCGGCCGCGAGATCGCGATCCTGCAGCTCGACCTGCGCACCCCGAACGAGCTCGCCGTCGTCGACAACCGCGTCGCCGACGGAGCCAACCCTGGCTTCGTGCGCCTGTGCCGCTAACGCGGTGGCTCAGCGCGCCCCCGTTTCAGCTCGGCTCGCGAGCGGCGTCCGGCAGTCGGTCCGCCTCGATCACTAACTGACCGGGCTCGACGCGGAGTGCGGCCGCGACGCGGAGGAGAGTCGCATGGCTGGGGTTGCGGACGCCGCGCTCGAGGCCACCGATGTGGGTGACGTGGACCTCAGCGGCGTCGACGAGGGCTTCTTGCGAGAGACCGCAGAGCTTGCCAACATCGCGAGAGACCTCGTAAAGAGCGTCAGAAAAGACCTCGCGGTCGACTGGGCCGACCGCGCATCGACTGAGGCTGCGATTCGCCGCACGATCAGGCGCCTGCTGCGCGAGCACGAGTACAAGTGACCGGCTGCGGCGGCTGGAGGCGGATGGGGCCAGGACATCAACCACTTCGCCCAGCTCGTGCTCGACCAAGCCAAGACCCTCTACAGGTACTGGCCCGACGTTGAGGGCCGACGGTTCGAATAGGCGGCGACCATCGCGCGGATGCTCGGTGGGCCCCGAATTGCGGCTTGAGAGCAGACAAAGTTTCCTGGATCTGAATATTTGCGGGTCCGGCAAAGTATAGTGTCTGGGCAATCTTTTCTGCTAATCTCGTTTCGTTATGACCGCAAACGAGACCATCGAGGCAACAGATCTCACGGACGCGGCAGTTGCACGACTACGGGAGATGCTCCCGAACACCTGGACCGTGGAGCGGTCGACACGGTCGGAGGTGGCTGCCGACTCGGGACAGGCCCGCACGCCGACGGACGGCGCGATAGACCTCCGTGACCCGAGGGGGACCTATGTAACGCTTGCGGTTGAGGCGAAGCGATCGTTCGATCCTCGCGCTGTCGGACAGCTATCGGGCGGGCTGTCGAGTGTGATCCGCTCGATTGCCGGCCACATCCCCCTTCTCGTGGTCGCTCCATGGATCAGCTCGCGAACTCAGGAGCTGCTCACCAGGGACGGCATCAACTTCATCGACCTCACCGGTAACGCGCGAATCAAGCTGGAGAACCCCGCGCTCTACATAAGTGCCATCGGAGCCGCCAGGAACCCCCAGCCCATGCCTCGCGGCCAGGCGAGGGTCCGCGGGCCCAAGGCCGCACGGCTCATCCGCCTGCTCATCGACGTCAGTCCGCCCTACGGAGTAACCGAAGTCGCAGCCGCGACGGGCCTGACGCAGGGCTACGTCTCGCGGCTGCTCGACGCGCTGGACCAAGACGCGCTTGTCGAGCGCACCCGTCGAGGACGGGTGCACGACGTCGATATGTCCGGGCTGCTGCGGCGGTGGGCGGAGTCATACGACGTGCTCAAGAGCAACGATGCGTCCACCTTCCTCGCGCCGCGCGGGGCAAGCGATGCGCTCTCGCAGCTCGCCGAGCTGTCCGGGCCGCCGTTGCTGGCGGTCACAGGATCGTTCGCCGCCGTGCGGCTCGCACCCGTCGCCGCGCCGGCGCTGCTCATCGCGTACTGCAACGAGATCGAGGCACCGGCCAAGACGCTCGGGTTGCTTCCGGCCGACGAGGGAGCCAACGTTGTCCTGCTCCGAGCGTTCGATCCGGTCGTGTGGGAGCGGGGGACAGAAGACGCGGGCCTTCGCTACGTCGCGCCCTCCCAGGCCGCCGTCGATTGCCTGACGGGTACAGGCAGGATGCCGGCCGAGGGCGAAGCGCTCATCGCGTGGATGGCGGAGAACGAGCCGCGCTGGCGGCTGTCCTCGATCGCCGATCTGCACCCCTCGCAGGCGGACGCATGACCGGCGCGAGCGATGTTTCGCGACCGCAGGACCTCGACGCGCGATACGTAGCTGCTCGGCGAGTTCTACTTGACGCGCTGACCGTGCTTGCACCACACGGCGACGCCGTCATCTTGGCCGGTGCCCAGGCCGTCTACCTCCACACGGGCACCGCCGACCTGGCCATCGCCCCGTACACCACCGACGGCGATCTCGTACTGGACCCGCTTCTCCTCGGCGAGGCTCCGGAGCTCGAAGCCGGGATGTCCGCCGCAGGGTTCCATCTGCAGCAGCAGCCGGGCGGCCACGTCGAGCCAGGCATCTGGCTGGCGAGCGCGTCCGCTGCCGGCGAGGAGTTTCTGGTTCCGGTCGATCTCATCGTCCCCGAGGGCGCCGCGTCGGGCACCGGCAGACGTGCCGCACGCCTGGGCGGCCACGGCGCTCGCGCTGCTCGGCGCGCGGTCGGACTCGAGGCAGCACTCGTCGACAACAGCACGATGACCATCGCGGCGCTGGACCCAGCAGACGAGCGCTCGCTACAAGCGAGGGTCGCCGGCCCCGCCGCACTGCTCGTCGCAAAGGCCCACAAGCTGCACGACCGCGTAGCAAGCGGTCGCGCCGCCCGGCTCGACGACAAGGACGCCTCCGATGTCGTACGACTCATGCAGACGACGAGGCCGGACGAGGTCGCGGTCACGCTCAACGACCTCGCCCAGGATGCGATCGCCGGGCCTCCGACGATCGCGGCGCTCACCTACATTGAGGAGCTGTTCGGCAGACGCGGACGCCCCGGCATCGAGATGGCCTCAAGAGCATTGCGAACCGCGATCCCCGAGGACCGGGTACAGGCGATCTGCGTCGCATACGTCACTGCGCTCGTGCCTTAGCCGCGCCAGGCGACAGTGACCTGCATCGGGCTCGATGCCCAGCTCGGACCTGACTAAGCGGAACTCCCGTCGGTGGGAGTCCCGAAGACTTCTGCCAGCCGCTGGAGCGTAAACGGCTGTCGCAGCTTGGCGACGACGTTCTGGTTGGCGAACATGCCCTTCTCCCAAATCGCCTGCTCGCGCGGCCGGACGTCGATCCAGCGTACCCGCGCCAAATACTCGCTCTGCTCTGGATCGTCCGCCTCGTCGCCCATGTTGGACGCCTCGAGCGGCGCTTGTAGGATCGGCACGGTCACGCCGTCGACCTCGACGTCGAAGTCGCTGATCGCGACCGCCGGAGCGATCACCTCACCCATCCCTACATAGCCGGTCCCGGGGATCTCGGCCCAAACGCGGGCTCCCTCGAAAAGGTTGCTCATAGCCTTGCGGTACTTCTCGCCATGGCCGGCGGAAACGAACCCGAATCGGCGCATGTCATCCCAGTTGCGATGCTGGTTCTCCCCGACGGAGACAAAGAAGTCAAGTCCGCTCCAGGGAGCCTGCTTCTTGCCGCTGGCGCCGCTGGAAGCCTCGATCTCGGGATCGCTCAGCCAGGATCGCGCGAGATACTCCCGATCGCCGTCTTGCAGGTACTCAAAGAACAGAACGTTGATCGGCACCCGATAGCCCCGCAGATACTCCACGATCTGCTCGCTGCTCGTGTCAATACCACCGGCGACCACAACGAGGTGATGATCGGTATTGATGGACTCCGGCAGGTCGCCCTCGAAATGACTGGTGAACGCCGAGTCGAAGTCGTCGCCCTGGTGATGCTTCGCGTACAGCTCCCTGACCGCCTCAAGCGAAAGGCCCTGTGCCCAGAATCCATACTCAAGTGCTTGGGCGACGACCTCACGCGGGGTTCGATCCCTCTTGAGCTCGATGACGTATAGGTCTCCTCGCCCGTCGATGGCCAGCAGATCGATGCGCTTGCCGAAGTCCGTGATGACCTGCCGCCCGATCTGGAGGAGATTGTCGAGGCCGAGAATGTCGAGCCGCTCCTGGATGATCCTCTCCAGGCGCTCCTCGGATGCGATCACGTTCGAACGCACCTGCTGCACCGACTCCCCGTCCAGCCTCCAGAGCCCGAACTTGACCGGCATCGGCAGGACCTCTACTTCGCGGGCTCTGAGCGGTCGCGATAGCCATCGTGGTTGGCTGCCAGCTGCTGCTCGTGCCAACGACGGTCGCTGCGAGCTCGGTCACGATGGCGCTCGGCCTGGTGCTTCTGTGGCTTGCACAGCAGACATCCGGCGCGCGTACTCTTAGGACCTCTGCGCCGGTGGTGTGCCATCCGAAGGATGGTTGCATGACTCGCCACGAACCGGCGTGTCCAGCCCTCTCGCAAGGTTCCATTCAAGGTTCCGTTTTGAGCAAAACAGACCCCGCCGACCCAGACCCAACCCAGCAACCACGGGCAATCCCACCCTACCCGACCCCCCTTGGGCGACCTCATAACCCGAAGGTCGCGGGTTCGAATCCCGCCCCCGCTACTCAGAAAAGCCCTGCAAACGCGGGGCTTTTTTGTGGGAACGATGGGGTCGGTGGGGGGGCAGCGCTCTCGGGTCAAGCTCAGGGTCAAGGTGTTGCACGGGCTGCAACGTCCGGGGCCAAGCGGGGCCGTATGTGTGCCCGGTACGACAACTGCCTGAGTGCGCGCGGCGGTGGCGCCGGGTTTTCGCTTGGGCCGCGCCTACGCCGGCGCGAGCCGCTGAGCCCGGAGGCGGGGGTGGGGGGATGGTCCGCGCTGGAGCGATACCGTGGGCTGGTGGTCGCCATCGTCCCCTCGTATCTGAGGAAGCTCACCAAGGCCAAGGAGGATCTCGCCTCCCTGGAAGAGGACATCGAGCGCTACGTGATGCGCGACCCCTACCGCGTCGTCGAGAGCGCCGAGGGCAAACGCTAGCCGAAGGTGCGCCGCCTGGAGATCACCGCCGACCCCGCGAACACCGAGATCCCCACCATCGCGGCGGGCATCATCTACAACCTACGCTCGTGGCTCGACCACTTCATATCGGCGCTCGTCCCGAAGAAGCAACGCGGGAGCGTGCAGTTCCCCATCTACTTCCAGGGCGTGTGGGAGGAGCCCGTCGGCGAGGAGAACGAGTAGCGGGCGAAGGAACGTGGCCGCTGGCGCTCGGACACGAAGGCGCTGCCGGAGCCGGTGCTCGACATCCTGAAGGGCTTGCAGCCGGCGGATGACGCCGAGCAGCCCGATGACGAAACGCACGTGCAGACCATCAACCAGCTCGCCAACGCCGACGACCACACACGCGCGCCGGTGGCCGCGCTCGGGCTGAGCGACTGCATGGTCAAGTGGGTGCTCCCCGATGGCACCGTCCAGTACGGAACCGGGCACGCGCAGCGGGACGCGCGGGGACGCCTCGACACCTTCATCCAGGACGGGTCGAAGCTCAAAAACATCCCCTTCGACGCGACGAGCGTGGAGGTCGCCGGCGTGCCCGTGGTCGCGCTACATATCGCCAGCCAGGGCCGCTACTCGCCCATCCCGCATCTGCTCGCGCACGCCGCCGGCCTCATCGAGAAGCGCGTTATCACGCCGCTCATCCCGTTCGTGCGCTCTGACGCGGCGTAGGTCTCGCTCGTCGATGCCCCGAGCATGGCGCGCACGTGCCTCAGTGCTTGGTGAGCGGCGGCAGGTACTCCCTCTTCATCGCCTTCTCCAGCTCCACGGCCGCGGCCTCGGTCGGGCACTTGCGCCAAGCGATCTCGCAGCGGTCGAGCCAGGCGCGCATGCGCCCCGCCTCCTCGGGGCTCACACGGTAGAGCCCCTCCTTGATCTTGTTGGCGGTCGCGATGCCGAGATGCTCGGCGACGTTGCGGCGCATGGCCGAGGTGCCCATGCCCCGCCCGCGCCCAGAGTGGTTCTTCCAGACACGTCCCTGCAGGCTCTTCGCCTTACCGACGTAAATCGGCTTGCCAACGCGGTAGAGGGCATAGACGCCGGGGTCGAGCGGGATGTCCTCCTTTCTGAGGCTCGACATCGACCGGCGTCCACGGCGACCCATCTGCGAGCAGAGAGTGCCCGTCGGCGAAGACTCCCACGGACGGACCGCAGAGGAGTTCGGCGCTGGGCCTGCCAGAGCGGCCTCTAGCGTCCTTCGGGGTGTCGATCTCGCTGGACCCTTTGTTCCCCGAGGACGTGCGTCAGGCCACTGGTGACCGTGCGTCGCTTACCGACGCGCCCCGGCACGGACACGTCTCGCCGGTTGCAGCCATCTATGGCTTCCTGCAAGAGCAGCCGACGATGGCCGTCGAGCTGGCGTTCTATCCAATCGGCGACGCTCCAGAATTCCTGACCGAGGAGTCCTGGGTTCAGTACCGCGAGAGGCTCGGCCTCGCTCCGTTCGCGGGGTCAAGTTCGCTTCGTGGTGGCCTTGATGACGGCTGGCGCTTGGAGTTCGGGCCGCACGCACTGATCTCCAACCCCGCACGCCGCTTTCAGTTCGTCGTTCCGCGCCCCGATGCTGAATGGGAGGAGGCGGTCAAGGCGAACGGCTCGTGCTGCGTGGTCCTCGGCTCCGGGCTGGGCGCTGATGATGAGACCGGCGCGTTCGGGATTCCTGCGACCGCCGCAGCCCTGGCCGCCGCCTACGCTGGTTCGTGGGCTGTCCCCGAGCTTGCCGACATCCCAGGTCTCCATGTGGTGCCCCTGAACAGCTTCTGGCCCTATGACCCGATGCGGCCCGCGACGTTCGTGCTCGACGCCGACGTGCTGATTGCGCTGCAGCGTCTCTGCTTCGCGCCCGAGCGACTCGGCGAGAAGGCAGAGGCCGTGCGGCACCTGGCGGCCAACCTCCTTGGGCGCGACGTGCTTCCTGGATCTGCTCTCGGTCAGCTCCACCAGCCGACGAGAGCGACCCTGCAGCCCCGCGCGGCCCTGGAAGCGCACGCGGCGTTCGAGTTGCTCATGGCTCTCAGCCGCGCCGAGGTCATGGACGAGCGCCGCCTGCCCGAGGTATTCGACCCAGGCTACGAGCGCGAGATCGCCGGCGCCGCCGATCTCCCTCAGATGCTGTGGATGTACGCCGGGGTCCTCAGGCTCAGGCAGCTATGGGACCCAAGCCAGAGCCTGCCGCAGCGGGCACGGAGCTTTGAGCAGTTCATGCGCTGGCTTCGCTACGACCTGCGCCTCAACGCGGCGCTGCTGGTGCAGGTCGCCTTCAACCTGTGGATTGCCGATGACGACGCGCAGCGTCAGGCGAGCCGGCTGCTGCGCTTTCGAGCCAGACCTGCGACCGACGCCACCCTCGGCGAGCTGTGGGGAACGGCCCACGACCTCTTCCTCCTCAGCGGCCAGGTAGATGCCATGCAGGTACCCGATGTCGTGGATGCCGTCATCCTCACCTTTGACGCCGGGCTTGCGGGGATGCGCGACTTCTTCGAGCACGTGGGCATCGCCGAGATCGCCTCGGCCACGGGAGCTGAGGCCGGCTATGCCTGGAACGCCCGGGTGAAGGCGAACTTCCATCCCCGCCTTGAACACATGAGATCGCGGGTGGCGAAGCTGGCGGCTGGCCTTCATGCCGACATGTTCATCCGCTTGGAGGAAAGGGACATGGCAGCCTTTGACGCGGAGCGCCTGCTTGCGTTGGTCGAGCGGGAGGAGCGGCTCGTGAAGGAGCCGCGGTGAGCAAGACGGAGCGGGGTGAGCACGCTGGCCGGGCGCGGGGGAGCCGCGTGCGGGCGCCTGTTCGCTGAGGCCCTCTTGGCTACTCGCCCCACGAGCGCAGGGGATGGCCTACGCGACGCTTCGGCATCGGCAACCGCGTGGCGCAAAGATGCGTGCGTGAGGTTTGAGCGCATCGAGATCCGCAACCTGAGCAGCTTCGGCCGGAGAAGGCCCTGATTGAGCTGCCCGCCGACCGGAACCTGGTGGCGGTGGTCGGCGCGAACAACGCCGGCAAGTCTAACCTCATCGCCGCTGTCCGCCTGGCGCTCGGCACTGCACCCCGCGCTGACCTTGACCCTGCCGACTTCCACCATGCCAGGACGTCGCAGAGTGTCGTCTCCGTGCGCAGGCTTGGTGAGCAGCCAGCCACCGATCACCATCACCTCGAGCAGCGCCTCGTCGTCGGCGTCGAGTGTCTCCTTGGCGAGCGTCCGGTTCGTCTCGTCGGCAGCCAAACCCCTTGCGCGCCTAGTCTCCAAGGATGACGCCAAACCGCAAACAGAACCGGACGCGGGCGATGCATCGGCTGGGCCAGTTCTACCTGGGCAGGTGGGCAGATGAGGGTGGTGGCGTTCGAGTTCTGTTTCGTCACGACGGTCGCGAGACCATCACAGGGACCAAGGCAGTTGCGGTCGGGACTGACTTCTATGCCATTAGGCAGCCGGATGGCACGATCAGCTCCGAGGTCGAGGATGTTCTAAAGACCTGGGACGGCCGCGTATGGCGAGGACAACCACTCGCCGGCAGCGACTATCCCTGGGCGGAAGGCATCATCCACCAACTCCACGCCACCCTGCTCGACCTCCTCGGACGCATCGGCACGGCCAGACTCCAAGCCGGCGACCCCCGCGGCGCCCTCCAAGCAGCCGAACGAGCAATCGCGCTCGACAGCCTCCACGAGCCAAGCTGGCGCCTGGCGCTCCAAGCCGACCACGCCTCGGCCTCTTCAGCGGCATCACCAAGCACTACGACGCACTTGCCCACATCCTCGACGAACAACTCGGACTCGAACCCAGCCACGAAACGCGAATTATGTACCGAGAACTACTCGGGCAGGCATAGCCGCTCTGGGTAAGGCGAGCGCGCCTCTTCGGGCTTGTACTCGCTAGCCCGACTCCTGTTGGGGGTAGCGTAGGGGCCGATTGGTCGGCCGTCGATCCCTGGTCTCCAACTCGTTGGCTCGACGGGCGAGTTCGTGTAGCGCAAGCTCAAGGGCTCGTGAGACGCGATCTGCTGCGTCCCAGGTGGGGTTGGCTATGCCGCGCTCAAGACCCCGGATGAAGGTGGCGTCGAGGTCTGCGGCGTCGCCGACCTTGGAATCTGCCGAACAACAGAAATCGAACTCTACGATACCGCCATTCCGTTGGAGCTGCCGGTTCCATCATATGGTAGGTTGCTCGGCGATCCTTTGAGGGGGGGCCGTAGAGTTCCCTTGCCTACTTCGCTTTTCTATGGCCACGCTACCGATACCTTCCCAAGCAGCCGCGCCGCGGATCGCGGACGCTAGGCGACGGGGCGGCGTAGAGAGACCCGCTGGCCTCGACGTGGCTTGGGCGCCCAGGCAGGACCTAGAGCACCCGGAGTGGGTCCGGTGGGGGAGGCGACTTGGCGCCATGAGCCGTGTGAGCAACTGGTGGGTAGGCGACTGGCTTCAATATGGGGCGGCGAGATGGGGCGAAAAGTACACCGAAGCAGCCCGCATTACCGGCTATGACGTCAAGACACTGAGGAACATCGCCTATGTCGCAAGACGATTCGATTTGTCCCGTCGCCGGGACAAGCTGACATGGACGCACCATGCAGAGGTTGCAGCGCTCGCGCCCGAGCAGCAGGATGAGTGGCTCGACCGTGCGCTCGCCATGGGACGAGTCGCTTCACACAACTGCCGCGCTCAGCAGCATGCTGCAAGATCTCGCCATCCCTGACGTAGTGCCGATGTGGGCGTCGCTGTTCTGGTGCGCGAATTTCCATGTCGCGCTGGAGCTCGCGCGGCTGTTCATCCAAGATGGCGAGGAGAGCGTGCTCGTGGTCTGTGCCGACCTGTGCCCGACGGCCAGGGCCGATCGTCTGGTCGCCCCGCAGATCTCGATCAACAGCGACGCGGCGGCGAGCTTCGTCATCTCGACCTCCGATGGGCCGTTCCGGGTCGGGCGGACCTGCATTCGCCTTGACGCGGCACTGGGCTCGTTGGATCGCAACGAGCAGCTGGTCGACTACATGGAGGGGGTGCGGCGCGGCGTGACAGCCACGGTGAGCGACGTGATGGGCACAAGTCTGGTCCCTGATCAGATCGCGCGAGTCGTGCCCAACAACTACAACCGCTGGACGTGCCGCTCCATCTGCAAGCTGGCGGGGTTCGATGAGTCCAAGCTCTACCTCGACAACGTACCCCGCTTCGGGCACGCTCTGTGCGCGGATAACCCGATCAACCTGCGCGATATGACGGACAGCGAGGGAGTCGGCGAGGGTGACCGAATTCTTCTGCTGGGTACCGGACCGTACCAATGGGCAGCCTCTGTGCTGGAAGCGACGCGCGCCATCGCTACGGAGGCGTCCTTCGCAGAGGACGCCCGTTACCCCGTACTCTCCTGATCGTCTCCAAGCACGGAGCAGCCCTGGTGTATCTCGGCAACGTGACAAGGCTGACTGACGTGTCCGTCGCCCCGGACATGGTGTTGGCTGTCGACCGCGGTGGAGGAGAACATGCCGGCGAGACCAATCGGAGAGACTGATGGGACATGCAGGGATTGAATGTCATGAATTGCGTAAGGCATATGGCGAGGTTCAAGCGCTGGACGGTGTCTCATTTGAGGTAGAGGCTGGCGAGATACTCGCGCTACTGGGTGCCAACGGATCCGGCAAGACGACCACGGTTCGGACCCTTGCGACGCTGTCCACGCTCGACTCTGGCTCGGCGCGCGTCGCGGGCAGAGACGTTGGCCGCGAGGCGCGGCACGTCCGCGAGGTGATCGGGTTGACTTCGCAGGAGACCGTGCTCGATGGGTTCCTCACCGGCCGCGAGTCGCTGGAACTCGTGGCACGCATGCGCCACATACCCCGTGCGTCTCGTAAGCACGAAGCGGCAGTGCTTCTAGCGGAGTTCGAGCTCCAGGATCGGGCTGGCAGCAGAGTTAGCGGCTACTCGGGTGGCATGCGTCGCCGTCTCGACATCGCGAGCAGCCTCGTCGGTGGCCCGGAGGTGCTGTTTCTCGACGAGCCCTCCAATGGCCTTGACCCGCACAGTCGTGGTCGCATGTGGGACGCGATCCGCCGACGCGCTCGCGAGGGCACGACAGTGCTGCTCACCACGCAGTACATGGAGGAGGCCGACGCGCTCGCCGACTCAATCGTCGTCTTGGCTCGAGGGCAGGTAATTGAGCGTGGCACGCCGGATGCGCTCAAGGACAACATAGGCGGCCGTGCTGTCGAGTTGACACTCGCGAATCCACTCCAGCGCGACAGCGCCACGGCGGTTCTCGCCAGATCGGACGTCCCCCCGCTTCCCGGCGGCTCAGATGAGGCCATCGGGTTTGTTCTGCTCAAGTCGAGTCCTCCGCTACTGACGATCCTGCAGCGCTTGGACACGGACGGCGTCGAGGTGAGCGATGTGATCGTGCGGCGCCCGACACTCGACGAGGCCTTTCTACAACTCACGCGCAAGGTCGACGTGCACCACAAGCGCGTACTGGCGAAGGGAACAAGATGATGTCCATATACTTGCGTCGAGGCATTGGCGATACGGCGTCCCTGGTGCTCCGCAACCTGGTTCGCTATCAGCGACGGCCGGATGCGATCCTGCTGGTGCTAGTCCAACCGCTGATGCTGGTGCTGCTGTTCCGCTACACGATCGGCGGGGCGATCCGGATCCCTGGCACGAGCTATGTCAACTACCTGATGCCGGCGGCGTTTGCAGTTGCGATCGTGAACGCATCAGCGACGCTCGGCATCGGTGTCGCCGAAGATCTGACCTCAGGTATGATCGATCGATTGCGCGCTCTGCCGATCGCGCGCTCGAGCTTTCTGTTGGGGCGAGTGATGACCGACGTCGTCAGGAACCTGATCCTGATCCCGCTCGTCGGAGCACTCGGAATCGCCGTTGGGTTTCATTTTCATGGAACACTCCCGAACCTCGCGCTGGCCGGAGTGCTGCTGCTCGGCCTCGGTTTCACGTTCGCGTGGATCTCGATACTGATCGCGCTGTGGAGCGGATCCGTCGAAGCCACGCTGGGGATGTCCATCCTCCTGTTCGTTCTGGTGAGCTTCGTGTCCTCCGGCTTGGCGCCAGTTGAGACGATGCCGTCGTCGCTACGAGGGATTGCCGGCGCGAGCCCGGTGACACACGTCGACAATGCGCTACGCATCCTCACATCGAGTGCCAGCGGCGCAGTTACGCATGAAGTGCTGGCAGCGCTCATCTGGATGGTCGCGATCCTGGCCATCACAGTGCCACTTGCCGTCTGGCGATACTCCTACTACACACAATAGGTGGGACGCGCGGTCCTCACCCGCGTACTGTGGCCGTGTGCTGGGACAACGCTCGACTGTACGCCCATTAGAGCTTCGGTGCTTCTCTAAAGGCCGGGGCGGATGCGTAACCCCCGTACCGGCCGCTGTTCGTGTAATTGGCGCGGATGGGTAGCGACGCCCCGGACAGACATTTTGCGCCAAATGGGCTAGGGGCGACGGGCCTTGGCTACGCGCCGTGCTGCCTGCTGTTAGTGCGGCAGGGGAGCGCCTGCCACTGAGGCGAACAGGCCCGCGGCGCCAGCAGCGAGCAGTGTTTGTACGACCCCGCGCCGCAGAAGCAGCAGCGCTACCGCGGCGGCGGCCAGCACGGCGTACTGCCACCCCTCTTGTAGAGCGCTCGTCAGCGGGATCGCGGCGCCGAGAATCGCGCCTATCCTGGCGGGTCCGGCGCCGTCGAGGAACGCGCGTGCGGCGGCGTTCTGGCGTAGGCGCTCGAAGCGCTGCCCGCCGAGCAGAATGAATGAGAACGACGGCGTGAAGGCGACGACCGCGGCGAGCACGCCGCCAGCGATGCCGTGCGCGGCATAGCCAACGGCGGCGACGGTAGCGACGATGGGGCCGGGAGTGACCTGCCCCAACGCAACGGCGTTCAGGAACTGGCCGCCCGTCATCCAGTGGTAGACGTGTACAGCGTCGGCCTGCATCAGCGGCACGACTACGAACCCGCCGCCGTAGGAGAGCGCCCCCACCTTGAACGCGGTCCACACAAGCGCACCGAATCCGCCGACGCCGCCCGCGACCGCGGCGAGCATCAGTGGATTGAACGACAGCGCAGCTACCGTGCGCCGCCGCCAAGCCAGCTCGAACGCTCCGCACGCCAGCAGGACGAGGACGAGATAGCTGCCGAGTGTCGCCGCTGCCACCGCGGCCGCGAGCAGATACACCCACCAGCGCAGCGCGCGCCCGCGCGCAGCCCGTACCGGCTTGAAGCTCGGGGCAAGCAGACGCAGCGCGGCGTGAACGGCCACGGCCGCGACTGCCGCGCCTGCACCCGCTCCAACGCCGATCACCCATTTTGGCGGCGCGCTGGCGAGGAACAGGACCGACAGCGCCAGCACCATCACGACGGCGGGCACCGCGAACCCGAGGCCGCCGACGATCGCGCCCCACGGCCCGGCAATGCGATAGGCGCAAAAGATCGCAAGCTGCGTTGACCCGGGACCGGGCAACATGCCGCACGCGGCATTGGCGTCCTCGAACGTACGGGCGTCCATCCATTCGTAGCGGTCGATGACCAGCCGACGCAGCATCGCAATGTGCGCGGCCGGCCCACCAAACCCCGTCACGCCGATCCGTGTCCACTCCTTTGCGACGACCCTCAGCGGGACTGGACCCGCCGGATGCTCGCGCTCATGACGCGGGGCGTCTGCGTGTTCTCGCTCGCCGGGCGAGGTCGTCGTCCGGGGCGACCGAGCGACTCTACCGCAGCTTGGAGCCATTCGTCGCTAACAATACCGCCACGAACCTCAAGCTTGGTAAGGCTATGGGCTGCGCCGCGCGCTCGCCGATACGGTCCGGCTCCACGAAGACCTCAAGGCCCTCTACGAAACTCACGCCGCATCGCGACGCTTCGAGCCTGGATCACCGACCTACCAGTCTGTTCCCTCCACACGCCGGACTCAGCGTCAACGACTCGCTCAGCGAAGGGGGTCACGTGGGCCGAAACACAACCAGAAAGCGGCCCCCTAGACACAAAGAACAAGCGGCTTCTGCGACTTTCGGGCAGTGAACGATGCTCTGGGCTGCGTGCTGCTGCCATTTGCGAAAACGAAAGAGAGCAGAGAACGCCAAGAGAGCCGGTCAAAGAGTCGATGTTGGAATCGTCGTCGGTGCCGGGAGGCGCTCAGCAGTTCGGCAATGCAAGCGCAGCAACGTAGCCGGCCGGTAGCCGCAGCTGATGGATCGAGTGGGCGCCCGACGGCCGTTCAAGACGCAGGCGACCAGGCCCATGTCGCTCTCGTGTGAGCACCACGTCTTCGAGCTTGCCGGCAAGGCCAAGTCCGAGCGCCTTCAGCCACGCCTCCTTGCACACCCACCGTTCAAAGAAGGCGGTTGGACCGCGTTCGAGGGACTCCTCCAGAAGGCGGGACCGTTCTTCGGGGCTGCAGGCCGCTGTCGCGATGCGCCTCCAGTCGCAGCGGAGGTCAACCCACTGGACATCTACGCCCACTTCACCCGATGCGCGCAAAGCGATCAATACGAAATCGCCAGAGTGCGACACATTGAACGCCAACGTCGGGTCGTGGTTGAGGCTAGGCTTTCCATACCGGTTGTAGACGAGCTCTACCTCCAGCGGCGCTAGGCCAAGTCGTGCGCCCAAGAGCTCCCGGAGCATTGAGCGCGCAGCGATGAAACGTGCTCTTGCCTGCGACACAACGATGTGGCTCGCTCGCTCGCGCTCAGTTGCGCTCAGCAGCGGCGTGGTGGCCCACCGCCATTGTGCGCGGCCCACGTTCAGGGCATAGACCTCGACGCCGGCGGGCAGAGCTTCCTCGCAGTACAGTGGGCTGACCAGGTCGGAGCCAAACGCGCATCGTTGTCGAGGACGCGGCATCAGAACGGGATCACCCCAGGCGACTCCATCGTCATACCAAGCGTCATCCTGCGGTCGCTCTATCGAGCTCGTCGTGACGGGTTGATCGACGGCGGCGCGGGTGCGCCAGAGCACCTCGATTCGTAGGAGGCCCTCATGCGGTCATCGGGGCAAGGCTCGACATGTCGCTGATTTTCGCTCATAGGTCCCGTACAGGCAAGCGCGTGTCCATGGCGCGAGCTGCCGCCGCTACCATGAGTTGACCGCTCGTTCGAAGTGTTCTGACACCGTACTTCTTGCCTCGCGAGCCTTGCCATGCAATGCTCAGATTCGGCAGAAGCGCCGCAGATGGCTCGAGCCTGACACCTTCGCCACGAGTATCCGATACCCCTACCATTCTCGAGACAGACCATCGTGATCGTCGGGGCAGGCCTCGCGGGACTTGTGGCAGCACGCCGCCTGGTACAGGCAGGAGCGTCGTCGCTGACGATTCTCGAGGCTCGGCCGCGGGTCGGCGGTCGGCTCCTGAACGAAGACATTGACGAGGGCAAGGTGGTAGAGCTTGGTGGCCAGTGGATCGGCCCGAATCAGCGCAGACTGGCCATGGTCCCTGGGCACGATTTGCCAGGTTTTGACGGGAGTTGCAATCGTTTGAGCTTCGTCAGGCTTGCGTTCAACAGGGGGGAGTAAAAGACCGCCTAACAAGGTGTTGACGTGTTTCAGTTTTAATCGCACCCTTGGGTGTATGTACTGTTGGTAAATCTTCGATACTAGGAGAAACATTTATGCGTAAGCGTACTATAGCGCCACAACCACACTTCACCGGGAACGCCCGAAGCAAGTAACTGCTCTGGGCAGACCGTGGCATTTATCGTTCAGCTTGGTGCAGAAGTCGGAGTACATGGCGCGGCCGGCGCGGCCAGTGCCGTCGGATTGACCGTCCAAGAAGTCCAGGCGCTCATCGGCAATTACTGCGCTTCGTAGTCGGCTAGCCAACGTACGGGTCGGAGTGGCCCCCACGAAAACTGGAGGGGCCGGGTTTACCCTCGGCCTTCTCCAAGGCTGTCGGGTGGTAAGTGTGAGGAGTCACCCTCTCCTGCCGCGCGTCGTCAACCGGGAGCGGCTTGCGGCGCTGTCGCGGGTACCTATCATGAGTCGATCGGGTTTCGGTGCGATGGGGTGATCACGGCCTGAGCGTCCCGGCGAGCACCTCGCCGCTCTCGTCGCAGTACGCCATCGTCGGCGCGAGGCCATACCCGCCCTTGAAGTTCCCCGCGGCCTTTCCTTCTCGGAATGCGACGTGATCAGCGTCGCCTCCAGGTCGATCGTCACCCGCTCTGGCTCCACGCCCAGCCTCCAAGTATGCGCGCGTGCCGCGGCGTGAGCGGCACGCAAACCGTCGCCATCACGCTGCACCCTCAAGGTGATCCTCCTGAGCTCGGGAGCAAGGTCTCGACAACCACGATTCTCCAAGCCCAACCGGACATTTCCCCCGCCCCGGATCATCCGGGACGGGGACGTTAATGAATGATCCGGGCTAACTGCTCCAACCCCCTCCCACAGATTTGGCGTAGTGCCGCGCGCTGTTGAAACGGGCGCGGTGCCTACGACTCAACCTGTGATTTGGTCCATATGCAAGGCTGCCCTGGTTGGGAACACGAGGCCGTCCGCGGTGTGGTGGATGAGGCCGGCACCCTGCAAACGGTGCAGAGCTTCTTGGGTGTCTCCCGGCTCGACTCGGTCGCTCTAGCGGTTGCGTACTAGCTCCTCCACTGACCACGGCCGCTGATCGTCGGCATCGAGCAGGCGGATCATGACGCCCCAGTCGTGCATGCTTTCTTGCTGCCGCACTTCGTCGTTAGACTCTCAGTGCATGGGAAGGTGCTGCGTTCTCAATCCCTCATTGCAACACTGCCTCAAGGATATCTGCCGGCATCGTGGTCGTCAACCTTGCCGCTCGACGCACGCTGCTCACGATCCCTGGCGTTGGGGGCTTCATAGACGCCTGCGTCATCAGCTTCCGTGATGTGACCGATCTCGTCGTTACCGATCGTGGCTCGGTGGCGTGGATCGTGCGCAAGGGCGCCAACTGTCGGACAGCGACTTTCGAAGTTCATAGCGCTCACGCATCAGGCGCCCAAAGTTTGCTCGAAGAAGGACCGGCCATCGTCCCGGGCTCGTTGCGGGTGTCCGGCCAGACCGCAAGCTGGGAAAGCGGCGGACAGCGAAGATCCGCGAGCCTCGCGTAGCGCATGATGCGTGTAGCTCAGTCCCCTGCGACGCGGCTCGTGCTCGGTACGGGATCGAAGGGGCTCTGGACGGGCGCGTAATGGCTGAGTGGGTGCCGGCGGTCTGGGATGTGCTCGCCACGATCGAACGTCGCGATTGGGCCCGGCTGCGACGCCTGCTCGACCCGGGGGTGCATTGGACGACTGCCGTGGAGGAGCAGCTGCACGGCCCAAGCGCGGTGATCGCCTGCCTGTC
Source organism: Solirubrobacteraceae bacterium (assembly GCA_035938935.1). Classification (GTDB taxonomy): domain Bacteria; phylum Actinomycetota; class Thermoleophilia; order Solirubrobacterales; family Solirubrobacteraceae; genus Palsa-744. Next base: position 20,754 of record DASZGH010000047.1, read on the forward strand.
GGGCGACCCCCCACCCGGGCCTCCGGCCTACCACGAGGCGTGCGACGGGCGCATCGTTCGCTGGATCGACAAGTGCGGGTGAGGCGAGGTCGTACCGCGAGACCGGCAGCGACTACTTCACCCGCCTGTACCGACAAGCACGCACGGCGCCTAGTCGCACAGATCGAACGCCTCGGGCACACCGTCACGCTGGAGAGAGGAGTCGCCGCCTGACCAACCACTGATTTCCATCACGGCGGTTGCCCTTTCTCGGAGATCGAGCTAATGGTGTATGCGTTAGCAGACGGCCCTACGCGAAAGGAGACAACAGAGTGTCCAGCGAGCACAGCGCGAATGCCGTTCTCACCGATCCGTACACACGAACCTCCCCGCTCGGCACCGCGTTCGACGCCACGACCCTGCTCGGCTTCATCAGGTCGGGGCTACGTCACTCGGCCGTCTCCGACGCTGCAGTCAGCAGGAGGCAGGCACAGTGATCGCGGCAGTCTTGGAGATCGGCCCTCGGCTCGGAGAAGTCATCGTGCTCACCGTCGCCATCGTCACAGTCGGCGGCTACATGGGTGCCTGGCGCGGTGAGAGGCGTCGCTCCAGCTTCTCGTTGCCTGCGGACGCGCCCGACGACGAGGTCAAGCAACGCTGACGAGCGTCGACTGGATCCCGTAGGCGGACACCATGTGCGAAACGTTCACGCTGGCTGCGGAGGTTGAGGTGCGGCGCGTGATGGCCGCGCTCGAGCCAGGGCTCGTGGCGCTCTACCCCGATTGGCCGTCGGGCTGCTGTGTTCTGGCCGCTTCGCTGCTAGGCAAACGCTCGAATCATGGATGGCTGATCCTGGGATGATCTATGAGGCTCCGCTGTTCATAGTGCTCGGCGAGCGCGAATACCGTGACGATTGCATGGTCGACTTCCACCATTGGATCGAGACGGTTGACGGCGTGATCATCGATCCGACCGCTGGGCAGTTCGAGTTGGGTGAGCCCGCACTGATGATGGCGTGGCCAGACTCGCCTGCCTACGTCGCTACATGCCGTGGCGCCTTCAGACTGCGTGGACGGACGAGCGCCGGCACCCAAGGGCAGAGGCATGAGGTTTCGTCCTGTAGTTCACGCTGAACCCAAGCCCGCGGCCGACCTTTGTTCCGAACTCGAAGGCGGGGAGCGGTCGGTCCGCCTCGCCCGCTGGCGAGTCGAGGCAAATCAGCCATAGACATCGGCGACAGACACGCGCGGCGAGCCGAGGTTTGTTCCGGTTGAGTCGGCTGCCGGGGTACCTCTGCGGTGACGCGCACGCTCGGTTGCGCCAGACTACAAGAGTGGCTTCTCGGCTCGATCCTCTGCTTGGCTACGCTGTTCACTTTACGCGCGGCAATTGCCCTGCTGTGGCTGCTAAGGCGCTCGCTCGCCAACTACCACGCGATCTCACTCATGTCGAACTCGTCCGTTGGCTAGATGACATCGACGACACTGGTTATCGCGCGAGTCTCAGTATCTTGTGGCAAGGCTTCGTGCGGCCCACGGATCTGCCTCGTTGCGTTGGCAAAGATGTCGCCGGGCTTGAGGACGCCCATCGCTCAGCGTGCTTCTCAGAGTCTCCGCTCGACGACCTCGCGCGGCTCATTGAGACGCGGAGTCTTTATGGGATCGGCTTTCACCAGGACTTCTTGCGAATCAATCGTGGTCAGCCAGTCAAGTATCTTCAGCACGGTGGGGCCGATGCCCAGAGGTGGGCTCAGGAAATCAGCAGGCGGTGCGTAGTGAAAATAGACGCGAAGGATTCGCTCTGGCAAATAACGCCTTTTGTAGACGAACTCGATCCTGATCCAGCCGAGGACACAAGCTGGGAGAAAGAGTGGCGCGTTCCCGGTGGGCTCGAGTTTCAGCCGGACGATGTGGCCTTCGTCTTTCTGCCCGAGCAGCTTCATGAGAATGCTCGCGCGTTCTTTGCCGAGCATCGCGCCAACAACAGCGGACCGGCTTATCTTGGACGCTACCTCGACCCTCGATGGGACCGAGAGCGGATTGAGGAGGTCTTGACGTAACGCCGGGTGTACTTGGGGTTGCGTTTGAGTTGGCGCTGCCCACCCTGACGTAGCTGGGAATCAATCGTGGACTTCGATAGGTCGAGCGTTGCCTGACGCTTGACGGCGCGTGGGACGGGTCAGGGTGCTGTACGGAGGCGGTAGCGTCCCGATCGAGCGCCGCCTACACGCTCGACATCTGGACAGCGCGTGATCTGTGCCAGGAAGCTGGCCAGTGGATCCTTGCCTGAGACGTGGTGGCCTGCCTCGCGAAGCCACGCATACCACTCGCGGTAATGCACGGGCTCGGCGGGGGATCTCTGAGCAAGAATCTGCACCGAGATTTCTCTTAGCGCTGCGCCTCGCAGGCGGGAGTCCAGGCTGTCGAGTGGCATCTCCGTAGTGCGTCCTAGGAGACCGTCGAGCTGGCGAAGCATTTGTTCGTCTGTGTCGAGCTGCGCCCGGAGCGTGGCGGCTAGATCCTCAAGCGCGCTGAGCCGCTCACGGCCGTCGCTGAGTCGAAGCATAAGGAGGTCTGCTTGGTGGCTGAGCTCCTGCTCAAGATCGTCTGAGACGGCGCAATCAAGCGGAGGGAGATCCACTGCCACGACCGAAAGTTACTTGAGGGCGCGGACGACGATAACCCCGGGGCTTAGGTCAGTCGGCACGCT
>DASZGH010000048.1:0-20796 GCA_035938935.1 Solirubrobacteraceae bacterium
CGCGCGGCGACCGCCAGCAGCGCCGGCCGGCGCAGCCGCTCGACGGGCTCCAGTGTGGCGGGGTCCACCAGCGCGAAGTACTCGACCCTCCCACCCTCGACGCTCAGCTCGGCCATCGCCGCGCGCCCGCGCGCCAGCAGCGCCTCGGCCGAGCGCTCGCCCGCCGATGCGGCGGCGCGCGCCGCCTCCAGCGCGCGCACCAGCGCGAGCGCCTGCTCGCGCTGCGCGGGCGAGAGGCGCGCGTTGCGGCTGGACAGCGCCAGGCCGTCGGGCTCGCGCACCGTCGGGCAGGTCTCGATCCGCACGGGCAGGTTCAGGTCGGCGACCAGGCGGCGGATCACGATCGCCTGCTGGGCGTCCTTCTGGCCGAAGTAGGCGACGTCGGGCGCGACCATGTTCAGCAGCTTGGTCACGACGGTCGTGACGCCGCGGAAGTGCGCGGCCCCACGCACCGCCCCCTCCAGCTTGTCGGTCAGTCCCAGCACCTCGACCGCGGTGGCGAAGCCTGCCGGGTAGACCTCCTCGACGCTGGGCGCGAACAGGATGTCCGCGCCGGCCCGTCCGGCCAGATCGAGGTCGCGCCGCTCGTCGCGCGGGTAGCGCTCCAGGTCCGAGCGCTCGTCGAACTGGGAGGGGTTGACGAACAGCGAGACGACGACGAGGTCGCATTCGGCGCTCGCTCGCTCGATCAGCGACAGATGCCCGGCGTGCAGCGCGCCCATCGTCGGGACCAACCCGACACTGCGGCTGGCGCGGCGCACGGGCGCAAGCGCCGCCCGCAGCTCCTCGACGGCGCGCACAGTTACGATCGAATTGGGTGTCGACCCTGTCATTGGCTCGGTCCAGTTCCCTGACGGGATACCGGTCGCGACTGCCTTGCATGGTAACGGCTCTTGCGGCTTGTGACTAGCATGCCGATCGTGGCATCGGGAGAGACGGGGCTGTCAGCCGAGCAGCGGCGCGAGGCGCTCAAGCAGGTGTTCGCGCAGGCGCAGGCTTGCGTGCGCTGCCAGGAGCTCGCCGCCACCCGCAACAGCGTCGTCTTTGGCGCCGGTAACGCGGACGCCGACCTGATGTTCGTCGGCGAGGCCCCCGGCGCCAGCGAGGACCAGCAGGGCCTGCCGTTCGTGGGGCGGGCAGGCAAACTGCTCGACACGCTGCTGGAGGAGATCGGCCTCGCGCGCGCGGACGTGTTCATCGCGAACACGCTCAAGTGCCGCCCCCCCGGCAACCGCGATCCGCTGCCGGTGGAGATCGAGAACTGCCGCGAGTACCTCTACCGCCAGGTCGAGCTGATCCAGCCGCGCGTGATCTGCTCGCTCGGCAACTTCTCGACCAAGCTCCTGCGCGGCGATCCGACCGGGATCACCCGCCTGCACGGCCGCGCCGAGGAGCTGACGCTCGGTTCGCGCACGGTGCGCCTGTACCCGATCTTCCACCCGGCGGCGGCGCTGTACACGCCGCGCATGCTCGAGACCCTGCGCGAGGACTTCGCGCGCCTGCCCGAGCTGCTGGCGCTGCCCGAGCCACACCAGCCCGAGCCGGCTGACGTGCAGGCGCCGCCCGAGCCCCGGTCCGAGCACGTGCAGCCAGAGCCAGAGCAAGCACTCGCCGTCCAGGCGGACCCGGCCGACCAGCTCGGCCTGTTCTGATCCAAACCGCGGCGATCTACGTATATGGATGTGAACGCGCTCGTGCAGCCGCTAAGGCGTGCTTGGCGGTCTGCCGATATCGAAGCACTCCATCCTCCCAAGCACCACGGCCGGCTCGCGCATCCTCTCCAGCGAGCCGGCCGTTTTTTTGCCCGTCCCAGCCGGCGGGGTTGGACTACGCTCTTTCGCGTGCCCACAAGCATCGTGCAGAGCATGGGCCCGAGCGAGACCGAGGCGCTGGGCGCGGAGCTGGCTGCGGCTCTGGGTCCGGGCGACGTCGTGCTCGTGCGCGGTGAGCTGGGCGCCGGCAAGACGACGCTCGTGCGCGGCGCCGCCCGTGCGCTGGGAGTGACCGACCCGGTCACGAGCCCGACGTTCGGCATCGGCCACCGCTACCGCACGAGCGGCGCGACCGTCTCGCACCTGGATCTGTACCGCTTGGCGGGGCTCGAGGCAGAGGAGCCCGACCTGCTCGAGGACTACCTCGGCCCCGACCGGATCGCCTTCGTCGAGTGGCCGCACGAGCACGCCCCCGAGCTGCGGGGCGCGCGCCTAGTGGTGACGATCGAGCACGCGGGCGCCCAGGAGCGCCGCATCGCCGTCTGCGAGACAGGCGCATGATCGTGCTCGCTATCGACACGGCGACGCCGGCGACGGTCGTGGGCCTGCAGGGCGCGGACGGCGACGTACTGGAAGCGCGCGACGACCCGGGCGCCGGCGAGCGCCCGGGCCACTCGACGCGGCTGTTGCCGCTGGCCGCCGAGCTGCTGTCGCGGGCGGGTCTGAGCTGGCGCCAGGTGGATCGCGTCGTCGTGGGGGTCGGTCCCGGGACGTTCACGGGCTTGCGCGTCGGCGTCGCCACCGCGCACGGCCTTGCCCAGTCCAGCGGGGCGGAGCTGGTGGGCATCTCCAGCCTGCGCTCGCTCGCTCTGGGCGCTGACAGCGATGCCCCCGTGTTGGCGGCAATCGACGCTCGCCGTGGCGAGGTCTTCCTGTCCGGGTATCAACGGGAGATGGAGCTGCTCTCCCCGCGCGCTCTCGCCCCCGCGGCGGTATCCGATGCGCTCAGCGCTAAGGCGGCCGCGCTCACGGGTGAGCGTCCGCTGGCGGTTGGCGACGGCGCAGTGCTGTACCGCTGGGCGTTCGAGGGCGCCGGCGTGCAGGTGCCCGACGACGGCTCCCCGCTGCACCGGATCTCCGCATCCGCTCTGTGCGAGCTGGGCGGGCGCGCGGTGCTGGGCGGCGATCCGGTGCTGCCCGACTACCTGCGCCGCCCCGACGCAGCCATCGCGCTCGAGGGGGCTGTCGGCTGATGGCGGCGGTCGCCGAGGTTCGCACCGACGGCTCCTTCTCCGTAAGCGTGCGCGAGCTCGCCTACTCCGACCTGCCGCGCGTGATCGCGATCGAGCGCCGCGCCTTCCCGACGCCGTGGTCGCTGGCGATGTTCGTGCTCGAGCTGTCCAAGTCCTCTGGCATCTGCCTGGCGGCGGTCGACGGCAGGCGACTCGTCGGCTACCTGATCTGCTCGCGCTACGACACCGTCTGGCACGTGATGAACGTCGCGGTCGATCTCGATCGCCAGCACCAGGGAGTCGCCTCGGCACTGCTGGCCGAGCTGTTTGCGCGCGTCGAGGACGCCGAGGCACGCTACACGCTGGAGGTGCGCCGCTCCAACCACGTCGCGATCCACCTGTACGAGCGCGAAGGCTTCCGCGCCGCGGGCCTGCGCCGCCGCTACTACCAGGACAACGGCGAGGACGCCCTGGTGATGTGGCGCACCCCGGCGACGCTTGCCGGCACGCTCGACGACGTGCCCAATCCCGGGCCGGTATCAGGCCCGCCGGCATGAGGCCTGCATGACGATCCTGGCGGTGGAGAGCAGCTGCGATGACACCTGCGTCGCCGTCGTCGACGAAGACGGGCAGGTCCGCTCCAACGTGATCTCCTCGCAGCGCGCCCACGACCGCTTCGGGGGCGTCGTCCCCGAGATCGCCGCGCGCCACCACTTGGAGCTGATCGACGTGGTCGTCGCCCGTGCCCTGGAGGAGGCGGGCGTCGACTTCGACCAGGTCGAGCTGGTCGCCGCCACACAGGGCCCGGGCCTGATCGGCGCGCTGTTGGTCGGCCTCTCCGCCGCCAAGGGCATCGCCGCCGCCCGCGAGCTCCCGTTCGCCGCGGTCGACCATATTCAGGGCCACGTGGCCGCTAACTTCCTTAAATTGGGGCCCGCCCACCCTGTCCTCGAGCCCCCCTTCCTATGCCTGATCGCAAGCGGCGGCCACACGCTGCTGGCGCACGTCCGCGAGCGGCACGGCTTCGAGCGGATCGGAACCACGCTCGACGACGCGGCCGGCGAGGCCTTCGACAAGGGCGCTCGCATGCTCGGCCTCGGCTACCCCGGCGGCCCAGCCTTGGAGCGGCTGGCATCCGGGGGCGACCCGGAGGCCTTCGAGTTCCCCGCTTCGGGCTCGCGCTCCCGCGGCGGTCGCGGTGCCACCCGCGACTTCGCCCAAAGCCTCGACTTCTCCTTCTCTGGCCTGAAGACCTCGCTGCTGTACCGCACCCGCGAACTGGACAAGCCCGAACGCACCGACCGCGCCGCCGACCTGGCGGCTTCCTACCAGTCCGCGATCGTCGATCACCTGCTCCTACGCTGCGAACAGGCCCTGGAACGCACGGGCCTGGACCGTCTGGCGGTTGGCGGCGGCGTGGCCGCCAACGGAGAGCTGCGGCGCCGACTGTCCGCCCTCGGCGCGCAGGTGCATGTCCCGCCGATGGAGCTGTGCACAGACAACGCGGCGATGATCGCCTCGGCCGCCCGCTACGCCCCGCGGCTCGCCTACCCCGAATACTTGGGCCTTGACGCCTACGCCACGGGCGAACGCCCGCTGTGAGCGCCCTGATCACGCTCTACACGAGCCCCGGCTGCCATCTGTGCGAGCAGGCGCGCGACACCTTGCTGCGGGTGCGCGCGGACCATTTCTTCGATCTGCTCGAGTGCGACATCACCCGAGACGACGACTTGCACCGCGTCTACTTGGAGCGCATCCCCGTGATCGCTCTCGACGGGGAGGAGCTGTTCGACTACTTCGTCGACGAGGAGGTGCTGCGGACCCGCCTCGCGAGCCTCCACTAGAGTCAGGGTCGATGGCTATCGACCAGTTGACCGATACCGATCAGGGGGCATACGAGGACGGCGCCGGCGCTCCCGAGCGGCTCTCGCTCGGGGTGGCGGCGCGGCTGTCGCGCTATCTGCAGGTGCTCACCCAGGCCAAGAAGATGGGCAAGGAGACGATCTCCTCGCAGGAGCTCTCCGACTACACCCACGTCAACTCCACGCAGATCCGCCGCGACCTCTCCGGCTTCGGCAAGTTCGGCAAGCGCGGCGTCGGCTACAACGTCGAGTCGCTCGTCTCGCAGATCCGCAAGATCCTGCGCACCGCGGGCCAGCACAACATCGCCTTGCTCGGCGCGGGCCACCTGGGCAAGGCGATCGCCTCCTCGGACATCTTCGCCGACCACGGCTTCCGGGTCGTGGCGATCTTCGACGTCGACCCGGCCAAGGTGGGGACCCAGGTCGGCAGCCATACCGTCCGCCACACCGGCGAGCTGCGCCGACTGGTCGAGGAAGAGGAGATCGTCGTCGGCGTGCTCGCGGTGCCCACGGACGCAGCCCAGGGGCTCGCCGACGAGCTGGTGGCGGCCGGGGTGAAGATCATCTTCAACTACTCCGAGTCGCTGCTCGCGGTGCCGCCGGAGGTCACGGTCCATACATCCAGCCCGGCAGTCGATCTGCTCTACGCGCTGTACTTCTATCTGACCTGAGATCGAATACAGGTCGGCACGCGCGTGGTGAGACCCTAAGCTTGGGCCACTCACGTTTGGCCGAGTCGCGCCAACGAGCACGCCACAATCCCCCCAATGACCAGCTTGGACCTCGATAGGGCAGTCGAAACGTTCGCGCAGGCCGCCGATCTCACGGTTGGGATCGAGGAGGAGTTTGCGCTGCTGCATCCGGCGACGCTCGACCTCGTCCCCCGCTTCGAGGAGCTGCGCGAGCGAGCCCGCGAGCGCGACCCGCTGCTGGCCGACGCGATCACCGGCGAGCTGATTCGCTCGGAGATCGAGATCGTCTCGGGGCGGGGAGAGAGCTTCGCCGACGCGCTTGCCCGCCAGCGCGAGCGCCGCCGCCGCCTGTTCGCTCTGGCGGGCGAGGAGTCGGTGGCGCTGGCCGCCACCGGCACGCATCCCTGGGCGGACTACCGCCAGCAGTCGATCATCGACACGGAGCACTACCGGCGCGTGGAGGAGGGCCTGAAGTACGTGGCCTGGCGCAACAACACCTTCAGCCTGCACGTCCACGTCGGGATGCGGGACATCGACCGGGCGGTGCGCGTGTGCGATCGCCTGCGCCCGGTGCTGCCGCTGCTGCTGGCGGTGTCGGCCAACTCGCCGTACCTGGACGGCCGCGACTCGGGTCTGCACTCGGCGCGCACGCAGAGCTTCACGCGCAACTTCCCGCGCTGCGGCATCCCCGACGCGTTCGGCGGCTGGCCTGCCTACCGCGACTACACCGAGTTCCTGCTGCGCACCCGCTCGATCGTCGAGTTCACCCAGGTGTGGTGGTCGGTGCGCCCGCACTTTGAGTTCGGGACGGTCGAGGTCAGGATCTGCGACGCGCAGAGCACGGCCGCCGAGTCCGAGGCGCTGGCGGCGCTGATCCTCGCCTGCGTGGCCCAGGCCGCGCGCGACGTCGACGAGCGCGTCCCGTTCGCCGACCCGGCGCCGCGCCTGATCGAGGAGAACATGTGGCGGGCGATCCGCTATGGCCAGGACGGCACGATGATCGACCTCGATCGCGGCGAGGAGTATCCGGCGGCGGAGATCGCCGAGCGGCTGGCGCGCTGGACCGAGCCGGTGCGCACCGAGCTCGGGCTCGACCCCGTCTTTCCAGAGCGCAACGGCGCCCAACGCCAGCGACGTCAGATCGAGGCGGGGGAGCCGCCCGAGGAGGTGTTCGCGGCGTGCGTGCGCGAGACGCGAGCGAGCTATTCCCAGGAGGTGACCGTATGAGCGAGGCATCGACCGACACGGCGAACGCGGCGGCACCGCCGAGCGAGGAGGAGCTGCGCGCCGCCTACGAAGCCGAGCTGAACAAGATCTCGAGCGCCGACCTGGTGCTGCAGACGGCGGCCTCGCTGCTGAACCTCGGCGCGCGCCGGTTGGGCCTCACAGGCGCTCCAGAGACAGAACGCGACCTCGAGCAGGTGCGTGACGCGATCGACGGCGTGCGCGGCCTGATGCCGGTCCTGGAGCGCCGTAGTGCGAGCGAGATCGGCCCGCTACGCGACGCGCTCTCGCAGCTGCAGCTGGCCTACGCGCGCGAGGCGCAGGGTGGTGCGCCCAAGCAGGCGCCCCCTGGCGAAGCTGCCTCGCAGCAGCCGCCGTCCACAAAGGGGCCTGGCCCGGCCGAGGCCAGCGGGCGGCTGTGGGTGCCGGGGCGCTGACCCTGGCAGGCATTCCGCTGCCGCGCACGATAGACTGCGCCCGCTTTCAGGCCGGGTAGCGCTCGTAGGAGCGGCCCGTGCGAGACCTGTGCGCGCGAACATCCTCGCGCGGCACGCCAATCAGACCGCGGAGGATTTCTGTTGAGCAGCTTTCTGACGAACCATGGGGTCGTCGTCGCCCTGGTATGCGCCGCCTGTGCGGTCGCCTACGGGCTGTTGACCACGCGCTCGCTCCTGGCGCTCTCGCCGGGCAACGAGCGGATGCAGGGCATATCGCGCGCCGTCCAGGAAGGCGCCCGCGCCTACCTGAACCGCCAGTACACGACGATCGCGCTGGTCGGCGTGGTGCTGTTCGTCGCCCTGATCTTCGTGCAGAACATCGCGGTGGCCTGCGGCTTCGCGATCGGCGGCATCCTCTCCGGGTCGGCCGGCTACATCGGCATGAACGTGTCGGTGCGCGCCAACGCGCGCGTGGCCGAGGCCGCCCGTGGCGGCGTCTCGCCGGCGCTGCGCGTCGCCTTTCAGGGCGGCGCGATCACCGGCATGCTCGTCGCCGGCCTCGCCCTCATGGGCCTCTCCGGCTACTACGGCCTGCTCACCGCCGTCTTCAACGACAGCCAGAAGACCGCGGTCGACGCGCTGATCGGGCTCGGCTTCGGCGGTTCGCTGATCTCCGTGTTCGCCCGGCTCGGCGGCGGCATCTTCACCAAGGCCGCCGACGTAGGCGCTGACATCGTCGGCAAGATCGAGGCCGGCATCCCCGAGGACGATCCCCGCAATCCCGCGGTGATCGCCGACAACGTCGGCGACAACGTCGGCGATTGCGCCGGCATGGCCGCCGACCTGTTCGAGACCTACGCGGTCACGGCCGTCGCGGTGATGCTGCTGGGCGTGCTCACCTTCCATGAGTCCACGCAGGTCGTGATGTTCCCGCTGATCCTCGGCGGTGTCGCGGTAATCGCTTCGATCATCGGCACGTTCGCCGTGCGTTCGCGCGCAGGCAACGTCGAGCGCGCCCTCTACCAGGGCCTGATCCTCTCCGGCGTGATCGCCGCCGCGGCGTTCGCGCCGGTCACCTACTGGCTGATGAAAAATCTCACCTTCAGCCAGGTCGGCAACGCCGTCAACACTCCTTCGTGGGGCAAGTTCTACCTGTGCGCGCTGATCGGGATCGGCGTGACCGCGCTGCTGTTCGTGATCACCGACTACTACACCTCCACCCGCTTCTCGCCGGTCAAGAAGACCGCGAAGGCCTCGGTGACAGGGCACGCGACGAACATCATTCAGGGCTTCGGCTCGGGCCTGCAGGCCACGGCGCTACCGGCGCTGGTGCTGGTGCTCGGCATCCTTGGCGCCTGGAAGCTCGCGGGCGGCGGTACCACCGGCATCTACGGCGTCGGCGTCGCGGTGATGGGGCAGCTGTCGCTGACCGGGCTGATCGTCGCGCTCGACGCGTTCGGACCGATCACCGACAACGCTGGCGGGATCGCCGAGATGGCCGAGCTGCCCGAGGAGGTTCGCAACGTCACCGATCCGCTCGACGCAGTCGGCAATACGACAAAGGCCGTCACCAAGGGTTACGCGATCGGCTCGGCCGTGCTCGCCGCCGTCGTCCTGTTCGCCGGCTTTCGCCAGGAACTGGCCGACAAGAGCCACCAGTCGATCGAATCGCTCAGCTTCGGCATCAACGAGCCACCGGTCCTGATCGGGCTGTTGCTCGGTGGCCTGATGGTGTGCCTGTTCGCGTCGCTGTCGATGGAGGCGGTCGGGCGCGCCGGCGGCGCGGTGGTCGAGGAGGTGCGCCGCCAGTTCAAAGAGCACCCCGGGATCATGGAGGGCACCGAAGAGCCAGACTATGCGACCTGCGTGGACATCGTCACCCGCACCGCTCAGCGCGAGATGATCCTGCCCTCGCTGCTGCCGATCGGCCTACCGGTGATCGTCGGCCTGATCGACCAGAAGGCGCTCGGCGGCCTCTTGATCGGAGTGATCGTGGTCGGCTTCTTCTTCGCCGTCCTGATGACCGCCGGCGGCGGCGCCTGGGACAACGCCAAGAAGCTGATCGAGGACGGCGCCTTCGGCGGCAAGGGCTCAGAGGCCCACGCCGCGTCGGTCACGGGCGACACCGTCGGCGATCCGTTCAAGGACACGGCGGGGCCGGCGATCAACCCGATGATCAAGGTCGCCAACATCGTCGCCATCCTCATAATCCCGCTGATCACCTGAGACCAGCCCCCGGTCGTATCGCCCTAAGCTCGTTGCAGAGATGAGCGGCAGGCAGGTACATCGCGCGAGCACGATCGCTCTGTCGGTCGCGATGGTGGCGATCGGGCTGGCGCTGGCCGGCGAGGCGATCGGCGGCGCCGGCGGCGTGGTCTCGATCCGCCTGCTGCTCGGCGTGCTGTTCTGCGCCGCTGGCTCTGGACGGCTGTACGTGCAGGCGCGAAGGGACCGCAGCGCATGAGCGCGCGCGAGCCGGGTGGTGACGGAGCCGCGCCGGCGGACGGTCGCAGCCATCATCCGCGTGCGGCCGAGCTGACCGAGAGCGCACGCACGTCGCTGCGCCACGGCCTCGGCTCGCCGATCCTGTTCGCGGTCGTCTACACCTCGCTGGCGAGCGCGGTCTTCTTCTCGCTAGGCGTCGTCGCCGACCACGCGCTCGGGCTCACGCCGGTGGTGTTCCTGATCGCGGCGGCGATGTTCGGCGTAACCGCTATGACCTACGTGGAGGGAGCCTCGCTGCACCCCGAGCCGGGCGGCTCGACGGTATTCGCGCGCTACGCCTTCAACGAGCTCGTCTCCTTCGTCGCCGGCTGGGCGATGCTGCTCGACTACGTCATCCTGATCGCCGTCACCGCGTTCGCCGCGACGCAGTATCTGGCCGTCTTCTGGGCCCCGCTCGGCCACACCGGCGAGGCGCTGCTGCTGTCGATCGCGATCATCGCGTTCGTCGTGTTCACGTCGATCAGGGGCTTCGCGTGGCGGCGCGAGTTCCGGATCGGGCTGATCGTCGTCGGCGCGCTGTTGCTGGAGCTGGTCACGATCGCGATCGGGCTCGGGCAGTTCTTCGACGCGAAACAGCTCGTCTCTCAGGTTCACCTCGGCAGCGCGCCCACCTGGTCGGGGCTGATCTTCGCGCTGACCGTCACGACGATCGCCTTCACGAGCGTAGAGTCGGCGTCGGGCTTGGCCGGCGAGGTGACCGCCGGTCGCGGAGCGCTGCGCCGGTTGATCGCCAGCGGCACGGCGACGGTGGTGCTCGCATATGTGGGCGTGGCGATCGTCGCCGTAACCGCTCTGCCGCTGCCAGGCCCGCACAGCGACGGGCACGACTTCACCGACGCACCCGTGATCGACATATTGCGCCAGCTGCACCCGCACGCGCTCTCGCAAGCGCTCGTGTACGTGATCGGAGCGGTGGCGGCCGGCACCCTCGTGGCCGCCGCCGACTCGGCGATGCTCGGCGTCTCGCGGCTGGCCTACTCGCTGTCCACCAACCGCCAGATCCCAAGCGGGCTCGGCCGCCTGCACCCGCGGCGCTCGACTCCGTACGTGCTGATCCTGATCGCCGGCTTGATCGCCGCCGCGCTCACGATCCCGGAGAGCCTCGACTTCCTCGTCGGCATCTACGCCTTCGGGGCGATGCTCGCCTTCACGATCGCGCACCTGTCGGTGGTGAAGATGCGCTACTCCGAGCCGCTCCGCAACCGGCCCTACCGGACACCGTTCTCGGTGCGGTTGCGGGGCGGCGACCTGCCGTTGCTTGCCGTGTTCGGGGCGCTCGCCTGCTCGGCGGGCTGGATAGCGACGATGGTCGTCCACGAGCCCGCCCGCTACGTCGGCCTCGGTTGGATGCTCGCAGGCCTGATCCTCTACGTCGTCTACCGCCGCGCGGACGAAACGTCGCTGCTGCGCCGCGTCACGGCGCCAGTCGAGGCGTTGCGGGCCGAGCAGCTGCCCGAACGCGAGTACGGATCGATCCTCGTTCCTCTCTCGGGTACGAGCCTGGACGAGGACATGATCCAGACGGCGGCGCTGCTGGCGGCCGGCGAGCCGAGCGAGGATGAGCCGGAGGGCTCGACGATCGAGGCGGTGTGGATCTTCGAGATGCCGATGTCGCTGCCGCTCGACGCTCGGCTGCCCGACGCGCAGGTCAAGCACGCGCGCCAGGCGCTGGCGCGCGCCAAGGCGGTGGGGGAGGAGTACACGGGCGTTCATGTCGCCACGGCGACGATCAGAGCGCGGCGAGCCGGTCAGGCGATCCTCGAGGAGGCGCGGCGTCGAGGCGTCGAGGCGATCGTGCTCGGTGCCGAGGAGCCCTCGCGGATCAGGGGCGGCGCGCGCTTCGGCGGGCGCGGCGGCCCGCTCGAGAACTTCGTCGGCGAGTCCACCAAGCAGGTCGTCGCCAAGGCCCGCTGCCGCGTCATCGTCACCGCGCCGGCCGGTCGAAGCGCGGCTGCGGTGGACGGCGGAGAGGGGGCCGGGCAGCCAAACGGGACGGTCGTGCATCCCGCCCCGCTCGCCGGGCCTCCGGCCGGCTCACGCACCGTCTAACCTCCTCGGCCTATGTTCATCCTCATCGTCGGAGCCGGTCGGGTCGGATCGGCGCTTGCCAAGTCAGCTCTTGCCGCGGGCCATGAAGTGTCGGTGCTCGACGAGGACCAGCTCTCGCACGAGAGGCTCGACGCGGGGCAGGCGCGCAGCTGGGAGGAAGCCGACGGGATGTTCACGCTCGGCACGGCGCTGGAGACCGATGCACTGATCCAAGCGGGGGTCGAGCGCGCGGACGTGTTCATCGCCTCAACCGACGGCGACAACACCAACCTGATCATCGCCCAGATCGCCCAGCGCCGCTTCGGCGTGTCGAAGGTGCTCGTGCGCGTGATGGACCCAGCCCGCGCTGCCTGGTACAGCGAGCAGGGAATGCACACGATCTCCCCCACCAAGCACGCGATCGAAATGTTCGAAGCGGCGCTTTCGGCCGACGCCGCCTGAGGGGTTCTCGGATGAGTCGCCCACCCGTTTCCCGAACCGTTTCGATGCCCGAGGCGCAGCTGTGTACGTGATCGTCGTCGGCGCCGGCAAGGTCGGTCACAACCTCGCACGCGAGCTGATCGTCAAGGGCAACGAGGTTACCCTGATCGAGTCCTCGCGCCCGCGTTACCTGGCGGTGGAGGAAGAGTTCGAGCACGCCGTCCAGCACGGCGACGCCACCGAGCTGTGGGTGCTCGAGCGCGCCGGCATCCAGCGCGCCGACCTCGTGATCGCGGTCACCGGCGACGACGAGGACAACATGCTCGTCTGCCAGGTCGCCAAGGAGAAGTACCTGTGCGAGCGGATCATCGCGCGCGTCAACAACCCGCGCAACTACGAGCACTTCAAGCTGCTCGGCATCCAGCCGGCGATCTCGGCTACCGACCTGATCATGCGCCTGATCGAGCACGAGGTGCCGCGCTACGGGCTCGTGCACCTGCTGGCGCTTGAAGAGGAGCGCCTGGAGATCATCGAGCTCGAGGTGTCAGCCGACGCCCCGGTCGTGGGGGAGGCGGTCTCCGCGATCGACCTGCCGGAAGGCAGCCTGATCATCTCGGTGCTGCGCGGGGGCTCGGGGTTCGTGCCGAAGGCCGACACGGTGATCGAAGCGGGGGACGAGGTGCTGCTGGTCCTGGATCCGGGGCTGGAGCCGGCGATTACGGCTTTCTTTTCGCCCGCGGGCTCTCGCGCAGAGGCGTAACTCCGGGACAGGGACTCGAACCCCAAACTCGTGCTCCAGAGGCACGCGTGTTGCCAATTACACCATCCCGGAACGGCAACGCGAAGGATAGTGAAGCGAGCCGCTACGCCACCGCGTGCAGCGCCCAGTCCCTATACAGCGCGTAATACCGCCCCTCGGCCGCGATCAGCTCCTCGTGCGTCCCCTCCTCGACGATCTTGCCGTGCTCCAGCACGACGATCCGGCCCGCCTGGCGGATGGTCGAGAGCCGGTGCGCGATCACGATCGCCGTGCGCCCCGCCAACAGCCGCCGCAGGCCCGCCTCGATCCGGCCCTCGGTGTGCAGGTCGACATTCGAGGTGGCCTCGTCGAGAATCAGCACGCGCGGGTCGGCGATCAGCGCCCGTGCGAATGCGATCAGCTGGCGCTGGCCGGCCGAGAGCTGCGAGCCGCGCTCGCCGACTTCGGTGTCGTAGCCGCGCTCTAGCTCTGAGATGAACGTGTCAGCGCCGACGGTGCGCGCCGCCTCGTGGATCTCCTGCGGCGTGGCGCCCGTCTTGCCGAATGCGATGTTCTCGGCGATCGTGCCCGCGAACAGGAACGCCTCCTGGGGCACGATCCCCATCTGCGAGCGCAGTGTCGCGCTTGCGACGTCGCGCAAGTCGTGCCCGTCGATCGTGACCCGGCCCCGGGTCGGGTCGTAGAAGCGCGCGGCGAGCTTTGCGAACGTCGACTTGCCGGCGCCGGTGGCGCCGACGAGGGCGACTGTCTGCCCCGGCGGGATGCGCAGGTCGATCTGCTCGAGCGCGAGCGTCTCGGCGGGCTCCCGCCCGTCGCCGCCGGGACGGCCGTTGCCGTCGGCGCTCGCCCCGGCGCCCGCCGGGATCGCGGGACGGCCGGCGCCGCCGTGCTTGCGGTAGGCAAACGACACGTTCTCGAAGGCGACCTCGCCGCGGATCCGCCCCAGCTGCACCGGGTCGGAACGGTCGCTCAAATCCGGCTCCACGTCGAGCAGCTGGAAGATCTTCTCCAGCGCCGCCATGCCCGACTGGTAGGTGGCGTACAGCTGCGAGAGCTGCTGGATCGGTTCGAACAGGTTCGAGAGCGCCGCGATGAAGGCGACGACGGTGCCCACCGTGATGTGGCCTTCGATCGCCTGGTAGCCGCCGTAGAGCACGATCGCCGCGATCGCCAGGCCGGAGAGCATTTCCACCGCCGGGAAGTAGTTGGCGTTGAGCTGAACCGTGCGCATGTTTGCGTCGCGGTTGTCCTGGTTGAGCTCGGCGAACACCTGCTCGTGCCGTGGCTCGGTCCCGAACGTCCTGACGACGCGGATCCCCGACAGCGTCTCCTGCAGGTAGGCGGTGATCGACCCGATCGTCTCGCGCGTGCGCCGGAACGCGCCCGCCGAGGCCAGCCGGAACCACAGGCTCGCTCCGGCCACGATCGGGAAGATCAGGAACGTCAGCAGCGCCAGCCGGACATCGAGGTAGAGCAGGATCCCGATCGTCCCGAGCAGGGTCAGCCCGGCCTGGAACAGCGTCACCACAGAGTCGGTGACGAGGCTGTCGAGCGCCTCGACGTCGTTGGTGATGCGCGAGATCAGCACTCCCGCGGGACGGCTCTCGTAGAAGCCGATCGGCAGCGTCTGCAGGTGGCAGAAGATGCGGATGCGCAGATCGGCGAGCACGCGCTGGCCGACCCAGCCAACCAGGTAGGTCTGCACGTAGGTCATCGCCCACATCAGTCCCGCCGCCGCCAGGAACGCGACCACGATCAGCACAAGCGTCGTCGTGTCGTGCTTTTCGATGCCGTTGTCGATCGCCGCCCTGGCCAGCAGCGGCGGCGCCAGCGCGGCGCCGGTGCCGACGATCAGCGCGACCATCGTGATCGCCGCACGCACGCGGTAGGGCCGCAGCAGCGCGATCAGCCCGCGCAGGTTGCGCGCGCGCGTGCCCTTGGCGGCGCGCGCCCCGTCCCAGGTCCCCGTGGGACCCCGTCCGGAGATCATGCGACCGCCGTGCGCGCTCATCGTGCACTCCCCTGTCTGTGCGCCCGCGCGGTGGTCCGGCGAGGCAGAGTGCGGCTCACAGGCTGCTCACCTCGCGTTCGCGCGTCTCGGTCGTCATGAACACGCTCTCGGGCAGGCCCTTCTCGCAGATTTCGCGGTACAGCCCCGAAGCCTCCAGCAGCTCGCGGTGGTCGCCATAGGCCACCAAACGGCCGTGATCGAGCACGGCGATCTCGTCGGCCAGCGCGATCGTGGAGAGGCGGTGGGCGATCACGAACGTCGTGCGACCCGCCATCGCCTCGGCCAGCGCGAGCTTGATCGACTGCTCGGTCGAGGCGTCGACCGAAGAGGTGGCGTCGTCGAGGATCAAGACGCGCGGATTGGCGATCAGTGCTCGCGCGATCGCCAAGCGCTGGCGCTGGCCGCCCGAGAGCGTCAGGCCGCGCTCGCCAACGCGCGTGTCGTAGCCCTGCGGCAGTCGCTCGACGAACTCGTGCGCCTGCGCGCGTCGTGCCGCCAGTTCGATCTCCTCGCGCGCGGCGTCCGGCCGAGCGTAGGCGATGTTCTCCGCCACGCTGGCCGAGAACAGGAAGGGATCGTCGCTGACGACGGCGATCGCCTGGCGCAGCGAGCGCAAGCTCACCTCGCGCACGTCGGCGCCGTCGAGCAGCACCTGGCCTTCGCTCGCGTCGTACAGCCGCGAGATCAGCGAGACGAGGCTCGTCTTGCCCGAGCCGGTCGCGCCCACTAGCGCGACGGTGCGCCCAGCGGGCACGTTGAGGTCGATGTCGCTGAGCACGGCGCGGCCGGACGTGCGCCCGTTCTCGCTGGCGGCGGTCGCGGTCGCGGCGCCGTCCGTCGCGGCGCTTGCCGACGCCCCCTTCCCGTTCGAGCTCGCCACGACCGTGCGCCCGTCCTCGCTTTCGCGGCCCAGCTCGCGGTCGCTGTCGTAGCGCAGGCTCACGCCGCGCAGCTGCACGTGCCCGCTGCCGGCCGGCAGGTCGGGCGCGCCCGGCGGCTCGGTCAAACGCGGCTCGCGATCGAGCAGCTGGAAGATGCGCGCGCCGGAGGCGGTCGCGCGCTGGGCTAGGCCGAGCGTCACGCCGAGCGAGCGCATCGGGCCGATCAGCATGTTCAGGTAGAAGAAGAAGGCGATGAACTGGCCCAGGTTCAGCTGCGTTTTGATCACGGCCTCGCCGCCGATCATCAGCACCGCCGCCAGGCCGAGCTGGGGCAGGAACGCGATCATCGGGTTGTAGCGGGCCTCCAGGCGCGTGGAGACCATCGACTGCTCGAACACGCGCCCGACGCTGTGGCCGAAACGCTCGAGCTGGCGCGGCTCACGTGCGAACGACTTCACGACGCGCACGCCGGAGATGTTCTCCTCGGCGTCCGCGGTCAGCTCGGCGATCCGCTGCTGGACCTCCTGGATAGCCGGGCGGGCGCGGCGGCCGTAGCGCTGGGAGATGACGACGACGAACGGCACCGGCACGATCGCGATTGCGCCCAGCTCGGGGTTGGTGGCGATCATCGCGATGCCCGCCAGTACCAGTGTCAGCGCGGACTGCATTATGAACACGAGGCCGTATCCGAGGAAGAAGCGCACGGCCTGCAGGTCGACGGTCGCGCGCGACATCAGCTGGCCGGTCTGCTGGCGGTCGAAGAAGCCGAGCTCCAGGCGCTGTAGGTGCGAGTACAGCCGCTCGCGCAGGTCGTACTCGATCCCCAACGACACGTGCCCGGCGATGATCCGCCGCCCGTAGGTGAGCGCCCAGCGCAACAGCACTGCGACGGCGATCGCGCCGGCCAGCAGGGCAAGGGTTTCGCGGTCACCGGCGACGGCGGCGCTCTGACGATGCTGGGTGTGGGCGGCGCCCTTGTGGATCGCTTCGCCGGCCTGTCCCGTCAGGTACGGGATCAGCACCGTCATCACCATCGCTACCGCCGCCAACGCGGCCGAGGCGATCACCCCCCGGCGGTAGGGGCGAAGGAAGCCGAGCAGTCGGTAGAAGGTCCGCATAGTTGCTTAGTCAACGATCCTAGACGATCGGGCGCGGCTACGCTTTCGCGGTGGCCTCGCAGTCCTCTCGAATTCCGCCTGAGCCCCGGCCTGAGCCTCCGCCCGAGCCTCGGCCTGAGTCGCCACTCGGGTCTGCGCCAGAGCCCGCGTCGCGCGCCGGCCTGTGCGAGACCTGCGTGCACTGCCAGCGGGTGCCGAACACGCGCGGCTCGGTGTTCTTGCTGTGCCGGCGATCACGGACTGATCCGCGCTACCCGCGCTACCCGCGGCTACCCGTGCTCGCGTGCCCCGGCTACAAGTGGCTGACGCCCTGAGCGCTCGGCTACCTCGCTCGCAAGCGCGGCCGCTGCCTCGCCGGGTGCCTGTGAGGCGACGAAGTCCTTGCTGCGCACGAGCGCGAAGGCGGCCACGGCGCCTGCGAAGGCGACTAGCGCGCCAATCTCGAGAATGCTGATGAACGCCCCGACGAAAGCAGCGCGGCTGGCGTGCTCGGCGTTGGCGCTACCGCCGAGATCGTGCTGGAAGATCGCGCCGAGCGCGGCGATGCCGGTCGCGATCCCGACCTGTCTGAAGGTGTTGTTGGCGCCTGAGGCCATGCCGCTGCGCTCCGGCCGCACCACGCCGATCGCGGCCGAGGCCAACGGCGGGTTGATCAGGCCGACGCCGATCCCTTGCAGCACGAACCCCGGTATCAGCACCGTCCAGCCGGACGTGGGGGTGACGGCGGTCATCGCCAGCAGGCCGCCGCTCACGAACAGCAGGCCCACGCCGAGCAGCAGCCGGATCGGCACGCGCACGCTCAGGCGGCCCGCCAGCGGCGAGACAGCGAACATCAACAGCGTTGTCGGCAGGAAGCGCAGACCCGCCTGCAGAGGGGAGTAGTGCAGGACGTCCTGGATGTACAGCGTCAGGTACAGGAACATCGCGAACGCCGAGCTCGACAGCGTGAAGGCGACCAGGTTGGCCCCGACGAAGGCCGGGCGTTTGAACAGCGACAGGTCGAGCATCGGGCGCTTCTGCGCGCGCTCGGCGAGCACGAACAGGACGATCAGGACCGCCGAGGCGCTGAGCATCGCGACGATCTCGGTCGAACCCCAACCGAGCGTGTTGCCTCGCACGAGCGCGAACACGAGCAGGAACAGCGAGCCCGAGAACGTCACCAGCCCGGCCCAGTCCACGCCGGAGGCATTGGGGTCGCGCGACTCGGCCACGCGCGCGAGCGTCAGGACGACCGCCAGCGCTCCGATCGGTACGTTGACGAAGAAGATCCACTCCCACCCGATCGCCGAGGTGAGGATGCCCCCGATCAGCGGGCCGGCGGCGACGGCGGCGCCGGTGACCGCGCCGAAGATGCCAAACGCGGTGCCGCGCTCGCGGCCGTGGAACGCCTGCGCGAGCAGCGCCAGCGAGGTCGCGAACATCAGCGCGCCGCCGACGCCCTGCACGCCGCGCGCGAGGTTGAGCATCAGCGGCGTGCTCGACAGGCCGCACACCATCGAGGAAGCGGTAAACACGACCAGGCCGATCGTGAACAGCAGCCGCCGCCCGAACAGGTCGGCGAGCGCGCCGCCGGTCAACAGCAGGGCGGCCAGCGTCAGCGAGTAGGCGTCGACCACCCACTGCAGATCCTGGAAGCTGGAGTGCAGCGAGCGCTGGATCGACGGCAGCGCCACGTTGACGACCGTGATGTCCAGCAGCAGCATGAAGATCGCCACGCAGACGGCGATCAGTGTCCACCACTTGCGATCCATCACACGACCCTAGCGACGATTGCGGGCATTCCGGAATCCTTCTCGCCGGCGCTTGGCGCGGCGTCGCTCTCGCCGGTCTGCTCGCGCAACTTGCGGCGCACGCGCTTGCGCGTCGTCGAGAGCTCCTCGCGCAACTTGGCGAGCTCGCTCGCGCGGTGGTCCACCAGCTCCAGCTGGCGGTCGATGTGGCCGAGCGCCTGCACCAGCAGCTCGCGGCGGCGCTCGGGGTGCACGTCCTCGCGGCGCAGCTGCGCGCGCACCGCCGCGCGCGCCTCCTCGGCGGCGAGCAGGTCCTTCAGCTCTTCCAGGGTTACGCCGAGCAGCTCCTTCAGGCGGATCGTCTCGCGCAGGCGCTCCACCTCCTCGCGGGTGTACAGGCGGTGCCCGCCCGAGGGGCGCTCCGGGGCCTGCGGCAGCAGGCCGATCTCCTCGTAGTAGCGGATCGTGCGCGGGGTGGTGCCGGCGAGCTTGGCGACGTCGCCGATGCGCAGGCTCGCGCGCGCGTCCGTGTTCGCGCGCGAATCTCCCCTCACGTCCGTACTGCCGCTCACGCTCTGACCCCTTGCAGGGCGGGCTCGTGCGGCTCGGGGGCGGCTACGCGGCGCGGGCGCAGCAGGCACACGAACGCTCCCACCACCGAGGTGGCCACCAGCACCCACAGAGCGAGGTGCATGTTGGCGATGAACGGGGCGAGCTTCTGCGCGGAGAGGCCGCGCGTTACGCCGGAGAAGACGGCGAACAGCGTCGGCTTCGGCACCGCCGAGGTTACGATCGCCAGCACGAACGCGATCGAGAGCACCGCCCCCGTGTTCTGCAGCAGCGTGCGCGCCCCTGCGGCCACTCCCCGTCGCTGGGCGGGCACGACGCCCATCATCGCGGCGGTGTTGGGTGAGTTGAACATACCCGACCCCACCCCGACCAGCGCGAGCCAAACCATGCTCTCCCAGTACGGGGTATGCACGCCCAGCGTCGTCATACCCGCCAGCCCGGCCGCGGTGACGAGCATGCCCGCGGCGGCCAGGCCGCGCGATCCGTGGCGGTCGGCGTGGACGCCGGCCAGGGGGGAGGCGACCAGCATGCCTAGCGCCAGCGGCATCAGCTTGACGCCCGCCGTGATCGGGTCGTCGGACTGGGCGCCCTGGAAGTAGAAGACGAACAGGAACATCAGCGCGAAGCGCGCCAGGCCGTTGATGAAGGCCGCTGCGCTCGCCGCCGCGAACAGGCGGTTGGAGAACATCGACAGGTCGAGCATCGGCGCTCGTGTGCGCCGCTCGATGACCACCCACAACGGCAAGAGCACCGCGGCGCTGGCAAGGCCGGCGATCACAACCGGGTTGCCCCAGCCCGACAGCCCGCCCTTGGAGACGCCCAGCACCAGGCCGGTCAGGCCGACTACGAACGTGGCTGTCCCCAGCGTGTCCAAACCTCGCACCTGATCGGGCTTGGCCAGCTCGTGCAGTACCAGCGCGCCCCACGCTGCGCCCGCGAGCGCGAGCGGGACGTTGAACCAAAACACCCACTGCCAGGAGATCTCGACCAGCGCGCCGCCGAGCACCGGGCCCAGCACCAGGCCCACCGCCGCGACCATCGTGTTGGCGCCCATCGCCAGGCCCAGCTGCTCGCGCGGGAATGCGTCGGTGACCAGGGCCGCGGCGTTGGCGAACAGGAACGCCGAGCCGACGCCCTGCAGCACGCGCCAGCAGATCAGCACGGTGGCGTCGGTGGCGAAGCCCGCTCCCAGCGACGCCACCGCGAACACGAGGAAGCCGCCGACGTAGGCGCGCTTGCGCCCGAACAGGTCGCTCAGCCGGCCCGCCGTCAGCACCAGGACCGTCGCGGCGATCAGGTAGGCGAGAATCACCCACACGAGCGCCAGCAGGCTCGTGTGCAGCGAGCGCTCCAGGCTCGGCAGCGCGATGATCAGCGTGCCCGAGTTGGTGGCCGCCAGCAGCATGCCGAGGCTCGTGCACGAGAGCGCCCACCACTTGTAGTGCTCGTGGCCGGAGTGGACGCCTACGCGTTGTGTCTGTGAAATTGACGTGAACGTAAGGATCAGGATAGCAAAGGTCCGCGCGGGCGGGGTGGGTTGGGATTTGGCGTGCTTACTTGCTACAACGGGCCAACGTGAACGATCCAGCGCTG
>DASZGH010000049.1:0-27267 GCA_035938935.1 Solirubrobacteraceae bacterium
CATGACACAAGAAGGCTGGGACTGATCGCCCAATCACGCTGATAAGTCGCGGCCAGGGCACTTCCTCGCAATTTCCGTGCTTTGCTTGACTTTCATCCGTAGGAGCAACTTCCTGCGAGCGTGTTTGGGACCGGGTGCTGGTTCCGGTCGCAACGGCTGGCTTGCCTAGCGGTGCTGCTCGCAGGAAGGTGTTGTTTGCGGTGTTGTCCGGCTTGCCGGGTTGGGTCCCGGGCCGATCCTAAGGATCGCTTGCTGGATCGAGGTCGCGTGCGTACTGGTGCTCGCGTGGATGTCGCGGAGACAACTCTCGGGCTTGCAGGTCGAAGTAGAGAAGCGCAGTCGTGAGCGCCGTGAACGACGCAACGATCGTGTTGATCGCGACCCCGAGCGCAAGGGCACCAGCGTTTGAACCGCTGCCGCTGCCCAACGCGTACCCCCCGAGCGACGAACCACTCACCAGAACTCCAACCACAAGCAGAAGCCCGAAGATATGCCCCTGGTCGAAGCGCGTAAGGCGCCAACTACGCCGAAGCGCCGCTCGCACACCTCCCTGCTCGACAGCCGCCGTCTGCGCAACCACAGATAGCCGAATCCAGAGAATGAGACCTGGGATCACGAGCGCGAGAAAGCCGATCGGTATCGCCACCCCTGCCGCGAGCGCAGCGATCCCGACAGTCGGGAGAACCCGGACGCCACTCCTCGCGACCGCAGCAAGACGCGGCCGCTGACCTTTCCCGATCGCGACGACTGCGTGGATGTGCAGTGCCGAAACTAGCGGATCGATGAACGATACGTTGAGCAGATCCAGCGACTGACGTCCCAGAAAGCTCGTGTGATTGAGATGTCCGAACGGTCCGGCGCCAGTGATGCCAAGCTTGATCAGATCCCAAGGCGCGATGACCGCGAGCGCGAGGAGCAGGAACAGCCACGGGTAGTCGCGGTACAGGCTGAGCGTGGAGCGCAGAATCGCCCACACCGAGCGCTCCCGGCTGAGATCGATCGAGGGAGCCACGAGAAGAGTGCCTAACTGGCGCAAGAACTGGCGCACACAGCCTGCAGCCGACGGCACGACCCCGTGCGCGAACGACGCACAAACGCGTGCCTAGCCGGCCGAAAACCCAGCCCCTGCGCTACTTGATGTACATCCCCGAAATAGCCCGCGAGATCACCAGCTGCTGGATCTCGGCCGTGCCCTCGAAGATGTCGTAGATCTTCGCGTCGCGGTGCCAGCGCTCGACCGGGAACTCACGCGTGTAGCCGTTGCCGCCGAGGATCTGGATCGCGCGCTCGGTAACCCACACGGCGACCTCGCCTGACTTGAGCTTGGACATCGAGCCCTCGGCGTTTTCGAACGGGACCTGGTTGCGGCCCATCCACGATGCGCGCCACACGAGCAGGCGGGCGGCGTCGATCTCCATCTTCATGCGCGCGAGCGTGAACGCGATCGACTGGTTCTCGATGATCTTCTTGCCGAACTGCTCGCGCTCCTTGGCATAGTCCAGCGCGTACTCGTAGGCCGCGCGGGCGATGCCAAGCGCCTGCGAGCCGACCGTCGGGCGGCTCGCCTCGAACGTGGCCATCGAGGCGTTGGACTTGTTCTTCTTGCCCTCCTTCGCGCGGGCGAGCCGTTCGTCGAGCTTCTCCTTGCCTCCGAGCACGTAGTTCTCGGGGACGCGGCAGTCGTCGAGGTAGACGTCGGCGGTGTGCGAGGCGCGCAGGCCGTGCTTGGAGACCTTGGCGCCTTCGGAGATGCCCTTGGCTTCGCTCATCGGCACGACGAAGGCGGCGTGCCCGCGCGAGCCGAGCTCGCGGTCGACGGTCGCGATGATCACGTGCACGTCGGCGATGCCGCCGTTGGTGGCCCACGCCTTCTGGCCGTTGAGCACCCACTCTTTGGTCGCCTCGTCATACTTGGCGGTGGTCCTGACCGCGCTCACGTCAGAGCCGGCGTTGGGCTCAGACGAGCAGAAGGCGGCGACCTTGAGGTCGTCGGGGGTTCCGAAGCAGCGCGGGATCCACTCGCCGATCTGCTCGCCGCTGCCCTGCCCGAAGATGGCGGCGACGGCCAGCGAGGTGCCCATGATCGCCATGCCGATGCCGGCGTCGCCCCAGAACAGCTCCTCGTTGACGATCGGCAGCGTCAAGCCGGTCGGGTCGGCGAAGAACTGAGCGAGCCCTTCGAAGCCGTACAG
The DNA here is from genome assembly GCA_035938935.1 of Solirubrobacteraceae bacterium. Classification (GTDB taxonomy): domain Bacteria; phylum Actinomycetota; class Thermoleophilia; order Solirubrobacterales; family Solirubrobacteraceae; genus Palsa-744. The sequence continues at coordinate 2,193 of DASZGH010000049.1, forward strand.
GCCGATCTTGGCCGCCTCCTCGATGATCGGCCACGGGGTCTTCTCCTTCTCGTCCCACTCGTGCGCAGCCGGGCGCATCACGTCGGCAGCAAAGCCGTGCACCCAGTCGCGGATGTCCTTCTGGTCCTGGCTGAGGGCCATCGAGAAGGTCACGTCTTTGCCCGCAGCGTTCGTGATCGCCTCGACGGCGGCCTCGGCGGCTCCGGTCGCCTCGGCGGCGGTTACGTCGGTTGCTGACATGGGACGAAAAGCTCCTTTTGCTGGCTCGAGTGACCCGCGAATCCTAGCGCGCTCACCGATCTCTATTGGATCGACAAATCCAATCCGATTTGTGGTATTTATATTGCGCACAATCTCCATGTCATCGATGTAGAAAGTGACTATGCGCGAACGCACGATCTCAGCAGTCCGCTCCACGCTCCTCGCCCTGGCTCTCGCCGCTCTCGCCGCGGGCCTGTCCGCCTGCGGTTCCTCGGGCGGCGGCAAGCAGCTCACGCTCGTCGCCTACTCCACCCCGCAGGGCGCCTACGCCTCGCTGATACCCGCCTTCCAGGCGACCAGCGAAGGCGCCGGAGCCAGCTTCAGCCAGTCCTACGGACCCTCGGGCGATCAGAGCCGCGCGGTTGTGGCCGGCCTGAAAGCGGACGTCGTCAACTTCTCGCTGGAACCCGACGTCACGCGCTTGGTCAAGGCCGGGCTGGTCTCCCCTGACTGGAACAAGAACGCCACGCACGGCTTCGTCACGGAGTCGGTGGCGGTGATCATCGTGCGCAAGGGCAACCCCAAGCACATCACCGGCTGGGGCGACCTCATCAAGCCGGGGGTCGGCGTGGTCACGCCCAATCCCTTCACCTCCGGCAGCGCGCGCTGGAACATCATGGCCGCCTACGGCGCGCAGATAAAGGAAGGCAAGTCTCCCGCCGAGGCGCAGGCCTACCTGCAGAAGCTGTTCGGCAACGTCGTCTCCCAGGACAGCTCGGCCCGCAACGCCCTGCAGACGTTCCTGGCCGGACGCGGCGACGCGCTGATCGACTACGAGGACGAGGCGATCGCCGATCAGAAGAAGGGGTCGCCGACTGAATACATCGTCCCCAAGGCGACGATCCTGATCCAGAACCCGATCGCGATCGTGAGCGGCGGCAACACGGCCGAGGCGCAGAAGTTCGTCAACTACCTGCTCTCGCCCGCCGGCCAGAAGATCTGGGCTGAAAAGGGCTACCGCCCAGTGATCGAAGGGGTGGCCGCGCCCGGCCAGTTCCCGACGCCCGCGGATCTGTTCACGATCGAAGCGCTCGGCGGCTGGAAGAAGGTCGGCAAGCAGTTCTTCGAAACCGAAGGCTCGCCCGGGATCGTCACCAAGATCGAGCAGTCGCTGGGGGTGTCCACGTCGAAATGACCCCGACGCCGCCGACAGGCGCGCCGCTCGCCGCGTCGGGCGCGGAGGGCGCGCTCGCGCTCGCGGCGCCAGGTGCGAGCGGTCGGCCGTCAGGCCACGCGCCGCTTGGCACCCGCCTGCGCGCGCGCGGCGGCTCGGCGCTGGGCAAGGGCGTGCTCGGCGCCTACCTGTCGGTGCTCGTGCTGCTGCCGATCTCGGCCCTGCTGGCGGGCGCCGCCAAAGGGGGGCCGTCCGCCTTCTGGCAGGCGGTCTCCTCGCCCGAGGCCGTGGCCGCGCTGAAGCTGACGCTGATCGTCTCGGCGATCGTCGTCGCGATCAACGCCGCCACCGGCACCCTGATCGCCTGGGTGCTGGTGCGCGACGAATTCCCCGGCAAGCGGATCGTGAACGCGCTGATCGACCTCCCCTTCGCGCTGCCGACTGTCGTGGCCGGAGTCGTGCTGCTAGCCCTGTACGGCAAGGGCGGCCCGACCGGCATCGACATCACCTTCACCCGCGCCGCGGTCGGCCTGGCGCTGCTGTTCGTGACGCTGCCGTTCGTCGTGCGCTCCGTGCAACCGGTACTGCTGGAGCTCGACAGCGCCGCCGAGGAAGCGGCCAGCTCGCTCGGCGCAGGCGCGCCCACCGTCTTCCGCCGGATCGTGCTGCCGGCGCTCACCCCGGCGATCCTCTCCGGCGCGGCGCTGTCGTTCGCACGCGCGGTTGGAGAGTTTGGATCGGTCGTGCTGATCTCGGGGAATCTCCCTTTCAAGACCGAGGTCGGGTCGGTGTACATCTTCAACCAGGTCGAGAACGACAACGTGGCGGCAGCGGCTGCCGTGTCGGTCGTGCTGCTCGCCTCGGCGCTGCTCGTACTCAGCGCTATGACCTGGCTCTCGCGCGCGAGGTCCAAGCATGTCCGCTAGCGCAGCCTCCGCGATCCCCGCCGCGGGCGGCCGGACTACAGCGCGACGACGGGAACCGCCGCGCGGCGGCCCGGGCGCTTCGGCGCGCTCGACCAAGCGCGCGGCCTACGCGCGGCGCCTGGCTCTTCGTTTCGCCGCGCTCGGCTATCTGCTCGCGCTGCTTGGAGCGCCGGTGGCGATGATCTTCTACCGCACGTTCGAGCACGGGCTTGCGCCCGTCTGGAACGCCGTGACTCAGCCGAACGCGGTGCATGCCTTCTGGCTGTCGATCGAGCTGGTCGCGATCGTCGTGCCGCTGAACACGGCGTTCGGGATCGGGATGGCGCTGTGGATCGAGCGCGGGCGCTTCCGTGGCCGCGGCCTGCTTGGGCTGCTGCTGGACCTGCCGTTCGCGATCTCCCCGGTCGTCGTCGGGCTCGCGCTGGTGCTCGTGTACGGGCGCACCGGCTGGTTTGGCGACTGGCTGACCGCGCACGGCATCCAGGTGATCTTCTCGATCCCGGGGATGGTGCTGGCGACCGCGTTCGTATCGCTGCCGTTCGTGGCGCGCGAGACGATTCCGGTCCTACACGAGCTCGGAACCGACGCCGAGCAGGCCGCGGCGACGCTCGGCGCGAGCGCTTGGCAGACGCTCCGGCGCGTGACGCTGCCTGCTATCCGCTGGGGGGTCGTCTACGGCGTCGTGCTGACCACCGCGCGCGCGCTTGGCGAGTTCGGCGCGGTCAGCATCGTCTCCGGACGACTGGAGGGCCAGACCCAGACTCTGCCGCTGTACGTGCAGGACCGTTTCGAGAACTTCGACGCCACCGGCGCCTACGCAGCCGCGGTCGTGCTCGCGCTGCTCGCGTTCGCGACGCTACTGGGCATGAACATGTTGGCCAAACGCACGAAGCGCGACACCGCCGTCTGATGAATACCCACGAGCACATCCACGGGAGGGCCGCCTGATGGCGATCGAGGTTCGCAACATCACCAAGCGCTTCGGCTCGTTCACCGCCCTGGACGGCGTGAGCGTCGAGGTGCCGGACGGCGCCCTGATGGCGCTGCTCGGGCCCAGCGGCAGCGGCAAGTCGACGCTGCTGCGCGTGATCGCCGGACTGGAGACGCCGGACGCGGGCGCAGTCTCGATCGGGGGCCAGGACTTGACCCAGGCGCCCGCGCGCGCGCGCGGCGTCGGCTTCGTCTTCCAGCACTACGCGCCGTTCAAGCACATGACCGTGCACGACAACGTCGCCTTCGGGCTGACCGTGCGCAAAGCGCCGCGGCGTGAGGTGGCGCGCCGCGTGGACGAGCTACTCGCGCTCGTGCGCCTCGACGGCCTGGCGGGCCGCTACCCCTCGCAGCTCTCTGGCGGCCAGCTACAGCGGATGGCGCTCGCGCGCGCGCTCGCCCCCGAGCCAAAGGTGCTGCTGCTGGACGAGCCATTCGGCGCGCTCGACGTCCAGGTGCGAGCTGAGCTGCGCGAGTGGCTGCGCAGGCTGCACGAGCAGATCCACGTCACCACCATCTTCGTCACCCACGACCAGGAGGAGGCGATGGACGTCGCCGCCCAGATCGTCGTGATGAACAGTGGGCGCATCGAGCAGACCGGCACTCCCCGCGAGCTCTACGAGCACCCCGCCAACGAGTTCGTGATGTCCTTCGTCGGGCCGGTCAACCGCCTCGGCGACGCGCTGCTGCGCCCGCACGACATCCAGATCCTGCCCGGCGGAAGCGACCACTACTCCCACGACAGCACCGTCGAGGCGCTGGTGCGCCGCATCGCCCACCTCGGCTTCGAGGTCCGCGTCGAGCTGACCCTCCCCGACGGCCGCGACGTGTGGGCGCAGGTCACGCGCGAGACCGCGGCCGAGCTTGAACTGGCCGAGGGCCAGATCCTGGCGGCGCGCCTGCCGGCGCCGCGCGTGTTCGCCTGACGCCCGTCTCCCAGATTCCCGTCGCGCCCGAGTCTCGCCGCGCGCCGCGGCCCCCTATCTGGTTGTCCAGGCTTCCTCTTCGCGCGTGAGCTTCGTGATCGCCGCCGGCAGCTTTCCTGCCGCCACATCGGCGACTGTCACGTGCTCCAAGACCTTGCGCAGGTTGGCGCGCAGGGCGATCCACACCTGTTGCAAGCATTCCGCCGACCCCTCGTAGGCGACCTCCTCGGGGCGCTGCCCGCGCACGCCGACGAGCGGGCCCTCGACCGCCCTGATCACGCGCGCGAGGTCCAGCTCCTGCGGCGGCTGGGCCAGCCAGTAGCCCCCTTCTGGGCCGCGCTGGGAGCGCACGATGCCCGCCGAGCGCAGCTGCGTGAGGATGTTCTCCAGGAACGACACCGGAATGCTCTGTGCCTGCGCGACCTGGTCGACCTTGCGCGGCGCCTGCTGGCTGGACCCCGCCAGCTCCACGACGGCGCGCACGGCGTAGTCGGCCTTGGCGGTGACGTGCATCGCGGCATTCTCTACTAAACGAGCGACACCCGCGTGCCCCGGCCGAGCCTTGTCCTGTTTAACTCTCTCCCGACCTATGGATGGTTTCAACCTGACCGACCATCGGCGGCGTTCCGCGCGCGCGCTCGGCAGGCTCGGGCCGGCTTGGCTGGCGCTCGGCTCGGCGCTGGCGATCGTGACCGGGGGGTGCGCCGGCTCGGCCGTGCCTGGCACGACCGTCTCGCCTGAGCGCACGCCGGAAGCGGCCGCTGCGTCACTGGTCAGGCGCGCCGCCGCCGCGACGCTCGCCGCGCCTGCCGGCGTCGAATTCAAGCTCGAAGGCGCAAGCGCGTTCGGCCCCTCGCGGGCTCCCGTGCTCGGCAGCGGCGAATTCGACTTCCCCTCCGCGACCGGCGTCGAGAAGATCGACCTGGGCGAGGCCGGCGGCCGGGAGCCCGGCAACGAGCAGGCCTTGTTTCTATCCGAACGCGTGTACCTGCAGCCGAAGGGACTGGGCTCTTCGGTCCTGCCCACCGGCAGGGAATGGGTGTCGGCGACGTTGACCGGCTCGGACGCGGTGAGCACCAACTTCCCGTCCTTCGTGCTGCAGGTCGAGGCCGTCGACCCACGCCTGCCGCTCAGCGAGCTGGCCGGCGGAGCGGTCGCCGCCGCGCCCACCGGCGTCGAACCGGTCGGCGGCGTTCCCGCGCGCCGCTATCTGGTCACCATCGATCTCGCCCGCGCCCTGAGCGCGCTGAGTGGCCCTGACGCGGCCGCGCTCGGGCAGGCGATCCAATCCGAGCTGGCGGCCCCCGGCGGCGGCGGCCAGACCTCGATCGCCGTCTGGATCGGCGCTGGACGCGTGCTGCAGATGCGAAGCGCCCCGCCCGGCGCGGGGACCGGAACCGCGACGATGACCCTCTGCTGCTTCGGGGAACCGGTCGCGGTGAGCGCTCCACCAAGTGCGCGGGTGGTGGATATCGCATCGCTTACTCCCTCCGGCGAGCGCGAGAACAACGGCGGCGGGGACTCCGATGGCGGATAGCGCGCCACCGGTCCTGATCGAAGGCCTGACCAAGTGGCTGGGCCGAGGGGTGCCGGCGCTCGACGGGCTCGATCTCGTCGTTCAAGCAGGCCAGATCGTCGGGCTGGCCGGTCCCAACGGCGCGGGCAAGTCGGTAACGATGAAGATCCTGCTCGGGCTGGTGCGGCCCAGCTCCGGGCGCGTAGAGCTCTTTGGCGAACCGGCCCGGCCGGGCGCGAGGGCGCTGGCGCGCGTCGGTGCGCTGGTCGACGGGCCGGGCTTCGTCCCGCACCTCTCCGGCATCGAGAACCTGCGTCTGTCCGCCCGGATGGCCGGCGCGGCCGTGAGCAAAGGCGACATCGAACGAGCGGTCGAGATCGCCGGTCTCGGCGAGGCGCTCGAGCGGCCGTTTGTCACCTACTCGCACGGCATGCGCTACCGGCTCGGCCTGGCCCAGGCGCTGCTCGGCGAGCCGGAGCTGCTGCTGCTGGACGAGCCGACCACGGGCCTCGATCCCGCGCACGTCGTCGAGATTCGCGAGGCGATCACGGCGGCCTCCGCGCGTGGCGCGACCGTCCTGTTCTCGAGCCACCAGCTGGCCGAGATCGAGCGCGTGTGCACGCACGCGGCCGTCATGCGCGGCGGGCGCCTGATCGCGTTCGACTCGATCGCCGGGCTGCGCGGTGCGCACGCCTCGCTCGACGCGGCCTACCTCGACCTGGTCGGGGGCGAGCCCTCGCCGGAGAACGGCGGGCCCTCCTCAGCAAACCGCACGCCCGCTCCCCCGGACGGGTCGCAGCCCGGCGGATCGATCCCCTCCCCGGAGCAATCGGCGCCTTGATCGCGGTCGAGCTTGCCAAGCAGTGGCGGCGCCCGCGCACGCTGGCGACGCTCGGCGCGCTCGCCTGCTTCAGCTTCGCGCTGACGTTCGCGCTGGCGCTGTCCGGTGGCGGCGAGCTGCAGCGCGTCGGCGACATCCCGCTGCTGATCGTGCCCGACCGGGCTGGCGCCTCGATCCCGCTGATCGCGCTGGCCAGCACGATGAAGTTCTTCCTGCCGCTGGCCGTGGCGATCTTCGCCGGCGAGTCGATCGCCGGCGACGCCGCCTCGGGGAGCCTGCGCTACGCGCTCGCGCGCCCGCAGCCGCGCAGCCGCTACCTGCTTGCCAAGCTGACGGTAGCGCTGCTGCTGTCGGCGATCGCGGTCGTGCTGGTGCCGCTGGCGGCGCTGCTGGCCGGCACAATCGCCTTCGGCTGGCATCCGCTGACGGCGATCGACGGCAGCGCCTCGACCGCTCTGCATAGCGCGATCGTCACGTTCACCCCGGGCGCCACGCTCGCCCAGCTTGGCATCGGCACCGCATACGTGGCCGCTGGGATGCTGAGCATCTTCGCGTTCGCGTTCCTGCTCTCCAGCTTGACCAGCTACCCGTTCGCTGCGGTCGCGGGCGGGGTCGGCCTGACGCTCGTCTCGCGCGTACTCAACGCCGACTACCTGCCTGGCGTCGCGGTGCTGCACAAGTGGATGCCAAACAACGAAGTCGACCTGTGGCAGCACCTCTTCCAGAAGCCGGCGCAGACCGCCGGGATGAGCCATTTCCTGCTGCTGCAGTTGATCTACGCGACCGTCTTCCTGGGAGCGGCGTGGTGGTGGTTCGAGCGCCGGGACATCCTCGCGTGATCGCCGCCGAGCTTCGCAAGCAGGCGCTGCGCCCGCGCGCATGGGTGACGCTGGCGGCGATGGCGGCGATCCCCGCCGTGCTGACGCTTGTGGTCGGCGCAACGCGGCCGGCGCTGGCCGAGCGCGTCGGCAACTACGGCTCGGTCGTGACTGACAGCTCCGGCCTGACGCTGCCGCTGATCGCGCTCAGCGCGATGCTGTTGTTCATGCTGCCGCTGGCGGTCGCGATCTTCGCCGGCGAGTGCGTCGCCGGCGAGGCCGCCTGGGGAAGCCTGCGCTACCTGCTCGCCCGCCCGGTCGCGCGCTGGCGCGTGCTCGGCGCCAAGACGGCCGTCGCCGCGCTGTTTGCGACGGCGGCTGTGGTCGTCGTCGTGGTGGTCGCCTTGGCCAGCGGCGCGCTCGCCTTTGGCCTGCATCCCCTGACCGTGCTCGACCTGCAGCACACGACGCCGTTCGTCGTCGCCTCGGCGAAGCTCGCGCCACTTGCCGCCGTCGGCCGGATCGGCCTGGCCACCGCGTACGTGCTCGCCATGCTCGCCAGCACGTTCGCGTTCGCGCTGCTGCTCTCTACGCTGACGGTGCGCCCTTTCAGCGCCGTCGCCGGCGCCGTCGGCCTGACGCTCGTCTCGCGCGCGCTCGACAACGTCCCCGGGCTGCACTCGCTCAGCCCGTGGCTACCCGTGACCGACCACGCCACCAACCTGTGGACTGGCTTTTTCACTCGGCCGATGCAAACCGCCGGCGTCCCGCACGCGCTGCTGGTGCAGGCGATCTACACAGGGGCGTTCGCGACCTGCGCCCTGATCTGGTTCGCCCGCAAGGACGTGCTCAGCTGAGGGACGCTCCCCCTCGCGGATAGAGCCGCTTGCGACTCTCCCTCCCGACCGCGCCAGGCCGACCCATACTCTTGCGGGATGTTCTCCGGCGGAGGCGAGCGCGCGACGATCCACACGCGCACGGCGATCGGCTCGATCGTGGCGGCCGGAGCGCTGGTGGCGCTGAAGCTCGGAGTCGGTCTGGCCGCCGGGAGCCTGGCGTTGGCCTCAGCCGGGATCGAGTCAAGCGGCGACGTGTTGGCCGCCGCGATGACCCTCTTCGCGGTTCGGCTCGGCGGCCAACCGCCCGACCCCGAGCACCCCTACGGGCACGCGCGCGCCGAGAACCTCGGCGCGCTGGCCGAGGCCGGGATCCTGCTGGCGGCCGGGACGATCGTGGCAATCGAGGCCCTCGTGCGCCTGATCAGCCCGCACGGCGCGCCCGACACGCGCTGGTTCGTGTTCGCGGTCGTCGGGGTCGCTCTGCTCGTCGACGCCGGCCGCACGCTCGCCTCGTTTCGGGCCGCCAGGCGGTTCAACAGCGCCGCGATGCGCTCCAACGCCGTGCACTTCGCCAGCGACATGGCCGGCTCGATCGCCGTGCTGATCGGCCTGGCGCTGGTCCGCTCCGGCTTTGCGCGCGCCGACGCGTTCGCCGCCCTGCTGATCGCCGGCCTGATCCTCGCGGCCACCGTACGGCTGATCGCCGAGAACGCAAACGTGCTGATGGACCGCACGCCGGCCGACGCAAGGGACGCGGCGTTACGCGCGCTCGCGGGGCTGGAGCCGGACATCGAGCTCGTGCGGCTGCGGCTGCGCGAGTCCGGCGGGCGCTACTTCGCCGACGCCGTCGTCACGGTACCGCCGGAGCGCGCGGTCGTCGAGAGCCATCGGGACGCTGACGCGGTCGAGCGGACGATCCACGGCGTCCTGCCCGGCAGCGACGTGGTCGTTCACGTCGAGCCCCGCCTCGATGGCCCCGATCCCACCCAGCCGGACGGCCGTTAGATCGGCTCGATATCGAGCAGCCGGCTTGCCTCGTGCTCGACCTGCAGCGTCGTGTGCTCGATTCCGAAGGCGCGCAGCTTGCGCTCGACCTGGCGTCGCAGCTCGTGACAGTCGCGCTCGCGCGCGACCAGCAGGTGCGCCGAGAGAGCCGGGAAGCCGCTGGTGACTTCCCAGACGTGCAGGTCGTGGACCTCGACCACCCCGGGCAGAGCGGCCATCGCGTAGCCGATCCGCTCGGGATCGACGCCCTCGGGCGCCGCCTCCAGGAAGACGCGCGCCGAGGATCGCACTAGCCTGGCGCCGCTCACGATCATCGGCACGGCGATCAGCAGCGAGGCGACCGGGTCGGCGCGCTCGACGCCCCACAACAGGATCGCGGCGGCTGCCAGCGCCGTGGCCGCCGATGCGTAAACGTCGATCAGATTGTGCTTGAGCGCGCCTTCGACACCCAGGCTGCGCCGCTCGGCCCGCGTGATCGCGAGCGCCGCGACCGCGTTGACCAGGACGCCGGCTAGGCCGACCACAAGCATCAACGACGCTTCCACCTGGAGCGGAGCGATCAGGCGACGGATCGCCTCGTAGACGATGAACGCCGAGAGGATCACCAGCGTCAGGCCGTTGACCTGGGCCGAGAGGATCTCGGCCCGCCCGAAGCCGTAGGTCATCGCCCCCCTCGGGCGGCGGCGCGCCAATCGCGCCGCGAACAGCGCCAGTCCGATCGCGGCGGCGTCGGTGAGCAGGTGCGCGGCGTCGGAGAGCAGCGCCAACGAGGAGGCCAAGGCGCCCGCCGCGACCTCGGCCGCCATGAAGGCTACGTTGACGAGCAGCGCCAGCGTCAGCCAGCGCATGTCGGCGTCAGAGGAGATGGAGTGGGGATGGGCGGCGTGCGAGCCGTGCGCAGCGGTGCTCATATAATGAGGCTACGCAGTCGGGAGGAGAGCCTTGAGCACGACAGCATCTGAGCAGCACGCAAGCGCCAACGACGAGGCGATCCGCGCTTGGGACGGTCCTCTGTATGAGCGGTTCGTGCGCTTTCGCGAGATCGTCACCACGGGGCTTCGGTCACACGGCGAGCAGGCGCTGCACCTGTACCCCCCAACGCTCGGGCAGCGTGTCCTGGACGTGGGCTGCGGCTTCGGCGACACTACCCAGCAGATCGCAGCACTCGTGGGGCCCGCCGGCGAGGCTGTCGGTGTCGATGCCGCGCCGCGCTTCATCGAGGACGCAATCCGCGAGGCCGCCGAAGCAAGGATCGCCAACGTCCGCTTCCGCGTCGCCGACGTCCAGGAATCGCTCGGCGCAGAGAAGCTCTTCGACATGGCCTTCTCGCGCTTTGGGACCATGTTCTTCGCCAACCCCGTCGCCGCTCTGCGCAACGTTCGGACGGCGCTCGTGCCCGGCGGAAAGCTCGTCATGGTCGTGTGGCGACGGAGGATCGACAACGACTGGCTCTACCGCGCACAGACAATCGTCGAGGGGATGGTCGCCCGGCCCGAAGAGTACGACGAGCCGACCTGCGGTCCCGGCCCCTTCTCGATGGCAGACGCCGACACCACAAGCGACATCCTCATCCACGCGGGCTTCGCCGACATCGCTCTGCACCGCTGCGACATCCCGATCGTGATCGGCAAGGATCTCGACGAAGCCGTCGACATGGTGATGGCGCTCGGGCCCGCCGGCGAGATCCTGCGCTTGGCCGGCGCGCGCGCCACTCACCTGCAGGCACAGGTCGAAGCCGCCCTGCGCGAAGGTCTCGCCGAGTTCGCCGCACAGGGACAGGTGTGTGCGCCCGCCTCGAGCTGGATCGTCACCGCCAGCGCACCCGCCTAGTCCGCAGGAACTTCCCTCCTAGTCCTCGCAACCGCCGAGCGAGAGCACTCGCCACGGTCGCAACACGACTGGACGAGGCGGGAGCACCGCTACTTCAAGTTCTACACCGGGTGGGACAACCTCACCTTCTGCAGGCTCACGTTGTAGACGTCGACCTCATCGTCGCCGCCTGGAGACCAGACGCGCACCTCGAGCTGATCGCCGGTGGGCTCAACGACATCCGTGCGCCACAGACCCCAACCACTGAACAGGTGCTCAGGAGGGGCACTCGGAAGCTCAAATGTCGTCTGTACCGTGGTTCTGCCGTTGGTGCCGGGTACCGATTGACGGGCTAGCATCGTGGACGTTGTCGCGTTCCACACCTCGACGTTCGCGCTCGAAGAGACCGCGAGTGCGATGCTGGTTCTATAGACGCCTGGTGCCTCGCGCCAGTACGCGTGATCGACGACATAACCGGACCGCTGAGTGCTGGCCATGTGCCAGTCCGCCTGCGGACCGTCTCGGACCATGGCCCCAGCGCTCCCGGGCACGGTCCAGGCCGGTATTCCGGGGCTTTGCGGAGGCTTCAGTCGCAGCTGCGTGGTCCCTGGCGGAACGTTCCATTCGAATGCCCATATTCCATTTGAAGCGGCCACGAGATTTACACCAGGCGTCTGCGCGAAGGCAGCAATATCGGCGTACGTCCCGGCCACCGATGCCAACTCGATGCCTTGGGTCGGGGCGAAGATCACCCACACCCTGTGTGCGCGAACAGGCACGGTAACGGTCGTTTCGAGGAGATAGTAGATTGATTCACGGTCAGCGAAAGAGCCGAGAATTCCCTGCGACGCAATGACCTCGTCGTTCGGCCCGATCTTCGCTTGAACATTGTGTAGAACGGCCGCAGCTCCGGGACTTACGGTGAGCCATCTGCTGGCGGCATGGGGAATCCAGATCACGGACCAAGCCACGGCGTTCAGTGCCACACCCACGAAGAAGATGCGAGCCAGCCATCGCCTTACGCGACCAACCGATCGACCGCCGATCAGCGTGCTGCACAGAGCAACTGTCCCGACCGCAACGAGCGGAACGACTGCGATGCTCTGGAAGCCTGGGTATGAGAAATCGACGATAGATGTGAACTGGCTCTCAGCCAACATGAGAGTAACTGGGACGAGCACCGGAGCCCAGACCAGCCCGACAAGGCCACCCGGTGACAGGTTGGCCCAGAGGTCGATCCTGTTGGCCCAGAGTGCCCGTGCGCCACGCGCGGGATGGGCAAGAGCGGCCGACAGCACATTCAGCGACGAGTCGTGGTTGGGGACGGTGCCGGCGCCGCTGCCAGTAACGATCAGGGCATAAGCATGAGCGGGACTACCCTGCGTGCCGTGAATCGCGCCGAGCAACAGAAACCAGCCAACTCCGAGCAGCGCAATCAAGCCCCCTGGCCGCAGCCGGCTACGTCCGCTGAGAGCTGCCGAGACCCCGACAGCCGCCAGGTAGCTCGCACCCAGGTCGCCGGTCGAGAGTCCGAGCAGGGCCCAGAGCCAGGCCCGCTTTCGCCCGAGGAAAAGGTTCCGGGCGGTCGCGACAACACACAGTGCGCTGAACGCCTCGACGTGAAAGTCAAACGACGAGGCCCACAGCATCCAGGGATCCGGGACCAGGAGGATGACGCCGAGCGCCACCAACGCGACTGGGCCCGCGGTCGTACGGCGTCGGCGCGCCAGGCTGGCCGCGATGTCGCAGATCCACATGAGGGCAGTCGCTTGCATACCGAATGTCGCGGCATCCTGCATCCAGAGCAGAGTGACCGGATGTGGCCACAGAGACTGGAAGAGCGCAATCGGCCATACGAAGAATGCGGAATGGTCACGCCAGAACGCATGTCCGAGGGGTCCAAGGGTCGTTGAGAACGGGTCCAGGTGACCGTGGGCAATCAGGTAGGTGGCCTGCGCGTAGGTGCTGAAATCCGATGTCAGTGCATATCGGCTCGCGAGCACGTGGCTCCACCAGCAGAGTCCGAGGAACTGGATTCCCAGAAGGCAGAGGCCGACGATGCGTGCACGGCGTAGAGCAACTGGCCACTGCGCCCTGGGTGGCACGACGAACGCCTGAGCGCTGCTCCAACGCTCCCAGAGGCCCCTTGGGATGCGCTCGAATCGTTTTCCGTTGCGGGTCCACGGCAGTCGCTTCACGGTGCCGGCGCTGGGGAGCGTCGTGCTGTCTGGCATCGTGCTCATCGCTCTCCGAATCTGATCGGGAGGATCTCGGAATAGCCGTACGGATAGAACTCGCCGGTCTGAACGAGATTGGCCTCGAAGTAGACCGGGTCGGAGGCGGCCTGCGTGCCGACCAGGGTGAAGGTCGCGACTCCTTCGCTGTCGGTGTAGGCCGATACCGGGGTTTGACCCGGGGGCCGCGAGTTGATCGTCGCCTCGCTGAGTTCCAGGCCGCTCTGGTCGTAGATGATCTGTCCGAGATATACCGGCACGTTGTCCTTATGGACGGGCCGATCAAGCTGATCGAGCAACTCCGCGTGGACCACGACAGGCTGGCCGACAGCCACAATCTGGTTGACGGCGTTCGGTGTGAGCGCAACGTGCGTCGTGCTCGGCTCGTACGCGCCGCTCGCGCTCACGGCCGCGGGCCCCTGGGAGAATGCGAGCACTATGAAGCCGCCGGCGATCGAAGGCTGGGACGGGAAGTTCGGCGCGACGATCGTGTAGTCCGCCGAGGCGTCCGCTGCAAGCGTGCGCGGACCGTGCGCGATATGCCAGAAAGTGGTTACGCCGCCACCCTCACCCACAGTGAACGATGGGAGTACTCCACTACCCGACGTGTTGGTCACCCGCACCGTGAGCTGCTCGATGGTCGCGAGCTGCCCTGTCGTGCGGATGCCGGTGACGCGAAGTCCGAGCGGTTGGCCAGCGGTCAGAGCGTAGATGACGGCCGCTGCGAACAGGGCTGCTCCGGCCAAAATCGCCGCGCGCCAGCCGCGGGTGCGCACCAGTGCCGACGATCTCGGCCAGCCTGGAGCAGACGGACGGCCAGCGAGTGGCTGCTGTGCTTCCATCGTCACGGCTCCCACCAGGGCCGCCGGCACGAGCGAGACCAGGTAGCTCCCGTACGAACGGGAGGCGAAGAACAGGACGACCGCCGGCAGGACGAACGTCACCGCGCGAAGCAGCGGGTAAGTGCCCAGGTAAAAGGCCAACAGGAGAAACGTGAGCACGACGCTCGCGAGCGTGTACGCGGCCAGCGAGCCGCCGCCGATACGCAGGAACAGGCTCAGCGCAACAGCTCCTTGGCCAGCCGGGACGAGATGGCTCACGATCGGGGTGGCAACGCCGTGAAGCCACTTGTCGGGGGAGGCCACGATGTACGCGATGTTCGGGAGCAGGAACGCCGCGGCCACCGCGGCCAGGTATCGACCGCACCGTTTCAGCGCCGACGACGCTCCGGCCCGGGCGTGTTCGTCCATGGCGAGTGCGCAGAGGATGAACGGGAGCAGCAACCACGGCGTCTGCTTGATCGCCATGGCGAGCCCTAGCATCACCGGACCCACGTAGGAGCGCCGGCTACGGCCAAACTGGTCCCAGCGGTATGCGGCCAAGACCAGCAGCGGCATATACAGCACGTCTGTGACTCCGCCCACGGAGTAGGACACGTAGACGCCGACGCTGCCGACCAGGAGCGCTATTGGGCGGACGCGCTTCGGCAGCAAGGCAAAGATGAGCAGCACCGTCACCCCCCAGGCGAGCACGTTCAGCACCACAGCGAGCTGAGTCGACCAGCCCAGGACCAGGAACGGCACGTAGATGAGGAACGCGAGCGCTGGATAGGAGAGCTGCGTCACGGGCACGCCCGTGAGGCTGTACGTGTAGCCGTCGGGGGAAACGCGGAACAGCGAGAACGACGGGGCCATCGAGTGCAGGTACGGATTGAGGCCATGCTGCGCGAGCCCGCCTGCGTATTGGTCGAACGCAAGCTCGTCGGTACCATAGCCCGGCGCGTTGCGCACCTGCACATAGGCCCACGCCACGAACGCCCCGACCACCAGAAGCGCGGTCAGCCAGGCGAACACGCCGCCGCGACGCGGAACCCCTATGCTGCCGGCCGCGGGCAACCAGCTCACCAGGACGGTCGTCAATCCCCAGCCGCCGGCTACTACGACCGGTACCGTCACCCACGAGAAGCTCGTCGTTGCGCTGAGGAGCTGGACTGACCAGTTGATCAGTGCGCAGCCGGCGAGCGTCCACCACAGTCGCTCAGACCAGGTCTCCGATCCGTGGTGGATCGGATCCGTCATGGCAGTCTCAGGTCGTCTGTGCCAGAGACGTGGCGGGGAGCTCTCTCCGGCGGCTGTGACGCCCGTCGGACTCGCCATTGCGGATCAGAGATCCAGAATCTGGATGTTGCCGTACGAGAGTGATCCCACGAAGTCGTAGAGCTGCGACCCGTCGAGCGATATGCCGAGACCGACGCTGTTTGCCGCGGCCGCCAACACACTCGTGATGCGCTCGGTCGCGACCGAGATCACAGCGATGTTGGCCAGGGCGCTCGTCCCCTTGAGGACGTAGAGCACGCCACCGCTCGGCGCGACGGTCACCGCGATCCCTGGGCTCGCGGTGGGGAACGACTCGATCGGCCTGTGGTTGGTCAGCGAAGTCTCCTGAACCACACCCGAAGCCTGGACACTCCAGATCGCTCGCTGGTCCGGGGTCGGAACGATGGAACGCGCGTCCGATGGCAGTCCGATCGTGCCGGTCACCTTCTGCGTGGATGTGTTGATGACCGTGACGCTGCGCGTCTTTGCGGTGCCGTTGAGGACGTAGAGCGTCACGCCATCGTCGCCGAATGCCACCGAGATGACCGGAGCGCCGACCGGGATCGTACCGGTAACGGCCCCGGTCGATGTGTCGAGCAGCTCAACCGCACCACTCTTGGGGCTTGCCAACCCGAGCGCGAGGACGCCCGTAGAGGACTGCGCCAACGCTTGTGATGCATTACTCACACCCACGGAGAGGTTCTGTGTGCCGGTCGACAGGTTGATCTCGTTGATCGCTCGGACGCTTCTGGTGCCAGCTAGCACCCAGAGCGCCCCATTGGGCTGCGGCACCGTACCGGCAAGCAGCCCGGCCGGCACTGCAACAGCGCGCGGGCGCCCCGCGCTGACCGCCGGCTTGTTGGTGGGGGACTGTGAACCTGACGAGCCACCCGACCCGCCGCAACCCGCCAGCGCCACCGCGCCCACGAGTAGGCAGGACGCAAGCGCGCCGATGGCCCGCTTCCGAGCTCGCCCGGCCTGCCGACCTTGCACGGCCTGACTATTTCTTCGCGGGAGGCGCGAGGATCGCGATCGACTCTCCGGCCTCGAGATGGACGGTGATCTCGCCATTCTTAACAGTCGCCGCCACCTTGGTGAACTTACCAGTCGCCTGGTTGTAGACGACCACGATGTCACCCTTGGCGATCTTCTTGTCGCTAAAGGTGACCGTCAGCTGCTTTGAAGTAGTCGCAGCCGAAGAGCCACTCCTGAGCTCGACGCCGAACTCAGCCACGATCTTGTCCTTCGCCAGCGCAGCAGACAGGTGCTTCTTCACCGTAGAGCTGCTGCCCTTGGTGATCGCCACTTGGATCGACTTCTTAGAGGCACCCTTCGGAACGGTGATGCTGACGGTTCCGCCCGAGGTCTTCCCCTTCACGGTGCCGCCGTTGCTGCCTACGGCCGTGGCGGTGACGATCGAGGAGAAGCCGGTGGGAGGTGCGCTGGACCCTTGTTCGCTACCGCCGTAGCCGGGTCCTGCCGAGAGGGCCGGAGCGGCCATCCCAAGCGCTAGCGCTACCGCACACAACGAACCCAGCACAAGGTGCGCGTAGACTTTCCCGAGTTGCATGGACATGCTACCCCCTTGTGTTGTTTGTCGCCAACGACTGACAGGCTTTTCGGCGGCCCCGACTCCTACGGAAAGACGATCCAAGGCTCCGGAGATATCTGACTGCATGAAGCGCGCATCGTAGTAGACGCTGCGGCGGACGTGCATCGTCACCGGCGCTGGCCGGGGGCTTCGCCGATCCGGGTCGGGATCATTCCTCTAGCGTAGATCCGGAGGAGTAGCCGGCCTGCAGCCACCGGCAGAGCACGTCGTGTCCTGAGTCAAGCCGCGCGGAGCCACATATCGCTCCACTGAGCCAAATCCGCCCGAAGGGTCGGCCGTTGGCTCGGTCGCCCGTCCTATCATCGATAGCGAGCCTCCGTACATGCGTCGATCGAAAGAGGCGACACGATGCTTCTCGAGGATTATGGCTTGATAGGCGACACGGAGGCTGCTGCGCTTGTCGGCCGTAACGGAGCGGTGGACTGGCTGTGCGTGCCGCGCTTCGACTCCGCCTCGTGCTTCTCGGCTTTGTTGGGAGACGAGCGGCATGGACGCTGGCTTTTGGCGCCGGAGGGCGGGGTGCTCGCAAGCTCTCGTCGCTACCGACCGGACACGCTCGTGCTCGAGACCGATTTCGAGCTGCCGGACGGCGTCGTCCGCATGATCGACTTCATGCCCCGGCGAGGCAAAGGCCCGCCACGCCTGATGCGGATCGTCGAATGCCTGCGGGGTCAGGTTGCAATGCGGATGGAGCTACTGGTGAGGCCCGACTATGGCTCGATCGTGCCGTGGGTCGAGCCCAGCTCCGATGGGGCGATCGCGATGGCGGGCCCCGACACGTTTCGGCTGAGCACGCCGCTGCAACTGCGCGCGGAGCATGGAGCGGTGACGGCCGAGTTCGTGATCGGCGAGGGCGACCGCGAGCGACTGACCCTGACGTGGCATCTCTCCTATGAGGAGGCGCCGCCGGTTGAGGACGCCGACTCGGCTCTTGCCCGCACCGAGGTGTGGTGGCGGCAGTGGAGCGGTCGCTGCCGCTACGAAGGCGCGTATCGCGAGCAGGTGTTGAGGTCGTTGATCGTGCTCAAGGCGATGTCCTCGGAGACGACCGGAGCGGTGATCGCCGCGCCGACCACGTCGCTGCCGGAGGACATCGGCGGCGTGCGCAACTGGGACTACCGCTACTGCTGGCTGCGCGACTCGGTGCTGACGCTCGAGGCGCTGCTCGACGCCGAGTACACCGAGGAGGCGCTCGCCTTCCGCGACTTCCTGCTGCGCGTCGGGACAGGCGACCCGTCGAAGATCCAGATCATGTACGGGATTGGCGGCGAGCGCCGATTGACCGAGTTCGAGCTGGGTGAGCTCCCCGGCTACGAGCGCTCGAGGCCCGTTCGGGTCGGCAACGCCGCCTCCGAGCAGTTCCAGCTCGATGTCTACGGCGAGGTCGTGCACGTCATGTTCATCGGCGTAGAGCTGCTCGGCAGGATCGATGAGCGATCGTGGCCCCGCTGGCTGGCCGTCGTCGAACACGTCGAGAAGATCTGGCGCGAGCCCGACGACGGGATCTGGGAGACGCGCGGCCCGCGCCAACACTTCACGTACTCCAAGGTCATGGCCTGGGTCGTGTTCGACCGCGCCGTGCGGATAGCTGAGCGCTTCGGGATGGACGCGCCCCTCGATCGCTGGAAGGCGATCCGCGACGAGATACATCGCGAGGTGTGCGAGCGCGGGTACGACCCAGAGCGCCGCACATTCACCCAGTACTACGGATCACAGGAGCTTGACGCCAGCGTGCTCAATATCCCGCTGGTCGGCTTCCTCCCTGCAACCGACGAGCGCGTCACCGGCACGATTGACGCGATCTCCCAAGAGCTTGGACGCGACGGCTTCGTCTCGCGCTACTCGACCGCGCACACCGACGACGGATTGCCGGGTGACGAGGGGCAGTTCCTCGCCTGCTCGTTCTGGCTTGTCAGCGCACTCGCGCTCAACGGTCGCGTTCCGCAGGCGCGAGCTCTGTTCGACCGGCTTTTGAGCCTGGCCAACGACCTCGGCCTGCTAGCCGAGGAGTACGACGTCGCGCGTCGGCGCCAGGTCGGCAACTTCCCCCAGGCGTTCAGCCACCTCACCCTGATCGTCGCGGCGCGCTCGATCTCCACCGCCGAAGCGAACGCGAAGCCGGTGGCCGCTTGAGCGCGGCACGCCCGACGGCAGGCGCGCTCGCGTGAAGACGCCACGGCCAATGCGCGGCCAGCAGGCCCGATCCGATCCCGATCCCCACCCCGACTGCGACATCGCTTGGGTAATGAACGCCGGTGTGCACGCGCGAATAGGCAACGGCCCCTGCCAATGGCACCAGGGCCGGCGCAAGCATTCGCAGCTCAGCACAGGCGCCGGTGACAAACGCGAATGCTGCCGCGCTATGACCCGACGGAAACGACGTTGACCGCGGCGTATAAATGAGCGTCGGGTGCGACCGTGAGGAGGGCCGACGTCGCCGCGTGAGCAGCTTTGCCGGGCCGTTGGCTACCCCTGCCGCGATTGCGATGGCAATGAGGCCGCGCCCTGCCGCCCTCCGCCCTTGCCCCCCGCCGAATATCGCGAGAGCGCCGGCGATCACGAGCCATAGTCGCGAGTAGTTCGCCGCTCGCGTGATGGCGATGAGGGTGCGATCCAGTGGGGGTGAGCGAGTCTCAAACGAGCGCTTCATCAGCCGCCGGTCTAGGTGCTGAACGCGACGCCACATCCTCACTGAACCTCACGCTGCCGCAAGCAGTGCGACACGTACAGCGCCCAGCCTGTGCCGAGCAGCACGCCGGCGGTCACGTCGCTTGGATAGTGGACGCCCAAGTAGACGCGAGATGCGGCTGCCGCGAGGACGATCAGGAGGGCGAACCCGGCGGCCACGCCGGTTATCGTCGGTGGCGCCCCCGCCGTGTGCATGGCCAGCACCAGCGAGAGCCAGAACGCGCTGGCTTGCGTTGCATGGCCCGAGGGAAAGCTCGAGCTTGTAACCGCCTGCAGGTGCTCGACGGGCGGTCGCGGCCGCATCATAAGCAGCTTTACCCAGGCTGCGATCAGCATCGCGCCGCCGAGGCTGAATGCGACCGCGAGTGCCTCTCGACGCAGGCCCGCCCGCCCGAGCACCGGGCAGATGACCAAGGCGAGTGGGATCAATAGGAATGCGCTTCCCGCCCACGTCACCGCCCGCGCCGCCTGGGTTACGATCCCAGAGCGCTCAGCGGCTACATCGCGCACAGCGTTCAGGTCTGCCGACCCGACAACTGACAGCAACAGCTCCCCGACCCCCCAGCCGACGAGGACAAAGGCTACGAGGCCGAGCGGCAGTCGCGTGCCTGCGCGACTCACCGGCCTGCGGCTACCCGGACCAGCGCGCCCAGGTTGTCCGAGGTTAGTGCCACCGCGCGTGCCGCCGGCGACAGGCCTGCGCCGCGGGGCAGCCGCACGCGCAGCGCCCCGGGCAGCGATGCGAAGTGCAACGGTGGGTCCAGCACCAGCGCCTCGCCATCGAGGCCGACCTCGACGGGGCCGCCGGAGCGGACCTCGAACTCCCGTGCAGACCAGGACAGCAGGCCGGGGTAGCGCCCCGCCTGGCCAACCAGCTCGAGCGCGACGAGCTTTGACACGTCGGTCCCCCGCACCCGGGCGGCCACGATGCCTAGCAGGCCCATATCCATCCGCTCGCGTGTGCCGGCGCCCGAGAGGTGCGTGAGCTCATATGGGTTGTTCGACACCAGCACGAGCGGGGCATCGTCGCAGTCGGTCCCATCCGGGGTGGTGAACTGGATGTCGATCGCCTCGGCGTCTGGGCCGAGCAGGTCCGGCAGCATGTCTGTCCACGTCCCTAGCTTGGCGCCGCGATAGGCCTCGGATTGGACGACCTTCGCGTAGACGCCGAGCGACGCGTTGTTGACGAACACGCGGTCGTTCACGCGTGCTAGGTCGATGCGCCGCTCGACGCCATCGGTGAACGCGTCCAGCGCACCCACGACGTCGTCCCGGTCCAGGCCGAGGTCAAGCGCGAAGTGGTTTCGCGTTCCCGCCGGGATGCAAACGTGGGAAATGTCGCGTTGTGCGGCGACCATCGCCACGAGCGCCTGCGACCCGTCACCTCCAGCCATTCCGATGACCTCCGCGCCCCGCGTGATGGCGCTCTCGGCGAGCTCGAGGAGATCATCGCCCGGCTCAAGGACGATCGGCTCGATGCCTCGCCGCCGAGCCTCCCCAGCGAGATCGAAGCGCTCCGCCTTTCCGCCGCCCGACTTCAGGTTGATGATTAGCGCCCCCGAGCCGGCGGCACCCACCGGCACGACCGCGGCGGCCATCCCTCCGAGTGCCGCCTCCCCAGCCCGCCCCAGTGCGTAGCGTGCGGTCAATCCGAACAGAGCGAGCAGCAGGAGCAGCGCGGCCAGCACCAGCAGCCCCTGCCAGTGGATCGCGAGCACCACGATCAGGCCGGCTCCAGCGAGGACCGCGACCACCGCGCCGAGGGCGCGCAGCGCGCCGCGCTCTGTCAAGGCGAACCAGATGGCGGCGTTCGCCAACAGGACGAGCCCGACCGCGAGCACGGCGACGGGGACGTCACCCGCAAGCGCGACGGCAGCCACCACGGCCATTGCGGCGGGCGTGATGAGCGCGACGATTGCGGCGATGCGCCGCAGCCCGGGGAGCCGCGCGGCCCAGTCCGTTTGAGAAGTCACCGACGTTCTGGGCATGCTGGTCATGTTCTCAGATCCCGTCCGCCGAGTCGGGCTCTGCGTTCAGCTGTGCTCTCAGCTCTCGTTGGGCGCGAGTCGGGATCGCTCGCTCATGCTCGAGGCGGCTCGTCGGGCGGCGACGACCCGTGCCCCGCCGTTCCCGGGCCTAGCGTCGCGTCGCTCGGTGAACTGTCCTCACGATGGCGCCGGACGAGGACGACGATCGAGATCGCTCCGCCGGCGACGGCAGCGCCGATCAACGCCCAGGCCCATCCAGGCAGACCGCTCGATTCTGGTTCTTTGCTCGCGGCCGCCGCGGCGCCAGCAGCTGCAGCGGCAGGAGCGTGGCTTGTTGAGGTCGTCGTGGTCGTCGCTGTGGGGGCGGTGACTGTCTGTGTCTTGACGACTGTGTTTGTCTGTGTAGGTGTGGTCACGGTCGTTGTCTTCGGTGGCTGCGTGACCGTCTTGGTCTGGGTAACCGTCTTGGTTTGGGGCGGCGCGGTGCTCGTGGTGGTGGGAGTCGTTGGAGCGGCCGCGGTCTTCGCCGACTTTGTCTGCGCCGACGCGGTCGCTGTCTGGTTCTGGGAGGCCTGGGGCTCGGCCTTCGCCTGCGCGGCAGTAGGCGTACTGCTGCCGGTGCTCGCGGTGGCGCCCTCCGCACGGCTAGAGGCCGTCTGACTCAGACTGCTGGCCACACTCGCTGTCCCGCCTGAGCCACACGTGGCCAAAGCGAGCCCGGAAAGGCCCAGCACACACACCCGAAAAGCCCACCGCGTCCCGATCCTGTCCAAGCTACGGTTGCGACAGGCCTTATCACCGTAGCCGTGGCCGCGCCGGCGGCGTTC
The DNA here is from genome assembly GCA_035938935.1 of Solirubrobacteraceae bacterium. GTDB lineage: Bacteria > Actinomycetota > Thermoleophilia > Solirubrobacterales > Solirubrobacteraceae > Palsa-744. The sequence continues at coordinate 24,683 of DASZGH010000049.1, forward strand.
ATGTGTGTTGCTGATCATGGGGTGACCCCTCTCATGAGACGATCCGCATCTCATGGCTGGCGTCTCGTTGGTACGAATCTTCGCGCCGGTCGCCACACAGATCATCCGAGAGCCCCACCAAGGCCACTCCGTGATCTCTACGTAGGACCTGGTGGTGATTCACCGATTGGCCAGCCGTCCACCTGCATTCGGATTCTGTTGACTGCCTGGACTCGGTGACATAGAAGATATGGTGGGAGTTGACTTCCGTGCCGTCGCTGCTCACCACAGACCTTGATGTATGGCGCGCGCTGCTGCGCGAGCGCGGCTACCCTGCTCGCGACATTGATTTCGTCATCCCCGGAGATCTGACCGGGCCTCGCAACGGGATTCGTGACCCGGCCACGGATGCACGTCACATGAGCTCCGATCAAGCGAAAAGTGGGGGCCGCGGTACATGAAGCCAGCTGTCGACGCAGCGGCCCACAACAATCCTGACTTCGCGAAAATGATCGGAGCTACGCCGTACAGCCTGCGCCGTGGCGGTATTTCCGCTCGCCTACGAGGCGAAAACGCTCAGTCGGTCGCGGCACAATGCGGGACGAGCCTTGAAATGCTTTCACAGCACTACAATTACGAGATCGATGACTTCGGCACGTCGACTCCCAACCACTAGACCAGCTGTGGCGGAAAGCTCGAGCAGCTGTGCTCGCCACACACTTGGACCACGGTCTGCGGCGCAACGCCGCGTAGACACGCGAACGACGTCGTCGTCTCACCCTCGGCACGCCATGGGAGGGTGCCGCCTGGCAGCAGGAGATGCGAGCCCGCGCTCTACACTCGCGCCGATAAGGCCTGGGAGCCAAAAAACTCACACCCATCCGTCTGCATGAGTCTCGGCACACCGCTTCAAGCTGGCTGCGAGCGGCCGGCATCGATCTCAAGACGCGGAGTGTGCTCATGGGGCACGCGAGCACCGCCACCGACAAAGGGCACGGCTCGATCACCGACGACCGCTACACGCACATACTGCCTGGCGAAATCGAGGCAGCCGGCAAACGATTCGCGGCATACTTGACGGCCGCCCAAGCGAAGAAAACATAGTCCACATCAAGACTTCTGTTCTAGGTAGAGAGCAACGACCAACGCTGGAGCGGCCTCAGCGTTCCCTGTCGTCCTTTGCGGGCGCGTCGAGCGCGCCCTGCGACACGCCCGCCTGCGGCGAAACACGAGCGCGCCCGTGCGGTCGTGGTCGTCCGGGTGCTATAAGCGCTTGAGTCCCGGACCCTGGTGCCCCATGCTGGTCCCCCTCGATTTCTGGTTCCCCTTGATTTGTCGGATTATCCAGCTAGACTGTCGTGATAGGCGACAAGGAGGCTGTAATGGCTATGCCACCACATCGTGCGACTGGCGAGCGAGTTACTCGCCGGGAAGGCACGCACTTCAAGGAGACCGAACGGACGGGTGCCGGCGATGCCATGGGGCTCGCCAGCAGGCTGCGCGACCAGCGGACCTTCCTCAACGTCTCCCAGCAGTTCGTGGCTGACCAAACCGGGATCCTGCGCTCGGCTGTTTCGGACATCGAGCGCGGGGCGCGGCGCGTTGATAGCTTGGAGCTCAAGGCGCTGGCTGATCTGTACCGCATGCCTGTCGATTATTTCCTCGGCGGCGACCCACAGGACGAGTTCGATGGCGGGGCCACGGATCCGACGGTTCAGGCGCTCCTCCGCACCACCAGCGACATGGGCGAAGAGGAGAAGCAGCAGGTGCTTGGCTTCGCTCTGTTCCTGCAGAACTATGAGGGCGGCACGCGGTGATCACCTGGGCGGACGCGCACGAGCGCGCGGCCGCAAGAGCCGCCGAGGTACAAGGCGAACTCGACTTTCCTGTGGACCGTCCAGTCGACGTATTTGCTGCTGTGGAGCGGCGAGGAGTGGTGCTGGCGTTCCGACCGCTCGGCAGCTTTTCGGGCGCTTATCTACCGGGCGGTGCGCCGGGCATCCTGCTGAACGAGGCGCATTCGCGCACGCGCCAGCGCCACACCGCAGGCCACGAGCTTGGCCACCACGAGCTTGGCCACGCCATAGCGCTTGACGCCGACCTCGACTCTGCGCTGCTGGACGGCGACGGCGAGCGCTGGCCTGACGAGGAGAAGGAGGCGGAGGCCTTCGGCGGCTGGTTCGTCATGCCTCTTCAGCTATTGCGTTTCGCTTTGGAGACGCTTGGCATCAGCGAGCCCTCGAGCCCCTACGACGTCTATGCGCTGTCCTCCTGGTTGGGGACCTCCTACACCGCAACCGCTCGCCAGCTAGCAGCTGCGCGGCTCGTGGATCACGCGCTTGCCGAGGGCTGGGCGCGGATCCCGCCGAACGCCGTTAAGCGCGCCTTGGCCGGCGAGCTTGCCCCCGACGGCTCCGGCCACGACGTCTGGTGGCTGGACGGTCGCCGCCACGCCGGGCCGGTCGAGGCTCGGCCGGGCGACAGGCTCGTGCTCCTTCTCAATGAGAACCCGTCGACCGGCTTCTCGTGGGAGTTCACCGAGTGCCCGGACGCCATCCGCCTGCTCGCCGATTCCTATGAGCAGGACTGGGAGCCCGAGCCCGTGC
>DASZGH010000050.1:0-10051 GCA_035938935.1 Solirubrobacteraceae bacterium
TCGAGAACTTCCACAACCACAGACGCCGCCACAGCGCGTTGGACATGCTCACCCCAACCGAATACGAGAACCGCTACCAATCAACGATCGCCGCCTGATTCCAGCATCCCGAGTCCACAGAACCGGGGGCAGATCAGTCCATCATTCGCTGCGTGGTTGCAGGCTGCGGCGTTCACCGGCCTCCGTCCCGGCGAGCTTGACGCGCTGCGCTGGGAGCGCGTCGACTTCGACAGGGATCGCATCGTCGTCGCCGAGCAGTTCAGTGCCGCCACGCGCAAGTTCGACACTCCCAAGAACCATCTGCGGCGCGAGGCGCCGCTCACCGCACACGCCCGCTCGGCGCTCCGGGCGCTGCCACGCGAGGCGAGTTCTGTTTCGTCTCGTTGCGTGGCGAACACTGGACGCCAAGCTCTCGCGCTTACCACTGGAAGGCCGTCAAGGCCGCCGCAGGGTGGGAAGGCAGCCTCTACCTTGCTACTCGCCACTTCGCTGGCTGGTACATGGTCAACGAGCTTGAAATGGCCTCCGAGGACGTAGCCATCGCCCTCGGCCACCAGGATGGAGGGAACCTTGTTCGCCGCCTCTACGGGCACCGCGACAAGGGCCGTGCGCTCGACAGGATCGTTGGCGCATACGCCACCCGGGCGGAGAATCGTCCCAAGCGCGCGGGATCATCGATAGGCGCACCGTCACAGCAGAGCTTGTTCGGAGACACTTATGTCTGACAGAAGTGCTAACGTATCTCAAAAGCGCGTCCGGTTTGCGCGCTCGGCAACCAAGCACCGCGTATCCAAGGATCGCATCCGGCATGTCATCGCACACTGTGGTCTCGTCTTCGAGGAGTCCGCGCCCACAAGAGACGCGGAAGCGCTCGACGTCAGGCTCGTCTGCCTCGGTGACGACGCCGACGGTACGGCGCTGGAGGTCATGGCAGTGGAAGGCTCGAAGGGCGAACTGGTGGTGATTCACGCGATGGAATTGCGCGCGAAGTACAGGGACCAATACCAGGAGGCCAAGAGATGGCGACTCTGAGAACCCGCGGTGGCACGAAGCTCACCAAGAAGGTGGTCGATGCCCTCTCCGAGGAGGCGGAGCGTGGCTACGACCTCAGCAAGGCCAAGCGAGTCCGCATGGGTCGTCCCGGCCTTGGCGACGGCGGCGAGTCGCCGCGCGTACAGGTGCGCGTCGATCCAGACCTCGCGAAGGCTGTACGAGCGCGCGCCCGCAAGGAGCATCGCTCCGTCAGCGAGATAGCACGCACCGCGCTACGTGAGTATCTGGACCGGGCTGCCTGACGAGTTCCCGTTCGCTGGTCGCTCACGAAACCGCACACTTCCCGCGAATCCCCAGCGCTAGAGCCAAGCACTACCATTCGCCCCGATTGACTGGTCGTTTCTTAGCAAACCTATGCAAGGGTGGGGCACCAAAGCTCCGCAAGACCGCTCAGTGCTGCGCAGCAGTCGCCCGGCTGGGTGTTACCGCCCGTCAAAGCTCAGTCAGCCGGGTTGCGTCGGCTACCGATGTGCCGCATCACGCGGGCCGCGTGCAGACGCTCGCCGTGCTGAGTGGCGCCGGGGGTGCGTGCAGCGGCCGGCAGGCATACACGATCACGAGCTTTCCACCCGAGGACAGCTCGCTCGTCACCCAGCTCGCGGCGTGACGGGCGCTCTCGCTGCGGTCATAGCCAAGAATCATGCAGGGCCCGTCGGGCTCGCGCTCGGTGCGGCGCAGTGTCTCGGTCGGGTCCACAGGTGTCATGTGGGGGTTGTCTCGCGATCGTGCGCGTCGAGGTATGGGGCGAGGTACTTCGTAGCGATCTTGCTCGGCGGGTCCCACGTTGGCGTGTCGGTGATCTCCGAGCTGAACCCGTATCCGCCGGTGATGCGCGCGGTCAGGTACAGTGGCTTGTCGCCCGTCAAGAGCATCCCGCGGATAACAGGGTGAAACGGCTCGGCGCTGACCGGCGCGCCGGCGAGCGACGCGATCGACTCCGCGACCGCGTCGGCCTGCTGGGAGCCCACGCCGCCGTGCTTGACCGGGAACTCGGTGGCGTCCCCGGCGGCGTAGACGTGCTCGACGTCGAGCATGTGCCCGTGCTGGTTGACGCGCAGGAAGCCGTGTTCGCTGAGCGGGATGCCGCGCACGCTGGGCCCGTAGAGCTCGGGGAGCGCGATCACACGGTCCACGTGCAGGTGCCGGTCGCCGGGGTTGATGACGACCTCCCCGGAGCTGGGGACTTCGGCGTAGGCGGAGTTGATCGTCTGGATTTTGGAGCGCTCCAGCAGCTTCGCGACGGCGCTGCTCGCGTTCTGGCCGAAGATCGCCAGCGGGCTGTCCTCCGGGGTGACGATCGTGACGGTGAGATCGACGTTCATGTCATAGGCGCGCCCGGCGGTCATCAGCGCCAGCTCATACAGCGGCAGCGGCCATGCCATCCGGCCAGGTGCCACGAACGCGAGGCTCTTGAGGTAGCCACCCTCGATGTCCTGGATGACGCCGTGCAGGATCTCGTCCATGCGGCGGTCGTCGATCGTGATCGCGTGCTGGTAGCGATGATTGGCTCGGGCACCGAGCGCTAGCACAAGCGTGTCGTATTCGACCTCCGAGCCGGACACGGTGTGGGCGATCCGCTTCTCCGGGTCAACCCAGGCAAGCTCGTCGACAAGCAACTCTGCGCCGGCGTCGCTCACGATCGGCGCGAGCGGATAGCGCTTCGCCGCGCCGTAGGCGAACGGCTCGCGCACGCTCAGCGGGCGATAGACGAACTCTTCGTTGGGGGCGATCACGGTCACGCTGGTCTGCTCGGGCGCGAGCTGGCTCAAGGCGAGCGTCGTCTCAAGCGCGGCCACGCCGCCGCCGACGACGAGCACGCGGCGCTTCTCTGGATAGGAGGTGTCTGTAGTCATGGTTCTGAGGTTATGGTCGCGTGGCGGTCTTGCCAGTCGAGGAAATCCGTGCTCGCGGAAGGGATAACTACGTAGTCGTGATCGAGCTCGCCGGTCGCGGGCCCGTCGAGTAGTTGCCGCAGGCCGCGGCGCATCAGAGCATGATCGGCGACCACGACCCGGATCGGCGTTGCCTCTCTGTCCGATCCAGCGTCGATCGGTGTCGGCGCCAGGTGTAGGTGAGCGGCCATACCTCAAGCTAGGCGCTGGCTCGCCCTTCCGACTACCGGGTAAACGCCCCGACCTGCCGGGGGAAAGCACGGGCTCTGTGACTGCGACGGTCTCGGGCTTGCCACTGTGCGCATCCGTTCGTCCACCGCGCGCGTGACGCGGGCCACCTGCGCGTCGATGTCCTGTTCGCCGTCGAGCGCGAGCACGCTCTGAGCGGGGAGCTCGTCCAGCGGCTGGAAGCGGCGGAACTGCTCGGCGACGATCCGTGGCGTGGCGTCCGAGATCCGCTCGGGACTCTGCATCCGCGCCGCAACACGGGCGAGCGCTGTCTGCAAGGTGGGCCGTCCACGCCAGCGCCCCGACGCGTTGTTTGCGGATCGTGGCTACGACTTCAACAAGTACCGGCGCGAGGTCTGCGCGCGCGGCATCAAGCCCGTGATCGCAAGGCGCAGCACCGAGCACGGCTCAGGGCTCGGCCGTCACCGCTGGGTCGTCGAGAGAACCTTCACCTGGCTGCACCAGTTCCGGCGACTACGGATCCGCTGGGAGCGCGACCCCGAACAACACCTCGCGTTCCTCTACCTCGCGGCCACCATCATCTGCTGGCGACGCCTCAAATCATTATAAAACACGCCTTAATGCGAAATGTCTCTTCGGCGTCGCGGATCGGGCCCACCGCTATCGGGGGAGTGCCGATGCGGCACGTTCGAGATCGCCACGGTCGACTATCCGCTCGACGAGATAGCCGGCTTGCTCGGTCGCGTCCAGCGTTTGTAGCTCTGGCAGCGTGAGGGCACGGTAGATGATCCGGTACTCGCCGCGACGGATGCGTAGCCATGGCGCACGTCCGGCCAGTTGCTTGATGTCGAGGTTGGCCGGCTGCGGCTCGGCAGCGAGGTTGTTCTCGAGCAGATCGAGCAGACGCTGTCGGTCCTGGTGGTCGATGCGTCTCAGGTCACGTAGTGCACGCTTCGACAGCTCGACCCGGTACATACAGACGGAGTCTGGGCGGTCCTACTGCGCGTCTTCGGACTCATCAAGCTCTGCGCGGACGCTCGCGAGCGACACGGTTTCCCCAGCAGCCAACTCGGTGTTGGCGGCGACCATCCCCTCAACGAACTGGGGTGCGTGGGCGAGCGCAAAGTCCTCGAACTCCTCCGAATCCACGGGGAGCATGTAGACGACCGGGCGTCCTCGACGGGTGACGAGCGCTGGCTCCTTCTTCTGCTCAATGTCGTTGATGATTGCGCTTGCGTGTCTAGCGAGATCACGCACGCCAATTGTGCTCATGACGAGCCCCCATAGGTACGTATCAACATACGCACAAGCCTAGCAAAAAACGCTTTGGCTGTCTTCGACGGCCGGAGCTGCGGCGCGCTTGATCGTGCATCTCAAGCATCGCGGCGACGTATTCGGCGAGCAGGCCGAGCGCGGGCTTCTGCTACGTAGCGCTTGACCGGCGCTCGCATCGCCAAGCCTACGAACATCTGCGGACGAAAGTCAGCGAATCCGACGCTGATTCCCGCGCACGGTGCGCCACGACTGCCAAGTGATACGCAAGATCACCACTGTGATCGCCAATCCGATCAGCGGATCGCCGATCGGTGCGCCCAGCGCCACCACGATCGCCGAGGCGATCACAGCCAGGCTCACATAGCTGTCGGCGTGGGCATGGCGCCCATCGGCGAGCAGCGCCGGGCTGTTCAGCCTGCGACCGGCGCGCAGCCGGATGCGGGCGGCCATGAGGTTCCCGGCATAGCCGATCGCGCCGGCGAGCGCGAGCACACCCAAATGGGTGGGCGCCGAGGGATGGATCAAGCGTTGCGTGGCCTCGACCCCGGCCACGCAGGCGCTGATGAAGATGGCGGCCACGACCGCAAGTCCCGCGCGCCGCTCCGCGAGCCGCGAGCGCAAGGCGAATGCGATGCCAAGCGGCACGGCGGTCAACGCGTCGCCGAAGTTGTGGATCAGATCGGCGAGTAGCGCGATGCTGCCGCTCGCCACGAAAACGATCGTCTGAGCAAGGGCGGCAAGACCGAGGATCGCAAGCGACAGCGAGACAGCGCGGATGCCCTCTCGCGAGCGCTTGATGCTCTCGTAGATGAGGCCATGAGAATGTCCGTGCCCGTGCCCGTGGTCATCAGAGTGCGGGCGGTCGTGCTCCTGTGAGTCGCCGTGCTCGTGCGGACGCTCCCTATGCGCCTGATCGGAGTCACTGCGAACGGGCGTCGAGAGGCGCAAGGCACGAGGGATGTGGCGATGGCGCCCCGCGTGAGGATGCGCATGCACCAAACGACCGTGTCGGTGCTCGAGAAGGTCGGTCATCTGACTGCGTCTCATCCTATGCATGAGCCCCGGCGAGTGGCAGAATCCCGGGCGCCGCGCTCGACATCACCAAGAATGTTCACCCAGCAACCTATCCGCTACGTCGATCCGTACGCCCCGCGCGGTCCCCTCTACCGTGCATTCGCCCGCCTCGCCAGCAGTCGCTTCGCCACTTGGCTGTCGAAGAAGGGCATCTGGAGCGCGATCGTCTGGAAGATTGACCCGCACTTGCTGCGCCTCACCAAGGGTCGCCTCGGCACCGGGCTGCTGCTCCCGACCGCGCTGCTCGAGACCCGCGGCGCCCGCACCGGCTTGCCTCGCAGCAACGCTGTCATCTACTTCCACGACGGCGAGCGAGTAACGATCTTCGCCTCCCAGGCCGGCCGCCCCGAGAATCCTTCCTGGTTCTACAACGCGCGCACGAACCCCGACGTGATCTTCGGCGGTGAGCCCTTCCGAGCCGAGCTCGTCGAAGACGAGGCTAAGCGCGCCCGGCTGTGGCGGCTCGCCGACCGCGTCTTCCCTGCGTTTGCCTCCTACCGCAACAGCGCCGCCGACGCCGGCCGGGAGATCCCCATCCTCCAGTTGGCCCCGCGCAGCGCCGCGACGGATCGCGGCCCGGCTTGAACAGGAGCCCTCAGGAGATACACACCCTGAACGATGGGGAATTTGTGCGATTCCGCATGCACTACCCGGCGATGTTTGGTCGCCCGCATAACCGGGGACACACACTCAAGCCCCAACCGCCGACGTCGTTGGTGTAGGGACAGGGAGCGGACGACCGCTTCCCGTGACGACGGCGCCAGGTCGGGGAGGGTGCTTTAGAGGCACCTAACAACCTGAAGTTCAACCGAAAAGAGAGTTCACCGCTGTTCGCGGCTGTGAGCGTTTATCCATATGCATGCGAGGAGCTGACGAGGCTTATGTCCGAGCGGACTCAGCCAGTGGACCACCCCGACAGGGGCACCCTCGATGGCGCGGACAGTGGCGCGAAGCCAGAGAGCCGCGTCGAGCAGCCGGAGCCTGCGCGATGACCCGCACACGGCTGTCGGCGCTCGACGCGTCGTTCCTCGCCGTGGAGACGCCGACGGCGCACATGCACGTCGGCTGGGTGGCGGTGTTCTCGGCGCCCGCCGACGGCCGCTTGCCGGGCTTCTCCGAGCTTCGCGATCACATCGAGCGGCGCTTGGCGCGCGCGCCGCGCTACCGCCAGAAGCTCGCGTCCGTGCCGCTCGGCCTGCACGCCCCGGAGTGGGTTGACGACGCGAGCTTCTCCGTCGATCGTCACGTCTACTGGGCATCGGGCTCTTGCCATGAGCTGGTCGACGAGGTGATGTCGATGCCGCTGCGCCGCGACCGCCCGTTGTGGGAGATCTGGATCTGCGAGGACGCGGGTGAGGAGCAGATGGCGCTTGTGGGCAAGATGCACCACTGCATGGTCGACGGCCTCGCTGCGGTCGAACTCTCCTCGCTGCTGCTCGATCTCACCCCTGAGCCCGTCGCCTGCGAGCCCGACGGCTGGGACGCCACGCGGGCGCCCGATGCGTCGCGCCTGCTGCTCGGGGCGGCCCGCGACCGCATCGGCGAGCAGGTCGAGCTGCTGCGCTGGCCTCTGCGTGCCGTCACCTCTCCCTCGCGTATGGCGGCGGAGCTTGCCTGCGCCGTCCCGCGTGTCGCGCGGGCGCTCGCGCACTCGCTGCGTCCCGCGCCCAAGAGTCCGCTGAACATGCCGCTGTCGCCGTCGCGGAGGCTGGCGTGGGCGCAGCGTCCGCTCGAGGATCTGCGCCGGGTGAAGCGAGCTCACGGGACGACGGTCAACGACGTCCTGCTCGCCGCGGTGGCCGGCGGCATGCGCAGGTTCTTGACGCGGCAGGGTGACGAGCCCGCCCCGCTCAAGGCGATGGTGCCCGTCAGCGTTCGCGACGAGAGCGACGTGCTCGGCAATCACGTGTCGTTCGTGTTCGCGGACCTGCCGTGCGAGGAGCCCGATCCCCTTCGCCGTCTCGGCCGCGTGCACGCGACGATGGCCCAGCGCAAGCGCGACGGCGAGCCCGAGGGAGCCGACCTGGCGTTCAAGGCCGCCGCGCACACGCCGACCGTCGTACAGCACGCCATCTCGCGGATCTTCGCCAGCCCGCGCACGTTCAACCTCGTCGTCTCCAACATCCCCGGCCCGCCGGGTCAGCTGTACATGCTCGGCTGCCCGCTGCAAGCCGCCTATCCGGTCGTCCCGCTGGCCGACAGTCACGCGCTCTCGGTCGGTATGACCAGCGTGTGTGACAGCGTGTGCCTTGGCGTCTACGCCGACCGCAACGCGATTCCGCAGGCGGGACAGCTCGCGTGCGACATCGACACGGCGATCGGCGAGCTGCTGGCGACCGCGGGATGAGACGGATGCTCGCCGGGCTGCCACCGCTCTCCACGCCGCCGCGTTTCACGGCGCGAGGTCTGGTGGAGCGGTGAGCGCCACCTCCATCCCGCAACTCAGCAGCGAGCAGGCCGAGGCTCTCTGTCGCGAGCTCGACGCCATCCGCGAGCGCGTGCTCGCCGATCTCGGCGAGCGTGACGCCGACTACATCCGCGAGGTGATTCGCGCCCAGCGCGGCCTCGAGCTCACCGGACGGGGACTGCTCTTCTTCAGCCTGATCCCGCCCGCCTGGCTCGGCGGTGTCGTCGCACTGTCGCTGTCGAAGATCCTCGAGAACATGGAGATCGGGCACAACGTCATGCACGGCCAGTACGACTGGACGAACGACCCCGAGCTGGACGGCAGGAGCTTCGAGTGGGACAACGCCTGCCCGAGCGACCTGTGGCGCCACTCGCACAACTACATCCATCACACCTTCACCAACGTCCTCGGCAAGGATCGTGACGTCGGCTACGGCGTGCTGCGCATGTCCGAGCAGCAGCGCTGGAACCCCTACTACCTCGGCAACCCGCTGTACGCGGCGCTGCTGGCCATCTTCTTCCAGTACGGCGTCGCCCTGCACGACCTCGAAGTCGATCGCATCCTTGCCGGCGAGACGACATTGGCGGACAAGCGCGAGCTGCTGCGTGCAATCGAGCGCAAGGCCCGCCGCCAGACGCTCAAGGACTACGTCCTGTTTCCGTTGCTGGCAGGCCCCTCGGCGCCGCTCGTGCTGGCCGGCAACGCCACCGCCAACCTCGTGCGCAACCTGTGGGCCTTCACGATCATCTTCTGCGGGCACTTCCCCGACGGCACGGTTCAGTTCACCGAGGCTGAAATGGAGCAGGAGACCCGCGGCCAGTGGTATCTCCGCCAGCTGCTCGGCTCGGCTGACCTGACCGGCGGCAAGCTGTTTGGAGTGCTCTCCGGCCATCTCGGCCACCAGATCGAGCACCACCTGTTCCCTGACGTCCCGGTCAGTCGCTACGAGGAGATCGCCGTGGAAGTGCGTGAGCTCTGTCGCCGCCACGGGCTGCCCTACAACACCGGACCGCTCGTCAAGCAGTTCGGCACCGTCGCGCGCAAGATCGCTCGGCTTGCCCTACCTGGTCGCGCTGCCGGCTAACTAACCCGAAGGGACTTCGGGCTAACGAGCCCGCTGCTGCGCCGGAGTGCGCACTCCGCGCAGCTCCCGCTCCCAGTGGGTAGGCGGCGTGATCCGCTGCGGGGCGCCCAGATAGAGCCCCTGGGCATAGTCGACGCCGTACTCGCGCAGCAGCGCCAGCGTGTCGCGATCCTCGACGCCCTCGGCGATGATCAGCTTCCCGAGGCTGTGGCCGACGTCGGTGATGGCGCGCACCACCCGCTGGTCGGTCGCGTTTGCGAGGAGGTCGCGCACGAATTCGATGTCGATCTTCAGGTAGCGGCTCGGTAGGTGCTTGAGGTAGCTGAACGAGCCGAAGCCGGTGCCGAAGTCGTCGAGTGCCAGGTCGCAGCCCAAGTCGTTCAGGCACTGCGCGAACGCTCGCGCGTCGCGCATGTTGGTCATCGCCGCCGTCTCTGTGATCTCGAAGATCACCTGGCCGGGGCGCAGGCCGGCACGAGCCGCAGGGGCTGCACGTGCCGCGCAGCGCACCTGCTCGAGGATGCCGGCGTCCCCCATCGAGTGCGCGGAGAGGTTGATGCTGACCCCCTCGCCCTGTGCGGCCAGGGCGAGACCTTGCGCAGTCACCCAGCGGTCGATCTCGGTGATCAGGCCGAAGCGTTCGGCGGTCGGGATGAACGAGCCTGGGAGGATCGCGTCGCCGTCGTCGGAGAGCATCCTGACCAACAGCTCGCGGTGGGTGACGCGCTCGTCGGCCAGGGCGAGGATCGGTTGCGCGTACAGGACGAAGCGCTGCTCGTCCAGCGCACCGCGGATTCTTCCAACCCAGCCGAGCGCCGCGGTCGTATCCCCCTGGTAGACGCGGCTCTGGTCGCCGCCCGCCTGCTTGGCGTCGTACAGCGCCACGTCGGCGGCGGTCAGCAGGTCGTCGGCGACAAGTTCGCGATCGGCGGCGAACAGGGCGATGCCCACGCTCACTCCCGCCGGTGGGTCGATGCCGTGTTCGGCTAGGTGGCGGCGGATCTCCTCGGCTACCAGAAGCGCCTCGTGCTCGCCGGCCTCGTGCAGCGCGACCGCGAACTCGTCGCCGCCCAGGCG
>DASZGH010000051.1:0-25808 GCA_035938935.1 Solirubrobacteraceae bacterium
GCTTCGGGCGCGCGAACTTGCCGATCCGCGCGGCGACGGTTTCGCGGATCCCCTCGAGCGTTTTCTCGTCGCCCTGAAGGTCGCCCTGCAGCGTGACGAAGGCGACAATTGCCTGCCCGGTGTCCTCGTCGTGCTGGCCGATAACGGCCGCCTCGGCGACATCCGGGTGGGCCACGATCGCCGACTCGACTTCGGCGGTGGATAGGCGGTGGCCGGAGACGTTGACGACGTCATCGATGCGGCCGATCACCCAGACGTAGCCGTCGGAGTCCACGCGCGCGGCATCGCCGACCAGGTAGGTCTCCTTGCCGAAGCGCTCGAAGTAGGCGTTGATGAAGCGCTCGGGCTCCTTGTAGAGCGTGCGCAGCATCGACGGCCACGGTTTGGTCAGCACCAGCAGCCCCTGCCCTTCGACGATCGGCTCGCCGCTCGACTCGTCGCGGACCTCCGCCTGCACCCCGGGGAACGGCTGCGTGGCCGAGCCCGGCTTGGTCGCCGTTATCCCCGGCAGCGGCGTGATCATGATCGCGCCGGTCTCGGTCTGCCACCATGTGTCCACGATCGGACAGCGCTCGCCGCCGATCACCTTGTGGTACCACAGCCACGCCTTCGGGTTGATCGGCTCGCCGACGGTGCCGAGCAGGCGCAGCGAGGAGAGATCGTGCTTGGCCGGCCACTGGGCGCCCCACTTGACGCAGGCGCGGATCGCGGTGGGCGCGCAGTAGAGGATCGAGACTTTGTAGCGCTCGATCAGCTCCCACCAGATCCCCCTGTGCGGGTAGTCGGGCGCGCCCTCCCACATCACCGATGTGGCCCCGTTGGCGAGCGGGCCGTAGACGATGTAGGAGTGACCTGTCACCCAGCCGACGTCGGCCGCGCACCAATAGACATCGGCGTCCGGCTTCAGATCGAAGACGTAGCGATGGGTGGCGGTGACGCCGGTGAGGTAGCCGCCGGTCGTGTGCAGGATGCCCTTGGGCTTGGCCGTCGAGCCGGAGGTGTAGAGGATGTAGAGAGGATGCTCGGCGTCCAGTGGCTCGGCGGGCGACTCGGCCCCCACCCGCCCGGCGGCGGCAAGGATCTCGTCGTAGTAGACGTCCCTACCCTCCTTCATCCGGCACGGCGTGCCCTTGCTGCGCACGACCACGATCGTCCGCAGCGTCGCGAGGTCGCCCATCACCTCGTCGACGCGGTCCTTGACCGGCGCGGTCTTGCCCTTGCGCGCAGCGCCGTCCACGGTGATCAGGGCCTTCGCTTCGGAGAACTCCATCCGCTCGCGCACGGCCTCCGCCGAGAAACCGCCGAAGACGACGTTGTGCGGGGCGCCGATGCGCGCGCAGGCGAGCATCGCAACCACGACCTCGGGGATCATCGGCAGGTAGATGCCGACGACATCCCCCTTGCTCACACCCTGTTGGGAGAGCGCGTTCGCGAACAGCCTGACCTCGGCCAGCAGCTGCGCGTAGGTGATGTCGCGCCGCTCGCCCTCCTCGCCGCACCAGTGGATCGCGACGCGATCGCCGCGGCCCGCCGCGACGTGACGGTCGAGGCAGTTGTGGGAGGCGTTGATCTTGCCGCCCACGAACCACTTGTAGAACGGCGGGTCCGAGTCGTCGAGCACCCGCTCCCAGGGAGTGAACCAGTCGAGCGCCTGCGCCTGCCTGGCCCACCACGACTGCGGATCGCGTGCGGCCTCCTCGTAGACCCCCGGGTCGCCGAGCAGAGCGTGCTCGCGGAAGGAGGCGGGAGGCTCGAAGCGCTCGACCTCGAGCATTCGGGCCAGCTCGTCGTCGAGAATATGCGTGTCGATCGCCATCTCAGCCTCCCTCATTCCCTCTTTCTGGCCGTGACCTTACTGGGTGATCGGGAATCCCCCTCAACGCTGCCCGAGCGGCACGACCGGCAGGATCGTGCGCCCGAACGTCGAGTTGGTCACCACCGCAAACGACGCGTACCATGCCGCCGCCGCCGTCGCCAGGCCGATGTAGCCGCCCCAGTGCGTGACCGTCGTGTGCGGTCCCACAGCGCCTATCGCCAGCAGGATGAACGTGGCGGTCAACAGCACGAACACGATCAGCACCGCCATGCTGACCCGCAGCGCGGCGACGGTCATGTAGGCGGTGAAGATCGCCCACGCCCACAGGTACACCCCGACCGCGTGCCCGACGTTGCCACCGATGCTCTTGGCGTAGAACACCTCGAGCGCCCAGAAGGAGATCCAGAACGCTCCGAACGAGGAGAAGGCCACCGCGCCGAACGTATTGCCTGTGCGGAACTCCCACATGCCGGCCAGGATCTGCACGACGCCGCCGTAGACGAGCGCCAGCCCCAACACAACCGGGACACCCTTTTCGTTGACGAGATTGGCGTTGAACATCGACAGCACGAACGTGGTCATCGCAAACGCCGCCAGACCGAGCGGCGCCGGGTTCGCCGGCGACCATGAGCTCGCCACCGGCCTCTCCACCGGCGCCGGCGGGCTCGCGCCCTGTGCGGGATGGTGATGAATAGACGCGGCCTCCATAGGAGCCTCCCTTCGTGCCGCGCGTCAGCCGCACGGCTACACGCTTGTAGAGCCTTCGATCGCGGTCTGCCTGAAGTCAGCTCGCGCGCTCTCCCTATTTATTCCCGTCAGCGGCCCGCGCCAATCCTCGTTCAGAACCTGTCTTAGAAGGTCTTTCAGAATGAATCGACACGCCTGATCACCCCTGGACGCGGCGCTGGATCGTCACGAGACGTCTTGCACGTACCACCAGTACGCGCTGCGACGTCCCGCGACGACCAGCTTGGTCCATCGACGCCCAGCCGCGCCGATTCATTCTGAAAGACCTTCTTAGCTGCGTTTGCGCCGCTTGCGGCGCGAGCCGCCGGCGTCGGCCGGCGTCGGCGCGGGCGCCAGGTCGCCAGCGGCGACTGCGGGCTGTGGGCCGCCGCCGGCGGGCTTGCGGGCGCCGCCGCTCTTCTTCTCTTCGCGCTCGGCGCGCATCTCGGCCT
Source organism: Solirubrobacteraceae bacterium (assembly GCA_035938935.1). Classification (GTDB taxonomy): domain Bacteria; phylum Actinomycetota; class Thermoleophilia; order Solirubrobacterales; family Solirubrobacteraceae; genus Palsa-744. Next base: position 2,995 of record DASZGH010000051.1, read on the forward strand.
GCGTGGGCCACGGCCTGGCCTCGCCGGCGGCCCACGCCGGCGGGTCGCCGCCCGGCCAGCGCTCCATCAGCAGGATGCCGGTCGCGACCAGCCAGAAGGTCGGGATCAGCTGCAGCGTGGCGGTCGCGAAGAACGGCAGGAACAACAGCCCCGAGAGGACGCCGAGCACGCTCAGCCAGCGCGACAGCAGGCCGGCGCGCATCGCGCCCACCGCCACCGCGATCATCCCCACCGCCAGCGCGAGGGCCGCGATCAGGCCGAGCAGGCCCAGCGTGATCCCGACCGACCCGCTGCCCAGCAGCGCCTTTTCGACGGCTTTGTTGCTGAAGTCGGCGCCGTGAGCGAATTTGTGCGCCTCGATCGCGAGCGCGATCTCATGGATCAGGTTCAGCACCGCGTAGCCGATCCCGCCGATCAGCACGAGCGGGCGCGCGGCGGGCCACGCGTCGGGACGGCGAAAGCGGGTGCAGTCCGCGAGGAACAGCAGCACGAGCACGAGCGCAAGCACCGCAATCGCCGTGAGCACGCTGCCGGCGATCAGGCCAAAGGCGTGGTGATCGATGAACTTGACCTCGGCGGCCCGCGGGGAGACGACCGGGCTGGCCACGCCTCGCAGCGCCGGTTCGAGGCCCTGCACGATCCCCACGGTGGGGAGTTCTTTGAGGGTCGCGTTGAGAATGATCCCGCTGAGCAGGTAAAGCACCCCGCCCGCGACCGCGGGCACGGCGAGCCGGGAACGGCGAGCCGTCTCAAACGCCGTCCGTTGCTTGATCTCAGCCGTGGTCATGGCCCGGGCAGTCTATGCCAGGGAGCGCCGCTACGATGGGCGTATGGAGAGCAGCGGCTTTGGCGATCTGTTCGGCGACCCCGAGGAGCTGCAACGGCGGATCGCGCAGTTCGCCGAGCAGATGCAGGGACAGCAGTCGCTTGCGTGGGCCGATAACGCGATCAAGCTTGCCGTCGACATGACCGTCGCGGCGGTCAACCGCGTCAACGTCCAGGGCGACGCCGAGGCTCAGGCCCAGCAGATTCGCAGCGTGATCGCCGTCGTCTTTCCCGAGGCGGTCACGCTCGTGCGCGAGGCGCGCGCGGGTCTGCAGTAGCGGGCTCGGCGAGGACCGACTCCGCTGCGCCTTCGTCGCGGCGCTCCAGCTCGCGCGAGGCCCGCCCGGCGACGATCACTTCTTTGAAAGAACGGAAGCGGAAGATCAGCACGACCGCCCCGAGCCCGAGGATGGCTGTGAAGGCGGCAATCGCGATCTGCTGGCCGACGGAGTAGGCCGCGACCACCGCGGTGGGGGCGCTGGTCGCGAACACCTTCACGAGCAGCGCCTGCTGGACCCCAGCGCCGCCGGGCGTGAACGGCACGGCGCCGGCGACCTGGCCGACCCCGAAGACGAGCAGCACGTTCACCACCGAGCCGCCGACGCGGAAGGCATCGAGCAGGAACCAGAAGGCGGCGAAGCGACATACCCACGCCACCGCCTGCCAGGCCGCCACCTCACGCAGGTAGCGCCGGCGGTCGGTGAGGATCGTCAGCCCCTGGCGGACCCGCGCCCAGAACGCCTTCACTCGCACCGACAGCAGCGCGAAAGCGAGCAGCCCGAGCACTCCCAGCAGCGTGATCAAGAACAGCGTGAAGCGGAAGTGCACAGCCAGGTAGGAGATGTCAAACGAGTTCAGCTTGGAGAAGTCAGGAGGCTTGGGGAAGACCCCCTGGCTGAAGGCGAAGATCAGCACGAAGACGCCGACGCAGATGTCGAAGATCGACTCCACGAAGAAGGCCGAGGCGACCGTCGGGTAGGAGGAGCCCGGGATCGAGCTGCGCGTCAGGAACAGCTTGATGATGTCCCCACCGCGCGCCGGCACCACGTTGTTGAAGCCGACCGCCGCGACGTAGGCCCCCCAGATGCGCCGCCACTGGAAGCTGACCGCCGGGTAGGCGGCGCGCAGGCTGTGGAAGAACGCGCGCGAGCGCAGCGTCAGATTCGCCCCGAAGAAGGTGAGGCCGAGGACCAGTGCGCCCCAGTGGACGGCCGCAAGGTCGGAGAAGAACTGGCTGGCCGCTTCGACGAAGGAGTCGAAGCTGTGCGCGATCGAGCTGGCGAGGATCGGAGCCACGAGACCAAGCCTACGGTCCCATATCGCGACCCGCGGCTAGAACTCCTCGTCGTCCTCTTCGGGCTCGATGCCCTCCTCGTCGAGATCCACGTCGAGGTCGTCCGCATCGAGCTCCTCGACGTCGTCCCAGTCCTCGTCTTCGAATTCGTGCTCCGGCACCTCGAGCACTGGAGTTCTAAGCATGTTGTGCTCCTTTCTCAGGTGGGGTCGGTCTCGCATATATACCCGGCGAGCGCGCGCATGATAGTCACTTCAACAGCCGCGACAGCCGCCGATCCTTGAGCTCCCGGCCTTCGGTCTGACAGGTCGGGCAATAGGCGATCACGTAGTCCTCGAAGTGGACCGGCAGCAGCTTGGTCCCGCAGCGCGGGCACGGCTCGCCCTCGTGACGGTGCACCTGCAGCGGCATCGGCAGCTTGTCGGGGATCGGCAGCCGCACGATCTGCTCGTAGTGCTCGATGGCGGCGTCGAGCGTCTGCTCGATCGCGCGCTGCAGTTCGCTCATCTCGGCCTCGCTCAGGTCCCCGGCGCGCTTGAACGGCGACAGCTTCGCCCGCCAGAGGATCTCGTCCACCCACGAGCGCCCGATGCCCGCGATCGTGTGCTGGTCGCGCAACACCGCGTGCAGGGGTCGGGTTGCGTCCAGCAGGTCGACCAGCGGCGGGCACTGCGGCCAGGCCTCGGGGCCGAGCGTCGCGATCGACTCGTCGCGATCGAGCTCGGAGGCGCGCAGCAGCTTGACCCATGCCGATTGCTTGGCGCCGAACTCGCGCAAGCGCAGCTCGGCCTCGCCGCCAGCGGCGAGCAGCACGCGCACGAGGAGGCGTGAGGTCCTGTCCCGCGGCCCGGCTCTACGGTCGTACAGCTGCAGGCGTCCCGCCGACATCAGGTGAATCAGCAAGACCAGATCGCCGCTCACCTCGATCACGAGCTGCTTGCCGCGCCGGCCCACGCGCTCGATCCGCTCGCCCTCCAGCGCCGACAGCGGCGGCTCGAACGTGCGCATCGCCTTCACGCCCGGCGCCAGCGCCGAGACGATCTGCGCGCCGCGCAGCGCCTCGTCCAGGCGCCGCGCGGTTATCTCGACCTCTGGCAGCTCGGGCACTGCCCAATCGTAGGGCGATCAGGTTGCGCCGATCGGCGGGCCCTCGTGCTTGACCCCCGTCGAGCTGACCCAGAGCACGCGCCAGTGCCCGGCGTGCACCGCGGAGTTGAACGACCATGCGCCCGTGGCGTCCGTCCGCACAATCTTCAAAGTGCGGTAGTGGCTGGATTTGCCGGTCGCATAGAGGACAGTCACGTTCGTCGCGCCGCTCGTCGGGCGCACCAGCCCCCACAGCGAGTAGCCGCCGCCGTGGCGCGAGACGACCAGTGGCACCGGGAAGCCGTAGTACAGCGGCTTGCGTTTGCCGCGGTATTCCTCCAGTCCCGTCTGGAAGCCGACGAAGCCGCCGTGCACGCTCGAACCCGGCTTGCCACCGAGCTTGTCGTCGCGCAGCAGGTATTGCGAGAAGGCCGCCACGCGCGGATCCGACCAGGCGATCTTCTCGGCGATCGCGTCGTATTCGGCCTGCTGGGGCTGGGGCGCGCCCAGTTCGTGGTTGGGGTAGCTCTGGATCCCGAACTCGGTCAGGTAGATCGGCAGGTGCGCCGGGATCGCGTGCGCGGCGGCGGCCTTGTCGAGCGCGCTCGATAGGCGCGAGAGCACCCCGATCGTGACGCTGTCCGCTCCTTTTGGTTTGGAGTAGGGCGAGCCGACCGTGTAGGCGTGGTGCGCGTAGCCGTAGGGATGAAGCTCTTCGCAGGCGCCGGACCGGTGGTAGTGCGAGTTCAGGCACAGCGCTTCGCGCAGGAACGCCAGCGGCGCGACGTCGTGCTCGAGGCCTTTTTCGCGTATTTCCTGCCGGCTCAGCGAGTCCGACCCGACCGGCGCCGTTTCGCCCATCAGCACCTTCGGGCTTGCGATCCCAGACGCCTTCAGCCCTTCGTAGCCCGCCTCGAACAGGCCGCGATAAAGACGCGGGGAGGCCGGCTTGCCGTTGCTGGAGAACTGGGGCAGCAGGAACGCCGGGTGGTTGGCCTCGTTCCAGATTGCGAACAGCGACACAGCACCGCCGAAGTGCTTGCCGACGGCGGTCATGAATTCCCTGAATGCCGTGTCGGAAGGGCGCGTGACGTAGTCTTTTCTCGCGGCCGTCGCCCACTTCGGCGCCGGTGCCGTGACCGTCAGAAGCACCTGCCATTTCAGGCGCTGGGCTTCGGCCAGCAGTGGGTCATATTCGCCCCAGTTGTAGCTCGCCGGATTGGTGGCGTCGAAGCTCGGCTTGCGGGCGCTGTGCGAGCCCGGCGCGACGTTGCGCCAGACCAGCTCGACGCGCAGAGCTTTGACGCCGAGCCACTGCAGCTGCACGAGCGCCTTGGCGCGCGCCTTCGGCGTCACCCCGACGAGGTCTCTGGGCGCCTCGAAGAACATCGTCTCGTTGTGTGAGGCGGCGGCGCTGCCGAGGCCCGTCGTGCTCAGGAGCAGGACCGCCAGGAGTGGGATGAGAGCTATGCGGAATCTGGGCATGGTCGGTTGAGACACGTGGGGGCGGGGTTTGTTGCGGTCGGTCGGCGCGGCTTGCCGGACGGGGCCGCGCGAGCCGCTGAGTGCAGCAAGCGCTCCGGACGGGACGCCGACGCGCAGCGCGAATCGGCGTCCCGGCACGCCCGCTCAGCGCACCGGATACGGCGGCAGCGGGTTCTCGACGATGCCGTGCTGGACGCCGTGGCGGTCCATGTAGATCGCATACCCGAGGATCAGCGCCACGAACGCGATCCACGTCGCCAGCCGCCAGCGCGGGCGCTGAGTCAGCGTGAAGGCGCCGGCCGGATAGAAGGCCGGGGCCGAGAGGAAGATCATCCGGCCCCAGTCCAGCGCGAAGGTCATCGAGACCAGCGAGCAGGCCACGAGCGCCAGGCCGCGGCGCGCGAAGCGGCTGCCGCGTAGCGCCAGCGGGGCGAGCAGCCACAGCGGGCCGAACACCGAGAGCATCCGACGCAGCTCGGTCGCCAGGCTGTCCAGGCCGAGGCGGACGACGTGACCCCGTTCGCCGACGAGCGAGCCGCCGTACCCGGGTACCGAGCTTTGGCCGACCGTCGGAATCGCCAGCCGCAGGGCGACATACGCCGCCATGGCGGGCGCTCCGATCGCGAGCGTGCGCACGGCGGCTCGGCGGTCCCATGCCCTCACCGCCCACACGGCGTAGGCCAACGGGATCACGAACAACACCGCTTCGCGGAACAGCACGCCGACCATCAGCGTCACCGCCAGCGCGCGCGGGCGGCGACGCACGACTAGCAGCGTCGCGGCCATCATGAACAGCATCGTCACCGCGTCGGGGTTGCGCCCGTCCCGCAGCGCCACGATCAGCAGCGGCGGCGAGACGGCCAGCGCGAAGGCGAGCGGGCCGGCCACCGCGGCGGGCGCGTCGAGGCTACGCATCAGCGCGTAGGCGAACGCCGCGGCGCCGCCGGCGGCCAGCCACGCCAGCAGCTCGGACGAGGTCGTGTGCGAGAACGGCAGCACGTGCACCAGCCACGGCAGTCCGATCCGGTAGGCGAACGGGAAGGTATGCGTGGCGAAGGGGTGTTGCGCCATCCGCTCGTAGATGAGATCGTCGCCGCGCGGGACGGACTCGCGGCGGCTGAGCAGGCTGAGGATCGCGAGCGCCGCCGCGCCGGCCAGACCGACGGCGCACGCTTGCACCGGCACGGAGCATCCGTCCGGTAGCGTGCGGGCAGATGAGCGCAGCCGTTGCACCGGACGACATCGTCGCCACCCACGCGGACGTCGCGTCGGACGCGCGCGAGCCCCTGCTCGTGCTCGAGCCGCTGGCCGCCTTCCTCGACGAGCAAGGGCTCGGCGCGGGCGAGATCAGGGCTCAGCCGATCGGCGACGGGCATTCGAACGTCACCTATCTGGTCGAGCGCGAGAGCGCCGAAGTCGTCCTGCGACGGCCGCCGCGCGGACCGCTGCCGCCGAGCGCTCACGACGTGCTGCGCGAGGCGCGCCTGCTGCAAGCGCTCGAGGGGACCGCGGCGCGGGTGCCGAACGTTCTCGCCGTCTGCGCTGACGAGGCGGTGATCGGCTGCCCCTTCTACGTGATGGAGCGCGTGCCCGGCGAGGTGATCGTGTGGCAGACGCCGCCGTCGCTGGACACGTTCGAGCAGCGCAGGCGGATCGGCGAGCAGCTGATCGACGCGCTGGTGGAGATCCACGCCGTGGACTGGCGCGCCGTCGGCCTGGAGGGCTTCGGCAAGCCGACCGGGTATCTGGAGCGCCAGCTGCGACGCTTCGGCGGACTGTGGGAGCACAACAAGACGCGTGAGCTGCCGGCGATGGAGCGCGTGCAGGCGTGGCTCGGCGCGAACATGCCCGAGTCAGGCCCGGCGACGATCGTTCACGGCGACTATCGGCTGGGCAACGCGATCTTCGCCGCCGAGCCGCCCGCGCGATTGGTCGCCGTGCTCGACTGGGAGATGGCCACGATCGGCGACCCGCTCGCCGACATCGGCTACATGTGCATGTTCTGGACCGAGGCTGAGGACCCGGCCGAGGGGCTGCGGGCCGCGCTCGGCAACGTCACCCGCGCGCAGGGATACCCCACCCGCGCCGAGCTGATCGCCCGCTACGAAGATCAGAGCAAGCGCTCGATGACCGACCTGCGCTGGTACGTCACGCTGGCGCTGTGGAAGTCGGCCGTGTTCATGGAGGGCAACTACAAGCGCGCGATCTCAGGCAGCACCGACGACCCGTACCTGAAGGCGTTCGGCGAGGGCGTCGCCCAATTGGCCAGACAAGCAGAGGGGGTGGCGCTCGGTGAGTGAAGCGAATGGCAACAGCCGCAGCGCGCTGCTGATCGACTGGGGCGGGGTGCTGACGACCAACCTGTTCGCCTCCTTTCACGACTACTGCGTGCGCATGGAGATCGATCCGGCCGAGCTAGGCAAGCGCTTCAGCGCCGATCCGCAGTTCCGCGAGCTGCTGATCTCGCTGGAGAAGGGGACGATGCAGGAGCCCGAGTTCGAGCGGCGCTTCGCCGAGGTCCTCGGCGTCGACTCTGATGGCCTGATCGACGGGCTGTTCGCCGGTGTGCAGCCCGACGTGGCGATGGTGGAGGCCGTCCGTGCCGCCCACGACGCCGGCATCAAGACCGCACTCGTCTCCAACTCCTGGGGCGTGCACCGCTACCCGCACGACCTGTTCGGCGAGCTCTTCGACGGCGTGGTCATCTCCGGCGAGGTTGGAACGCGCAAGCCCGCGAAACGGATGTACGAGCTCGGCGCGCAGCGCGCCGGCGCGGAGCTGCACGAGTGCGTGTTCGTCGACGATCTGCCGTTCAACCTCACCCCCGCCGAGCAGCTGGGGATGGCGACCGTGCACCACACGAGCGCCGAGACGACTATCCCCGAGCTGGAGCGGCTGCTGGGTGTGGCGCTGACCGCCGCCTGAATCCACGTCACCTGAATCGGCCCTACGCGCGCCTGCGCGCGCGGGCCATCATCAATCTCAATCGCGGTCGCCACGCCCGTACATCAGCTTGAACACGCGCGCGATCATGCGCGTGGTCTTGGCCTTGTACGGGAACATGTGAACCTCGCGCTTGAGCGCGAGCTTCGGCGTCACCACGATCGCCTGCTGCGAGCAGTACTTGCGGATGCCGCCGGCCGCGTGGCGCGAGCCCAGGCCCGAGGCCTTGGCGCCGCCCATCGGCAGCTCCAGCGCCGTGTAGTTGACGACCGCGTCGTTGACGTTGGCAGCGCCGGCCTCCAGACGGCGGGCGATCTGCTCGCCGCGCGCGGTGTCCTTCGTGAATACGGAGGCGCCCAGGCCGTAGGGCGACTCGTTGGCCAGGCGTACGGCCTCCTCGGCGTCAGCGACCTTCATGATCGGCAGCGTAGGGCCGAACGTCTCCTCGGTCATGATCTTCATCGTGTGGTCGACGTCGACCAGCACAGTCGGCTCGTAGAAGCGCCCGCCGACCCCCTCCACGGCCCGGCCGCCCGCCAGCACGCGCGCGCCCTTGTCCACGGCCTCGTCGACGTGACCGGAGATCGTCTCCAGCTGCGGCGGGAAGGTGATCGCGCCGACATCCACCGAGCCCGGTCCGTGCGGGGCGCCGACGCGCAGAGCGCGAACCTTCTCGGAGACCTTGGCGACGAACTCGTCGTAGACCGGCGCCTCGACGTAGGCTCGCTCGATCGAGATGCACGTCTGCCCGGCGTTCTGCATCGAGTAGTAGACCGCGACATTGGCGGCGCGCTCCAGATCGGCGTCAGAGAGGACGATCATCGGGTCCTTGCCGCCGAGCTCCAGCGAGCAAGGGATCAGGCGCTCGGCGGCTGCGGCGGCAACCTTGCGGCCCGTGCGGGTGGAGCCGGTGAACATGATCATGTCCACCTGCTCGGTCAGCGCCGCCCCCGTCCCGCCGCGGCCGGTGGCGACTCCGAAGACGTTCTCGGGCAAGCCGCATTCGCGCAGGCCCTCGGCCAGCAGCAGCGAGGTCAGCGGCGTGACCTCGGAGGGCTTGAGGATCACGCTGTTGCCGGCCGCCAGGGCGGGGATGCAGTCGCCGAAGGAGTTGGTCAGCGGGTAGTTCCACGGCCCGATCACGCCGATCAGCCCGAGCGGTCGGTAGCGCAGAATCAGCTTCTTGCCCTTGAGCAGGATCTGCGCTGATTTGACACGCTCGTCGGCGAGGTACTTCGGCGCGTTCTTGGCCCAGAACCCGAACGCGTTGGCGGCGTAGGCGATCTCGGCAAACTCGGCGTCCTCGTAGGTCTTGCCGGTCTCCGAGACGATCGTCTCGATCACCCGCTCGGAGTTCTCGATCAGCCACTTCTGAGCGCGCAGCAGGATGCGCCCGCGCGCCTCGAAGCCAAACGCCTCCCACTGCGGCTGGGCGGCGCGTCCGCGCGCGGCCAGCTCCGCGATGGCGGCGGCATCGAGGTCGGGAACGTGGGCGACGATCTGGCCGGTGGCCGGGTTCTCGACAGGGATGTCAGCCCCGGCGGCGGCTCCGTTCGTCGCTCCGTTGTGAACCTCACGGTTGACCTGCTGCTCGACGGTCGCCATCTCAGTTCTCCTCGGCCTCGGTTCGCTCTAACGCTCTAGGCAACCAAGGCTACACCCGATTTGGCTACTCGGCCAGATCGATGGTGGCGATCCCGACCGGCTCGACCGGTTTGTCGCCGCCGTCGGTCTGCACGCCCTCGAGCGCGTCGACTACCTCCATGCCGCTCTGCACCTGGCCGAACACCGTGTGCTTGCCGTCCAGCCATGGGCACGCCTTCGCGGTGACGATGAAGAACTGTGAGCCGTTGGTGTTCGGGCCGGCGTTGGCCATCGCCAGGGCGCCGCGGACGATCTTGTGCGAGTTGATCTCGTCCTCGAACTGGTAGCCGGGACCGCCGGCGCCGGTGCCCTGCGGGCAACCGCCCTGGATCATGAAGTCGGAGATCACGCGGTGGAAGGTGAGGCCGTCGTAGAAGCCGTCAGAGACGAGCTTGCGGAAGTTCTCGACCGTCTTCGGGGCATCTTCGTCGAACAGCTCGAAGACGATCGCTCCCTCGGTTGTGTTCATCGTTGCGGTTGACATGGCGCCTACCCTACCCGCTCGACGCGCAGCTCATGTCCACGGACCTCCTTGCCGGCGAGCGCCTCGATCACGCGGTCGACCTCGGTCGCCGGCACCGACACGAACGTGAAGCGCTCCAGCACGCTCACGTCGCGCACGGCCTCGCCGTCGAGGCCGGTGGCGGAGGTGACCGCGCCGACGACATCGGCCACGCGCAGGCCCGCGGCGCGGCCGCCGGCAAGGAGCAGCTTCACCGACGGCTCGTCGCCGTCACGGGAGATGTGCGGCTTGGAGTGCCGGCGCGGGCGCTCCTTCACGGGCGTCGGCGCAGCCTTTGCGTCCTGACTCCAGGCGGCGATCTGCGTGCCGATGTGGCGCTCGATCGCCTCCAGCTCGCGCTTCTGGCGCGCCTCCACGAACGTGATCGCCCGTCCGGAGCGCCCGACTCGGCCGGTGCGGCCGATGCGGTGAACGTAGGTGTCCGGTGAAGTCGGGACGTCGTAGTTGACGACGTGGGTGACCGTAGAGATGTCCAGTCCCCGCGCCGCGACGTCGGTGGCGACGAGGATCGGCACCCGCCCCCCCTTGAAGGCGAGCATCACGCCGTCGCGGGCGCCCTGGGTCATGTCCCCGTGCAGCGCGCGCACGTTCATGCCGCCATCGCGCAGCGTGCGGAACAGCTGGTCGCAGCGGATCTTGGTGCGCACGAACACGATCGCCTGCTCAGGCCGCTCCGCCCTGAGCACCTCCACCAGCTTCTTGGCCTTCTCGCGCGGCTCGACTGGGAGCTGGAACTGGGCGACGGTGTCGATAGTGAGCGTGGCGGCCTCGACCTGGACGATCTCCGGTTCGTACATATAGGAGTCGGCCAACTTGCGGATCGGCGGCGGCATCGTCGCGCTGAACAGCGCCGTCTGGCGGCCCGACGGGGTCATCGAGAGGATCCGCTCGACGTCCTCCAGGAAGCCGAGGTCGAGCATCTCATCGGCCTCGTCGAGCACGACGAAGCGACAGTCGTGCAGCACGATCGAATGGCGCGAGATCAGGTCGAGCACGCGCCCGACCGTCCCGACGACGATGTGCCCGCCGGCGCGCAGCTGAGCCTGCTGGGTGCGGATCGGCGCGCCGCCGAAGACGGCGACGACGTCCACGCCGCTGCGGGCGCCGTAGGCGCGCAGGGCCTGGGTGACCTGGATGCAAAGCTCGCGCGTGGGCGTGAGCACGAGCGCCTGCACCTCGTGCTCGGAGGGATCGATGTACTGCACGATCGGCAGCCCGAAGGCCGCAGTCTTGCCGGTGCCGGTCTGGGCCTGGCCGATCACGTCGCGGCCTTCCAGCAGCAGCGGGATCGCCTGCTCCTGGATCGGCGAGGGCGACTCGTAGCCGACGTCCCGCAGGGCCTGGAGGGTCTGCTCGGTGAGACCGAGCTCGGCGAAGGTCTTTGGCATACGCACCGGCAGCTTATGCGCTGGCGCCCGCCGGCCCCGCCGCCGCCGCATGCGCCCAGGCCAGGTGGGACCCGTGCCCAGGCCGTCGCGGCACGTGCCCAGGCCAATAGGCGTACGCTCAGGTCGTGGGGTCGAGCAGCAGCTTGCCGGTGGTACGCCGCTCGCGCAGATCGACCTGCGCCCGCGCCGCTTCGGAGAGAGCGTACGTCCCGCCGACGAGCACGCGTAGATCCCCCCCCGAAGCACGCGCGAACAGGTCGGCGAGGGCGCCGCTCACCATCGCAGGGCGCTCCAGGCAGTGAAACAGGTAGAAGCCGCTCACCGTGCGCGAGTGGCGCAACAGCGAGCCGGTGCGTACCTCGTTCGGCTGCTGGGAGGAGATCCCGCACACGACGATCCTCCCGAAGTGAGCGAGCGCGCGGTAGGAGCGCTCGAACGCCTCCCCGCCGGCCATGTCGAAGACGACGTCCACCTCGCGCCCGTCGTTGGCGTCGAGCAGACGCTCGGTCAGGCCCTCGGGCTCGGAGTCGACCGCGACGTCGGCGCCCAGCGAGAGCGCCACCTCACGCCGCCCGGCGCTCGACGCCGTGGCGATCACGCGGCCGGCGCCGAGCGGATGGCCGAGCTGGACCGCGAGCGAGCCGACGCCGCCGGCCGCCGAGTGCACCACGACCGACTCCCCCGGCGCGACGCGCCCGGCGGTGCGGTAGAGGTGCCACGCGGTCAGGCCCTGGATCAGGATCGCAACAGCGGTGTCCTCGTCGAGCTCGTCGGGGATCGGGTAGCAGCGGTCGGCCGGGGCGGTCGCGTACTCGGCGTAGCCACCGTCGCCGGTGAGCGCCACCACGCGCCGGCCGGGCTTCACAGCCGCGTCAGCGGGAGCCTTGACCACCACGCCGGCGACCTCGCCGCCGGGGACGAGCGGCAGTGTCGCCTTCTGCACGTAGGAATTGGTGCGCGTGTGGGTGTCGGCGAAGTTGATCCCGGCCCGCGTTACTTTGATCAACACCTCGCCCGGGGCGGGCTCGGGGGTCGGCAGCTCGACCGACTTGAGGACCTCCGGGCCGCCGAACTCACTCATCTGGATGGCGCGCATCGGGTGCCTGCCTCAAACCTTCGCCCGACGGCCCTGCGAGTCGGGCAAGACAATCACCGAGACGCCCTCGCGCCTGCCTACCGACAGGACATGCGAGTCGGAGCTTGCGATCCGACCGCTGCTTGGCGCGCTCGCCACGAGCACCGCATCGGCCATCGATATGGGGCAGTCCTTACGGTGGTAGTGAGAAGCGCGAATCTCGGCGGCACGCCACGCCTGTGCCGACTCGATCGGAATAAGGTCCAAGGCTCCGGCCAGCAGACCTTCGATGACCGGACGCGTTTGCTCAACGGCTAGGTCGTATCGGCGCTTGAGGCGGTCTACAGCCTCGGCCAGGTTGAGAGTCGTGATCGACGCCGCCTCATCTTTCAGCAACGTGCTCACCTCAGCGGCCGCCGGCTCGGCGCCGAGCAGCGCGATGAGCGCCGAAGCGTCGATCAGCGTTAGCGGCTGCGCCGCCCCGGACTGCGCAAGCTCAGTCGTGGCCTTCGAGGCGCTCTTCGGCACTCAGTTCCTCTTCACGATCCAGCCGCTTGGCCTCGTCGGAGCCAAGTCTTCCGATCTGTGCGGCAAAGACACCCACAGCGGCCTTGACCGGATCGTCCGCCACAGGTCGCAGCACAAGATGGTCGCCTCGATCTTCTGCAAGCACGGTGCGGGTGTGCCAGCGCTTGCGCACAGTCGCTGGCACAGACACCTGGCCGCCTCGTGAGATTGCAAGACGTTTCGTCATGATCATGACACTCTACCATGAGGTTTCCAGGCTTTAGACCACGATCCGCGCCGACCTGTTGACCGCTGTCAGGTAGGGTCCGCCCGTGCCCATCACCGTAGTCGGATCGATCGCCTTCGACGCCGTCAAGACTCCCTTCGGCGAGCGCGAGCGGATGCTCGGCGGCGCCGCCGTGCACTTCGCGCTGGCGGCATCCTTCTTCGAGGAGGTGCTCGTCGTCGGCCCCGTCGGCGACGACTTCGGCGAGCAAGAGCTCGACGTGATGCGCCATCGTGGCGTCGACGTTTCAGACGTCGAGCGGATCGCCGGCGGCAAGACTTTCTTCTGGCGCGGACAGTACGGCTGGGACCTCAACTCCCGCGAGACGCTCGACACCCAGCTCGGCGTGTTCGAGGGTTTTGCGCCCAAGCTCTCCGAGCGCTCGCGGCAGAGCGACGTGCTGTTCCTGGCCAACATCCAGCCGGCTCTGCAGAGCGAGGTGCGCGCACAGCTGCCCGACGCGCGCTTCGTCGCGCTGGACTCGATGAACCTGTGGATCGACATCGCCCGCGACGAGCTGGTCGAGGCGATCGAAGGCGTCGACTGCCTGATCCTCAACGACGCCGAGCTGCGCCAGCTGACCGGCAAGCCAAACCTCGTCTCGGCCGCGCGGGAGATCTTTTCTTGGGGCCCGCCCACCCCGCGGGTGATCGTCGCCAAGCAAGGGGAGTACGGCGCGGCGCTGGTCACGCAGGAGACGTTCTTCGCGCTGCCGGCTTACCCGATGGAGAACGTGATCGACCCTACGGGCGCCGGCGACACGTTCGCGGGTGGCTTCGTCGGCTACATCGCCGCACATCCCGACGATGAGCTCTCAGACGATCTGCTGCGCCGGGCGATGGCCCACGGCACGGCGCTGGCCTCCTTCAACGTCGAGGAGTTCGGCACCGAACGCGTCGAGCGCCTGACCGGCGAGGAGATCGCCGCGCGCGTGCAGGAGCTCGAGGAGATCACGCGCTTCAGCGGAGCGCCCCTGCAGTTGCGGAGGTAAGACGGCTCGCCGCGGCCTCGCTGGTCTCACCACGCCCAAAGTCCGGTATGGGTGATGGCTCGAACCCGTGCTGCAAGGGCCCATATGGGAGACCAAATGACGTCAGGATTGCGTTTGGTAGTACCAGACGCAATCCTGACGTCATATAGTTAGGCGACACTTTAGCCAGCTGGATCACTAGCAGTAGACGATCTTTCGATCCGTCGGCTATTTTGTGTCTCACCGGGGCATCCGCAGGGCGGCAGACAGCTTTGTCGTGGCCGCAGACGTTGAGCGCGCAGACGTCGAGCGGCGCCTACACGCGGACGTATTCCGGCGCCCAGATCGTCTCCCTGGAGGATCTGATCGCCCGTATCGTCCGTGAGCCGCTGGCCGGAGGCTGATCGCTCTTGCGGCGCGCCTTTTCAACGTCGAGGAGTTCGGCACCGAGCGCATCGAGCGGCTCACCGGCGAGGAGATCCACGCCAGGGTGGAGGAGCTGCGCACGATCACCCAGTTCAGCGGCGCCCCGCTGCAACTGCGCGGCTGACCGCGACAACCTGGCGACCCGTGAGACTTACCAAATCCTGATTTGGTAAAGTCGGGTCATGCCGACGGAGACCCCTCCCAAGAGGCGACGCCTGAGCCCCGAACTGCGGCGCCGGCTGATCCTGGACGGCGCCATGCAGGTGTTCGCCGAGCGGGGCTACGAGGCCGCCTCGATGGAGGAGATAGCCCGCGCCGGCGGGATCACCCCGGCGGTGATCTACGACCACTTCCCCTCCAAGGCCAAGCTCCAGGTCGAGCTGCTCGAGCGCCAGACGACCGACCTACTCGAGCACGTCGGGGCGGCCCTCCAGGGCGTCCCCGCCGATCCGGCCGAGCGGATGCGCGTCGGCGTGGACGCATTCTTCGCCTTCGTCGAGCAGCACCGCTTCGCCTGGCGGATGCTGTTTCGCGAGCCCCCCAGCGATCCCGAGGTCTCGGCCGCCTACATGCGCTTGGAAGGCCGGGCGACGAGGGCGATCGCCGCCTTCATCGAGGCGGGCGCGGGCGACGCGCTGGCCCGTTACGCCGACCCCGAGCGCGTGACGCAGATGTTCGCCGAGGCGCTGAAGGCCGCGCAGAACGGCCTGGCCGCGTGGTGGTACGAGCACCCCGAGGTCTCCCGCGAGGAGGTCGTGGAGCGCCTGCTCGAGCTTTGCTGGGTCGGCCTCGAGCGGATGGCCGCAGGAGGATCGCAGGACCGATGAGGCGCCCTCGCTCGCTGCCCGGCACCACGGTGGCCCCTACACGGGGTCCGGCGCATGGGTCGCGCCGGCGCTCGCGACACGGGGCAGCGGGGGCCGCACATCGAAGCTGAGGCCGGCCTTGGCCAGCCGCGTCGTGAACCCGGCTCCGAGCGCGCTTGCTGGGGTCAGCACGCCGTAGCGCTTGGGCAGCTCCTTGTCGCGGGCGAGGCCGATCGCGATCTCGGCGAGGATGTTCGGCGAGGAAAGGTAGCCGGGGTGCCCGAGGCCGTGGACCGTGGCGCCGGCCTCGAGTCCCGTGGTCGATGACGCCCGCAGATCCACCCGATAGTCGACCGCCCGCAGCGAGTCGAGCGGGGGACCCTCGCCGGGCTTGGCGAGCCGCCGCAGAACCAGCAGCGTCAGTCGGTCGGAGAACGAGCGTCGCCCACCGGCCATCGCGTCGATGTTTCGCATCAGTGCGCTGACGGTCCTGGCGGCGAGCGCGGCGAGCGGCGCAGAGCCGAGGCTTGCGGTCACATTCATCGCCTCCCGGTAGACGAGCCGAGGCGAGTAGCCGCCGTTCGCCTCGCCGTTGACTTCACCGTCCGCGTCGCCCGTCTCGCCGCCGAGCAGCGCGCTCGTGCGGTGGACGATCGCGGAGTTCAGGAAGGGCGTCGGGAACAGCGGCGCAAGCCAGTCGCCACTCGCCGAGCGCCTGGCGGCGAGCTCGACGGCGTTAGCTGCGCGTAGAGCCGGGTCCTTGGCCACTTCCCCGGGGACGAAGCGGTAGGGGTCGGTCAGCTCGCCCGCCTCGACCAGTCCCCGTATCGTCGCCAGGGTCCCGCCGCTGATCCCTGTGCCCAACCGCAGGGGATGGCGGTGCAGGACGAAGCCAGACTCGGCGTCCACCCGCTCCAGTCGCGAGCGGTCGGCCTGGCGGAACTCCTCGTCGAGCTTCAGAGCGCCGAAGTCGAACGGCACCGACTCGTATCCGCACGCCGAGATCAGCTTGACCCCCGCGCACCGGGCGGACTCGTGCAGCCCCGCGATGCGCGTGTCGATCACGTCGTTCTCGCCGCACAGGTCGGCGTAGTGGGTGGCGGTCGACACGCACTGCCGCGGCAGCTCGTCGCCGAGCGAGCCGTAGGGGCCGACGAGGCTGACGACGACGTCCGTCTGCGCCGACACCCCCCTCAGCGCCTCGGCGTCGCCCGCGTCGGCGACGAGCACGTGCGGCCGCGAGTCACCGACGCCCGCCGCGAGCCGGTCGAGCCGTCGGCGGTCGCGTCCGCAGATCGCCCAGCGCAGCCCCACCTCGCCAGCGCGGCGCGCGAGGTGCTCGACCGCCCGGCGACCGGAGTACCCGGTCGCCCCATACACCACGACCTCGAAGGGACGCTCGCCCATCGCCTACGCCGAGGCCGGGAGCGCCTGGCTGGCCTTGTGCTGCTCGAGCGTCTCACGGGTGCCTTCGGGCGGGGTGATCTGCACGCGGTAGTAGTTCAGGTCGGCCGGCTTCCCCCTGGCGTAGATGGTCCCGGCGGGCATCTCGTGGACGAACGTCCAGGCGATCGACCGAACCCGCTCGGTGTCCGGCGCGCCCTCGTGGCGCAGGAGCGCTGCGGTGAGCTTGTCGACGGCAATCGCGAGCGCGGCGGGCTCGATCGCCCCCTCGGGATACGTGAAGTCGATCATCGGCATGGCTTCCTCCTTCTCTCGCTGTACCAAATGATTATTTGGTTATTGCGAGGGACTATACCAAATATAGATTTGGTTATGTGGGTTGTCCCCACGCCCGGGCGGGTATACGATCGAGCAGGAGTGGATGCCTGGACTTTCATCTGGTTGATGGTGTTCTTGAAGATCCCGATCGTCGCGCTGTTCCTGATCGTGCGCTGGGCGGTGCGCCAGACGCCGGAGGAGTGGACCGCCGAAGGCGAGGGCGGGATCGGGCCGACCACCGGTCCGCTGCAGCCACATCATCCGCGCGCCCGCCTGCCGCGCCTGCCGCGCAGGGGACCGCACGGCGGAGCGCCGCTGGCACCGCCCGCGCGCGTGCGCACCGCCGTCGCTCGTGGCAAGCTCGCCCCGCGCTGATCGCGCGCGGCCACAGGATGCGCCGACACCGATCGATCGCCAGCAACACCGGCGAGTTCACAGACTGCCCACGGGTCTTTAGGCCCGGTGTCGCATAATCGAGGGGACCGCGAAAAAGACCGCACTGGAGGAGCCATGGGCGCCGAGACACAGACCCGAGACGCGAGCACCGACGGCGCCCGCGCGAGCGAGACGCTGACCGTCACCGACAACCGCACCGGCAAGACCTACGAGCTGCCCGTCACCGACGGGACCGTTCGCGCGATGGACCTACGCCAGATCAAGGTCTCAGAGGAGGACTTCGGGCTGATGGCCTACGACCCGGCCTACACGAACACGGCCTCCTGCCGCAGTGCGATCACCTACATCGACGGCGAGGCAGGGATACTCCAGCACCGCGGCTACCCGATCGAGCAGCTGTGCGAGCGCTCCAGCTACCTGGAGGTCGCCTACCTGCTGATCCACGGCGAGCTGCCCACGCGGGTGCAGCTCGAGCAGTGGGTGCACGAGATCACGATCCACACCTTCGTGCACGAGAACGTCAAGGACTTCATGCAGGGCTTCCGCTACGACGCGAACCCGATGGGCATGCTGGTCGCCTCGGTCGGCGCTCTGTCGACCTTCTACCCCGACGCCAACCAGATCCACAACGAAGAGGTCCGCGCGATCCAGATCACCAGGTTGCTCGCGAAGATGCCGACGCTCGCCGCCTTCGCCTTCCGCCACAACATGGGCCAGCCCTACGTCTACCCGGACAACGACCTTGCCTACGCGGGCAACTTCCTGGCGATGATGTACAAGATGACCGAGCTGAAGTACCAGCCCGACCCGCGGCTCGAGAAGGCGCTCGACGTGCTGTTCATCCTGCACGCCGACCACGAACAGAACGCCTCGACGAGCGCGGTCCGCTCGATCGGCTCGACCCAGGTCGACCCATACACAGCGGTGGCGGGCGGCGTGGCCGCCCTCTACGGCCCCTTGCACGGCGGCGCCAACGAGCAGGCGCTGCGGATGCTGCGCAGGATCGAACGCGTCGAGAACATCCCCGACTTCCTGGAGGGGGTGAAGGCGGGCAACGAGCGGCTGATGGGGTTCGGGCACCGCGTCTACAAGAACTACGATCCGCGCGCGCGGATCATCAAGCAGCACCTCGACGCGGTGTTCGAGGTGCGCGGCAAGAGCCCGCTGCTCGAGATAGCCACCGAGCTCGAGAAGCGGGCGCTCGACGACGACTACTTCACCTCGCGCAAGCTCTACCCCAACGTCGACTTCTACTCGGGCCTGATCTACGAGGCGCTGGGGCTGCCGGTGGCGATGTTCCCGGTGATGTTCGCGATCGGGCGCACGAGCGGCTGGATCGCGCAGTGGCTGGAGATGGTGCAGGACCCAGAGCAGAAGATCGCCCGCCCCAGGCAGATCTACACGGGTCCGCGCGACCGCGACTACGTACCGCTCGATCAGCGCGGCTGAGGCAACCGGAGTAGTTGGCGCTCGAAGCCGCTTACGAGCTCCAACAACTCGTCGCACTCCCATAGACGTCCCCACTTGCGCTGGTTCAGGCGTCGAAGAATGCCGGCCGCTTCGAGTTCCGCGAGGGCGGCGCCGACCGTAGTGTGAGACTTGCTCGTCAAGCGCTGGCCGGCCGGCACGTCTATGACTGGCTGGGCCGGCAATGAAGCAATCAGTTGACGCACTGCCGATCCGCGACGCGGATTGCCGAGCCGCTCGATCCAACCTTGCTGGAGGGCTTCGATGCGGTCCGAGAACTCGCCGGCCTGGACGGCGGCATTTTGGGTCGCCGCCGCGAACAGCGTGCACCAATCGCTGATCCTTCCGTCACAGTAGTCGACAAGTCCACCGATGTAATCCTTCGGCTCGCTTGCCAGCACAAGGCTGATAGGAGGGATATAGCGCGGGCTTTCGTGACGGCGGCGCAAAATCGTATAGACCAGGGCTCGACCCACGCGCCCATTGCCATCCGCAAACGGATGGATCGTCTCGAACTGGGCGTGAGCTATCGCTGCCTGGACGACAGGCGCCAGGTCCTCGCGGTTGATGAACTCGCACAAGTCCTCCATGAGAGGCGCGACGCGCTCGGGCGCCGGAGGCACAAACGCAGCGTCGAGAGGGTGATAGTTGCTGCCGCCGATCCAGTTTTGGCGATCACGGATAACCCCCGCTATCTCGTCCCACGTAAAGCGCAGCAACGTGCGGTGGATGTCCTGAATGTCACTCACACCGATCGGCGCTGCCCGCGTCCCGAGAACCACGGCCTGTTCCATTGCGCTCACGTTGGCCAGGATCTCCGCCGCGCGCCTATCGCCGCTGCGTCGGCCGTCGCCGGCATACGCCGCGCGCGCGAGACGCTTATGTGACAGAACCAGCCCCTCGAGGCGTGAGGAGGCGACAGCCTCGGAGCGAATCAGATTGCTGGCAAGAGCCGTTATGGAAGCCAGTCGCGGTGACGAGCCGTTCAGATCGGAGAGCGCCTTCGTCGCCTCGGCGATCGTCGCCACCGCCTCATCGTCGAGCTGAAAAGAGCGTGTCGCGATCGAGACCGGGACAAAGGTCTCGTAAAAGCCCCCACGGCGTTGCTTATGACTCGGTCCGGATCGGTTTGGGTACCACTGGCGCCGCTCGTAATGTCCAAAGGACTCCGAGAATTGTGGGATGGCGCTTGGCGTAGACGTCTTCGTTCCTTTCAAACCTGGGTACGCTTTGCAAGGTTAGCATCTATCCCTGCAGATCCCCGAAAGCCTTGCAAGGTTGTGGCCCTACAGCACCAGCGTCGCGCCGTACAGCCGCAGCCACTTGCGCTGCTCGCGCCAGCTCGGGAAGCGGGCGTCCACCAAGGCCCAGAAACGGCGCGAGTGGTCGCGGATCTCCAGGTGGCAGACCTCGTGCCAGACGACGTATTCGAGCACCGGCTCGGGAGCCAGCAGCAGCCGCCAGTTGAAGCTCATGCCGCCCGTCGCCGAGCACGAGGCCCAGCGCGTGCGCTGCGAGCGAATCGACAGGCCGTCGTAGGAGACGCCGACCGAGGCCACCGCGGCGTCCAGTCGCGCCGCGATCTCGCGGCGAGCGAGCCTCCGGTACAGGCGCTCGAGCGCCGGGCGGTGATCGCCCTCGGGAACGAGCAGCCGGCCACCCCGCAGATGGGCGCGCTGGCGGCCCGGCTCGGGCACCAGCGGCAGCAGCCTGCCCAGGTAGGGCACGGCTGGGACGGCAGGCTCGGTTCCAATCGCGGGTGCGGTGCGGACGAAAAGAGCGGTGCGGACGGACTCGTTCACGGCGGCGGATCGTAGCGACGCCGTCGGGGGATAATCAGCGCGTGGCCCGCTCGATCGTGAACCTGCCCCCGGAGGTGCGCGCGCCCTACCAGGTGTTCCTCAACGGCGTGCCCCAGCGCGAGGGGGTCGACTACCAGGCCAAGGGGCGCACGCTGATGTTCGCGCGCGAGCTGCGCAAGGACAAGATC
Source organism: Solirubrobacteraceae bacterium (assembly GCA_035938935.1). GTDB lineage: Bacteria > Actinomycetota > Thermoleophilia > Solirubrobacterales > Solirubrobacteraceae > Palsa-744. The sequence continues at coordinate 23,828 of DASZGH010000051.1, forward strand.
TCAAAGCGGCGCTGGCTGCTCGGGGCTTGGGGGGTCGGTACCTACAAACAGGACGACTCGGTCGACGTGCGCTACGAGGCGCCCGACGGCTCGCCGAGGGTCGCCGAGGCGCTGGAGATCGAAGCCGGGTAGTCGCCCTCCCACGGGCGCAGCAGCTTCAGCGCGCCCAGGATCGCGCGCGTCGCCGGCGAGCGGTTGAGCGTGTAGAAGTGGATGCCCGGCGCGCCGGCGCGCAGCAGCTCGGCGCACTGCAGCGTTGCGTAGGCGACGCCGAAGTCGACCACCGCCTCGGGGCTCGCCTCGCGCGCCTGCAGCTCGCGGCGCAGGCCCTCGGGAATCGAGGCGCCGCACATGCTCGTCATCCGCTCGAGCTGGCCGATCTGGGTGATCGGCAGGATGCCGGGGACGATCGGGACCTCGATGCCCGCCCCCCGCGCGCGCGCTACGAAGTCGAAGTACAGGGCGTTGTCGAAGAACAGTTGGGTGATCAGGAAGTCGACGCCCGCCCCGACCTTCTCGGCCAGGTAGGCCACATCCGCCTCGGGGCTGAGCGCGTGGATGTGGGTCTCGGGGAAGCACGCCGCCCCGATCGCGAACGGGTAGTCGGCGCGGATCAGCTCGACCAGCTCGCGCGAGAACTCCAGGCCCCCGTCGGTCTTGACCCACTCCTCCTCGCCCGCCGGCGGGTCGCCGCGCAGAGCCAAGACGTTGTCGATGCCGGCCGCGCGCATCTGATCGAGCGTCGCGCGCAGCTCCGGAACCGTGGCGCCAACACAGGTGAAGTGCGCCATCGCCTCCAGGCCGTAGTCCTCCTTGATCCGCTTGACGATCTCGATCGTCTTCGCGCGCGTGGAACCGCCCGCGCCGTAGGTGACCGACACGAACGATGGGTCCAAGCCGCGCAGCTCGGCAAGCGCATCGTAGAGGTTGCGCTCGCCCTGCTCGGTCTTGGGCGGGAAGAACTCGAACGAGAAGACGGGCTCCCCCTCCGCGAGCAGATCGTCGATGCGCATCGGCAAAGCCTAACACGAGCGTGTCAATGTTTTGGATTGGCTCCGGCGCCGGAGGCGCCTACGCACTGGCCTGCTGGCCGGCGCTCCAGCGCTCCGGTTCACGTCCATCGCGGCCGGCGCGACCACTCGCGGCGAGGTGGGTGAGCATCGCGAGCGTTTCGCTGAGCAGCCACGGGCCCGCGTGGGTGGCCAACTCCTCGTCGTAGATGCGCGGGACGACCTCGAACGCCGTCAGCGGCTCCTGCGCGATCGCTGCCGCCACCTTCGCCAGGCGCTCGGCGACCAGGCTGCGGTTGCCCTCGATGTGGGCCAGCACGTCGGTGAACGTGCGCCCGTGGCCGGGCAGGCACAGGCGCGCGCCCAGGCGCTGAACGACGTCAAGCGAGTGCAGAAATTCACCGACGGGGTCCGGCGAGTAGCCGAAGTCGAAGAACAGCGAGATGCGGCCCAGCAGGTGATCGCCGGAGATCAAGAGGCGCCGCTCGGGCTGGAACAGGCAGACGTGCGAGGGCGCATGCCCCGGGGTCTCGTACACGTGCCAGACGCCGAGGTCCGAGTCGATCTCGGTGCCCGGCACGAGCGGCCGGTCCGGTTCGATCACCGTCGCGACCCCAGACGGGATCTCCTTCACGCGCTCGGCGTAGCTCTGGAGCGCGGCCTCGGGGACCCCGCTCTGGCGCCCGACCTCGAGCCGGCGCGCAAGCGCGGCCTCGGGATCGCCGTGCGAGCGCGTCGCGTGCGCGTGGTTCGGGTGCATCCAGAACTCGCACTCGGCGCGTTCGCGGATCGGCGCCGCCTGGCCCCAGTGGTCCGAGTGCGCGTGCGTCGAGGCGATCAGCCGGACGTGCTCCAGCCGCAGGTTGACCTGGTCCAGCGCGCGCTCGAGCTGCCCCATCGATCCAGGCAGGTGCATCCCCGTGTCGACGAGCACGACGCCCGAGCCCGACGCGATCGCCCACGCGTTGCAG
>DASZGH010000052.1:0-86069 GCA_035938935.1 Solirubrobacteraceae bacterium
CTACATCGAGAACTTCCACAACCACAGACGCCGCCACAGCGCGTTGGACATGCTCACCCCAACCGAATACGAGAACCGCTACCAATCAACGATCGCCGCCTGATTCCAGCATCCCGAGTCCACAGAACCGGGGGCAGATCAAACTGTTCGTCAAACCGCGTCCACTCCATGGTAGGCGATGATCGCCGCGATCCCTAGCGCGACGGCCGAGTCCAGCCAGTAGACGCCACCAACGATGAGGATGACGGCGCCGCTAGCCGCGACGCCGGCTGCCGAGACCCCGTCGGCGAGGGTGTCGAGCATCACCGAGCGCATGTTGAAGTCTCCCTCCTCGACTGTCCCGATGATGAGCGCGCAGGCAGCCATGACCAGGCCGCCGACGATGCTCACGATGATGATCGGCAGACCCTCAACGTGTGGTGCGCCGCCAACCATGCGGCTCAGCGCGTCGATGATGACCATGATCGTCACCACGAGCAGGAACGTCCCATGGGCAAGCGCGGGGAAGGACGAAGCGTGGGGATTCCCACTTCCGTGGCTTCGTCATACGACCATCATGCTCCCGCGCGTTCCCGGACTCGCCGCGACGGCTCAGCGTGCTTGCCCAGTGCACCGGCTCTGGCTCTGACGCGGGAGTCGCTAAATGTTCGATCCTGCGCTGTCGGCGACCTTGTGCGCGGCTAGACGCTCTACGATGCCGAGCCTCGTCCGCTTGAGCTCATCTACGACGAACCCCTCGGCTCGTACATGCTCAAGCGGCTCGCGCAGTAGATGGTCTGCCTCGAAGCGGACCATCAGCGGCTCAAGCAAGCGCTGTCCAGCGCGGACCGCCCGGAGCGGGCTACGAACGTGCTCTGCCAGGACGAGCTTGCCGCCCGGGCGCAGCACACGGCCGGCCTCGCTGACCGCCTTGCGGTCGTCGGGGATCGTGCAGAGGGCATAGGTGCATATCACCGTGTCGAACGAGGCATCCTCAAACTCAAGCGCCTCGGCGTCACCGAGCCGCAGATCGGCCTCACGGTCCAGTTCTGCTGCCCGCTGCTTTGCGAGCGCAAGCATCGCGGGGCTGAACTCGATGCCCGTCACGCGCACGTCGGAGCGATACAGAGGGAGGTTCAGTCCCGTGCCGACCGCCAGCTCCAGCACGTCGCCCTCTGCCCGAGCGCACGCCCACTGCCTCGCATCGCCAAGGAGAAACCGCTCGTAGAAGCCCATGCTACGGTCGTACTTGGGCGCGTCCTTTTCATAGATGGCCCTGATTCGATCCTTCTCAGCGGTCGGCACGACCCGCCGATCCTACCGGCAACAGCGACTCTCGCCGTTCGCGGATTAGGGCGGTTCGGAAGGGGCTTGCCCTTTCTCGCGGATCGAGCCAGGGCCACCCGGCGACCTTCGGGTTAAAACCCTCGGGTCTTGGGCTGCTCGGGTCAAGGAAAAGCCAAGAGAAGGCCCGAAAACGGCCGCAAACCCCCGAATGGGGATCGTGCTAAAGTACCCGATTAGCAGGGCAAAGGTGGACCAGCCGCAAACAGCCGCAAATGCGCGGACGGGCTCATAACCCGAAGGTCGCGGGTTCGAATCCCGCCCCCGCTCCTTCGTGAGACCCGCTTGCTTAGGCGGGTATCGTGCTTCTTGGAGTCTGGAGACGACCGAGCGGGAGGAGTGCGAACAGAAGTGCAAACAGGGTTGCGCGAGTGAGCAATCAGCGAGATCGCTTCCTGGATCATGTGTTGCGGAATGCAAACATCCGCGTGATCCTCGACCGAACCCCAGAGCTTGAGCTGCGCGACTGGTGGCTCACGGCGGGTGCGGTGTTCCAAACCGTCTGGAACGTGTTGGACGGTCGAGAGCCTGCAGAAGGGATCAGCGATTACGACCTGTTCTACTTCGATGCTGACGATCTATCGCGGGAAGCCGAAGATGCCGTCATCGAGAACGCAGCCGAGCTGTTCGCCGACCTCGATGTCGTCGTCGAGGTTTGCAACGAGGCGCGAGTGCACCTGTGGTACGAGGGGCACTTCGGGGTCCCCGCCAAGGCGTTTGACAGCAGTCGCGATGCCATTGACCACTTCGCCTCCACGACGTGCTGTTACGCCGTTACCCGAGACTCCGCCGGGGGGCTGGACGTGTATGCGCCCCACGGCTACGACGACCTCTTCGACCAACGCTTGCGACCAAACCCAGTCCTGGCTCCGCGTCATGTCTACGAGCGCAAGGCCGCACGCTGGGCCCATGAGTGGCCCCGTCTGAGCGTCGAGCCGTGGCCCGGAGCTTCGGCTTCGGGGGCGGGGAAGCTCGGCGGCTAGTGGCGATCTCGCCGGTTGAACCCTGCCTTGGGCCTGACAAATGACTAAAAACATGTATTGCTAAAGTCGATACCCTTTCCTGAAGGGACCGATCTCCTTCCTAAGGTTTGTGGCCATTTGGGAATGTTTGTTAACGACTTGATCAATAGCCGTGTTTTTTGGCGGGCTGGTCGTGGTGCAATCTCGTTCCTGCTGGTCGTCGGCGCGCTGGCGGTCATGGCCGGTAGCGCCTCGGCGGCGGGCTGGCTGGCACCGACGAGAACGCAGCCGGGCAGCTCGGAACTGGAATCGGAGGACATGGAGCTCGACGCGCAGGGCAACGCGACGGCGGCGTGGGTCGAAGACACGCCGTGGCGGGTCGTCAAGGCGGCGACGCGCCCGCGCGGCGGCGTCTGGAGCCAGCCCGTCACTCTCTCGGATCCCGCCGAAGAAGGCGCCTGGAATCCCCAGGTTGCGGTCGGCGCAAATGGCGACGCCGTCGTGGTGTGGTCCAGCAACTATCACCCGCCGGCGCACACACAGACCGTCCTCGCCGTCACGCGCGAAGCCGGCGGCCAATGGAGCCGGCCGGTCGAGATCTCCAAAAAGGGCGGCTACGAACTCACCTGGCAACCCGAAGTGGTGGTCGACGCGCAGGGCAACGCGACCGCGATCTGGAGCGAAGAAACGGCCTTGGCCGACGCGATCGAGACCAGCACGCGGCCAAAGGGCGGCGAATGGAGCGAACCCGTGGAAGTGAGCGCCAAAGAAGAAGCTGCCGGCGACACGCCGGAGCTGGCGGTCGACTCGCAGGGCGATGTGACGGCCGTATGGAACTGGCACCCCGGCGAATACGCAGGAGGGATCATCCAGTCGGCCACCCGGCCAGCCGGCGGCGCCTGGAGCGCCCCGGTCGACCTCTCCGACGCAGGCGGCAAGGCCGTCTTTCCGCAGCTGGCGGTCGATCCGCAGGGCGACGCGGTCGCGGTCTGGAAGTCGCAAACAAGCGAACGCGTGCAGGCGGCGAGCCGGACGGCGAACGGCGCCTGGGGCACGGCAGTCGACCTGTCGGGCGGGGCAGCCTACGAACCGGACGTGGCGATCGACCCGCAGGGCACCGCGACCGCCGTCTGGGAATCGAACGACGGCGTCGGCCGGCTCGTGCACGCGAGCACGAGCACGCTCGGCGGGCCGTGGAGCGCTCCGGTCGACATCTCCGAACGCGATGAAGCCAATTGGATCGGAGCATCCCCCCAGGTCGTGGTCGATTCGCAGGGCAACGTTACCGCGGCATGGCGGGCGTACTACTACTTCGGCATCAACTACATTCAGGCGGCACGACGCGAGGCCGGAGGCGATTGGAGTAAGCCCGTGGATGTCGGGCGCAGCAGCAGCGCGCTTGAAGGCTTCCCGCTGGCGGTCGACCCGGAGGGATACGTGACTGCGGGGTGGTCCCGTGGGGCGTCGGTCTACTCGGCTGTGTTCGACTCCGTCCCTCCCGAACTGAATGGCCTGGAAGTGCCCGCGACGGGCGTGGTGGGGCAGCCGGTCGCGATGTCGGTCGATCCCTTCGACGCCTGGCCGCCGGTCGCGACCACCTGGGACTTCGGCGACGGCGGCTCCGGCTCGGGCGCGGCGGTGAGCCACTGCTACAGCACGCCCGGCGGACGGACGGTCACGGTCACCGGCACCGACGGTGCAGCAAACACGACGAGCAGCTCGCAGACGATCTCGATCGAACCCAACCCCGACCTCGCTGCCGGTGCTGATCCCTGCGCCGCCTCTGTGTCCCCTGAAGAACCCGGGCCTCCCGAAGAACCCGGTCCTCCCGCCGGCTCTGGTCCTTCCGGCAACCCCGGCCCTCCCGCCAACCCCAGCCCTCCCGCCCAGGCCGGTCCTTCCGTCCGGGGTCCCGATCCCGTTCTGGCGGTGCCGGTCGTGTCCGACCTCCGGCAATCCCGCTCACGCTGGCCCACGCAAAGCGTTCGGCGCGGATCGCGACCGCCAGTCGGCACAACCTTCCGCTTTAAGCTCGATCGACCAGCGCGGGTACGGTTCGCGTTCTTGCAGATCGCTTCCGGTCGCAGGGAGGGCGCGCGCTGCGTCGTGATGACCAAAGTGAACGCCAGGAAGCCCCGCTGCGATCGCTACCAGGCCCGCGGCATGCTGGAGATCGCCGGCGAGGCCGGGGAGAACGTCTATGGCTTCCAAGGCAAGATTCGCGGGCGTACGCTCGAGCCTGGTCGCTACAGGTTGCTCCTCACCGCTTTCGCTGACGGCAAGCTCTCGGCTGCCGCATCGATCGGGTTCACGATCACCCCCTGATCCGCCGCGTTAGCGGGCGTGCAGGATGGGTTAGCATCCAGGGAGGATTGTGCTACGCAAAGTCGCGCTTTGGCTCAGACCGGCAGGGTGGCCGCTTCTGCCCGATGCGGTGCGCCGCCGGACGTTGTTGTTGGCGTGGGCTGCGATCCTCGCACAGGCCGTGTTCGTCGGTGGGTGGATAGTCGCGGGCGCTCTCGAACCCCGCTATTCCGCGGTTCGCCAGTACATAAGCGAGCTCGGCCGGCGCGGAGCGGCGAACCCGTGGATCTTCACGGGTTTCGTCGGGATCTGGGGACTCGGCTTGATCGCGCTCGCGGTCGCGATCGTGCCGGCGCTGCGCACACGGCCGTGGCCGCTGGCGATGCCGTTGTTTTTCGTGCTCGCCGGCGTGTGCGCGATCCTCGTTGGAGGACTGCAAATGGACTGCTCACCGACGGTGAGCGCCATATGCAAGTCGCGCGAAGCCGCGGACGCGCTCTCCTGGCATCACTACGCGCACGAGTGGGTGAGCCTCGGCATCAGCGTCTCGCTCCTGCTGACGGGTTTTGTTTTTGCCCGCTCGGCGTGGCCGAGCCGGCTTGCGCGACTCGTGTTGAGCGGCGCTCTTGTGTTGCTGACCGCATGGATCGTCACGTTCATGCTGCACGACTCGTTCACCGGCTACCAGGGACTCGCAGAGCGCCTGTGGGCGCTTGTCGCCCAGCTCTGGGCGCTGCTGTGCGCGACCGTGCTGATCCTCGAGGCGACGCTCCAGCCAGGCGCCTTGCGGGCGCACGAGGCTGCCATGCAGCGTGATGCGCTGAGCAATCGCGCCGCCGTCGGGGTCGATCCGGCGTAGTCCGCGAGGATCGCATCTCGCGGTTTGCCTATTGTCATCTCGACTTGCCCTCCGAGCGGGAGTAGTCTCCACGGACAAATTCCGACAGAGAGGATCCAGAGATGGCTGGCGACGCATTGTTCCTCGGTTGGGGCCCCGTCGTGCGGGGACGCGAGCTGAGGGCGCTGGAGGTCTTCCAGGAAACCCTCGCCTACTACGGCACCCTGCAACAGGATGGCCGGATCGACAGCTTTGAACCTGTGTTGCTCGCTCCGCACGGCGGCGAGCTCGCCGGGTTCATACTGCTGCGCGGCGCGCGCGCCGCGCTGGATGAGATCCGCTCGAGCAACGAGTTCCGGCGGCTGGTTGCGCGCGCGGGCGCCGTCGTCGACGATATTGGCGTCATCGACGCCTACACCGGTGAGGCGCTGGCCGAGCAGATGACCACCTTCCGGGCGGTGTCCGAAGAATTGGGGGGTTGAACACCCGAGCTCAGTCTCTCGTGACACGCAGCCCCGCATCATTAAACGCCGGCAACAGATCACTCAAGGTGAACAGATCCTCTGGGTTGAAGCACCCGGGCGGGCTGTGCCCATCGAGCAGTCTTTCGGAGAATAGGCGCGCGGCTGCAGCTGTTGTGCGGTAGTCGCCCTCGCACTCGAGCATCGAGGCGCCCAGTCGTTCGGCGCCACACCGCGCTCCGATCCAAATCGCGGTCGGCTCCCTCGAGGCCTCGGACTGCTCCCCGCGGTTGGTAGCGAACGCCGCTTTAGGTAGAACAAGCATCAGGCGCAACGCGTTGATCGCCCGCAGGGCCAGATTCACAGAGCGATTGCCAAACCCGAGGTAGGTCTCGATCCGTCGTGAATCGGCCACCCCACCGAACCCGCCGTCCTCTCCCTCGGCGATCTCGATGCAAGCGAGCTTCCCGAAGGGCTCGGGCATCGGCAACTTGACGACGCGATGACGTGCTCGTGAAGTCAGGCCCTCATGGGCGAATTCCCCGCCTGCTCTGCCCGCAGTTCCCTCGTTGAGCACGGTGAAGGCGACCTCGAGGCAGTCGGCTTGCGGGTGTCTGTCAAGCAGCTCGGCGGCCAACAGGTTGGCAACGCCCGGAACGAGTCCCGCGTTCAGTAGGACCGTTCCCCTCCTCTCCTGTGCTTGCGAGGTGGTTGTGGCCGCCGCGCCAGCATGAGCGTGACTGCAGTTGACCAGAAGCCCGCCCCGTTCAAGGACCCACCGCTCGGCGGTCAGGCTTGGATGGGCCACCGTGCTGACGACGAGATCGACATCCTGAAGGGCCGGGCCGACGGTATCGGGCTGATCGAGGTCGAGCTGCCGAAACCCCTCGCGGCGGTCGGCTCGCCGTCCCGCGGGGTAGACCGTCCACCCTGCGGATACAAACTGCTTGAGGACAGCATTGCCGAGCGTTCCCTGTGCACCGATCACGCAGACGCTTCGAGTAGGGCTCATCCTGCCTCTATCGGGAGGTCCGCAGGCACCGAGCGCCTGACCGGAAGGAGTGGCGCCACGCGGACGTTGACATAAGGATCATTATCTGAGATAGTAATACCTATGTCAAGTCGGGAGCGGCCGTCGTTGCGGGATGAGCAGAAGGCGCTGACGCGGCAGCGGCTGATCGAGGCCGCCGACGCTGTATTCGCGACTCAAGGGTTTTGTGGAGCGTCCGTTGAGGAGATCGCGCGCAGGGCAGGGGCAACTACTGGCGCGCTGTACTCGAATTTCAGCGGTAAGGAGGATCTGTTCCTCGAGCTGTTCGAGGACCGCACGACCGCTCACATGCAGGAGTACTGCGAGATCTTCTACCAAGGGGAGACGCCGGAGGAGCAGGCCCGCGCAGGAGCGGATCGCTGGATGCGGATACTCCGTGAGCGCCCAGACTACTTTCCGCTGCTGATCGAGTTCTGGACTTACGCGCTTCGCGAACCGGAAGCTCGTCGAAGGTTTGCCGATCGTTTCGCCGCGTTCCGTGCGGCGATCGCCCAACAGGTATCTGACGGCGCGGCACAACGCGGCATCCCGATGACCGATGAGATGGCACAGCGCCTCGGGCTCGTGATCAACGCACTCGGCAACGGCATTGCGCTGGAGAAGCTCGTAGACCCCGAAGGCGTACCGGACGAGCTGTTCGGCGATGTGCTCGTGCTAATTTCCACGGCGCTGGAGGCGCTGGCCCAGAACCAACCTGGTTGACCTCATGCGAGCACTTCTCTACATAGGTCCCAAGCAATTGGAGTGGCGGGATGTGAACGAGCCGAAGCTGGCCGGAGAGGGCGAGGCGATCGTCCGTCACCTGGCGGTGGCCACCTGCGACCTCGACGCGTTCATCGTCGCTGGCGCCTCGCCCTTTCCGCCGCCCTTCCAGCTCGGCCACGAGGGTGTCGCCGAGGTGCTCGAGATTGGCGATGGGGTGCGGAGCGTGCGGCCCGGTGACCGCGTTCTGGTGCCGTTCCAGATCAATTGCGGAACGTGCACAGCCTGCCGGCAGGGACGAACCGGCAACTGCGAGACGCTGCCTCTCGGGCAGACCTACGGCTTTGGCTTTGGGGAAGAGGGCACGCAATGGGGCGGGTTCCTCTCTGACAGTGTGCGGGTGCCCTTCGCCGACGCGATGCTCGTCCCCGTCCCCGGCGGCCTGACCTCGGAGGTGGCGGCCTCGGCCTCGGACAACATCACCGACGCCTACCGAACCGTCGCACCCCATCTAAGCGCGCGCCCCGGGGCGCCGGTCTTGGTATGCGGCGGCGCGGGACCCGGATCGATCGGGCTGCTGGCTGTTGCCCAAGCGCTGGCGCTGGGCGCCGAGGAGGTCCTCTATGTGGACGAGGACCCAGGTCGCCGCGTGATCGCCGAGGGTTACGGGGCGCAAACGCTCGATCACGTTCCAGAGCAGCTCGAGTGCCGCTACCCGATCACCGTCGACGCCTCCTCCAGTCGCGAGGGCCTCGCGCTCGCGCTGGGCAGCCTCGACCGCGACGGGGTGTGCACGAGCACAGGCATCTATTTCGACCCAGAGAGCGTGCCACCGTTCCCACTGCTTGGCCTCTACGTCCTCGGGGCGACGTTCCACACCGGACGCATCCATGCGCGTCGCGACGCACCCGCGGTGCTGGACATGCTTGCCCGTGGGGCAGTCGATGTCGAGCCGATCACCTCAACGGTGGCGTTCGACGCCGCCGCCGACGCCTTGCTGGAGCGCTTCACCAAGCTGGTCTTCGTCCGCTGAATGGACGGCGCTTCATCGCTGACCGCCCGCGTCCCCAGCGGCTACTCGAACTGCGGCGTGCTCCACCCGGGCATGATGTCGGGCAGTCCATCGCTGACGCGGTCGGGGAAGCTCGCGGGACGCTTCTGAAGGAACGCGGTGATGCCCTCGACGGCGTCCGCGGATTGGCCGCGCGCGACCATGCCGCGCGAGTCGGCGCGGTGGGCGATCATGGGGTGCTCGGCGCCGAGCATCCTCCACATGAGCTGGCGGGCGAGCGCGACCGAGACGGGAGCGGCGTTCTCGGCGATCTCGCGCGCGAGCGCGCGGGCGGCGTCGAGCAGATCGTCTTTGGGGTGCAGGCTGCGCACGAGCCCGCCGTCGAGCGCCTCCTGGGCGGAGAACACATGACCGGTCGTAACCCATTCCATCGCCCGACTGATGCCGACGACGCGCGGCAAAAACCAGCTCGAGCATGCCTCGGGGATGATGCCGCGCCGCGCGAACACGAAGCCGATGCGAGCGTCCTCGGCGGCGAGGCGCACATCCATCGGCAGCGTCATCGTCGCACCCACGCCGACGGCGGGTCCGTTGATCGCGGCGATCACGGGCTTGGTCGATTCGAACACCCGCAGCGTAAACTCGCCGCCGTTGTCGCGCGCCGGGCCGGCGCTCTCGTACTTTCGGTAGTCGAAGGTGTCGCCGCCGCTCGCGAGGTCCGCGCCGGCGCAGAAGCCACGGCCGGCGCCGGTCACGATGATCGCGCGCACCTCGTCGTCGGCGTCGGCGAGGTCGAAGGCCGTCCGCAGCTCCAGGCCCATCTGCGCCGTCCACGCGTTCAGCCGCTCGGGGCGGTTGAGCGTGATCGTAAGCACGCCGTCGCTCGTCTCGGTGATGATCTGCTCGTAGTCCATAGTCATAGGCGGGGTATTCTAGGTCTCACGGCTGATTGTCGGGTTTGCGGTTTGGTTGTAGCTTCCGAAGCATGGGAGACGATCGGATCGTTGCCCGGGATGGAGCATTCGCCGCGCGTTCGCTGGCGGTCAGATTTGGGGGAATCACGGCGCTTGACGCTGTCTCCTTCGAGCTTGCCGGTGGCGAAGTCCTGGGCGTCATCGGCCCCAACGGCGCCGGCAAGACGACCCTGTTCAACGTCATCTGCGGCTTCGTGCGGCCGCAGTCGGGGACACTCGAGTGGAACGGCCGCACGCTCACGAAAGTCGGTGCGAACCGGCTCGCCCGGCTTGGCATCGCGCGCACGTTGCAGGGCGTTGGGCTGTTCCCACGGTTGACCGCGCTCGAGAACGTGATGGTCGGCGCGCAGCGCTTCCGCCGCGCCGGCGTTGCGAGCTCGCTGCTGGGCCTGCCGCGATCCGATCGCGACGAGCGCGCCCTGCGCGAGCGCGCGCTCGCGGCACTGCGGGACCTGGATTGCGAGGACGTCGCGGCCCGCTTGCCGCCCACGCTCCCCTTCCCGACGCAAAAGCGCGTGGCGCTCGCGCGCGCGCTCGTCTGCGAGCCGCGCCTGCTGCTGCTCGACGAGCCCGCCGGGGGTCTCGGCGCAGATGAGGTGCGCGAGCTCGGCGAGCGCATCCGCGCCCTGCGCGGGTCGATGGCGGTGATGCTCGTCGAGCACCGCATGGATCTCGTGATGTCGGCCTGCGACCGCGTCGTCGTCCTGGACTTCGGGCGCGTGATAGCGCAGGGCGATCCCGCGACGATCAAGCGCGACCCGCAGGTGCTCGAGGCCTATTTGGGGCGCGAGGCCGGCGAGGGCGTCGCTCCCAGCTGGGAGGGAGAGGACGCCTGAGCCCCATGGCACGGCTCGAGATCGAGCGGCTCACGACCGACTACGGGCCCGTGCGCGCCGTGGACGGGGTCACGCTCGCGGTCGACGAGGGCAGCGTCACCGCCGTGCTCGGGGCCAACGGCGCGGGCAAGACCTCGCTGCTGCGCACGATCTCCGGGCTCGAGCGAGCAAGCGGCGGACGCGTGCGGCTCGACGGCGAGGACATCCTCGGCGTCGCCGTCGAGGACATCGCAAGGCGCGGGGTCGCGCACGTGCCCGAGGGCCGCGGCGTGATCGCCGAGCTCTCGACCGAGGAGAACCTGCGCCTCGGGGGCCTTTGGCGAGGCGCTGGGGCGGAGCCCCTGAGCGACATGTATCAGCTCTTTCCGCCCCTGCGTGAGCGACGCGCGCAACTCGCCGCCTCGCTCTCCGGCGGGGAGCGCCAGATGCTCTCGATCGGCCGGGCCTTGATGGCGCGCCCGCGCGTGCTGCTGCTGGACGAGCCCTCGCTCGGGCTCGCGCCGCTCGTGAGCGCCCAGATCATGCGGCTGATCTCGAGTCTCGCCACCGATCGCAAGCTCGCCGTGCTGCTCGTCGAGCAGAACGCGCGCAGCGCCCTGTCGATCGCCGACCGCGGCGTCGTGCTCAACCTCGGTCGCGTCGTGGCCGACGAGGCGGCGCAAACGCTCGCCGCCGACGAGGGACTGCGCCACGCCTACCTGGGGTTCTGAGCATGACGAGATTCATCGACCTGACGCTGAACGGGATCTCCACGGGAGCGGTATACGCCTTGGTCGCGCTCGCTTTGGTGCTCACCTGGCGGGCGACGCGGATCGTCAACTTCGCCCAGGGCGGGATGTTGATGATCACGACCTTCATTGCATCGAGCGTGATCGCCAGCAGCGGCTCCTACTGGCTCGGCTTCGCGGTCGCGCTCGTATGTGGTCTGCTGCTCGGCGCCGTCGTCGAGCGCGGACTGATGCGCCGGGTCGAGGGTGGGCCTCCTCTGAACGCGGTGATCGTCGCGCTCGGGCTGCTGATCCTGCTGCAGGCGCTCGCCGGGATGATCTGGGGCAACACGCCGCGATCGTTCCCGCCCGCGTTCTCCATCCGCGGCTACGACGTCGGAGGCACGCGCGTGCTGTTCGCGCCAAACAACACGTTCACGGTACTCGTGGTCGTCGCTGTCGCAGCCGCCCTAGCGGTGCTGTTCCGCGGCACGGCGCTCGGTCTGAAGATGCGCGCCGCCGCGTTCGGGCCGGAGGTCGCGCGCATGCTCGGCGTGCGGGTCGGGCGCATGTTCACGCTCGGGTGGGCGCTCGCGGCGCTCGTCGGCTCGCTCGCCGGCCTGCTCGTCGCACCGGAAGTCTTCGTCGGGCCCAACCAGTTCGACCCGATCCTCATCTTTGGCTTCACCGCAGCCGTGCTCGGCGGGCTCGACAGCCCTGTCGGGGCTGTCGTAGGCGGTGTCCTGTTGGGGCTCGCGCTCTCCTACGTATCGGGCTATGAGGGATCGTCGCTGGTTACGCTCGCGGCGCTCGTGATCCTCATCGCGGTGCTGATGATCCGCCCGCGAGGATTGTTCTCGAGCGCCCAGGAGCGGCGCGTATGAGCGCCGTGGCGGCAAGGATCCGGCGGCCCCACAGCACGCTCGCGCGCTCGCTTGGGCTCGTCGCACTCGCCGGCGCGGTCCTGTTCGTCGCGAACGAGGCGCTTGGCGCCTACGACGAGCTGCAGCTCGCCAATGGGGCCTACTACTTCACGGTGCTCGCCGGCCTCACGGTGCTGATCGGTCTGAGCGGGCAGATATCGCTGGGCCACGGCGCACTGATGGCCGTGGGGGCCTATACGGTCGCGCTGCTGATCGGCAACGAGCAGTGGGCGCTCGTGCCGGCGCTGCTCGCGGCGGTCGCCGTCACCACGCTCGTCGGGATCGCCGTCGGCGCCGCCGCGACGCGTTTGCGGGGTCCCTATCTCGCCGGGGCGACGCTCGCGTTCGCGGTTGGCCTGCCGGCGCTCGCGGACAAGTACACGAGTCTCTTCGGCGGCGAGAACGGACTGGTCATCAACCCGCCCACGCCACCGTCTGGGCTCGGTGCGAACTTCCCGCTGGAGCGCTGGGAGGCGTGGATCGCGTGCGCCGGTGCGCTCGTCGTGCTGTTCGCGATGAACAACCTCGTGCACAGCGGCGTGGGGCGCGCGTTTCGCGCCGTGCGCGACGACGAGATTGCCGCGTCGCTGTGCGGGCTTCACGTGGGCCGCGTGCAGACGGTCGCCTTCGTCGTGAGTGCCGCCTGCGCGGGGCTCGGCGGGGGACTGCTCGCGGTGGTCCTGCAGCTCGCCTCACCAGGCGCGTTCGCGCTACAGCTCTCCCTCTCATTGCTAACGGCGGTCGTCCTCGGCGGGCTCGGCTCTATCACCGGCGCTGTCTGGGGCGCGGCGGTGCTGGTCCTGCTGCCAGGGTGGACAAACGACATCGCCCACTCGTTCTCCCTCTCGACCCAGGTCTCGGCGAACCTGCCACTGGCGATCTACGGGCTCGTCCTGATCCTCGCGATGCTCGTCTGGCCGAGTGGGATCCAGGGCGCCGTGCGGGCCGCCGTCTCGTGGATACGCGAGCGCCACGCGCCAGGCGGGGGAGAAACCACTTCCCCGCCTGGGGGGAGAAACCACTCCGTAGAAAGCCGCTGATTGACGTTACAAATCATCCACGAACGGCTAAACCAATAGTGAGAGGTTTTAGACCGTCGGGAGGAGACGCGATGAGGCTTCGCAGCTACACGATCTGGGCGGCCGGCGTCGCCGGTGTGATCGCCTTCGCGATCGTGCTCGCGGGGTGCGGTTCGAGCAGCGAACCAGGTGTGAGCGCGACGAGCGTTACCTTCGGCTCCCATCAACCGCTGACGGGTCCCGCGGCCCCGGGCTATAGCGAGATCGCCCCGGCATCCCAGGCTTTCTTCAACTACCTGAACGCCCAGGGCGGCATCAACGGCCGCCAGATTCACCTGGTCTACAAGGACGACGAATACAACCCGGCAAAGACCGTCAACGTCGTCAACCAGCTCGTGCTCCAGGAAAAAGTGTTCGGGATCTTCGAGGGTCTCGGCACGCCCACCCACACCAAGGTCGTTGGCTTCCTCAACAGCTCGAAAGTGCCCGACATGTTCGTCGCCTCAGGGTGCCCGTGCTGGGACAACGGCACCGCGCAGCCCTACACCTTCGGTTGGCAGCCGAACTACACGATCGAGGGGAAGATCCTTGGCCAGTACATCAAGCAGCACTTCGCCAGCAAGAAGGTCGGCGTCTTCTATCAGGACGACGACTTCGGCACCGGCGGGCTGACCGGGATCAAGTACGAGCTGCCGGCGAGCCAGATCGTCTCCGCCCAGCCCTACCAGCCGGGCGGCACCAATGTCGCGCCGCAGATCTCCGCGATCAAGGCGGCGGGTGCCCAGGTGCTCGTCGACTTCACCGTGCCGATCTACACCGCGCTCGGCCAGCTGACGCCGTTCACGCTCGGGTACAAGCCGCAGCTCGTCGTCTCCAACGTCGGCATCGATCCGACCACGGTCGGCGGCCTGCTGAAGACGTTTTCGAAGGGCAAGGCCGGGACGGAACTGATCGAAGGCGCGATCACCGACGGTTATCTGCCCTCGACCGCCGACCTGTCCAATCCGTGGATCGCGCTGTTCAAGAAGATCCACGACCAGTACGACGCGAGCGCGCCGTTCGACGGCAACGTCGAGTACGGCATGGCAAACGCCTACACGCTCGCCCAGGCGCTCCAGCTCGCCGGCAAGAAACTCACCAGAGGAGATCTCGTCAACGCGGTCAACACGTCGGGCTCGAAGCTCACCGGCCCAGGTCTGGTCCCGTTCCGCTACTCCACGAGCGTTCACGGCGGCTACGGCGGCACCGAGATGGGCCAGGTCCGAAAAGGCCAGATCGTGCTGTTCGGCGGTCCGCTCGTCACCGAACCGACGGCGGGCAGCGCGATCACCCCGTACACGACCGCACAGCCCGCGCCGCCGGCGAGCGGCGTCTCGGTCCCGTAGGCGCCACGAGGACAGCTGGCGACGCGTAAGGCCCGCCCTACTCGGGTTCGGTGCCCTCGCTGAGGATCGCAAGGTACTGGTCATAGACGTAGAGCTTGCCGCGTCGCCGGCCGGTGGCCTCTCGAAGGATGCCGGCGCGCTCGAGCCGGTCAAGCGCCGCGTAGACGGGGGGGCTCGTCAGTCCGAGCTGCTCGGCGACCGACGAGGCACCAACGAGGACAAAGCGCGCCGCAAGGTCGTGTACGCGGTGAGCCGTTGCCGCGCCGCGGCCGAACCCGTGGATCGCCTGTCGATCGGACTCGATCATCGCCACGAGGCGTTGGGTAGCCCGAGTAGTCGACTCCGCGACATCGATCACTCCCTGCAGGAAGAACGTCAGCCAGCCCTCCCAGTCCCCGTCGGTTCGCACACGCTGAAGGTGTGCGTAGTAGGCCTCACGATGACGCTTGAAATAGAGGCTGAGGTAGAGCAGCGGGCTGCGCATCACGCCTTCTGTGCACAGAAGCAGCGTGATCAGCAGGCGACCCACGCGACCGTTACCGTCGAGGAAGGGATGGATGCTCTCGAATTGAACGTGTGCCAACGCTGCCTTGATCAGGATGGGCGTGGCCTGCGGCTCGTCATGGATGAACCGCTCGAGCGCAGCGATCGCTGGAATAACCTCCTGGGCGGGTGGCGGGACAAAGCGAGCGAGCCCGGGCCGGCTCCCGCCCAGCCAGTTCTGCGTGCGGCGAAACTCACCGGGAGCCTTTTGATAGCCGCGACCGCTGTGTAGCAACCGGGCGTGCACTTCGCGCAAGAGTCGTGAGCCGATCGGCGGCGCACCGGGCTGTGCGATCTGGGCGAGGCCGTAGTTCAGCGCGGCGATGTAGTTGGCGGTCTCCTGAGCGTCCTCACGCAGCAGCCGAGGCGCAGCGTCGTGCTCGAACAGCAGCAGATCGGACAAGGACGACTGGGTGCCCTCGATTTGCGAGGACAGCACAGCCTCCTTGCGCACGAACGTATAGATGAACTGATCTGGGTCTGGCAGGAGCAGCGTAACGCCGTCGAGTCGGCCCAAGGCCTGGTTTGCGCGATCGAGCAGCGTCTGCATCGCGACGTCGACGTGTAGCGGGGGATCGGGTGGCAGCGGTCTCGGATGAAAGGCCCAGAAGCCATCAGGACCGGCTTCGGCAAGATGAAACTCGCCGGCGCGGGGACTCGCCCGTGGCTTCCGTGGGGAGCTTGATCTTCGATCGTTTACCACGCCCATAGCTTACTAAGCGATACTGGCGGAACGATTATTAAGCGGGCGCCTATTGAAGCGATCCTTGCCTACGCTTCGCCAGGCCGTCGATCTCCAATCGGTCTCCACGCGGCGCACGCGCTGAATGCAACGACATTACCGTCGATCGCGCCGGTTGTCCCGAACCGGTCCCCCTCGACGGTTAAGGTCCCAGCGTGGAGTCCTCCTCGTTCAGGCCGTTCGCCCATCTTGCAACGCCCAATGTGGCTCTGTACCGCGGCGTCATGCGAGCTTTCCTCAGCGCCAAGCGGCGCTTCGTCGTGCATTTGCGCGGTGAGGATCTCAAAGAGGCACTGGCGCAGGACGCGTCGGTCGGCCACGTGTCCGAGGAGGCGCTCGCGGAGGCGCTCGGCCGGCTCGTCGAGTGGGGCAACCTGCGCGCCGACTCCGACACCAGCCGCGTCACGACGGTTGAGGACTTCCATCGCGCGCGCTTTCTCTATCAGCTGACGCACGCGGGCGAGGCCGCCGAGCGGGCGCTCGGCGTGTATGAGGAGCAGCTTGGCAAGCGCGGCTCTCTGCAAGCTGTCGCTCTTGCGGATATCGCCACCCAGCTGCGCGCGCTGCGCGAGCTGGCGGGGGAGGCCGATCCCGATCCCGCGCGCCTGGGCCTGCTGTTGCGCGGCCTTGTCGATCGCTCCGAAGATCTCGCCAACAACGCCCAGGCGTTCATGGGTTCGCTGCGGCGCACGATCGAGCTCCACGACGCCGATGTGGACGCCTTCCGTGCATATAAGGACCAGCTGGTTAACTATTTGGAGCGCTTCATCAAGGATCTCGTCACGGTTGGCGCGGAGATATCGGGACTGCTGCTTGGTTTTGAGGATGCCGAGGTGACGCGTCTGCTCGGCATCGTTGCGCGCCGCGACGCCGAAGACGCCGCCCCGGGCGCCACCGCGGGGAGGGACAGCGCAGATTGGTCGGGCGACAAGTACGGCCCGCGCGACGGCGACTTCGCGGGCGAGAGCGACCCCCGCGAGGTCGCCTATCGCGCCGGCATGACAATGTGGCGGGAGCGCTGGCAGGGCCTGCGCCAGTGGTTTGTCTCCGAGCCCGGCCACCCAAGCCAGGCCAAGCTGTTGCGCAGTCGCGCCCGCCAGGCGATCCCCGATCTACTGGCGGTGGTGGCGGCGCTCAACGAACGTCGCTCGGGGCGCTCCGATCGCACCGCCGATTTCTGCGCCCTGGCCCTGTGGTTCGCCGAGGCGCCTGACGACGGCGCTCTGCACCGGCTGTGGCGCGGCGCGTTTGGACTGTATGGCTCGCGCCATCTGGTGCTCGACGGCGACACGCGCACGGCTCGCGAGGAGCAGCCGGTGCCACCGTCCACATCCTGGCGCGACGCTCCGCCCCTGCACATCAGCCCGCGCCTGCGGCGCACGGGAAGCTATGAGCGTCGCGGCCGCGCCAACCGGATCGCCGACCGCGAGGAGGGTCGTCGTCTGCTGGCGCGGCTCGCCGCCGAGCAGAGCGAGCAGACGGCGGCCGCACGGGCGCGGCTTGCAACCGGGCGGCCCACCAGGTTGGGCGAGTTGGGCGAGCTGGACCCCGATGCTTTCGGCCTGTTCCTCTCACTGCTCGGCGACGCCCTGGCGGCGCGCCGCCCCGACCGCCGCGAGGTCGCCACCACAACCGTCGACGGCACGCTCGGCGTGCGCTTGGTCGCACTTGCGGATGCCCCGGCGGTGGAGATCCGCACCCCCGCCGGGATATTCCGAGGTCCCGACCACGTGATCGAGATAGCCGACATCGGCCTGTCGGCAAACGGGTCGAGCGCCGTCGTGCGCGGCTCGCCTTCGAATGGCGCGGGCGGGAAGACGGCGGCGATTCCCCTATGAGTCACGCTCTCGACAGCGCGCTGGAAGGCGCCAGAGAGGTGAACTTGCGCCGCGCTGTGCGTGCGTTGCTGCGCCGGCCGTTGCTTCGTGCCGGTGGCGCCCAGGCCGAGGAGTTCCGTCTCGTGCGCCGCTACGCTGCCGAGCTGCGCTCGTGGTTTGACGCGAACACGGGTTGGCGCTTGATCGTCGACAGCGAGGTAGCAAGGCTCATCAAGCTGGCTCCCATTACCGACGACGCCACGCATCCGGCTCGCGATACACGCTCGCGCGCGCCGTTCTCTCGCCGGCGCTACGTGCTCACCTGTTTGGCCCTGTCGGTGCTGGAGCGCTCAGACGCCCAGATCACCTTGGGCCGCCTGGCGGAAAGGACGATTCAGGCCGCCGCCGACGCGCAGCTGGTGAGCGCGGGCATGACGTTCGCGTTGAGCGGACGCGAGGAGCGAGGCGACCTGGTCGCGGTGGTGCGCCTGCTGCTGGAGCTGGGAGTACTGGCGAGGGTGGCGGGCGAGGAGGAGGCATACATACGCGATGCCGGCGATGCCCTCTATGACGTGCAGCGACGAGTGTTGGCCGGCGTGCTCGCGCCGGCGCGCGGGCCGTCTACGATCGCCGCGAGCGAGTTCGACGAGCGACTCTCCCAGCTCGTGGCCGATCCGCTACCCGAAGCGGAGGACTCCCGCAACCGGGCGCTGCGACACCACCTCACGCGACGCCTGCTCGACGACCCCGTGCTCTACTACCAGGAACTCGACGCCGAGCAGCTGGCATATCTCACGGGTCAGCGCGCCGCCCTTACCAGGCGCGTGTCAGAGCTGACTGGGCTCGTCGCGGAGATTCGCGCGGAGGGGATCGCGATGGTCGACCCAGACGACGACCTCACCGACGTGCGAATGCCAGACGTCGGCACCGACGGCCACGTGACGCTGCTCTTGGCAGAGCACCTGGCGCGGCGGCTCGGGGACGGCGCGGGGGCGGAGCAGGAGTTCGGAGCGGATGGGGCATTCGGGGTCGATGGCGGCTCGCAACCCGTCCCCGAGGATGAGCTGTGCCGGCTCGTGCGACGCTTGGCCGGGGAGCACAAGTCCTACTGGCGTCGCGCCGCCCAGGAGCCGGGCGCCGAGACCCTTCTGGTGGAGACGTCACTCGAGCGGCTCGCGGCCCTGCGGCTCCTGCGGCGCGGCCCCCACGGCGTGACGCCGTTGCCCGCGCTCGCCCGCTACGCGCTTGCGCAGCCCACGATCACAGAGAGCCCTACGCAGCTGGCGCTGTGATGAGATCGCAAAGTCTCCCGCAACCCGAGCGCGAGCGCTGGCAACCGTTGCGCGCGGGCCTGGTGGACGTCTTCTACTACGACCAGGAGGAGTTCCGCTTCCGCGACGGGCGACTTCTGCTGCGCGGCAACAACGGCACCGGCAAGTCCAAGGTGCTGGCCCTCACGCTCCCGTTTCTACTCGACGGCGAGCTTTCTCCACACCGCGTGGAGCCCGACGCCGACCCGAAGAAGCGCATGGATTGGAACCTGCTGCTCGGCGGCGAGCACCCCAATCCCGAGCGTCTCGGCTACACGTGGCTCGAGCTCGGCCGGCTCGACACTGAAACGGGCGCTCAATTCTGCACGCTCGGTTGCGGTTTGAAGGCGCTCAGCGGCCGTGGCATCTCCGACCACTGGTTCTTTATCAGCGACCAGCGCATCGGCGAGGATTTGACGCTGGTCGACCGCACTCAACACGCCCTCACTCGTGATCGCCTGGAGGATGAGATCGGCACACATGGCGGCGTGCACCGAACCGCGCGTGCCTACCGGCGCGCGGTCGACGAGGCCCTGTTTGCCCTCGGCGAGCAGCGCTACGCCGCATTGATCGATCTGCTCATCAAGATCCGTGCACCCCAGCTCTCCAAGCGCCCGGACGAGCGTCACCTCTCGGCCGCGCTCACGGGAGCCCTGCCGCCGCTCGACCAAGCCCTGATCGCCGACGTCGCCGAGGCTTTTCGCGGGCTGGAGGAGGACCGCAATGCGCTCGCTGCGATGGTGCAGGCACGAGACGCGGCCATCGGCTACCTCGACACCTACCGCCACTACGCGCGCATCGCATGCCGTCGCCGCGCCGCCCCGCCGCGTCGCTCGCAGACCGTTTTCGATCGCATCAGCCGCGAGCTGGCCGAAGCCCAGGCGGCTTATGAGAAGGCATGTGCCGAGCTGATACAGGCACAGGAGGCGCTGGCGACGCTGCGCACGGAGCAGGAGCGCTTGGGCGCGCGCGAACGCGCTTTGCACGAGAGCCCGGAGGCGCGCAGTGCGCGCGAACTGCAGCGCGCCGCCGAGGACGCTCGCCGTGCCGCGGAGCTTGCGGCCGGGGCCAACTCGGCGCACGAGCAGGCACTCGCCAGGGTGCGCCAACAGCAGCAGCGACTCACCGACGCCGACGCGCGCGCGGCACAGGCGGGTGAGGATCTGACCCGAGCGCGAGCTGCCGCCGTCGAGCAGGCTTTGGCGGCCGGGATCGCCACGGCGTTCTCCGAGGCAGTGGACAGCGCGATCGACGCATCGCCCGCGCGTGTAGTCGCTGAGGCGGACGAGGGCGAGCGGGCTGTGGACGAGCGTTCCGATACCGCGGGCGCGAGCGAAGCGACTGAGTCGGGCGCGGGCCAGGCAGAGGCCGCGTCCAACGACGGGCGTTCCGGGCGCGTCACGGATGTGCCAGAGCTGCGCCGCCGCGCCGAGCGGCTCGTCGAGCGCCAACAGCGTGCCATCGACCATCTGGCCACGCTGCTCGCGGCGGCCGTCGATCGCCGCCGTGAGCTGCTTGCCGCGCGCGAGCGTCACGAGGAGCGCGCAAGCGAAGCCACGGTGCTTGCCGAGCGGCGCGAGCAAGCCGGCGAGCAAGTGGCCCAGGCCGGCCGCGAGCTTGGTAGGGCGGCGCGCCTGTATCTGGAGACGACCACCGCCTTCGCCGTCTCAGACGCGTCGGAGCCGCTCGCCGCCCTGGAGCTGTGGGTGGAGACGCTCAGCGGTCCCAACCCGCTGGCTGAGGTCGTCGGCGCGGCGGGTCGTCAGGCAAGCGCGGCGCTCGCGCGAAAGCAAACCGAGCTCGAATCCGGGGAGCGCGAAGCGACTGAGCTGGCGAGCGAACTGGAAGCCTCGATCGAGCGCTTGCGTGCCGGGGGGCACGAGCTGCCGCCGGCCCCGCACACACGCGACCCGCTCGCGCGCGAGCGGCGCCCCGGCGCGCCACTGTGGCTGCTGGTCGACTTTTGCTCGGACGTGCCCGAGCAGCGGCGGGCCGGCATCGAGGCTGCGCTGGAGGCGTCGGGGATACTCGACGCCTGGGTGAGCCCCGACGGCGAGCTGCTCGCGCCGGGTACGTCGGATGTGCTGCTCGCGCCGGAGGCCGGTGACGGCTCGTTTACGTCGGATGCCGAGGAAGGCTCGATGGTGCGCGATGCCCGAGACGCCGGCGCACGCCTAAAGGACGTGCTCGAACCGGCGCTCGATCCGCAGGACCCCCAAGCGCGGGCTGTGGGCGAGGAGGCGGTGCGCCGAGTGCTCGCGGCGGTCGCCCTGGCGCGGGAGGGTCCGGTTTGGGTGACTCCCGAGGGGGAGTTTCGCAACGGCGTGCTGCGCGGCGCTTGGAGCAAGCCGCGGGCGGCGTTCATCGGTCGCGGCGCCCGCGAGACGGCCCGTCGAGCCCGACTGGCCGAGCTGGAGCGCCACCTTGCCGAGGTCAAGCTGCGGCTGCAGGAGCTGGAGGCTGCTCGCGAGCGCCTGCGCGAGCGCGGCGTCGAGTTGGAGCGCCAGCTGCGCGCGATGCCAAGCGATGAGCCGTTGCGCGGCGCACACGGCAAGCTCGCCGCTGTGGACGGCGAGCAAGTGCGGCTGGCCGAGCACATCGCGAAGGCAGCCAAGCAGCTGGAACAGGCGCAGACGGCGATGACCGGGGCGGAGAGTGCCATGCGCGAGAGCGCTTCCGAGCTGGGCCTTCCCGAGGAGCCCGCGGCACTCAAAGGCGTACGGGTTGGGTTGCAGGCCCTCGGGGTTGCCCTCGCCGGCTTGTGGCCGGCAATCGTCGCGCTCGATCGGGCCCGCGAGGCGGTGGTCGAGGCGGGCAGGGACGTCGAGTGCGCAACACGCGAGGCGCTTGTGCAGGACGAGCGTCGCGGGGCGGCCGAGCGCGAAGCGAGTGAGCGCATAGAGCGCCACGACACGCTCGCCCAAACGGTCGGAGCGGCGGTGGCGGAGTTGCAGCGCCAGCTTGCCGACGTCGCAACCGACCTACGTGCGAACGAGCATGCCCAGGCGAAGGCTGAGGACCGGCGCTCACATGCTCAGACCGAGAAGGGCAAAGAGGACGGCCGACGTGAGCAGCTCACGGTCCAGTTCGAGCAGGCGACCGAGCAACGCTTGGCGGACGTGGACGCGCTGCGGCGCTTCGCGAGCACCGGCTTGATAGCAGTAGCGCTCGGCGATGTTGAGCTTCCCGAGGACGGGGAGGAGTGGAGCGTCACGGCCGGGCTGCGCGTGGCGCGCCTGATCGAGCAGGAGCTGGCCGACGCCCCCGACGACGAGCCCGCCCTGCAGCGCGCTTCCCGTCGAGTTACCGACGAGCTGAACGTCCTCGGCGACGCGCTGCGCCGCCACGGCAACAACGCGTCGGCGACGATGCCCGAGGAAGGGATCGTCGTCGAGGTTGTCTTCCGCGGCCACTCGACGACGGTGCCTGAGCTCGCGAGCGCCCTCGCCGAGGAGGTCGGCGATCGGGAACGCTTGCTCGACGAGCGCGAGCGCGAGATCCTCGAGAACCATCTCGTGGGTGAGGTCGCCGGCAGCCTGCAGGAACTGATCTCCGACGCCGAGCATCGCGTCGAGGGCGTCAACGGCGAGCTTGCCGACCGCCCGACGAGCACCGGCATGCGCCTGCGCCTGCGCTGGCGCGTCGCCGAGGACGGCCCGCCGGGGCTCGCCGAGGCGCGCGAGCGTCTGCTGCGTCAGTCCGCCGACGCGTGGTCGGAGGAGGATCGCTCGGCGGTGGGCGCCTTCCTGCAGGCGCAGATCCAAGAGGTGCGCTCGCGCGACGTCGCCGGAACTTGGATCGAGCAGCTCACCGAGGCGCTCGACTACCGCGCCTGGCATCGCTTTGCCATCGAGCGCCACCAGGGCGGCGCTTGGCGCAGCGCCACGGGGCCGGCCTCCGGCGGCGAGCGGGTGTTGACGGCGAGCGTGCCCCTGTTCGCTGCGGCGTCCTCCTATTACGCCTCGGCCGGCAACCCGCATGCGCCGCGGCTGGTGATGCTCGACGAGGCGTTCGCCGGCGTCGATGACGACTCGCGCGCCAAGTGCTTCGGTCTGCTCACCTCCTTCGACCTGGACGTGGTCATGACCAGCGAGCGCGAGTGGGGCTGCTACCGCGAGGTCCCGGGCCTGGCGATCGCGCAGCTCGCGCGCATGGACGGCATCCCGGCGGTGCTCGTCAGCCACTGGGAGTGGGACGGCGCGACGCGCAAGCAGGTCGAGCGCCCGGTGGCGGCTGTCGCGGCGCCGGCCGAGGCCGAGGCCGAGGCAACTGGCAACGGCGGGCTCCTTGAGCGCTGAGCAGGAACGGCTCGAGCGGCTGCTCGGCGGCCCCGAGCTCGAGTGGCTGATCGCGCGAGTGCGTCGCCGGATCGAACTGGGCCGGCGGCTGGACGGCGTCGTCACGCTCAAGGACGCCTCGGTCGCTCAGCGTCGCGCGGTCCAGCGGCTGCTCGGGCGCCCGCCGCGCGCGGGGAGGGCGCTCAGCGTGCCGTTGCGTGTCGTGGACGAAGTGGTGCGTCGCTCAGGCGCCGGTCCAGACGGTCTGGAGGCCGCGGTGGTTGCGCTCAGCGGACCGGCGGTCGTGCGTGCCGAGGCGAGCGCGGCCGAGCAAAGCGCCTGGGAGCGCGCGTTTGCGCCGCTCACGGAGCTTGTCAGCCGGCGGGTGCAGGCCGGTGCGCCCGCCTGCGACGAGCTGGCCGCGTGGCTTCAGCGACTGCGCGGCTCGGGTGCAGTCAAGCGTATCGAGCCCGATTCGGACGCGGCACGGCTCTTGCTCGAGCGACTTGTCACGGTGCTCGAAGCGCTGCCGGCCGCGGGCGAGCCCCTGGGCCGCTTCGCCGCGCGTACCGTCGGGAGCGCTCACGGGCTCGATGACGGCCAGCCGCTTGCCGCGCTGGCGCTCGGCGTCGCCCGCGCGATCGGAAAGATCGATGGTCCCGTGCCCGGGGAGTCGCAGACCGAGGCGCGTCGTGAAGCGTGGGCTGGTGTCGGACTGCTTTGCGACGAGCTGTTCAGCACGGTGCTCACGCTGGGGCTGCCCGGCGAGCAGGAGACGGCCTCGGGCCGGGTCCTGGGCGTCGCGCGAGAGAGCGGGCAGCCTGTGTGGCTGACGCTGCGTCAGCTCGTGCGCGACATGCCGCGCTGGGCGAGCGTCTCGCAAGGCGGGCTTTCGAGGCGAACGGTCCACGTCTGTGAGAACCCTGTGGTCGTGGCCTGCGCCGCCGACCGCCTCGGACCCGAGTGCGCGCCGCTGGTGTGCACCGCCGGCCAGCCGGGCGCCGCGACGATGCATCTCCTGCGCGCCCTCGCCCGCGCCGGCGCGCGACTGGTCCACCACGGCGACTTCGACTGGGGCGGGGTGCGTATCGGCAACGTGCTGCACGCCCGCCTGCCCCTTGCTTCATGGCGCTTCGACGCCGACGAATACCTGCGCGCCGCGGAGTCGGTCGCCTCGTCTCAGCCGCTTACAGGTGTTCCGGTGACAGCAACATGGGATCCACACCTCGGCGAAGCTATGCACAGCGCTGGACGACGCATTGAGGAGGAGCTTGTCCTCGATGGGCTTCTGGCCGATCTCGCGGCATAGGCTCCGTCTCGTGGATTCGGGGACTGAGCGCCGGCTGGTATGGGCTGGGAGCTGAGCGCACCCTGAGCGGCGAGATCGAGCTCAGCGATGAGCGCCGGCGCCGATACGAGCAAGGAACGCCGTCAGGCGTTCGTCATACAGCCGGGGATCGACATTCCACGACTCGATGTGCTCGGCCTCCGGCACGCGGTAGTAGGTGACCCAGCCCGGCAGCGCTCTGGCGAACGCGTCGCTGAGGGATATCGGCACTATTTTGTCCTCGGTGCCGTGAAAGAGCAGGATTGGCACGTGAAAGGCAGCCGTGTGACGCAGCGCGTCGAGGCTGTTCCAGTCCGCGTCGATGCGCAATCCGATCATCCACTCGACCGGTACCGCCGCGAACGAGGACAGGCCCATCTCTTTGGCGTTGAAGGCGAGAATCGACTTCCAATCAAGCGCGGGAGCGTCCATGATGAGACCGGCGACACGCCGCGCCAGGGAGGAGCGCTCCATGAACTGGGCGACGATCGCTCCGCCCATCGAGTAGCCCACGAGCACCAGCCGCCGGGCGCCGTGGGAGAGCGCGTAGCGCGCGGCCGCTTGCAGGTCGCGCCACTCCGTCAGGCCCATGTGGTGCTTGCCGTCTGGGCTTGGCGGCGCGCCGACGTCCTCGCGGTAGGCGATCAGCAGTGTCGGCGACCCAGCTGCGTGTAGGGTTGGCACGTCGCGCAGATCGTCTTCGCGGTCGCCGTTGATCCCGTGGACGACGATCGTCCAAGTGCGCGCGTGCCCGGGGATCAGCCAGGCCGGCATCGGCCCGAGCTCGTCGGGGATGTCAACACTTGCGAACTGCTGTCCCAGCGCCTGCAGGGGGTTGCCGGCGTACACGTTGGGGTCGAGCGCGACGTTTGTTCCGGTCGCCAGGCGACCGTGCACGGCGGGGAGTCGCCGTGTCACCGTGTGGGAATCGCTGCTCAGGACGCCTTCGACGATCGCGTGACCGCCGCGCCAGTCAAGGCCGTAGACACCAGGACGCAGCGTGTCCTCCGAGCGGGAGAGAACGACCTGGCCGCCAGCGACGGCCTCAACGGTGGCGTGAGGGCGCTGCGGCGAATGGTCGGGGACCAGCACCGCGGAGGAGAAGTACCAGCTCAGCCCGGCCAGCGCGGTGAGCAGGACGAGCACGAGCAGGACACCGCCGATCAGCAGCGCCCGTCGATGCCGGCGACGCCACGAACCGGTCTGCGTGTGGGTTGCAGGAGACGCGACGCTCACGGCGCCGGAGGCTAGCAACCGCCGCTGCTGCCCTACGGATTCCCAAGCGCCGCGACCCCTTCGGTGCCCAGAGCGCCCGGTGCGAGCGAAACCTGACGTTGCAAGGCCCGTCCCGCGAACTTGCCGTGGAATCCGTTGGAGGTGACCTGGACCACCGCGATCCCCGGCGTCGCCGGGTCGATCGTGAGGATCAGCGACTCGCGCTTGCTAGCGAGCACCAGGTAGACGATGCCGGGGATCACGAGGAACAGCAGCAGTACGATCGCCACGATCGGGTTGGGCTGCTTGTGGTAGCAAAAGCTCGCCCCACGGTCGCTCTGGTCCATCGTCTGCCAGCGCCGCTTGGCGGCGACGATGCCGACCGCCGCCATCACGACGCGGTGCGGATCGGCGCAGGTCTCGAAGCGCAGGTTCTCGCCGGATCGCAGTATGAAGAACAGGACGATGGCTGCGATCAGGATGAGCAGGATCAGAACAGACATGAGGTCTCCTTTTTCTGGTTGGTCTCTGTCTGTTCCGACGAGGGCGGGTAGGCAGGACACCTGCACTCGTCGCGTTTCGCGGGGTTGCTGCTGACACGCTACGCGGAGACAACCCCCAACGCAAACCCATCATGTCCCTTCCCCCCGACCGTCTGCACCGCCGTCGCGTCGACGCTCGCCTCCTCGGCGAGCAGCTCATAGAACCGCCGCACTCCTTCGACCGCGCCGTCCTCGTTGGCCGGGTCGACGATCCCGCCCGAACGCACGACGTTGTCCCCGATCAGCACCGTCCCCGGCCGCGAGAGCTTCAGCGACCACTCCAAGTATCCCGGGTAGTTCTGCTTGTCCGCGTCGATGAAGATCAGGTCGAACGCTTCCTCGCCCGCCGCATGCATCGCCGCCAGCGTCTCAAGCGCCGGTCCAACGCGCAGCTCGACGCTGTCGGCCACGCCGGCGCGCGCGATGTTCGCCTCCGCCACCGCCGCATACTCCGGATCGAGCTCCAGCGTCACCAGCCGCCCCCCCTTCGGCAGTCCGCGCGCGAGCCAGATCGTGCTGTATCCGCCTAGCGTCCCCAGCTCGAGCACGCGCCGCGCTCCCTGGATGCGCACCAGCAGTTCGAGCAGCTTGCCCTGGTTGGGCGTCACGGCGATCGGTGGCAACCCCGCCGCCTCGCTCGCCGCCAGCGCGGCGTCCAAGGCGGGATCGGGCTCGAGCAGGTGCTCGCATATGAAGTCGTCCACCGCGGACCAAAGCTCTTGCGACATCTGCGCAGCAGAATACGGGCACCGTCCGTATTCTGCTTGCGTGAGAGCAATCAAGCCCGCGGTGGCGTTTTTCGCAGCACTGGCGGTGTGGGCGTGCTGCGCGGCTATCCCGGCTCTCGCCACCACCGTCGGTGGGCTCAGCACGTCCACCACCGGGCCGTTTGCGCTCCTCGGCGGACGCCTGTTCACGCCCGTCTTCCTCACCAACAACGCCGGCGAAGGGTTCCCCGGGCCGGGTCCGCCGCCGACCGAAATGACGACTGAGCTGCAGAGCTTGGCCGCCGGCAAGCACGGCGAACGCACCCTCACGCTGGACGCTTCGACCACGGGCTCGGCGCCGCCTGCGATCGCCGCGCGCGACGGACGGCTCGCGACCGCCTGGGTCGGCGTGCACGGACTTCAAACTGCGTTCGTCACCGCCAACGGCGCCGCCCTGCGCTCGCCCCTGGCGGTCCCGGCCTCCGGGGCGATCGGTGGCTACGAAGTTGCGATCGCCTCCACGGGCGCCCGCGCGGTCCTGTGGCTGGACTCGCTCGGGGTCCGGCTGCAGTCGATCTCCTCCGCCGGCGTGCCCGCGGCTCCCGTGACGCTCGCTGCCGGCGCCAGCCGCTACTACTCGCTCAACTCAGACGACGCCGGCGGCTGGTGGGTGCTCTGGATCGCCGGCACGCGTCTACTCGCCGCCGACGTGGCGGCGGACGGCACGACCGCGACGCCGATCGACCTTGGCGCCGCGCCCGTTCACGCCGAGGGCGCGCGGGTGCTCCACCCGCGCCTTTGGAGCGTGATCGCGGATGGGAAGGGGGGAGTATGGGTCGTGCTTACCGGTGTGCTGTTGCACGTTGGTGTGACCGGCGTGAGCCAGCGACACACCGCGCGAATGCAGATTGTCGCCGAAGGCGATCGGCGCACCTCCCTGGCCGAAGAGATCGGAGCGGGCGGCATCCTCGTGCGACCGCTCGGCCGCGCGGGGCGGGCGCTGCGCCTGCGCAACCTCGGATCGCTGCTCGATCTCGCCTACGACGACTCCCGCCAGAGGACCGAGCTGCTCACCGCCGTCACTCGCGGGAGTGTCGAGCTGACGACGCTGAGCGGGAGCGGGCACGTCTCATCTGTGCTCGTGCGCGGCTGTCCACGCGCCGGGACGGGCGAACTGGTCGCCCACGCGGGGCTCGTCGGCGTCGCCTGCGCCGGTCGGCCATTCGAAGCCGAGAGCGTCGAAACTGGAGGCGACTTCGAGGGCGGCCGCTACGTCCACTACTACCTGCTGCACGAGGGCCGCCGCATCGGCGGCGAAGGTCTGTTCGAAGGCTTGCACGCCTACTGATCGGGGATGGGCCGGCCCGCTCTGCCTGGACATTTGTTCGATCTTTCCGCTTATCACTGAGCGCTACTCCCCGATAAGCCGAATCGCACTCCATACGCGCGCGTGAGGACGTAACGCGCGAGAACCGCGAGTTCAGGGGTCAGCAATGCTCAAACGAAGCGATACGTCCGCGTCCCAGGCCTCTTTGAGGCCGTTCGCGATCTACAAGCGCGAGCTGGACGAGCGCGCCAGCGTCGTCTCGGTCGAGGGCGAGCTCGACCTCTCGACCGCGCCACGGTTGAAGTGGATGCTGCTCGACTCGTTGGAGTCCGAGGGCGCCCAGGTGGTGGCTGACCTCTCGCTCGTCGACTTCATGGACTCCACTGCTCTCGGCGTGCTCGTCGGTGTGCAGCGCAAGCTCGCCGCCGATGCGCGGCTGGCGATCGTCTGCACCAGCGAGAAGGTGCTGCAGATCTTCGAGTTCTCCGGGATCGACAGCGCCTTCGCCATCTTCCCGACGCTCGAGGACGCGCTCGCCCACGTCCGCTCGCAGACCGCGCAGGCGGACTGAGGAGGACCCGCGATGCCGCGCCACGAGGGACAGCGCCCGCATCCGGCGCGGTCGCGCTTGGTCGCGCTTGCGGCCTTCTGTGCGCTCTCGCCGATGTGCACGTCGATCGCGTCCGCCAGGCCGATCCGGACTGCCGATCATGGCGTCCAGGGCCACGGGGGTGGCGGCTCCGGGCAGGGCGCTGGCACGCACGAAAGCCACGGCGGCAACTCTGGCGGCGGCCAGGGCCGCTGGGGCGGCAGCTCGGGACAGGACGGCGGCTCCGGACAGGATGGCTCCGGACAGGGCGGCAGCGCGCAGGAAAGCCATGGCGGCGACTCTGGCCGCGGCAACTCGGGCGGCGGCAACTCAGGCGCCAGTTCCGGCGAAGGCAGCTACGGCCACTCTGGCGGTGGGGGCGACGGCCACGGCAAAGAAGGCAAAGGGTCGGGTCACGACCAAGGCCAAGAAGGGGGAGGGGTGGGCGACCAGGGCCAAGGCCGGGCGCAGGGCGGTGAAGGCGGCGATCGGGGTCAGAGCTCGGGCGGAGAACCAGCCGGTGCGCCAGGCGAATCGAGTCGCGGCAGGGGTCACGGCGACTACGGCCGTGGTCGCAACGGGCAGGGCTCCGGCGAAGGAAGCGGTCAGACTGGCAATGGGAACGGCATCCCGCGAGCGCGAGGTAGGCAGTCGGGATCAAAGACAAGCTCGGCCGGCGTATCGCACACCGCGTCGAACAGCGCCCCCAGAGCCGCCGCCGCCCTCGCCGTGGTTGCGCCACCGGCGCCGGCTGCGACGAACGGCGCGGCCGCGGTTCCTGCGGTGACGGCGACACCCCCGGCGGCGCCGCCCGCGGCGCCCAGCGCTCCCTCGGCGCATGTCCCGGCCGGAACCTCCTCCCACCCGCAGCCCGCGTCGCGCGCTCGTCGCGCGCGACGGCATAAGGGCCGTTCGGTTGGCTCGCACACCGCCGCGACGACGGCGCTGCCCAGTGTCCTTGTCGCAGCCCCGCTGGCCGCGGGCGCGCCGACCGGCGCAGGGTCGGGCACACGCCAGGATGCCTCACGCGACGCCCGCCACACCGGCCAGGCGAGTACCCCGCCGCCGATCGTGCAGACGATTACCAAGATCGTCGGTGTCATCCCGCTCGCGGTGTGGATCGCCGGCGGCGCGCTGCTCGCGATCGCCCTAGCGCTTGCCGCCGGCTCGCGCCTGCTCGCGAAGCGAGCGCGGCGCCTGGAGCGCCAGCGCGGCGAGCTGCTCGCCGACGTGGGGCTGCTGCAGGGCGCGCTGATGCCCGCGCCGCCGGCGGGTCCGGGCCCCGTGAGCGCGTCGGTTGCCTACCGTCCCGCCGATGGGCCCGCGGCCGGCGGTGACTTCTACGACGTGTTCGCGCTCGAGGACGGCAGCCTGGCCACGATCGTCGGCGACGTCTCCGGCCACGGCCGCGAGGCGCTGCCGCACACCGCGCTCGTGCGCTTCACGCTGCGCGCCTACCTGGAGGCGGGCCTGTCGCCACGCGAAGCGCTGCGCACGGCCGGAGCGGTGCTCGAGCGCCAGCTCGACGGCGCGCTGGTCTCGGCGGTGCTCGCCACTTACCAGCCGCGCGAGCGCACGCTCGTCTATGCCTGCGCCGGACATCCGCCGCCGATCGTGCTCGGCACGCGCACGCTCGCGCCGATGGGTGCTTGCTCGTCTCCGCCGCTCGGCACCGGCCTGCCGACGGGCACTCGCCAGACGGTGCTCGCGCTGCCGGGCGCCGCGCAGGTGTGCTTCCACACCGACGGCGTGACCGACGCCCGCGTTGGTCAGGACTTGTACGGTAGCCAGCGGCTTGCGGCCGCGCTCGCCTCGCTCGGCCCGGCGGCAAGCGCCCCGGCGCTGCTCGATCGCGTGGCCGAGCAGACCGACGCGCGCCCCGACGACATGGCGGCGTGCCTGCTCTCGCTGCAGGGCGGTCCGGCCCAGCCAGCCACGCTCGTGCAGGAGCTGGAGCTGTGGGGCGATGAGACCGCCCGCGAGCGCGCCGAGCGCTTCCTGCTGGCCTGTGGCCTTGACTTGAGCGCAAGCGCCGCGCTGGCGGGCAAGGCCTGCGCGCAGGCCGAGCGCGTCGGCAGCGTGCTGATCGAGGCGCGCCCGGCCGGTCCCGGCGTCGGAGCGCCCAGCGCGCGCATCCGCCGCGACGAGGAGCCCGACATCCACGCCTCCGACACGAGGCGCCTGGCGACAGTAGGAGGAGCACGATGATCGACTCACCGACAGTGGCCTCCGACGCGGCGATTGTGCTCGGCATCGCCTCCACCGCGATGCCGTTCGCGCGCACACCCGAGGCGGAGGCCGAGCGCTGGCTGCGGATCCTGCGCCTGCACGGCGAGGCCGGCGCCGTGCTGCAGGCGCTCGGCGTCAGCGAGGGGCGGCTCGACGAGCACGCTCACGACGCCGACCTCGAATATCCGCCAGACAGCGCCGATCGGGGATCTGAGACACCGTCTGTCGGCCAACGCCCCGACCCGGTCGAGCGCGTGATCGACGAGGCCGTCGGGATCGCCGGCCGCCGCGGCCGTTCGGGCGTGGCGACGACCGAACTGCTGCTGGCGGTGGTGTGCGTCTACGGCGCGGACTTCGACCGCGTACTGCGAGCGCACGGCACCGACCGCGACGAGCTGGTGCAGCGCCTCGGCGTCGATCTGCCGGTCGGTGAGGTCTGCGGCGAAGGCTGAGAAGACGGCCGGGCTCAGCCTGCCGGTGACTGGCAGCGCTTCGCATGACCGTTACAGCCATCGCCTCGACGTCCCTACGGCACGGCCGGGCGCCACGGTCGGCACGCGCGCGTGCACGCGTCGGGCGGGGATGGGACAGGATCGGCCGCTACGGCGCGGCGGGTAGGACGACGATCCTCCCATCGCCGCCGCTCAGATCGGCCGTATCGAAACTTGACGATTGCAGGCGTCTGACATCCGCCATCAACCCCAGGAACTCCTCGGCGTCCTGCAGGAAGTCGATGCGCGGCGTGCGGTAGTGCATCGGCACAACCCATCTGGGCGCCAGGCGCTGCGCGATCGCGGCGGCCTGCGCGGCGCCGATCGTGGGGCCGCCTCCCACCGGCAGGATCAGCAGGTCCAGCTGGCCGATCGCCTGCGCCTGCTCGTCGCGCAGCTCGCGCTGGCCGAAGTCGCCGAAGTGCGCGACGCGAACGCTGTCGAGCTCGAAGACGAAGATCGTGTTCGGCCCGCGCTCGGTTCCGGCTCGCTCGTCGTGCTCGGAGGCGATCGCCACAACCTCGCCGACGGGGGAGTCCAATCGTCCAGCCGTCGAGCGCAGGGTCGCCGGGTCGCCGGAGATCGCCTCGACGCCGTTGTGGTCGAGGTGCTCGTGGGTGACGAGCAGCAGATCGACGCCCTCGGCGCGGATCGGCGGGTACTCGAACCTCATGCCGCGCCCCGCCAGCGGCGAGAGGTCTGCGAATGGGTCGGTGAACACCTTTGTCTGCTGCCCGGTCAAGGCGAAGGCGGACTG
Organism: Solirubrobacteraceae bacterium; assembly: GCA_035938935.1. GTDB lineage: Bacteria > Actinomycetota > Thermoleophilia > Solirubrobacterales > Solirubrobacteraceae > Palsa-744. The sequence goes on from DASZGH010000052.1 coordinate 32,371, forward strand.
TCCGAACCACTCAACGTGCATGCTGCTCCTCCAGTTGTTGGAATTGGTTCCCGCCCATCGCACCCACCCCGCCCGCGGCGGCGGAGGTGGTGGTCGCGGTGGCTGGGGTCGAGTCGGCCCGTCGCGGGCGATCCTCGACGGCCTGCTCGACGTGCTCGTAGCGCCCGCCGCGCAGCAGCGACGCCACGGCGGCGATCAGGCAGGCGGCGATCGCGAACACGAAGGCGGTGTGCAGACCTTCGCGAAACGGCCCCGAGATCAGATGCGGGAAGAAGGCGGGCCCGGTGAGCACGGCGCGGGCGTGCGCTCCGACCGTGCTCAGCGCGTGTGCTCCGGCGAGGCTCTGGATCGGGTTGTAGCCCAGGAAGGCGGCGAACAGGACCGAGATCGGCGGCGCGTGCGCGACGCGCGCGGCGACACCGGCTGGCAGCCCGTGCGCCTGCAGGCCCGCCTGCGCGGCGGTCGGCAGGCTCGCAGCCAGGCCGGCGATCAGCAGCGTGAAGAAGATCCCGACCGAGAGCACCTGCGCCGAGTTCTGGAAGGTCTGGTTCATGCCGCCGCCGGCACCGCGGTCGCCGGCCGGGAGGCTGTTCATCACGGCTGCCCGGTTGGGCGAGGCGAACATCCCCATCGAGACGCCGATCAGCAGCAGCACCAGCGCGAACACCCAGTAGGCAAAGTCGGTCGGCAGCAGCATCATAAAGACGAAGCTGAGCGCGGCCGCCAGCATCCCGCCGGTCGCGAACGGGCGCGCCCCGAAGCGGTCGGAGAGGTAGCCGGAGGTGGGGCCGGCGACGAGCATGCCGATCGTCAGCGGCAGCATGTAGATCCCCGCCCACAGCGGCGTGTCGGTGAACGAGTAGCCGTGCTCTGGCAGCCAGATCCCCTGCAGCCAGATGATCAGCATGAACATCAGCCCGCCGCGGGCGATCGCGGCCAGGAATGTGGACAGCGTGCCGAAAGTGAACGCCCGGATCCGAAACAGCGTCAGGCGGAACATCGGCTCGGCCACGCGCAACTCGATCGCGGCAAAGGCGGCCAGCGAGACGAGCGAGGCCGCCAGCAGCGCCAGCACCTGCGGCGAGTCCCAGCCCGTGGCGTGTCCGCCGTACGGGCGGATTCCGTAGGTGACGGCCACCATCACGAGCACCAGTCCGAGCGCGAACGTCACGTTTCCCCACCAGTCGACCTGTGCGCGTTTGGGGACGCTGCGCTCCTCCAGCTTCAGGTAGGCCCAGACGGTTCCGAACAGGCCCACCGGCACGGAGACCAGGAACACCAGGCGCCAGTCGATCGGCGCCAGCAGGCCGCCGAGAATCAGGCCGACGAACATGCCACTGACGCCGACGATGTTGTTGATCCCCAGCGCCATCCCGCGCTGGCTGACCGGGAAGGCGTCGGTGATGATCGCGGCGGCATTGGCCAGCAGGCAGGCGCCGCCCACGCCCTGCACGATCCGAAAGACGATCAGGTAGCCGGCGCCGGCGCGGCCGGTCATCCAGTCGACCGTCAGCGCCAGCGAGGCGACCGTGTAGATCAGGAAGCCGAGGTTGTAGATGCGCACGCGCCCGAACATGTCGCCGAGCCGCCCGAGCGAGACGATCAGGACGCTCGAGACGACCAGGTAGCCGAGGATCATCCACAGCAGGTAGAAGCTGTTGGCCGGCACCAGTGGGTCGAGTTTGATGCCGCGGAAGATGGCGGGCATCGCGATCAGCGTGATCGAGGCGTCGAGCGTCGCCAACAGCACCGCCAGCGTCGTGTTCGACAGCGCGATCCAGCGGTAGGCCCCCGCATCCGTCGATCTGCTCGGGCGGACTGTCGGGGCGATCTGCGGCAAGACACTGACTTTAGCCGCCGGTCAGGGGCCTCCCGAAGCTGACCCGCACCAGCGCGCCGCCGCCGGGTGCGTTCTCGGCCGCGGCGGAGCCGCCGTGCGCCTCGGCCGCCTGGCGTACGATCGCCAAGCCCAGGCCCGAACCGGGCTGCTTGCGGGCGGCGTCGGCGCGGTAGAAGCGCTCGAACACGTGCGGGAGGTCGGCCTGGGCGAAACCGGGCCCGTGGTCGCGGACCGTGAGCGTCCCATCCTGCAGCCCGACCTCGACCGGCTCGCCGGGTGGGCTCCACTTGCACGCGTTCTCGATCATGTTCGAGACGGCGCGGTCGATGCGCTCGGCTTCTCCGCTTACGACCGTCGGCTCGAGGTTCACGAGAAACGGAAGGTCGGAGCGCCGCCCAGCCCGCTGTACGGCGGCCCGGACGATCTCATCCAGGGACACGTCGTCGGTAGTGTCGCGGCGCTCGCTGCCGCGCGCCAGCTCGACCACGTCGCCGACCAGGCGCGTGAGCTCGTCGAGCTCGCCGACGATATCGGCGCGCAGTGCCTCCTGGTCTGGGGCGGGGAGGCGGTCGGCGTCTGCCAGCACCTGGATGTTGGCGCGCAGGCTGGCGATCGGCGTGCGCAGCTCGTGGCTTGCGTCGGCGACGAGGTTGCGCTGCGCGGCGACCGAGCGCTCGAGCGCGTCGAGCGTGGCGTTGAAGCTCGCCGCCAGCCGCGCCAGCTCGTCGCGCCCGTGCTCGGGCAGGCGCTGAGAGCTGTCCAGTGCGTCCGCGATCGTCTCGGTGCGACGGGTGAAGCGCGCGATCGGCGCCAGCGCCGCACGCGCCACCAGCGCGCCAAGCGCTGCCGCCAGCGCAATCCCAGTCACGCCGACGATCGCCAGGATCAGCAGGACGCGGTTCAGCTCGCGCTGCAGCTCGGTAAGCGGGCGGGCCGCCATCACCGCGCCGCGTGCGCCGGTGCCGAGAGTGAGCACGCGGACTTGCGTGTTACCGACGGCGCGGTCGCTGAGCTCCCGGCCGCTGCCGTCGCGAGCGATCTGCCGGTCCGCCGCCGTCACGGCGATCGCGCTCGACTGGCCCTGGCCGGCAGGGACGTGGACGGTGCCGTCGGGCGAGACGAACTGCACGTAGCCCGAAGGCCCGCCGAGCGGCAGCGGCTGCACCTGGCTGGGGAAGCCGCCCGCGCCGGGGAACGGGGTGCCCTGTGCCTGGCGTGTTGTCCCGTTGCCGGGGCCGGACCCGGTGCCGTTACCGGGCTGTTGTCCGCGTGCGCTGTCGCCGTCGGGGGAGGCGTCGCGCAAGCCGGCGCCGCCGAAGCCCGGCGGCTGCGCGGTGAACGCCGCCGCGCGTTGGGCGAGCGAGCGGTCGACTTCGCTGCGCAGGTCCGAGCGCACGGCCAGATACACGGCCACCGCGGCGGCCAGCACCGCCACCGCGACCGCCAGGCCCGCGACGGCGGCGATCCGTGCGCGCAGGGTCACGGCTCGCGCAGGACGTAGCCGACGCCTCTGACCGTGTGGATCAGCGGGCGCGCTCCGGCCTGCTCTAGCTTGCGGCGCAGGTAGCCGACGTAAACGCGCAGGGCGTTTGAGGCAGGGCCGAAGTCGTAGCCCCAGACGCGGTCGTAGATCAGGCTGTGCGGCAGCACCCGCCGAGGGTTGGTCAGGAACAGCTCGAGCAGCTGGTACTCGGTGCGCGTCAGTTCGGCGAAGGCGCCGTCAACCTCGGCGCCGTGGCGGGCGCTGTCCAGGCGCACCTCCTCGAAGCTCAGCGAGTCTGGGTCTCCCTCCGAGCCGGTACGGCGCAGCAATGCGCGTAGGCGCGCCTTCAGCTCGCCGACGTCGAACGGCTTGACCAGATAGTCGTCGGCGCCCGCGTCCAGCCCGTCGATGCGGTCTTCGACCGCCTCGCGGGCGGTCAGCATCAGGATCGCCACGCGGTTGCCGAGCATCCGCAGCCGCCGGCACACCTCCAGCCCGTCGATGCCGGGCAGGCCGATGTCGAGCACTACCGCGTCGGGCACGCCCTGCACGACCATCTCGATCGCGCTCTCGCCGTCCTCGGCGACCTGCACCTCGTATCCGGCGAGCGTCAACGCGCGGCGCACCGCTTCGCGCACGGCTCGGTCGTCCTCTACGACAAGAATCCTCACGGCAGCGATTCTGACGCGCAAGCTGGGCGCGCGCGAGCGACTCCTACATTCGCCTTACACGGCTCACAGCTTCGGCTTGTTCGGTACTTGGATGCTGGCGGCTATGAACAGAGACCGCCTACTCCGCCTGCTGCCCATCTCGCTGATTGCGCTTGCCTCCGGGCTGCTGAGCATCTGGGGGCTGACCCGCAGCGGCTTTGCCAACACGTATTACGCCGAGGCCGCCCAGGCCGCCTCGCGCAGCTGGAGCGCGTGGCTTACCAACGCCACCGACGCCAGCCTGTCGGTCAGCCTCGACAAGGGCCCGCTGCCGAACATGATGCTCGGCCTGTTCGGGCGCCTGCTCGGTTTCTCCAGCTTCAGCCTGCTGCTGCCCGAGGCGTTGTGCGGAGTCGGCTCAGTGCTGCTGCTCTACGACACGGTCAGGCGCACGCTCGGCCGCCGTGCGGGCCTGCTGGCCGCCACGATGCTCGCCATGACTCCGATCTTCGTCGCGATGAGCCGCTTCGACAACCCCGACGCGCTGCTCGTGTTGCTGGAGGTCGCTGCCGCCTGGGCGCTCGTGCGCGCTCTGCAGTCCGGGCGCACCGCGCATGTGCTGCTGTGCGGGGTGTTCATGGGGCTTGCCTTCAACGTGAAGATGCTGCAGGCCTACCTGATCGTCCCGGCACTGGCGGCCGCGCTGCTGCTCGCCGGCCAGGGCGGCGTGCGCCGGCGCCTTGCGCAGCTGGCCGGCGGCGGCGCGGCGATGCTCGCGGTCAGCTTTGCCTGGTACGGGGCGATGATGCTCGTCACGGCCGGCTCGCGGCCGTGGGTGGGGGACACGACCGACAACTCGTGGTTCTCGCTGATCTTCGGCGCCAACGGCTTCGGCCGCGTCTCCGGCGAAGGGGTTGGCTTCGGCGGCGGCGCGGGTGGTGGCGGTCCCGCCGGCGCCAGCGGCTTCGGCGGCTCGGCCGGGCTGCCGCGACTGTTCAACCCGATCGTCGGCGGCCAGATCGCATGGCTGCTGCCGCTGGCGGCGCTCGGCCTGGCGCTCGGACTGTGGGCCGCGCACCGCTCGCCGCGCACCGACCTGCGCCGCGCCGCCTACGTGCTGTGGGGCGGCTGGGCGCTCATCTCCTGGCTGGTGTTCAGCCTTGCCGCGGGCGTCTTCCACCCGTACTACACGACGGCTCTTGCCCCGGCCGTCGCCGCGCTCGCCGCCGGCGGGCTGGTGTTGATGTGGGACCGTGCGCGCGGCTCGGCGGCGTGGGCTCTGGCGCTCGGTGCGGCGATGATCGGCACCGCCGCGCTTGCGTGGGATCTGCTCGGCCGCACTAGTGACTACGCTCCGTTCGTCGGCCCGCTGACTCTGGTGTTGGCCGTGTTCGCCGCCGGCGCTCTGCTGTTCGGCCGCGCCGCTCCGGCCGTGGCGCTCGCGGGACTGATTGCTGTTCTCGCCGGCCCAGCCGCTTACTCGATCGCGACGACCGGCCGGACGCTCTTCGGGGGCAACCCGCTGGCTGGGCCCATCGCCGTCGAACGCCTAAGCGGGCCGGCGCACGGAAGGCGCGGGGTCTTCGCGCTTGCCGCCCTGAGGAGCGCGGCTGGGCTTCCCGGCGTGCCGCCCCCCCGTGCCCAGCCGCTCATCGGGGCATTCGGTGCAGGTCCCATCGTCCCTGTCGGCCCCGGCTCACGGGGAGCGCCGCTGGCGGGCGTCGGCAGCGCGCAGGTGAGCGGGGCGCTCCTGCGCTACCTGAAGTCTCACCAGGGCAGCGCGAAGTACATCGTCGCCGCCCAGGGTTCGAACACGGCGGGCGCGATCGCGCTGCAGAGCGGGCGCGAAGCGATCGACATGGGCGGCTTTATGGGCGCCGACCCCGCCCCTTCGCTCTCGAAGCTGCGCTCGCTGATCGACTCCGGCCAGCTGCACTACGTGCTGCTCTCCTTGCGGGCCAGGGGCGGCTCGTTTGCGTCGGCCGGCGCGGCGGCTGGCGGTCCGCCAGCGTCGGCTGGCGCCGCAAGCGGCGGTACGAGCGCCGGCGCTCCATTCGGCGCGCCGCTGGGCGCGCGAGGCGGCGCGAGCGCATCCGCCGCGCTGGCTGCGACGAGCGCCCGCGACGCGTGGGTGCGCGCACACGGAACGGCTGTTCACGTCGTCGGTCTCGGCGCGGGCGAGCTGATGCTGTACTACTTCGCCTGACGGCGATGGCGTCCGCCGTCAGGCCGCCAGCCAAGGATCGTGGGTGAGGGCTCGGTGCCGGGCGCCAGCCGCTCGTCGGGCAGCGGCGCGCCGGCGACCGTCGAGATCGGGATCACGCCGGCCCAGCCCTCGCGCGAGTAGTCCTCCTCGTCGTCCTTGGGCCCGCCTGTGCGCAGCTTGGCCGACGCCTCGTCCAGCGGCAGCGAGAGCACCTTGATCGCCCGCAGCTCTTTCTCGGTTGGCGGCCGCACCTCGGCCCAGCGCCCCGGGATCAACCGCTCGCTGAAGGCCTCGATCGCCGCCCGCTTGCGCTCGGCGTCCTCGATCGCCTCGGCCTGTCCGAATACGACTACCGAGCGATAGTTGACCGACTGATGCACGGCAGAGCGCGCGAGCACGACGCCGTCGAGCAGCGTCACAGTCAGGCACACGTCGGTTCCGCCCGCGAGGGCGCGCAGCGTGCGACTGGCGCTCGAGCCGTGGAAGTACACGCGCTCGCCCACGCGCGCATGTAGCGTCGGGATCACGTACGGCTGCCCGTCTACGGCGAAGCCGAGGTGCGCCACGAGCGCCTCGTCGAGGATCGCCGCGATCGTCTCGCGCTCGTAGTCCTCGCGCGCGGGCATCCGACGCAGTCGCGTGCGAGCGGATGGGGCCTTGGTTGGGGTTGCAGTCCTCTGGGATTGCGACATGGTGGCACCCTATGACCTCTTTGGCTCCACGAAAGGTCCATGTGCTGGTAAGAATCTGGGACCAATGGACCTGCATCTCGACCTGTCCAATGTGTCCGGTGGCTCGATGCGCGGACGCTTGGAGCGCGCGCTGCGCGAGGCCGTTCGCAGCGGGCGGCTCGCGCCTGGAGCTCGGCTGCCCTCCACGCGTGCGCTCTGTGCTCAGCTCGGCGTCTCGCGCGGGGTCGTGGTGGACGCTTACTCACAACTCGCCGCAGAGGGCTACCTGCAAGCCCGTCGCGGGGGCGGCACGAGCGTCGCGAGCGCCGCGATGTCGGCCGCGCCGAGCACGACGAGCGTTACGCCTGCCGACGTTGTCCGCCACGACCTCAACCCGCATCGTCCGGCCCTCGACGGCTTTCCCAGGGTCGCGTGGCTGTCCGCGCTGACGCGGGTCCTGCGGAACGTCCCCGACGAGCGACTCGGCTACCCAGACCCGGCGGGCACGCTGGAGCTGCGCGCTTCTCTGGCCGCATATCTTGGTCGGGTCCGGGGTGTGCGCTGTACTCCCAAGCAGGTCGTGATCACCGGCGGCACGCGCCAGGGGGTCGAGCTTGTGTGGAGCGCTCTGGCGGCCGGCGGGGCGAGCGACGTGGCGATCGAGCGGCCCGGCTGGCGAGGCATCAGCGAAACCGCTGCCGACGAAGGCCTTCGCACCGTTCCCATTCCGGTCGATGAGCACGGTTTGATCGTGGAGCGCCTTTGGCGCCAGCAGGCGGACGCTGTTGCGCTCGCTCCGGCTCACCAATACCCGACCGGAGCGGTCCTCTCCGCCGCGCGGCGAGTAGCGCTCGTGGAGTGGGCACGCACCCGCGGCGCGCTGATCGTCGAGGACGACTACGACGCCGAGTACCGGTACGACCGCCAGCCGATCGGCTCGTTGCAGGGACTCGCCCCGGAACACGTGGTCTACGCCGGATCGACCAGCAAGACCCTCGCGCCGGCAATCCGTCTCGGTTGGCTCGTACTCCCGCGGTCACTCGCCGAGCAGGTCGCTGTCCGACAGGGCCGACGCGGCGGCATGCCCTCGCCGCTGAACCAGCTGGCGCTCTCGGACCTGATCGAGCGTGGTGAGCTGGACCGGCACCTGCGCCGTCAGCGGCGTCGCTACGCCCGTCGCCGCGAGGTGCTGCTGGACGAGCTTGCCTGCAAGCTGCCCGAGGCAAGCGTGTCGGGCGCCGCAGCCGGTCTTTATGTCTTCGTGAGGCTGCCCGATGGCGTCAGCGAGACGGCTACGCTCGCCGCTGCGCGGTCTCGTGGCATCGCGATCGAGGGCGCCGGAGGCTCCTCGCCGGCTCTCGTGGCGGGCTACGCGAACCTGCCTGATGCTGCGGTAGCTCCGGCTGTGGAGGCGCTGGCGGCGAGCGTTCAGGAAGCTCGAAACTGAGCCGCGAACTCAAAGCTGCAGCTTACTTGCGACGGCTTCCTGTAGCTTGGAGACGTCCAATGCCAGCCATCGTTCGACAAAACCCCGCAGACGCAGCTCGGCGGCAACGCTCAGGTTGGGGAAGGCATCGCGTAGTGCGAGGTCGATAGGCAGTTGCCGATTGTCGCGATCGCGTATCCGAAAGGTGCGCTCCGGGTCATTGCCTTCGATATCGACATAACAGCCAGACTCGATATTCACTTCGGCTGGCGGCGCCGAGGCGCTCGTTAGGCGGAGTCCCGGTTCGGTGAGGCGCTGGGCATTTACATGCACACCCGCTGGGAGGTCGAGACTCGCTATACGTTCGGCCGAGAGTCGCTCCAACGTTTCGAGTAGGCCGACGGCAATTTCATTCAGCTGGTCGATTGACAGGTTCTCGCGGTATGTGATCATCTGACGAAGCGCTCTTGCGCTGTCGTCGAGATCGGGGGACAGCTCAGTGCTCAGAGTCTCAGTAACGAGTGCAAGTGTGCTTCTCGCTGCCGCCGCGACGAAGTGAACAAATACTTCAGGCTTACCGTTATCGGCTGCTTCGAGGCTCTCAAGATATGCGTTCTTCTGATCGGCAAAGATCAGCAAAGGAATCGTAGCTGCACGATACAGATAGACAGAGGACAGCGCCCGAGCTACTCGACCGTTGCCGTCGGCGAAGGGATGGATGACGACAAGGGCATAATGTGCGTACGATGCTTGGAGAATTGGATCGGCCGCAAGGAACGGTTCGGATGCCAGCTCGGTGACCAGCCGCTCCATTTCGGCACTTGTGTCGAGGACAGGTACATACGAGTGCGTCGTGCCATCGGGCAGCTTCACGTGGTTTGGGTATTTCTTGTACTCGCCGTGTGGAAGGGGCTGCTCCTGCGGCCCGACCGGGGTGTCAACCGTGTAAGTCTCTTGTGGCTCAGTCACCTCGTCGTGGAGGCGCCGAACCCATGCCTCCGTGACCGGAAGCGACTGGGTCGCCGCATCGAGGACGAGCTCGTACGCGCGAAGCTGAGCCTGAAAAAGGGCAAGGGCGTTTGGCGCTCTGTCATTGACGATTGCTTCCCATGCGGCAGTTTGGGTAGCTACAGTGATCGTCAGGCCCCGGTCGGTCTCGTAGAGATGCTCGATGGCCCCGGTGTCGAATGCAGCTGCACGTATCGCTGTGCGCGACGCACGGTTGAGGTCGTTGTCAGAGGAACTGGCTCTGGCAACTTCAAGTGATCTAAGCGCCGCAGTCCACACGTCGGGTCTCGGGGGATTGGCTGGCCAATCGGAAAATGCCGGAAATGGCCTATAGGCGGCGTCTAGCGCGGCGACTACCTCCGACGACAGCTGCTCGGTGTCATTCATTGACTGTGTATCCTATCGACGGATTCTCAATCGTCGCGTCCAGCTTGCCCGGCTGGTTCCGGCGAGCGCCGCGCACGCCCGGCGAAGTTCCCCACCAGCACGCCGATCACGGTCACCAGATACAGCTGCCCGAGCAGCATCTCCACGACCGCCAGCGCGCGGCCGACGTGCGTGGCGGCGGTGAAGTCGCCGAAGCCGGTGGTCGACATGACAGTGAAGCTGTAGTAGACGATCTGGCTCGTGGATACCGTCGCCTGCTGGGCGAAGAAGTGTCCGCTCCCGACTTTTGCGACGAAGCCGATCGTCCAGGCGAACACGAGGCCGATCAGCAGGTACAGCGTCAGTGCGCCCGCCACCGCCTGGGGGGTCACGCCGCGCGTGCGCAGCAGTCGCATCAGCCCGCCGATCAGCGCCAGCGGGACGGCCGCCGACAGGACGCCGCTGATCGCGAACAGCGCAGTGTCGGCGAGGCCGCCGGCGGCCTCGCCGACGACTGTGAAGGTCGTCAGCGCGGCGATCGCGACGGCGACCGGCAGGCGCACGCTCGAGCGCGCCCGTGAGGTGGCGATCACGGCAAGCAGGGCGAGCCACTGCAGCGTCAGCCCGATCGCGCGCGACCAGTCGGTCGCGGGGGCCACGATCACGAACACCAGCAGCGTGAGCGTGAGCAGAAAGACAAGCCCAAAGCGGAAGCCGGCCTCGCGATCCTCAGCTGACGCCATCGCTGGATTGTCGCCTATGACCCAGCGGCAAAATCCGGCGCGGCGGGGGTTGGGCAGCGAGCGCCATCGGGACGCGGAAGCGCCCGGCAGGCAGGTCAGGCCGGCGGCGCGCTCATCAGCGCGACCGGTACCGCTAGCCCGGCGGAGCGCCTCAGCGTCGCGATCTGGCGTCCGGGCTGCACCGCCGGGCGCAGCTCGCTCACGTGCTCGCCCAGCGCGCCCACCGTGCGCTCGATGTCGCCGCTCAGCAGGGCGAGCCCCCAAAAGCGTGCGGGCGCGTTCTTGCCGCCGGCGCGTTCGATCTCGTGCGCCGGAATCTGCACGACCTCTAGGATCGTCTCGCCGAGCCGGAAGAAGGCTTGCCTTGGAGCGCCTGCCGAGGTTGGCTCCTCCCGGATGCGGCGCAGGTCCAGGCCGGCGGCGCGCAGCGCTTGGACGCTGCGGTCGAGCTGTGGCGAGAAGGCGACGACGTGATCGATAGCGCTGACTCCGTTGGGATGCTCGGCCCCGCCCTGGTGGCGTCGCGGACCGGTGGAGAGCTTCGTGGGCAGGCCGTCGAGCTCGGCGCCACTTGCCCCTCGCAGCGACCACCCGACGATCCCGCGCCCCGCTTCGTGTCCGGCGAGCGTCAGCCGCACCGTGCCGATCGTGACCGCATCGCCGTCAAGCGCGAATCCGAGCGCCGCCCAGCGATCCGGCTCGTCGGCGAGCACGATCTCGTCGATGCTCACCACCGGCGCTACGCGTTCAAGCGCACCGGCAGCGTCTTCAGCTGGTTGATGAACGCCGACTCGACCGTCAGCGCCGGGCCGTCGAGCTGGACGCCGGGGAAGCGCGCGAGCGTCTCCTCGAACAGAACCTTCAGCTCCAGCCGTGCCAACGCCGTGCCCAGGCAGAAGTGCCGCCCGCCGGCGCCAAAGGCCTGGTGCTCAGTCGTGCGGCGCAGGTCGAAGCGGTCGGGGTCCTCGTAGTGCGACTCGTCGCGGTTGGAGGAGACGTACCACATCACCACGCGCTCACCGGCTTTGATCTGCTTGCCCGCCAGCTCGCAGTCCCTGGTGGCGGTGCGGCGGAAGTGGGCGAAGGCGGGGAACATTCGCAGTGACTCCTCGACCGCCTGCGGCACGAGCGAGGGGTCGTCGAGCAGCAACTGGCGCTGCTCGGGGTCTTCCATCAGCGCGCGCATGCCGCTGCAGTAGGTCGCCTTGGTCGAGTCGTTGCCGGCCGCGACGAGCAGGAAGAACCCCATCACGATCTCGTGCTCCTCGAGCTTCTGCCCATCGACTTCGGCATGCACGAGCACGCTCGTCAGATCGTCGGTGGGATGCTCGCGCCGCTCGGCGATCATGCGCCCGCAGCGCTCGAAGATCTCGGGGATCTCTTTCTCCATCACCGCCTCGACCCCGTCGGGGTTGAGGTCGGGGTCGCCGGCTCCGAGCGTTGAGTTCATCAGCCGCGCCCAGATCGCGTCGTCCTCGGGCGGGATGCCCATGAAGCTGCCGATCACCCGCGAGACGACCGGTTGGGCGACGTCGTTGACGAGATCGCAGCGCTCGCGCCCGTCTAGCCCGTCGAGCGTGGTGCGTACGATCTCCCGGATTGCGTTCTCGTGCGCCGCGATCCGCTTGGGCGTGAAGCCGGCCTGGAACAACGCCTTGACGCGGTCGTGCTTGGGGGGATCCATGCCGATGAACATCGCCCGCGCCAGCTCGACCGGGAAGACCGCGGAGATCACCGTCACGCCGCCGAGTTCAGAGGAGTAGGTCTGCCAGTCGCGGCTGACCGTGTGTACGTCCTCGGCCCTTGTCACCGACCAGAAGCCGCCCTCCTCGGGGAATTCGGTGATCTCGCGCGTCCAGTGCACCGGGCATCCGTGGCGTAGCTCCTTGAACAGCGCGTGCGGAGGCCCGTCGGCCCAGATGTCGCGCTCGAGCATGAGCTGGTCCTCGAGGTTGGTGTCGGTGGCGGTCATCTGCTCTCCAGTCGGATGCGGGGAGGGGGATGGCGAGGGACTGCGTCGATCTTACCCGGATTTGGCTGCGTAGCCAGTCACTTGCGGGGGGAGCGTCCGTAACGACGCAGGCACGAGACGACACGCGCGCCCCGCGCGCGTCCCCCTCCCAATCGAAGGCTTAGAGCAAATTAGGTGGCAGGACTTGAAGAAAGTCTTGGCATGCCTTATCTTTGATCCATGGCCACCAAGGAAAGCGCGCGCTCGGCCGCGATCGAGGACTACTGCAAGGCCATCTACACGCTCCAGATCCGCACCGAGCAGCCGGTCTCGACCAACGCGCTGGCGGAGCGCCTGGAACTGACGACCGGCTCTGTCTCGGGCATGCTGCGCAAGCTCGGCGAGCTGGGTCTGATCAGCCACGTCCCCTACCGCGGAGTGCGCCTGACGCCCGAGGGACGGCGGCTCGCGCTGGAGGTGATTCGCCACCACCGCCTGCTCGAGCTCTACCTCGCCGAGGCGCTGCAGATGCCGTGGGATCAGGTGCACGCGGAGGCGGAGGTGCTCGAGCACGTGCTCTCCGAGGAGCTGGAGCAGCTGATCGCCGCCAAGCTGGGGAACCCGACGATCGACCCGCACGGCGACCCGATCCCAACCGCCGACCTGCGCTTGGAGGAGCACCCGACGCGCAGCCTCGAGAGCCTGCAGCCCGGCGAGCGGGGAACGTTCGTGCGTGTTTCCGACGCCGACCCGGAGATGCTGCGCTACCTAGCCGGCCGCGGGATCATGCCCGGCGGTCAGATCGCGGTGATCGAGCGCCAGCCCTTCGGCGGCCCGCTGCTCGTCAGCGTCGGCGGCCGCGAGCACACGCTGGGCGGCGAGCTGCCGAGCGCGATGCGCGTCGACGTGGAGGCCGCGCCGACGCGCCCGGCGAGATCGCGGGAGGCACTCGCGTGACCGAGCAAGCGCTCGCGGCCCGGCCACTGCGGCCCGCCGTCGCACTCGATGGTGGGACCGTCGCGCTGCCCGACGCCGTGGTAGTTCCCAGCGCGCTCGAGCAGCTGCTGGCGCGCGGGCGGTTGCGCGCGACGCTGGCGATGCTTGGCCCGGCGTTCGTCGCGGCTGTGGCATATGTCGACCCGGGAAACTTCGCCACCAACCTGCAGGGCGGTGCCAGCTACGGCTACCTGCTGCTGTGGGTCGTGCTCGCCGCCAACCTGATGGCGATGCTGATCCAGTACCTGTCGGCCAAGCTCGGCATCGTCACCGACCGCAACCTGCCCGAGCTGTGTAGCGAGCGCTACCCGCGCCCGGTCAGGTGGGCGCTGTGGCTGCAAGCGGAGATCATGGCGATGTCCACCGATGTGGCCGAGCTGCTGGGCGCGGCGCTGGGCCTGAACCTGCTGTTCGGCGTGCCGCTGCTCCCCGCGGGGCTGATGGCGGGCGCGATCGCCTTTGCGATCCTAGAGCTGCAGACCCGCGGCTACCGCCGCTTCGAGCTTGCGATCAGCGCGCTGCTGGGGATCATCTTCCTCGGCTTCCTATACGAGGCGCTGGACGTCGGCCCGTCCGCCAGCGCCTCCCTGCACGGCCTGCTCCCCGGCCTGCACGGCGCCACCTATCTCTACCTCGCCGTCGGGATCATCGGCGCGACCGTGATGCCGCACGTCATCTACCTGCACTCCGCCCTCACCAACGGGCGGATGCCGTGTCGCGACGACCGCGAGCGCCGGCGGGTGCTGCGCTTCGAGAAGCTCGACGTCGTGATCGCCCTCGGGCTGGCCGGTGTCATCAACCTCGCGATGCTCGCCGTCTTTGCGAAGCTGTTTCACACGCCGGCGCTTGCCGGCCTGAACTCGATCGGGGCAGCCCACGCCCAGATCGGCCGCCTGGTCGGCGGCGGCGCGGCGCTGGCGTTCGCCGTTGCGCTGCTGGCCTCCGGCGCGTCGTCCTCGAGCGTCGGCACCTACGCCGGCCAGGTCGTCATGGCCGGCTTCATCAGGGTGCGGATTCCGTTGCTCCTGCGACGCGCGGTGACGATGCTGCCGGCCATCGCGGTACTGGCGGCGGGCATGAACCCGACCGACGCGCTCGTGCTCAGCCAGGTGGTGCTCGCGTTCGGCATCCCGTTCGCGCTGGTGCCGCTGGTGGCGCTCACCGGCAGTCGCGAGGTGATGGGCGTGCATGTCAACCGCTTGTCGACCACCCTCGCAGCGGCGACGATCGCCGCGCTGATCACGCTGCTGAACGTCTTCCTGGTGGGACAGCAGCTATTCGGAGGCTGAGCGCCCGCGCTGTGCCCCGCGCTCGAGAGCGCGCGGACGGGTCAGACGCGCCGCGCCTGGCGCCGCCCGCGCCGCACCCCCAGCCATAGCCACAGGGGATAGGTGGCGAAGATCGCCGCCGAGAGCTTGTGCGTGCGCGGGCCGGCGCGGCGCCAGTCGAATTTGAACACTCCGGAGTTGAGCATCCAGTCGCGCCCACAGGACGCGCGGCACATCTGCCACACGGGCCGCGTCCACCCCTGCTCGAGGTAGAGCCCGACGCTCACCCCCCAGAACAAGGCCATGTAGGCGGCGCCGACGGCTGCGTCGCGCCTGGCGCTGGGCTCGGCATTGCGCGTGAGGCGCGCATAGGTGCGCCCACCGCTGTAGAGCAGGGGCGGATCGATCAGGAAGGACACGGGATCTCCTCTTTGCGAAGGGTGAAGGCGAGCCGAGTGGCGAGCGCCATTATCGTCATCTGCGGGTTGACGCCGAGCGAGCTGGGCACGGCTGAGCCGTCGGCGACGTACACACCCTGCACGCCGTGCAGCTGCAGGTCGCCGTCGATCACGCCATGGGCGGGGCGCGCATCGGCGCGGGCGGTGCCGAGCGGGTGGAAGGCCATCAGCTTCAGATCGCGCGCTCGCGCGCGCTCGGGCTCGACGCCGGGCGGCAGCGGCAGATACACCTCGCGCGCTCCGGCGACCTCGAACAGCTCGCGCATGCGCGCAAGGCCAATGCGGAAGCGGCGCAGGTCGGCGTCGTCCAAGTCGTAGCGGATCACCGTTCGCCCCGCGATCGAGTGGACGCTGCCGCGCGAGCTGTCCGAGACCATCAGCCCGAACTGCGCCAAGTACCGGTAGTCGGCCATCGCCTCGGCGTGGCGCGCCCCGGTCAGCGGCAGCGACATGGCGGCGTAGGCGGGCGGCCCGGCGACGCCCTCGAAGACGATGCCGTCCGAGGCGAACTCGTCCACGTAGAAGCTCTGTGGCACGCCCTTGGCCATGTCGACGATCTCCTCCATGCGCGCGAACGCGGCGGTGGCAGGATGCAGCGAGAGGTTGCGCCCGAGCTGCCCCGATCCGCCCCCGAGTCCGCTGTGGGCGAGCAGCAGCGGCGTGTGGATCGTGCCGGCGGCGACGATCACGACCGGCGCCCGCACCTCGACGCCGGCGCCGCCGCTCATCCTGGCGCTCACCCCGCGCGCACGGTTGCCCTCGACCAGCACTCGCTCGACGCTTGCGCCCGTGACGATCCGCGCTCCCGCCCGCTCTGCGCGCGGGACGTAGGTGATGCCGGTGTGCTGCTTGGCCGATGTCGGGCACCCGAACGCGCAAACTCCCGAACCGACGCAGCCGCGCGCGTTGCGGCGCAGGTAGCCGTGCGACCAGCCCAGCCGCTCGGCGCCGCGCCTGGCGACGGCGGCGTTGGCCCCGGCCAGCTCGGGCGTGACCTCGGCGACCGACAGCGCCCGCTCGACGCGCTCGAAACAGGGCTGCAGCGAGCGCTCGTCTACCTCCAGCCCGAACTCGCGCCCCCAGCGCTCCAGCACCGCTGGGGGTGTGCGAAAGCAGGTGCCGGAGTTCACGAGCGTCGTGCCGCCCAGCCCGCTGCCGAGCGGGAGCATGATCGGCGGGTTGCCGAGCGTGAGCGTCTGCCCGCCGTCGCGGTAAAGGCGCGCGAGCATCTGTGGCGGCCGTGCCGTGAAGCCGTCGGGATCGTGGCGGTGCCCCTGCTCGAGCACGACGACGTCCATCCCACCCTCCGCCAGCTCGGCGGCGAGCACCGCACCGCCGGCTCCGGCGCCGATCACGCAGGCGTCGGCGTGGATCGGCGTGGCGCGGCCGGTCGCCTCGGCGACGCTGGTCGGCGAGGGGCTCACGGCCGCCCCTCGGCCCGGCGCAGGGCGCGTCCGCGCGCGACCACCGCCTCGGCGTCCCAGCCCAGCGAGCGCGTGAGCGCCGGGTCGTCATAGCGTGCCAGCGAGACGAGCATCTGCGCAAGCTGGTTGGCCGCTCCCGAGCGCGCGAGCAGGGCGCGTCCGCGCGGGCGGCGGCCGAGGGCGATCAGTGCGCGCATCCCGACGCGTTGCGGCGCGGGCGCCGACCGGACGAACTCGGCGAGTGGGTCGATGTCTGGCGAGCGGCTCATCGCCCGGCCAAGGTATCAGCGCTCGAGCGAATTTGGCTGTACAGCCAGGACTGGTCAGCCGTCGCCGAACGGCGCCAGCGCTACGCCGTGGTCGCGTTCGCCTGTGCCCTTTAGGGTGCGCATCCCCAGCTCGTAGGCGGCGCCGTGCGCGGTGTGCAGCGTGGTGGCCGCGCCCCCATGCGGGCGGACGTTGAGCGAGAGCGAGGCGACCGAGCAGTTGACGACGTCGTGCTCACCCCCGTCAGGATCGGCATAGCGCCAGCCGGCCGCGGCGCCGGGTGGGCTGTCGACGTGGGCTTCGAGCACGAGGCCGCCCTCGCCCGGGAGCGTCAGCGAGCAGCGCCCCGTGCTCTCGGCGACACGCAACCCGCGCGCGCCCAGACCGCCGAGGCGCAGGCGGCGGTCGTCGAGCGAGATCGCGCCGCTTGCCATCCACGGTGTCAGCCGGCCCGCGACGAGCACGCGCCCGAGTGCCACGTCCAGCCACGCCGCGTGGTCCTCGGCGAAGTCGATGCCGTGCAGCCAGATCCAGCGCTCGGCGTGCTCGGCCCCCCAATTGTGCCCGACCATGCCGCGCCAGCCGCGCAGCTCGATCGTGCGATCAGGCAGCTCGAACGTCCCGTCGAAGCTCGCGGCCGGCGCGGGGCTAGTCAGCTTCGTGCGCGGCAACGGCGCGCGGTACAGCCACGCCTGCTTCAGATGGCGTAGTTCCGGCTCGGCGTCGGAGATGCGCAGCGACCAGCTCGCCGGGCCGCAGCTGCCCTCGGCGAAGCCGGGTCCGAAGCGGCCGCTGTCGCCGCCGATCTCGATCCAGCCGCCGGCCGGCGCCAACAGCTCCCGCGTGGTGTGCTTGTGCATGAACGGCGCGCCGCGCTCGGCGTCGAAGACCGTGCACCACAACGATCCCTGGGCGGGCTGGCCTGGGCGCTTGTGGACCGTGTAGCGGATCCACACGCCCACCGGCTCGTCGGGAGCGACGGCGCGCAGGTAGAAGGACTCGTACATGCCCTTGCCGATGGGCGCATGCACGAACACAGGCTCGACTGCCATTCCGCGATCGTAGCCGCCGCCCGCCGCCGCTAGCTGCGAGGATCACGGCCGTGATACGCGAGCCGCTGGTGAGACTGCCCGCTGTGCTGCTCTCCCCGCGACCGGGCGCGGACGGAGCGGGGCGCTACGTGATGGGGGTCGACGGCGGCGCCACCAAGACGCTCGCCGCCGTGCTCGACCTGCAGGAGCAAACGCTGCATCTCGGGCACGGCGCCTCCAGCAACGCCGACGCCGTCGGCGCCCGCGCGGCGACCGAGTCGCTGCTGCGCGCCACCGACGAGGCGCTCGACCGCGCCGGCATTGCGCCCGAGCGGCTGGACGGGGCGGTGCTGGCGATCGCGGGGACCGATACCGGGGCGGTTGCCGCGCACGTCCGCGCCGCGCGGTCGGAGGAGTGGGTGGTCGTCAACGACGTCGTCGGCGCCTGGGCGGCGGCTACCGGCGGACTGCCCGGCGTGGGGGCGATCTCGGGGACCGGCAGCAACGTCTTTGGCGTCGGGCCGGAGGGGCGCAGCTGGCGCGCCGGGGGCTGGGGGCACATTCTCGGCGACCAGGGCAGCGGCTACTGGCTGGCCACGCACTCGCTGCGCGCCGCGCTGGCCGACCGCGATGGCTCGGGGCCGCGGACCGCGCTCAGCGACGCCGCCGTCGAGTTCTTCGCCGTGCGCAGCGTCGAGGCGCTGGCGCCGCTCGTGTACTCCAAACCGCTGAGCAAGGGTGAGATCGCTGCGTTCGCGATCGAGACGGCGCGTGCCGCGCATGCGGGCGATGCGGTGGCGTGTGCGCTGTACGAGCGGGCGGCGCAAGAGCTGGGCGCGCAGGTGGTAGCGGTGATCGAGCAGACGGGCCTGGACGGCGACTTCCCGGTCGGACTGATCGGGAGCGCCTTCAAGGCCGGCACCGTGTTCGTGGACCCGCTCACCGCGCTGCTGCGAGAAGCCGCTCCGCAGGTGGGGGTGGCAGTCGTGGAGATGGCGCCGGTCGGAGGCTGCCTGCTGCTGGCCGCGCGGGTGGCCGGACGCGCGCTGGAGCGCGAGCAGCTGCGCCGGTCGCTCGACGAGGTGCTCGCGCGCGAGGGGGCGTTCAGGGAGTAAGGGCCCTAGCCGGCGCTGGGGCGCTCAGGCCAACAGCGCCTCTATCTGTACGCGCGTGCCGATCGCCCCGGGGCCGCTGCCGGCTATGCGCACGGCAGCCCCGGCGTTGGCGAAGGACGCGGCGGCGACCGGATCTTGGCCCTCGGCTAGCGCGACGAAGAATGCCGCTGCGAACACGTCGCCGGCGCCGAGATCGTCGCGCACCGCCACGGTGGGCGGCGATGCGCTGTGGACGACGTGAGCGCCGGACCCGTCCGGCACGTGCACCGTCGCGGGACGTGAGCCTGCGGTGACCGCTACGCAGGCGCCGCGCGCTTGCGCTGCCGCGAACAGGGGATCGCAGCTCATGAGCTCGTGCTCGGAGATGACAGCGGCGTCGAAGTGTTTGGGGAGCAGCGCGCTGTCCAGCTCGACACAGCGGATGTCGCCGTCGGGCCAGTCGCGCACCAGGCCCTGCGGGGTGATCCCCACGAAGTCCGCGTCTCCCTGTACGCGCGCAGGCGTCTCGCGGGCGACGGGCGCCAGGTGCAGGATTGACGCCTTGACGACGAGCGGCTCGACGATCGCTCCGGCCCAGGCGAGCACCCGCTGGCTGCGAGCTGTGCTGGTGCCGTGCCGGCCAGGAGCCGAGCGCGTGGCCAGGGTGGTGGTCTCGGGCGCCGGGATCACGCGCAGGTCGAGATCGTGGCGATAGGGGCCGAGCAGCTCCTCGATTTGCGACGGGACCCCCTGCGTGACGATCGCGGCGCTCAGGCCGAGACGGGCCGCTTGCAGCGCGCTGTAGAACGCGGTGCCGCCCGGCCGCCGGGTCTCCGTGCCATCGGCGGCGACGAGCACGTCGCAGGTGACGTGACCGACCGCGACGTAGTCGTAGCGGCTCACGCCACGCTGGGAGGGATGCGCAACGGTAGCTCTGTGCCGGCGATTGCCGCTGCGGCCAGACGACCCGTAAAGACGCAGCCGCCGAGGAACGTGCCCTCCAGCGAGCGCTTGCCGTGCACGCCGCCGCCGCCGAACCCGGCCGCCTCGCCGACGGCGTACAGGCGCTCGATCGGATCGCCGCCCTCGCGCAGCACGCGGCAGGCCAGGTCGGTCTGGATGCCGCCAAGACTCTTGCGCGCCATCACCTGCAGGCGGATCGCGATCAGCGGGCCGGCCTTGGGGTCGGCGATGCTCTGGAAGCGGGCGGTTCGCAGGCGGTCGCCGCGCCAGCCCCGCAGCTGGGCTATCCGTCGCAGCTGGTCGTCGTTGAACAGGCCCTTGCCGCGCGCGATCGTCTCGTCGTAGCGGCCGACTTCGCGTTCCAGTACCGCCGCGTCGATCGTGCGCTCGCCGGTCAGCTCCGCGGTCACATCGTTCATCTTGCCCGCCAGCTCGCCCAGCGTGGCGGCGGAGACGAAGTCGGGCGAGCCCTCCAGGAAATGTCGGACCAGGCCCGGCTTGCCGAGCACCACGCTCAGCAGGAACGGCACGAGGCGCCGCTCGCGCAGGTGCGGGTTGTGCTGCGACCCCGACACGTCAAGCTCGCGCTTGGCGATCTTGAAGTTGCAGATCAGCCATGCGTACTTGCGCTCGTCCTCGCACATCCGCTCGAGCGCGGCATAGGCGTCGAACGTCGGCATCACGGGCACGGGTCCATAGCGCTGGCCGTCGGGGTTCAACATCAAGCCCGAGCGCGGCGGGATCAGCTTCAGGCCGTGATGCTCACGCTGCGGTTTGGGGTGGCGGACGGCGTCGGCGTAGTTCCACATCCGCGACAGGTGGGTGACGGCGCCGCCGAGCCGGCGCACCTCTTCGTGTATGGCGCCGTCGGCATAGTAGTGCGAGCCCATCAGCAGCCGTTCGGGCGCAGGTCCCAGGCGGTCGGTCGGCCATTCGCGGCGGACGATCTCCAGGTTGCCGCCGATGCCGCCGGCGGCGATCACGACCGCCTTGCCGGCGTGCAGCTCGTACCCGCCGGGGGTGGCCGCCGAGCCCGGCTCGGTTACGCCGCCGCCGTCCTCGGGCTGAACGCGGCAGCCGACGGCGCGAGCGCCGTCGAGCAACAGCTCGACGACCCGCGTCTGGAAGCGGACGTCGAGCGCAGAGCGGCGCGGGTGGGCCTGGATCGTGCCCCACACCGCCTGCACGAGCCCCTTGCCTGTGCCCCAGGTCAGGTGGAAGCGGGGGACGGAGTTGCCGTCGCCGAAGTTGCCGCGCTCGGCCCAGTTGACGACCGGGAAGAAGCGCACGCCGATCTCGCGCAGCCAGGCGCCGACGTCGTCGCGCGCGCGTGTGACGTACTGCTCGGCCCAGCGCCGCGGCCAAACGTCGTCGGGCTCGAATTCCGCTATCCGCAGCCAGTCTTCGAGCGCCAGGCGCTCTGAGTCGGGGATGCGCGAGCGGCGCTGCTCGGGGGAGTCGACCATGAACATCCCGCCGAACGCCTCGCGCGCCAGGCCGCCGACCTCGTGCGGCCGGCAGCGATCGAGCAGGATGACCGTATGACCGGAGCGCAGCAGCTCGAGCGTGCTGACCAGCCCGGCCAGGCCGGCGCCGACGACGATGACCTCCGGGTCGCTGTCACTCAAGCCAGCGCCATCCCGGGTGCGACCTTCACTTCGACCAACTCGGGCTTGCCCGAGGCCAGCGCCCGTGTCAATGCGCCGCTCAGCTCGTCCGCGTCGCTGGCCACGTGCGAATCGACGCCATACCCGCGCGCGACGGCGGCGCAGTCGAGCGCCGGCAGGTCAAGGCCCGGGGCGCCGACGATGTCCTCGAGCATCCCGAACCACTTGAGGATCGCGTACTCGTCGTTGCGCAGCACGAGGAACGTCACGGGCACGTCGTAGGCGGCCGCCGTCCACAGCGCCTGGATCGCGTACTGCGCCGAGCCCTCGCCGATCACGCACACGACCGGGCGCGAGGGCTGGGCCAGCTGTACGCCGATCGCCGCCGGCATGCCGAAGCCGAGGCCGCCGCCCGAGGAGAAGTAGTAGCTGCCGGGGGTGCAGATGCGCAGCTGGTTGCGTAGCGCCAGCGTCGCCGAGGGCGACTCGAGCACGACGATTCCGTCCTTGGGGAACGCCTCGGCCAGGGCGCGGACGGCCGTGGACGGGCTGATCGGGTCGCTCTCAGGCGCCGGCTCGGGCGCGGGCCGCGCCGGAGGCGCGGCCCGGTCGGACTCACCGGCGGCGTCGGCCAGCGCTGCCAGCGTGAGCGCCGGGTCGGCGAGGATCGCGTCGCCCATCGGGGCGCGCGCGGCCTCGTCGGGATCGCTCGTGATCGCCACCAGCGCGGTGCCGGGCGCGAGCAGCGGGCCGGGAACGTTCGGGTAGTAGGGGAAGATCGAGGTGCCGACCGCCAGCACGAAGTCGTGCGCGGCGAGCGTTTCGCCGACAGGCAGCACGGCGGGGGGGAGGATGCCCTGGAACAGCGCATGGTCCTCGGGGAAGCCGATCCGCCCACCGCCGGGGGCCGGGGTCGCGTACACCGCCAGGCGCTGCATCTCGGCAAGTCCGACCGCCGCATCCCAGCCACCGCCGGCGTCGATCTCGGGGCCGGCGATCAGCGCCGGTCGCTCGGCCGCGCGCAGGCGCTCGGCAAGCGTCTGGATCGTCTCCGGGCCGGGCAGCGCGGCGCCAGTGACCGTGCGTGCGCTTTGATGGGCGACCGCATCGTCTTCGACCTCTGCCGCCCAGTCGTCCATCGGGATCGACAGAAACGACGGGCCGCGCGGGGGCAGCGAGGCCATGTGGATCGCGCGCGCCAGTGCGTGCGGCACGTCCTGGGCGCGTGGCGGCTCGTAGCTCCACTTCACAAGCGGTTGGGGCATCCGCGTCGCGTCGCGGTTGGTCAGGTTGGCCTGCAGCGTCATCAGCGAGCGGTACTGCTGGCCCGCCGTTATCACCAGCGGCGACTTGTTCGCCTGGGCGTTGAAGATCGCCCCCATCGCGTTGCCGACGCCGGGCGCGGTGTGCAGGTTGACGAGCGTCGGGCGGCCGCTTGCCTGCGCATAGCCGTCGGCCAGCCCGACGACCGTGGCCTCCTGTAGGCCCAGCACGTAGCGGAAGTCCTGCGGGAACTCGGTCAGCATCGGCAGCTCGGTCGAGCCGGGGTTGCCGAACATGGTTGTCATCGAGCGGCTCCGCAGCAGCTCGAGCACTGCTTCTCTAACTGTCCTCACGCGTTCTCCTTGCGATCCTGGGGTGCTGGGACAATAGGGCAAGCGCACCTTTGGCGAGAGTGGTTTGTTCTGTACGTCTGACTTGGGAACATTGATGAGCCGGCAAGCGCAGATCTTCAGATCGGCAGCCGCGCTGGCGAGCGTGCTGCTGCTGTGGGCGCCCCTTGCCTGGCCGCGGTCGGCGCATTCGGCGCCGGCGCAGCGGGTGCCCAGCGGCTCGCGCTACCCGGCCGGCGGCGAAGGGCCGCGGCGGATCGCGCGACGCAGCGAATTCGCACGCGGCGCCTCGGCGCACACGCACAGCAGCAAAGGCAGGAAGCCCAAGCCCAAGCCCGGCCTGCACGGCGACGCCGCGCGCGCGCTCGTCTCCTTCGCGGCGATGCAGAAGGCGTTCTACATCTCGGGCAGCGGGCTGTACCTCGGCGAACCGTACTCGTACCTGTGGCCATTCTCGCAAGCGCTGGCTGCAACCGTCAGCGTCGCCAACATCCCCGGGCAGGCGGCCAAGCAGGCCACCGCCAACTCGCGCGAACTGCACGTGCGCCTGTTCGGGTTGCAGAAGTACTGGAGCACGCCGACCAGCGCCAGCGAACCGCTCCCGGGCGAGCAGCCCGAAGTCGAAGAAAACAGCTCCCCAGAAGCGCCGGAAAGCGTCGGCGTGCCGCCGCCGGGACTTCCCTCCTACAGCGGCAACGTCGTGCCTCCGGCGGGGGCCAGCTACTACGACGACAACGAGTGGGTCGGGATCGAGCTGATGCGGATCTACGAGCTCCACCACGAAGCGGTGGCGCTCGAACGCGCCGAGCAGATCATGGCGTTCGTAATAGCCGGCTGGCAGACCAACCCGAAACTGGCGTGCACTGGCGGCATTCCCTTCTCCAACTCGCCCAGCAACACCGACCGCAACACCGTTACCGACGGCCCTGCCGCCGAGCTGGCGCTGCAGCTCTACCGCGCCACCGGCAACGCCGCCTACCTGCAGTTCGCCGAACAGGCCTACGAATGGGTACGGGGCTGCCTGATGCAGCCCAGTCAGCTCTACGCCGACCACGTCCGCCAGCACGGCGTGATCGACCCGACGCTGTGGAGCTACAACCAGGGCTCGATGATCGGAGCCGGGGTGCTGCTCTACCAGGTCACTCATGACGGCGCCTTCCTCTACCAGGCGCGCCAGACCGCCAAGGCGGCGCTCGCCTACTTCACGCTGGAACGACTGCTCGCCGAAAACCCGTTCTTCGTCTCGGTCTACCTGCGCAACCAGATGTACCTGGACTCGGTCACCCACGACCCGCCAGGAGCGCACCTGGCGCAGGCATACATCAACTATGTCTGGGTCAACCGGCGCTTGAGCGACGGCCTGTTCGTGTGGGGCACTCCGCCCTCCTCGCAGCTGCTCGTGCAGGCAGCGGCGGTGCAGGTGTACGCGCTGTTGTCCAGCAAGCCCGCGACCTACTTCTGACACGCGAGTCGATCCCATTTGCTCGACTCCCCGTCGCGCGAGGCTGGGTGACGTTACGCTAGGCGGCCATGGCTACCACCGAGCCAAACCTGATCACCGCCGAGGGACTCGCCTCCCTGGAAGCCGAGCTGCAGACGCTCGAGGGCGAGGGGCGCCGCGCGATCGCCGAGCGCATCAAAACGGCTCGCGAGTGGGGCGACCTGAAGGAGAACAGTGAGTACCACGACGCCAAGAACGACCAGGCGCACCTGGAGACGAAGATCGCCCGCCTGCGCGAACGGATCTCCACCGCGCTGGTCGTGGAGCGTTCACAGACCGCCGACGGGGCGGTCGCGTTCGGCTCGACCGTCGTGGTGCGCGAAGAAAGCGGACCCGCCCGCCCGCAGCGGACCTGGACGATCGTCAGCTCGCACGACGCCTCCCCCTCGCAGGGACGGCTATCGGCGGACTCGCCGGTCGCGCGCGCTCTGCTCGGACGTAGTGCTGGCGAGAGCGTCTCCGTCGTACTCCCCAAGGGGGAGATCGTCCTCACCGTCGTAAGCGTCGGCTGAGCGCAGCGCGGCGAGCTCCGCCTTGCGCCGGTACAGGCGCTGGTCGGCCAGCTGCAGGATCGCGGCCGGGTCGCTCATCTCCTCGGGGACGTGCACCACCCCGTGCGAGGCGGTGATCGAGAAGTCGCGGCCGCTGTCGGTGAGAGCAAGCACGCTCAGATCCACCAGCGCCTCGTGGCCCTCGCGCGCGCGGTCGAAAAGCACGCAGAACTCGTCGCCGCCCATACGGTAGGCGGTTCCGCCCGGCTCCACCGCGCGGCGCAAGCGCTCGCCCAGGCGCACGAGCAGGTTGTCGCCGGCCGGGTGGCCGAAGCTGTCGTTGAACAGCTTGAAGCCGTCGAGGTCGTACAGCGCCAAGCCCCAAGCCCCGTGCTCGTCGGCGCTCTTGCACGCCATCCGCAGGTCGCCCGTCAGTCGACGCCGATTGCCGAGACCCGTGAGCGGATCGGTCAGCGACAGGCGCTGCGAGTGCACGAGCAGGGCCAGGTTCTCGCGCCAGGTGACGAGAAGGTGCGCACCGGCCGCCAGCACCGTCGCCGTCGCCAGGATCACGGCGGCGAGCGTCAGGCGGTGGCCGAGATTTCCGTACACCAGCACGGCCAGAGCGCTCAGCAGTGCCAGTGTCGGCACGGCGAGCAACTGCCAGCTCTGGAGGCTGCGCACCGGCACCGGGCGCGGCGGCGTCCAGGCCGCGATCGCGAGCAGGATTGCGGCCAGCGGCCACAGGCATTCGAGCCACGTGCCGGCCTGGAAGGAGTCCGTGGAGCTCTGATACAGGTAGGTGGAGTCGGCCACGGCGCTGACCAGCATCCCGCCGGCGATCAGCAGCCACATGCTGCCGGTCCGCCAGCCGGTGACGCCGATCGCGCCGAGCGCGAAAACCGTCAGCAGCAGGTCCCCGATCGGGTAGGCCATCGACACGATCACCGAGCTGTGCGCGCCGGTGGCATGGTCGAGGATCGGCGGCAGGATCAGCGCAGCGGCGACGCTTGCCGCGCCCAGACCGGCGATCAGGCCATCCAGCCACATCCCCAGGCCCACGCCGCGCAGGTGGCGGCGGGCGAGCATGGCTACGGCCACGTAGAAGCATGGGTACATCGCCAGGTACAGCACGTCGGCGGGGGTGACGCTGCCGCCCGCTTCGGCGCTCGTGCCTTCGATCAGCAACGAGTAATACAGTTCGCCGAGGCTCCAGGAGAGCAGGCCCAGGCCCATTATCAGCCAGGCGACGCGCTCCTCGCTGCGTAACAGCACGCCGCGCGCGAGCACAGCGGTCGCCGAGCCGAGCATCAAGGCGTTGTAGACGCCGTCGTCGATCGCGCTGTCGAGCGCTTTGCCGCCGAAGCCCAGCGTCGTGTGCAGCGCGAGCAAACCGAGACCGCCGATCAGGGTGGACAGGTAGAGGGTCGAGGGCTTGAGGGCTCGCGCGCGCGTGGGCATGCGGTATCGCCCCTCTACATCGGCGCAGGCACTCGAAGTCCTGAGCACGATCGAGGTTTTTTCTCAACAGAGAACCGGCTCGACGCGCCCGCACGCGTTTATCGGATACGTCCAGGTTCTTTCAGCGTGCGAGTACCTTGCCAGTCCGCGCCGCAAAGCGGTCCGGCTTGCGTGCGTAAAGGCTGGCTCCAAGCCTCAGGGCGCGCTTTCGCAGCTGCTCGCGGCGCCGCTCGATCAGCTCCAGCAGCAGCTTGCGCGTGCCGTCGTCGAGCTGTCGTTCGCTCTCCAGAAAGCTTGCGAGCATCCACAGGTCGTGCTCTTCGCCGAGCGCTTCGCCGAGTCGGTCGGCGCGGCGGGTGAGCTTGGCGGTGGCGGTCGCCTGCTTGCCGCCGAGCATGTCGAGCGCGTAGTACAGGCTCTTGACGCGCTTGCGCCAGTCGTGCATGCGTTGGGGATCGCGCGCGCGCGAGCGCTTGACACGCTTGTAACGAGCGCGGCCGTCGCGGTAGATCGATCGCAGGCCTGCGGTGAGCGCGTCGGAGTCGTGCTCGAGCAGGTTCCAGCGCAGCAGGTCACCGCGCATCTCGGCGACGTCCGCTAGCACCTCCAGCTCGGGGTCGCCTCCGTGCGCGGTGGCCCGGTCCTGCTCCAGGCGGGAGAGCAGTGCGTCGACATGTCCACCTGCCAGCTCGTCGGGATGGCGCGAGCGCAGCTCGGCGAAGGTCGCGATCCGTACCTCGGCGTCGCGTGCCCCGGACAGTCGCTTGCCGGCCTCGCGCAGCGAGGAGTTGATGCGCTGGAATTCCGGCTCGCCCGTCTCGTGGCGCAGCAGCCTGGCCATCGCGCGCATGCGCTTGATCGTCTTGCGCGCCTCGTGTACCAGGCGGGCGCGATCCTCGCCGTTAGAGCTCATCGAAGCCGGATACCCCTACCCCAAGGCTACCCGCGCGAGAATCAATCCATGGCCAAGCTGCCCAAAGCTCGCTGGTGGACCGTGCGAGCCGCGCACAACCGCAAGCCCGCTACCTACCGCTGCCCGTTCTGCGGGCGGCACCTGCCGGCGCTCAGCGAACACATGCTGATCTTCCCCGAAGACGACAAATCACGCCGCCGCCACGCGCACACCGAGTGCGTGCTGTCAGCGCGCAAGCGCGGTCAGCTGATGCTGCGCGACGAGTGGCTGCGTACGCAGCCACGCCCACCTTCTCTGTGGCAGCGACTGTCGAGTGCGCTCAAACGCCGCTAAGCGTCCGTCTCACCCCGCTTCCTGAGTTCATCTACGACGGGTTCCATGGCTGGTCATGTATGGGAGGGGGCACATGTTCTTTTTCGCGGGACACGCGGCAGCGCCGCGACGCCGTTTCACGGCGTCGCGGGAACGCTGCCGAAATCGTGTCCCGCGAAAAAGAACATGTGCCCCCTCCCTACAGGGAGCTTTTCAGCCGCCGTAGACGTGAACGTGTTCTGGCTCTATTCGCAGGATCACTCGCTGTTCGCCGGGCTGGCGGTAGGGGTAGGTGTCCTGGCCCAGGTACTTCTTGGCCAGTGCATCGATGTGCTCGTCGGCGCCCTCGGTCGTCTGCTCGGCTACGCGACCGCGGATGGCGACGTATTCGTAGGGGTTCTCCAGGTTTTGCACCGTCAGGGTCACGCGTGGGTCGCGCTTGAGGTTGGTCGGCCACGCTCGGCCCTCGGCGCTGTTGACGACTGGGCGCCCGTCCTGCACGTCGACCCACGCGGGGGCGGCATGGATCGTCCCGTCCGGGCGTATGGTCGAGACGACGACGAAGTTCTTCCCTTTCAGTAGCTCCTCGGCACGGCCTTCGATCGCTTGGCTCATCGCATCCTCTTTCGGTCGGAGAGGGGTTTGCGACCAATGTACCCGCGAGCTGCTCCTCACCCACGCCGCCGGCGCGCGGGCGCTACTGGCGGCTGGCGGCGGTGCTGGAGCTGGCGGGCGGGATCGGATCGAGCGCGACCAAGCGGCCGTTGTTCAGCTGGAAGCGTACGGTTGCTTCGCCGTCGCGCGCGCAGCAGAGCGGATCGCCGGGCTGGTAGAGGCGGTAGGCGAGCGTCGCTTCGGTGTCGCCCTGGGAGACCAGCCTGATGCCCGCGCTCGGCGCGCTCGTGTCTGTGCCGATGTAGCGACCTCCGACGAAAAAGAACGCCTGCTGCGCATACCCATCGGCCGAGCCCGTGCGGGTGGCGAGGAGCACACGCAGGGTCTGGTCGACGTGGTAATCGCTCGTGTTTCCAGGCGCGTAGCCGTGCGCTTTGACTACGGCGATCGCCTGGCTGAGCCCTTCGCCACCGGAGGGTTCTTTGGCGAACGCCGGGGCGGTCGCCGTGCGAGTAGTTTCCCCGGCGGCGCCGTGCGTGGCTTTTGTGCCCCCGACGGTTGGCGAGGATGGCTTGCGGTTTGCGCCCGTAGTGCCGGTCGCGCCCGTGGCCGAGGTGCCGGCGCCAGCACCGACCGCGCTGGACACAGAGACGGTCTTCGTGCCGCCAGAGCCGCAGCCGGTAAGCGCCAGTGCTCCGAGCAGCGCCGCGAGTGCGATCGGGATCGTCGATCTCATCCGCGTTTCATATTCGCTGTGCCGGGTGCGCATCCTTGTGTCACGACACTCGCAACAAATGTTATTAGTGGTCGCTAAGCTATCTGCATGGATGGGAAGTCGGAGGGCGTGCGACGCCGGGTTCCCGCGGCCGAGCGCCGCGAGGAGCTGATCGCTGCCGCCGTGCACGAGTTTGCCAGGGGCGGATTGCATGGCACGCCGGTCGAGCGGATCGCCCGGCGCGTCGGCGTCGCCCAGCCGTACGTCTTCAGCCTGTTCGCGGGCAAGCGCGAGCTGTTCCTCGCCGCCGTCCAGCACTGCTTCGAGCGCCTGGCGCAGACGTTCGCCGCCGCCGCCGCCGACTTCTGCGCCGGGCGTGCTCCCGCGGATTGCGAGGACGCGCTGATGGCGATGGGTCGCGCCTACAAGGAGCTACTGCTGACCGATCGCGACTACCTGATGCTCCAACACCAGGCCTACGCAGCCTGCGACAACGAGGTCGTGCGTGCGCGCGTGCGCCGCGGATACGCGGAGCTGGTAGCACTCGCCGAGGAGCTCTCGGACGCGGACGCGGAGCGGATCGACGACTTCTTCCGTCACGGCATGGCGCTCAACGTGGCCGCGGCGATGGGGGTCGCCGAGCTCTCCGCCGATTGCTCGTGGGTGCGCGACGAGCTGGTCGCCCGTGAGCCCGCGCCTTCTAGCGGCTAGGATCAAATCTCGATGTCTGAGCCCGGCCAGACGCCCGAGCAGGCTCGCACCAGGCGCGAGCGAGCCCGCGTCGCCGGGCTCGTCGTGCTCGCGGTGGTGATGACGCTGTTCGCCGTGTTGAACGTAAAAGATGTCGAAGTCAACTGGATCTTCGGCAAGTCGAGCACGCCACTGATCGTCGTGATCGTCGTCTCGCTGCTGGTGGGCATCCTGCTCACCCACTTCGCCGAGGCGCGCTACCGGCGCCGGCGCTAAACGCGCTTCTGAGGCTACGCCGCCCGCGGGGCGCGGTTCTCGGTGACGATGCGGGCTGCCTCCTCGGCGCCCAGGTAAGGCGCGAGCACGACGTAGGCGAGGTAGTCGGAGAGCTCGGGCAGCGTGCTCGGACCGCCTTTGGCGGTCTGGCTGTAGATGGTGTGCCAGATCGCCCCTTCGATGCCCTCCTTGGCGAGCGCTGTCAGCGGCTCTCCTGGAGCGCCCGCGGTCAGCTTTGCGGCCACCTCGGCTGCCAGCTGCGCGCCCAGGTCCACCGCGCGCTGGCCCATCGCGAACACGCCGGTCGCGATCGTCTGCGCGTTGGCGGGTCGGGCCGCAAAGTAGCGCATCAGGGCGTCGAGCGCGCGACGCACGGCGTAGGGCCACTGCGCTCCCGCCAGCCCCGGATCGGACACCGCCTCGCGCACCTCTTGGCCCAGCTTCTGCACGGCCGCCAGGAAGCAGGCCTCCATGTCGTCGAAGAGATCGAAGAATGTGTCGATCGAGACTCCCGCCTCGTCGGCGATGCGCATCGGCGTCAGGTTCGCGTAGCCTTCGAGCGCCGCGAGCTCGAGTGCGCTGCGCAGCACGCGCGCACGGTCGTCCTCGCCGCCAAGGCGGGATTGCGCCGGCACCGCCCGCGGCCTTCCCGCCAGTGGGCTCGGGGCTGCGGTCTTGAAGACCAGTGCCCAGCTCAGCATGTCCTCGACCATCGCCGGCAGCTCATCGGCGCGATCCTCGACCAGCACGACGAAGGTTGCCCGTCGCAGGCCGCCGACGATCGCACGGGCCACTGGGCCAGGGAGTGGGGCGGTGTTGGGCGCGTGCGCGAAACTCGCGGCCAGCCGGCTCTCGAACGTCGCGAGCGTCTGCGTCAGCCGCGCCCATCCCGCGGGACCGGCCGAGGGCGCGTCGACCAGCATCACGCGCGAGCCCTTCGGGTTGGCGCGCACGATCTCGGCGAAGCTCGTCAGAGCGATCCCGAGTCGCTGCTCGAGTGTCCCTTGGCTAGCGCGGTAGCTCTCGGCGATCCGGGTGAGCGTGTGGGCGGCGATCAGGTCGAGCGTCGCCAGGAAACATTCCTGCTTGTTCGCAAACTGCTCATAGAAAGCGCGCCTGGAGACGCCTGCGAGCGTCACCACCTGCTTGACGCTGGTGCGGCCGTACCCGTTGGCGGCGACGGCCTCGATCATCGCGCCGTGCATGCGGCGCCGCTGGTTTTCCGCCACGGCGTCGGCGCCCAGCTGGTGGGGGCCGCGTGGGAGCCGTTCATACAGCGGTGCGAGCGTTTCGGTAGTCGCGGTGTCGGTGCTCGCGGTCGAGATGTCCGGTTGAGCTGGCGGTCGCGGCCGGCGGGCTACGGTGCCCCCGAGGTTGTTTCCACCCTCCTTCACCGCGTTCGGTCTCCTCGAATCTGCATATCCCCTCCACTATCAAGGAGCCTTGAAAACAATATCATTCCATGTCAGAGATTTATTGTCTACGCTCGCTTTGCCGGCGCCGGGCGCCTACGGCCCGTCGCGAATGGCGCCCCGGCCCCGCGCCGCGCGTGAGCAGATCCTAAAGCCAGGCTAGTGAAGCAGCGCTCTGAGCGCCAGGATCCCGATCCCGAGCGTCGCTCCCGCCGTCACCTGGAGCGCCATCTCAGGAGCCTTGGCCTTGGAGCGCAGACCCGCCGCCAGCTCGAAGGCAATCAGGCTCGCCACCGCCGCCCACACTCCGGCGGTCACTGCGACCGTCTGCTGGGCGCCGGCTGCCCACGCGACGACCACCGCAAGCACGGGGGCCGCCGCGCCGCGCACAATCGCCCAGTCCTGAACAAACGTGTGCCACAGCTCTCCCCAGGTCAGCGCTCCCCGCTTGCTCAGGCGCAGGCCGAGCACGTCCGCGTAGGAGTGCGCGAACCAGTACAGGACGATCGCGAGCGTCAGCGACCCGACCGTCTCGAGATAAGTCTCGCGCAGGCCGCCCTCCGCGGCGAGCAGCGCGCCCGCGGTGACCGTTCCATACACAGCGTTGGCCGGGTTGCGCACCGGGAGTAGCCACGCCAACGGGTCCACACGGCGTCGGGCGGACGGCGAGGGCGTCGTGGATCGCTCAGTGGGTCGTCGCGGGGGCGTCTGGGATCGCTCGGTGGGTGACATCGTCTGCGCTCGGGAGGAACTGGCACGCGCTCGGCCTCCGATTGAGCGAAACGCGATGGTAACCGGCAGGTCTCCGTTCGTTCACATCGTTGCCTGTGCGCGGCGTATCTTGATCTGCGACGAGTAGCCCAGGTCGCGCATTTGACGCGAGGGGCGGTGACGGTGAGGCGCTCCGCGTGGACGTCCGGCTGGGACGTCCACGCGCGACCTCGCCCGCGAAGCGACGTTGGCGCGCAAGTCGGCGCCAGCGCGCCAACGTCGGTCGCAATCGGCAAACCGCAGGTCCGATCAAGCCGAGTGGGGGACTCGAACCCCCGACCCCCTCCTTACCATGGAGGTGCTCTACCGGCTGAGCTAACTCGGCGCAGACCCCGATGCTACCGTGATCGCGGGCTCAAACGTAAGGGTCAGCTTGAGGCGCCGGCTCGGCATCGGCGTGCGTGCCTGGTACGAGCCCGAGGCGCTCGAGCAGTTGCCGATCCGACAGGTACGCGTGTGCCTCGACGATCTTGCCTGCCTGGCTCAGCGTGGCGACCATCGCCGACGGCGAGAGCTGCTCGCCGTCGACCAGGACCTCAGAGAGGACGACCAGGCGGTTCTCGTCGAGAGCGCGAACGTCCAGTACGCGAACCTGATGTTGAATCATGGCGGTGCGCAATTCGCTCACCCACTGCCGTAGACCGTCGTGCCCACGGTAGACGGTGCGCTCGCCGACGAGCGAGGTGGGATGAAACTCGATGTCCGGATCGCAGAGATCGATCAGGCCCTGCGGGTCGCGCCGGTTGAACGCTTCGATGAAGCTGCGTCCGATCGCTGCCGTCGATGGACGGTCGGCTGCCATCCACCAAGCGTAGTCCGCCCGCCGCGACCGCGCCAGCGCGGATTGGGAGGTGCGCACTCCTACATCGGGATGCGTCAGCCCCGGTGAGATCCAGGATGTCATCGCCGTGCTGCCCGACAAGCTCAAGACGCTGATCGTGGCTTGATCGCAACGCTCCTGGCCAGATGTCTATCGGTCCCGGCTCACCCGACAAGGAGTGGCTCGACTACAGGGTCTGGCAGCTCGCCCGGCTCGGGTCACACTGTAGCTGTGACATCAATCGAGGATCCTCCCACGCTCGTCCCGCGCGACGTGCTTTTCCGTGATCGCCGTGACGCCGGGCGCCAGCTCGCAGTGTTGCTGGAGCGCTTGCGAGACGAGCGACTGGTCGTGGTCGGCATTCCCCGGGGCGGGGTACCGGTTGCGGCGGAGGTCGCCCGTGCGCTGGGAGCGCCGCTCGACGTAATGGTCGTGTGCAAGATCGGCGCTCCGCAGAACCCG
Source organism: Solirubrobacteraceae bacterium (assembly GCA_035938935.1). Taxonomy (GTDB): domain Bacteria; phylum Actinomycetota; class Thermoleophilia; order Solirubrobacterales; family Solirubrobacteraceae; genus Palsa-744. The sequence continues at coordinate 65,875 of DASZGH010000052.1, forward strand.
GAGTACGCGATCGGAGCGCTTGCCGAGGGCGGGGTGTGTGTGCTCAACGACGAGGCGGTGCGGGCCACCCGGATGTCCGACGGGGAGCTCGACGCCCTCGCCGCACATGTAGAGGACGAGCTCCAGCGGCGGCTCTCGCGCTATCGCGGCGCACGCGCGCCCGCGGCGCTGGAGGGCCAAACTGCGATCCTCGTCGACGACGGTCTCGCCACCGGACGCTCGGCACTGGCTGCGGTGCAGTCGCTGCGCAAGCGTGGAGCTGCTTGGGTGATCCTCGCCGTGCCGGTCGCGGCGCCGGAGTCCGCGCGGGTCCTGCGCCGCTACGCCGACAGGGTCGTCTGTATATACGAACCGGCCGACCTGTGGGCAGTCGGCTGCTGGTACGAGGACTTCCGGCCGACCAGCGACGATGAGGTCACCGCGGCGCTTGCCGAGCACGGACCGGCCGACGGTGAGGGCTCCCCACCAGCGCCATTGCGTTGACCCAGCTGCTGTGTGCGGCGAGCTTCAGGTCGACGTTCTTGGTGAAGCTCCACCCTTCGCGCTTGGGTTGCGGGCGAACCAGGCGACAGACCCCGAACACCAGTTCGGTTTTTCGTCCGCATGTCTGAGTATGTTCGTCGTCATCTACGAATGGATGACCCACCGGCTCGAACAGTCGAGGCAGGCGGGTCTCGGAGCGAAGGAGGGCCGAAAGATGGACGGATGTGGAGGATGCTTGGTGGGCGAGGAGAGGCGCTCGGCCGAGTCGGCGATCCTGGGTTTGCTGTTGAACTTCGACGCCGGGAGCATCTGGGCGGTCGACGAGATCGTGCGCCAGCTCAGCGCGCCGCGACTGGACGTGATCGACGGTCTCGCCGATCTGCAGGCTGCCGGCCTGGTCCATCGCCTGGGCGACTTCGTCTTCGCGACCCGCGCCGCTTCGAGCTTCGACCGGCTGGAGCTGTAGAGGGGCGCTGGCCCCAGGCGCCTGCTGTCACGAGCCGGCGGGTTCACGCCCGCGGGCGTCAGCTGATGCCGTCAAGCAGCTCTGCGGGAGAGGACAGCTCCAGGCCGCGCGAGAGGATCACGATCGTCTCCAGACGCGGCGAGCGCTTGCAGCGCTCCAGCAGCGATATCTCGGTTCGGTGCAGGTCGCAGACATCCGCAAGCGCCTCTTGGGACAGTCCAACCCGCTTGCGGTGGTGGCGTAGGTTCGATGCGAACTGCTCGCGTACGGGCTCCATGACTGACACTGTCGCTCGCCGCAGACGGAAGGTCTACAGACAATGGTCGCTAACGATCTGTTCCTGTGTCACGGGCGCTCGGGTCGTGGCCACTAGGCTTGCGGCCGTGCGCGTCCAGCTCTCCGATCAGCAGATCGAAGTCCGCCTATCGCCGCTGCAGAAGGCGCTCGGGCTGATGGGCGACATCACGGTCGCGCGAGCCGACGTGGCCGATGTGCGCGTGCTCGAGGATCCGCTGCACGATGTGATGCGAGCGGGCCTGAAGGTCGGTCTGCGTCTGCCCTGGCTCTACTACGTCTGCCGCACGATCCGTCTCGACCGGGCCTGGGTGGTGCGCCGCGGCGTCCCGGCGCTGTCGTTCGCCGTGCGCAACCATGGCTCGCTGGAGCAGGTCACGCTCAGCACGCCGCAGGCGCGCGAGCTGGCGCGTCAGCTCGCGCGTTGACGACGATGGTGGGGGCAGTGTGTGGTTTCAGTTCATAGGCGACATGTGTGTCAGGACATAGGAGACACCGAGTGGGAGGGGTTCTTCTGTGGATATGGCGCGGTATCTGGTCGAGGCGCACGTGTTGGGGGGCCGTCCGGTTAGTGAGCTGGCGGCGGCTCACGGAGTTCATCGCAGTTGGCTCTACAAGCTGATCGCCCGCTACAAGCACGGCGGCTACCAGGCGCTACAGCCGCGCTCCAGAAGACCCAGATCCTGCAAGCACCAGACGCCCACGGAGATCGTCGAGAAGATCGTCAAGCTGCGGGAGCAACTGGTTCGGGAAGGCCATGATGCCGGCGCGGCGACGATCGCCTACCACCTCCGCGCAGAGATGACCGACGGGGCGCCGACGCCCTCTGTCTCGACGATCTGGCGGATCATAAGACGGGAGGGCCTGGTCGTCCCGCAACCACAGAAGCGACCACACAGCAGCCTGATCCGCTTCGAAGCGGAGCTGCCGAACGAGATGTGGCAGACCGACATCACGCACTGGCAGCTCAAAGACGAGCAGCACGTCGAGATCCTGAACATGATCGACGATCACTCCCGGCTGTTCCTGGCCTCCCAGGCGTTCTTGACGATCAAGGCTCAGGACGTCGTGAACGTCTTCCAACAGGCAGCGAGCCTGCACGGCCTGCCGGCCTGTCTGCTCTCCGACAACGGCGCGGTGTTCACCGCGACCCCACGCAAGGGCAAGGTGCTGCTGCAAACGGAGCTCGAGCGGCTCGGGATCGCCAGCAAGAACTCCCGGCCCTACCATCCCCAAACCTGCGGCAAGATCGAGCGGCTACACCAAACACTCAAGCGCTACCTCGCACGCCAACAACCCGCCAGCACACTCGCTGAGCTACAAGCACAGCTCGACGCGTTCGCGCACTACTACAACACAAGAAGACCACACAGAGCGCTGGACGGCCGCACGCCACTACAGGCCTACAGCGCCCGCCTCAAGGCCAGACCCGCCAACCAGACAGCCACCCCGGCAAGCCACTACCGCGTCCGCCAGGACAAGGTCGACAAGACCGGCCGCGTCACGCTACGCCACAACAGCCGCCTACACCACATCGGCATCGGCAGAGCCCACAAAGGCCGCACGATCAAGCTCCTAATCGCCGACCGCGACATCCGCATCATCGACCACCAAACCGGCGAACTACTACGCCAGCTCACCCTCGACCCCAACCGCGACTACCAACCCATCAACAAGACCTGAACTGTCTACCATGACCCGAGACATCAGTCTCCGATGTCCCGAGACACAACACGATGGTGGGGGCAGGATTCGAACCTGCGTAGGCAGAGCCAATCGGTTTACAGCCGATCTCCTTTAACCACTCGGACACCCCACCGGGCATCCCCAGCAATGAGCCGTGGGCGAGGAGCTGATTGTAGTGGCTGCTCGGCGCTTGGCATCGCGACGACGGATGCATTTGCGGCCGGGTGCGAACGGCCCAGCATCGCTCAGCTTGCCTCGCGTAGCTCCTGGGCCTCGGGCGCAGTCTGCAGCTTCTTCAGCGTGCGGCTCTCGATCTGGCGGACGCGCTCCCGGGTGATGTTGAAGGCGCGGCCGACCTCGTCGAGGGTGCGGACCCGGTCGCCGGCGATGCCGTAGCGCATTTCCAGCACCTCGCGCTCGCGGCGCGGCAGCGTGGCTAGCACGCGCAGCACGCTCTGGCGGCGCAGCGCCTCCGAGGCGACATCGAACGGGGACTCGGCGGCGTCGTCCTCGACGAAGTCCGAGAGCGCCGAGTCTTCCTCGTTGCCGACCGGCTTCTCCAGCGAGACGGGCTGCTGGGACATGCGTAGGATGTCGCGCACCTCGCGCGTGGAGCACTCGAGCTCGGCCGCGATCTCCGCAGGCGTCGGCTCTCTGCCCAACCGCTGGATCAGCGAGCGCTCGGCGTAGGCGACCTTGTTCAGGCGCTCCATCATGTGCACCGGGATGCGGATCGTGCGGCCCTTGTCGGCGATCGCCCGCGTCACCGACTGGCGAATCCACCAGGTCGCGTAGGTCGAGAACTTGTAGCCGCGGCGATAGTCGAACTTCTCGACGGCCCGGATCAAGCCCAGCGATCCCTCCTGGATCAGGTCCAGGAAGTTCAGACCGCGGCCCAGGTAGCCCTTGGAGATCGATACCACCAGGCGCAGGTTGGCCTCGATCATGTGCTGCTTGGCCGAGACGTCGCCGCGCTCGATGCGCTTGGCCAGGGCTACCTCCTCCTCGGCGCACAGCAGTGGCACGCGACCGATCGAGCGCAGGTACAGGCGTAGCGAGTCAACGCTCGGCTCGACGCTCATGTCGACCTCGGCTCTGCGCAGCTCATCCAGACGCGAACGCAGTGCCAGCGGATCGATCTCGCGCTCGTCCTCGACCTCGGCCGCCTCGAGCGGGTCGTCGTCCTCCTCCTGGAGATCGGACTCCTCACCGATGCCCTCCAGCGCGTCGGGCTCCTGTTCGGTCGCGCTCGCCATATCGGCCGCCTCGAGGATCTCGATGCCGTGCTCCTCCAGATAGCTGAGCAGATCCTGCGACTGCTCCAGGCTCAGTTCGGCCTCCTCGATCGCCGCCGCCAGCGTTTCGGTCGTCAGGAATCCGTGTTCCCGGCCCTCTGCGATCACGGCCTGGACCTCCTCCAGCTCCACCACGGAGACCTCCGTGGCCACCACCAGTGTCCCCTCACCGTTGCTCTTCACCTCTGGACCCCCCAGGTCCGAACTGCTCCCTCGTCGAGGCTTGCGCCGCGACCCTCCCCAAAACTACGGTTGAGCGCCTCCTATCCGATTCCGTTGTGGCACCGGCGGTCTCTTCTCCCCAACTCACCCGATCGGCGTCCCCGGCGCATCCGCTTCCGTGCCATGTGCGGAGTGATACCAGATTCGCGAGTCGGAGCCGCCCGGCCAGAGGCGGGCACGGCGGCGCTAGGCTTGGCGCCAGTGAGCGCGATCTTCCAGTCCATGCCGTCAACCGGCGACGCGTCTCTGATGGGCGACGTCCAGGCCCGCCGGCCTGCCGTGGCGCTGGGGCTCTCGCGCGTCGGGGTCACCGGTGTGGAGAAGGTGATTCGCATCCACGACGAGCTGTTCTTCGCTCGGCTGGAGTGCTTCGTGGATCTCGGCGCCGACCAGAAGGGGGCGCACATGTCTCGCTTCGAGGAGGTCGTCAACGAGGCGATCGGCGAGGTGGTGCTGGGAGAGTCGCCGTTCCGGGCCGAGACGCTCGCCCAGCAGATCGCCGAGCTGGTGCGCGAGCGCCAGCGCGCCGAGCGCGCCGAGGTGGCGATCGCCGCGCGCTATCCCGAGCACAAGCCTGCGCCCGTCTCGGGGGTGCGCACCCAGGAGATCTACACCCTCTACGGCCGCGCGGTGGCCTCCTCGCGCGGTACGCGCCGGCTCGTCGGGGTCTCGGCCACTGGGATGACCGCTTGCCCGTGCGCGCAGGAGCTGGTTGCCGGTCGCGCGCGCGAGCGCTTGCGTGGCGCCGGCTTCGACGAGCGCCAGATCGAGATCGTCTTCGACAGCGTTCCCGTCGCAACGCACAACCAGCGCGGGCTGGGAACGCTTCACATCGGCTGCCCGGAGGAGTGCGACGCCGAGATCGACGCCTCCGCGCTGCTGGCGATCGTCGAGGGGTCGATGTCCTCGGAGATCTACGAGCTGATGAAGCGCTCCGACGAGGTCGAGGTGGTCGAGAAAGCCCACCGCCGGCCGCGTTTCGTCGAGGACTGCGTGCGCGGGATGGTCTCAGGCGTGCTGCGCGCGTTCCCCGAGCTCGACGACGAGAGCTTCGTCTCGGCGCGTCAGGAGAACCTGGAGACGATCCACCAGCACAACGTGCTCGCCGAGCGCCACGGCCTTATGGCCGAGCTTCGCCGGGAGGTCGCGACGGGGGAGCCGGCGGCGCAGCAGACGGGGCCCCACGAGTGGCTGGCCGGAAGTACTCAAGGCCCGAGATCACAGTGACCACCACCGTCGCGTAGAGGAGCAGCGACACCCACAGCGGCGATCCGTGCACGGCGATCACCGCCAGGATCGCGGCGATCTGCAGGCACGTCTTGACCTTGCCGAACATCGAGGCGGCGATCACCGCACCGCCCTGTGCGGCGCCCGCGCGCAGCACCGTGACCGCCAGCTCGCGCGCGATGATCACCATTGCCACCCAGCCTTCCAGGCGGTGCAGCGAGACCAGGCACAGCAGCGCGCCTACGACCAAGAGCTTGTCGGCGAGCGGGTCCATCAGCTTGCCGAAGGTCGTAACCGAGTCGCGTGAGCGGGCGAGGTAGCCGTCGACGAAGTCCGTTAGCGAGGCCAACGCGAACACGACTGCCGCCAGCACATCCCCCGCGGGGGTGTTGCCGAGCAGCGCCACCACTAGCACCGGCACGAGCATGATGCGCAGCACGGTCAACAGGTTGGGGAGGTTGAGCGGCACGCAAGCAGGATAGGGTGTGCCCGGTGACCCCGCATGCGCAGCTGATTCCCATGGTCGTCGAGCGCACCGCTCGCGGAGAGCGCGAGTTCGACATCTTCTCGCGCCTGCTCAACGAGCGGATCATCTTCCTCGGGACGCCGATCGAAGATCAGGTCGCCAACCTCGTCGTCGCGCAGCTGCTGCATCTGGAGTCCCAGGACCCCGACAAGGACATCTCGATCTACATCAACTCGCCCGGCGGCAGCGTCTACTCGGGTCTTGCGATCTACGACACAATGCGCTTCGTCAAGCCCGACATCCACACGATGTGTGTGGGCGTCGCGATGTCGATGGGCTCGCTGCTGCTGGCCGGCGGCACCAAGGGCAAGCGCGCGGCGCTGCCCAACTCGCGCATCCTCATCCACCAGCCCTCGGCCGGCTTCGAAGGGCAGTCGACCGACATCGAGATCCACGCGCGCGAGATTCTCAACGTCCGCGGGCGCCTCGACGACATCTACGCGGAGCACACCGGGCGCTCCAAGGAGCAGGTGCGCGAAGACATGGAGCGCGACCGCTTCTTCAGCTCCGAGCAAGCGCGCGAGTACGGCCTGATCGACCGGGTCGTCGCGAATCACTGAGCGTCGCGCGGCTCGCCGGGCTTCTCGGTCTGGATGAGGCCGGCCTGACGGCCGGCCCGTCGGGCGTGCCCGTCCCTGAACACGGCCGGGTCGGACACTATCCTCGCCGGTTCTATGGGCCGAGGCGAGCGCATCGCACTGTCGCTGGTCGCTCTCGTCACGTTCTTGGCGGGCCTCTCCCACTACCAGGGCTGGCCTGCGATCCCGCGCTTCGCGTTGGCGACGGTGGCGCTGGCGGGGCTGGCGTGGGTCGTCTCGTTCGCCACCGAGCAGCTCGGCGAGCGCTTCGGGCCGGCCGTCACCGGCATGCTGCAGTCCACGCTCGGCAACCTGCCGGAGCTGTTCGTGGTCATCTTCGCGCTGCAGAAGGGCGAGCTGATCGTCGCCCAGACGGCGATCGTCGGCTCGATCTTCGCCAATGCGATGCTCGTGCTCGGCCTGGTGATCGTCGTCGGCGCGCGCCGCGCGTCGGATCGGACTATGCGCTTCTCCCATCGCCTCCCGCGCGACACGGCCACGCTGCTGCTTGTCGCCGTGTTCATCATCGTCGTGCTCGGCCTGTCGCTGGCCTCGCACGACCCGGCCAGCCATCACGTGCAGGCGATCTCGGCTGTGGGCGCGATCGGTCTGCTGGTCGTCTACATCGCCTGGGTCGTGCCCTACCTGCGCTCGGACATTCGGCCCGTGGACACCCCGTCCGGCGGCCGGGCCTCCATGGACATGCCGCCCATCGACGCGTCGCCCGGGAACACGCCGCCCGGCGACGCCGCGCGGGACGAGCCACGCGCCCGCCCGCGCCTGTCGCTGCGAGCGACGCTTCTGTTGCTGCTCGCGGGCGGGGTCGCCTCGGCGTTCGTCTCCGCATGGTTCGTCGACGCGCTCGCCCCGGCGATCTCCCAACTGCATCTCTCGCAGGCGTTCGCCGGCCTGGTGATCGTCGCGATTGCCGGCAATGCGGTCGAGAACACCGCCGGCCTGGTGCTCGCCTGGAAGGGCAAGTCGGACCTGGCGATCTCGGTCGTCAAGAACTCGGTCGCCCAGATCGCCGCGTTCCTGTTCCCGCTGCTCGTGCTGATCTCGTTCCTGCTCACGACGACGTTGACGTTCGCGCTGGCGCCCGTGTACATCGGTGCGCTGCTGGTGATGGCGCTGGCGATGTGGCAGGTTACCGCCGACGGCGAGGCGGCCGAGTTCGAGGGCTGGGCGCTCGTGGCGCTGTACGTGATCCTCGCCACGCTGACGTTGTACGAGTAGTCTGCGCGCCGTGCGCCTGGCCACTTTCTTGCCGTCCTCCGGCGTGGAGCCTCGCGCCGGCGTCGTCGAGGGAGAGAGCATTCTCGCCCTCGCCGATCCGGGCACGAGCGTGCTCGACTGCCTGCGCGATCCCACGCTTGCGCGCGCGGGCGAGGAGGCCTTCGCGCTGGCCGACGTGACGCTGCTCGCGCCGGTACCGGCGCCGCGGGCGATCTTCGGGATCGGCATGAACTACGCCGACCACGTAGCAGAGCTGGGCGCCATCGCGCCCAAGGCACCGATCGTGTTCCTGAAGCTGCCTTCTTCCGCTGCTCCGCCGAATGCTCCCGTCCCCTGCCCGGCGGCGGTCAAGCGCCTGGACTACGAGGGCGAGCTGGCGGTGGTCATGGGCGCCGAAGGCCGGGTTGCCGGCTACGCCGTCGCCGACGACCTGACGGCGCGCGACCTGCAGAAGCGCGAGCTGCAGTGGACCCGCGCCAAGGGCGCCGACGCCTTCTGTCCCTACGGTCCCTGGATCACGACCGTCGATGAGGTTCCCTACCCCGAAGCGCTCGCGCTGCGCACCTGGGTGGGCGGCGAGCTGCGCCAGGACTCCTCCACCTCGAACCTGATCTTCGACATCCCGACGCTCGTCGAGTTCATCGCCGAGACCTGCACGCCGGCTCCCGGCGACCTGATCCTGACCGGCACTCCGGGCGGCGTGGGGATGGGTATGGACCCACCGCGATTTCTCGCTTCCGGCGACGTTGTTCGGATCGAGATCGAGCGCCTGGGCGCGATCGAGCATGAGATCGTCTGACCTCAGCCGCCGCTGCCGCCTGGGTGGTACAACGATCCGCAACCGGCCCCGCCGGCGCGCACCTGCGCGTCGCTAGGAGGATCGTCGCTCAGCAGGCGCGGCACGCTGACCGTGCGCAGGTGCTTGCGCTGCAGCGCGGCGAAGATGCCGAGCATCGCGCGGATCGTCTGCCCGTGGTTCTCGTGCATGAGGATGATTACTCCCGGCTTCAGCCCGTCGATCACGTTGCGTTCGATTTCCGCGTAGTCGGCGCCGAGCGAATCGCGGCTGTCGACGGTCCACATGATCTCCAGCAGGTTGTGCGCCCTGGCGATCGAGTCGATCGTCGCGTTGCGTCCGCCGTAGGGGGGCCTGAACAGAAACACCGGGCCGCCCGAGGCGTGTTCGACCGCGTGCTGCGTGCGCACGATTTCAGATTCGGCTTCGGCCGGCGCGAGGCCTGTGAGCAGTGGATGTGTGAAGGTGTGATCGCCGACGGCTCCCAGCGCCCGCTCTTCGCGCAGCGCCCGCGGCAGCAGCGCGATGTTGCGCCCGACGATGAAGAACGTCGCTTTGACGCCGTGCTTGCGCAGCTTCGGTACCGCCAGGTACGTGTACTGCCCGGGGCCGTCGTCGAAGGTCAGCGCAACCTCGTCTCCGTGTGGTGCGGCACAGTAGATCGGCTTGCCCAGTGCGATCAGGTGGCGGACCTCAGGCGACTCGGCGGCTTCCACGTAGCCGGGCGGTCCGGCGCCCGCTGAGCGCGCCGCCCGCGAGCGCGCGCCGCTTGCCCTCGCGCTGGCGGCCGACGCGCTGCCCGCGGAGCCGGCGCCCGAGCTCGCTCCCACGCCCCTGCCGCCCTTCGAGCTGCCGCCCGCGTCGAGCGCTTTGCCGGTCACCGCCACCGCCACCGCGCTGAGCACGATCAGTGCGGCAAGCCCGGCGCCCGCACGCCGGCGTCGCCTGCGTGAACGCCGGGCGAGCGCGCGGGAGCGCGCGCGACGGTGCGCGCTCCCGCGATCGTCGTCGGGTGGCGAGCTTGTCTGCATCGCGGGTTCCTATCACGGGCCGATGCGCCGAGAGCGCGCCCGCGCTAGACTTTGTCCACCTCGCGCCGGGCGGGGTTTTTCTTTCGCCTGGCGCCGCTTCTATCAACCAAGCTGGGATTCTGACCATGGCTCGCGGAGACGTTCGGATCGCAATCGCCCTCGCCTGCGAGGAGTGCAAGCACCGCAACTACCAGACCAACAAGAGCAAGCGCAACAACCCCGACCGGGTGAGCCTGCGCAAGTACTGCCGCTGGTGCCGTCGTCACACCAGCCATCGGGAGACCCGCTAGCGCGAGGTGCGCAGCTGTGGCCCGTGACCGCAAGCGCGCAAGACAACGCCGGCCGCGTCGCTCAGACGCGGTCTCCAGCCCCGTTCGCGAGCCCGCGTCCGGCCCTGCGCAGAGCAAGCCGGCGCGAGCCGATTTGTCGAACCCACCCGCCCCGCTCGAGCACGTCGGCGACGTCGACGAGTTCGACGCCGCGCTCGTCCGCGGCGCCGACGGCGTCCCGCTGGAGCAGGAGCCCACCAGCGGCAACGGCTCCGGCGGCACGGCGCCCGCGCCGGAGCGGCGCCGCCGCGCTGACCGCGGGACCGGCCCGGCCGAGCTCGAGCAGGCCTTCGGCGAGGGAGTGGCTGCCGAGGAGGCGCCCGTCACCCGTCCCGGTCAGCCGATCCACCGGCGTGCGATCGCGTTCCTGCGCGCCAGCTGGGCCGAGCTGCAGCGCGTGCAGTGGCCCGATCGCCGTCACGTCACCCAGGCAACTACGGTGGTGCTCGGCTTCCTCGTCGTCGCCGGCGTCTACCTCGGCGCTGCGGACTGGGTCGCCCAGAAGATCGTCAATTTCATCCTCTGACGCCCGATGACCTGCGGATCTCTGCGTCCTCACTCGCTCGCGTACGTAGTACGCCACGCTCGCTGCGTCCTTGACCTCCTTGGTCCTCGGACGTCAGAGCGCTAGACGCGATACCGTCCCCGTCCGCGTCGAGCTGTGTCTCTGTCCTTCCCTGTCCACCTCCCGAAGCCGTCAGGAAGCTGAATGTTCCGTTGGTATGTCGTCAACACCTACTCCGGTCACGAGAACAAGGTCAAGCACAATCTCGAGCACCGCGTCGTCTCGCTCAACCAGCAGCGGGCGGTGCGCCAGGTCGTCGTTCCGACCGAGTCCGTCTCGGAGATGAAGGACAACCAGAAGATCACCGTCGAGAAGCGCACGATGCCCGGCTACGTGCTTGTGAACATGGAGCTCAACGAGGACTCCTGGGGCGTCGTCAAGGGCACGCCGGGCGTTACGGGCTTCGTCGGCTCCTCGCAGGAGCCGGTCGCGCTGACCCAGGTCGAGGTCGATCGCCTGCTGCACAAGGAGGTCGCGACGGCCCCGCGCACACGCGCTCAGTTCACGATCGGCGAGACCGTCAAGGTCATCTCCGGCCCGCTCTCTGACTTCTCAGGGGAGATCTCCGAGATCAACGACGACGCGGCAAAGCTCAAGGTGCTGGTATCAATCTTCGGCAGGGAGACCCCTGTTGAGGTGGGTTTCGATCAAGTAAAGAAGCTGTAGCCATGGCCAAGAAGGTTTTGACGACGATCAAGCTGCAGGCTCGCGGCGGCCAGGCATCGCCGGCGCCGCCGGTCGGTCCTGCCCTCGGCCAGCACGGGATCAACATCATGGAGTTCTGCAAGGCGTTCAATGCCCAGACGATCAGCGAAACCGGGACGATCATCCCGGTTGTGATCACCGTCTACGAGGATCGCTCGTTCACGTTCGTGACCAAGACGCCGCCGGCGGCCGTCCTGATCAAGCAGGCGCTGAAACTGGAGAAGGGCTCGGGCGAGCCCAACCGCAACAAGGTCGGCAAGATCACCGACGCCCAGCTGCGCGAGATCGCCGAGCGCAAGCTCCCCGACCTGAACGCGCACGACGTCGAGGAAGCCGTGAAGATCATCGCGGGCACGGCTCGCTCGATGGGCGTGGAGGTGGCTGGATGAGCGCGCAGCACGGACGCCGCCACCGCGAGGGCCTAACCAAAGTCGATCGCGAGCGCGAGTACCAACCGGCCGAGGCGGTTGCCCTGGTCAAGAGCTTGGCCAGCGCCAAGTTCGACGAGTCGGTCGAGATCCACGTGCGCACGGGTCTGAACGTCCGCCACGCCGACGAGCAGCTGCGTGGCACGATCGCGCTGCCGGGCGGCCTGGGCAAGGACGTCAAGGTGGCGGTGTTCGCGCAGGGCGCGAAGGCCTCCGAAGCCGAGCAGGCGGGCGCCGACGTCGTCGGCGGCGAGGACCTGGCCAAGCGCATCGAGGAGGGCTTCGACGACTTCGACGTCGCCATTGCCACCCCGGACCTGATGTCGGTGGTGGGGCGGCTTGGGCGCATCCTCGGCCCGTCGGGCAAGATGCCCAACCCGAAGGTCGGCACGGTGACGATGGACGTGGCCAAAGCGGTCGAGGACTCCAAGTCGGGCAAGGTCGAGTACCGCACTGACCGCACAGCGATCGTGCACATGGTGATCGGCAAGGCCTCCTTTGACGAGCAGCGTCTGCTGGAGAACTACGCGGCGGTGATCGAAGAGCTGATCCGCGCCAAGCCCTCCGCGGCGAAGGGCCGCTACCTGCACTCGATCACGATGACCTCCACGATGGGCCCGGGCGTGAAGATCGACCCGACCCGCACCCGCGACATCGTCGAGGCGGCGGCCGCGGCGGCCTGATCGGCTGCGGGCATTCGAGCGCGACGAGCACGATTGGCGACGGCCTGATTTAATCCACTCACAAAGCTCACCGCCCAAGACTCCCGGCGGCCGGCCGATCGGCGATCGACCAAGGCAGGCGCAAGACCGGGGTAGGTGGAGCGAGCGAAAGCGGTCATCTCCCGCTCTCGACGCCCGCCTGTACGCGGGCGTTGTGCGTTCTTACAGAGAGCAAGGGATCAGATGAACCGAGAGCAGAAGGCAGCGACCATAGAGGCCATCGCGGCCGAGATTGAGGCCTCGCAGGCGGTCTTTGCTGTCGACTATCGTGGCCTCTCGGTGCCCCAGGCCGCCGAGCTGCGCACCAAGCTGCGCGAAGCCGAAACCAGCTTCACCGTCGTCAAGAACTCCCTGACCGAACGCGCGGCCGACCAGGTCGGCGCCGAGTCGCTCAAGCCGCTCTTGACCGGCCCCACGGCGCTGGCGTTCGTCCGCGGCGACGCTGCGATGGCGGCCAAGGCGATCGCGGACTACGCCCGCGCGATCCAGCTGCTCCCGTTCAAGGGCGGCCTCTTGAACGGCGAGACGCTGGAGGTCGACCAGATCCGCGCGATCTCGCGACTCCCGGCGCGCGAAGTGCTCTACGGCCAGCTCGTCGGCATCGTTGCCTCGCCGGTCTCGGGCCTCGTTCGCACGCTGAACGCACTCGTCGGCGGCTTGGCGATCGCGCTTGGCCAGGTGCAGGCCAAGAAGGAGTCGGGAGAGATCTCGGCGGGCGACGCGCCGGCTGCGGAGGCGGCGCCGGCCGAGGAGCCACAAGCCGAGGAGGCGCCCACCGAGGAGGTTTCCGCCACAGACCAAGCTGAGCCGGCCGAGCCGGCGCAAGACGACAACCAGGCGGACGCTTCGGAGCAAGAGCCCGACGGCGCCGAAGCGACCAAGGAGGACTGACAGATGGCAACAAGCACACAGGAGTGGATTGACGAGCTCAAGGGCATCTCGGTGCTCGAGCTCGCCGAGCGGATCAAGGCGCTCGAGGAGGAGTTCGGCGTCTCGGCGGCGGCGGTGGCCGCTCCGGCGGCAGTGGCGGCCGGCGGTGGCGCGGGCGCGGGCGCCGAGGAGGAGGAAGGCTCCACCACGGTGGACGTCATTCTCGCCGGCGCGGGCGACAAGAAGATCCAGGTGATCAAGGTCGTGCGCGCCGCCACTGGCCTGGGCCTGAAGGAGGCCAAGGCGCTCGTCGACGAGGCGCCCAAGCCCGTCAAGGAGGGCATCGAGCGCGAGGAGGCCGACAAGCTCAAGGCCGAACTCGAGGAGGCCGGCGGCGCCGTCGAGCTGAAGTAGCTCGCCCGGACGTTCCCCGGGGGCCGACGGGGCGGGCCATGGCCGGTCGGGGGGCAGTCCCCGGCCGCGTCGCCCAAAGTCCGGTCGCGCATGGCCCGTGGCGTACGCGCGGCTCGCCCGTACCGGGGTCTCCCCGGTGGTATTCCCGTTACGATCCCTGCACAGAGGGTTGTCAATAGAGAATGGGGAGACGCTGAGATATGAAGCTAGTCGCCTTGATTGCGGGCGTGTCGCTTGCGATCGGAGCCGCCGCGTGTGGCAGCGGGAGCACCGAAACCACGAGCGTGGGCTCCGCGAGCGCGGCGAGCGCTACGACCGCCGCGACGGTCCCTGCGGCTCCGAGCGTCCGCACGAGCACGACTCCCGCCCCCGCCCCCGCCCCCTCGCCGAGCACCGGCTCCGGCTCGAGTAGCGAAAGCTCCAGCTCGGCCGCGCAATCAAGGCGCTATCCGCACGGCGACAACAGCATCCAGACATTCGGCAAAGCGGCGGGCGAAGCTGACACCCAGGCGGTCACCTCGGCGGTCAAGCGCTACTACGCGGCGGTTGCCGCAGGCGATGGCGCCGCCGCCTGCGCGCTGCTCTCTTCGGGGTTGTCCAAGTCGATCGTCCAGGGCTTCGGCCGCTCGCCGGCGCTGCGCGGCAAGGGCTGCGCCGGGATCCTCGCCCTGCTGTTCAAGCGCCAACCGGGCAAGGCCGCCGAATCGCTGGCCGCGATCGAGGTCACCCGCGTGCGCCTGAAGGGCGACCGAGGCTTTGCGCTGTTGCGCTCCAAGACGATGCCCTCGGGTGAGATCACCGTGGATCGCGAAGGTGGCGCCTGGAAGATCGGCTCGCTGATCGGCAGCTCGCTCGGCTAGTAAGAAGGTCTTTCAGAATGAATCGACACGCCTGGTCACCCCTGGACGCGGCGCTGGATCGTCATGCGACGTCTTGCACGTACAACCAGTACGCGCCGCGACGTCCCATGACGACCAGCTTGGTCCATCGGCGCCCAGCCGCGCCGATTCATTCTGAAAGACCTTCAAAGGCTCGCTGGACGTGTCCACGCTCCCGCGCTCTCGGATGGCTCATTCGCGTGTATAATTCGCGCGCTGGCCGATAGTCGCAGCCACCCGGAACGACACGTCGCCGCGCCACATACGCGGCGGTCAGGGGTGGGGTCCGTGAGCGCCGGCTGCCCCACTTGAGGGCGCCGATGGTCTGTGCTATCTTTGCTGGTCGCGCCTCGGCGCCCGCCTCTGCCCGTCTCTCGCCTCCAGAAGGAGTCATTTCTTGGCTGCTGTTGATGCTCTCCGGACGCGCCGGTCCTTCGCGCGTCTGAACAAGTCCGTCGACGTACCCAACCTGATCGACATCCAGCGCCGCTCCTTCGAGTGGCTGACCGACACCCAGAAGGGGGGGCTGCGCGAGACGATCGACGACATCTCGCCCATCGAGGACTACACCGGCAACCTCGCCGTCCAGTTCGGCGAATTCGTCTTCGACGAGCCGGTCGCATCGCTGGAGCAGTGCCGCGAGAAGGACCTCACCTATGCGCGCCCGCTGACCGTCACGGTCGCGTTCATCAACCGTGAGACCGGCGAGATCCGCGAGCAGTCCGTCTTCATGGGCGACTTCCCGTGGATGACCGAGCGCGGCACGTTCGTCATCAACGGCACCGAGCGCGTCGTCGTCACCCAGCTGGTGCGCTCACCCGGCGCCTACCTGATGGAACCGAAGGACCGCGAGAAGCAGGTGTTCATCGCCAACCTGATGCCCGCCCGCGGCTCCTGGCTGGAGCTCGAGATCGACAAGAAGGGCAAGGTCTTCGTCCGCATCGACCGCAAGCGCAAGCTGCCGGTCACCGTGCTGCTGCGCGCGATGGGCTACGCCACCGACGAGGAGATCCTGCGGATCTTCGAGAACTCGCTGTACATCCGCAACACGATCGACGCTGACACCGAGCAGACCCGCACCGAAGAGGGCGCGCTGATCGAGCTGTTCAAGAAGCAGCGTCCGGGCGAGCCGCCGAGTGTCGAGAACGCCAAGGCGCTGCTCAATCAGCTGTTCTTCGACCCCAAGCGCTACGACCTCACACGCGTCGGGCGCTACAAGCTCAACTCGCGGCTCGGTCTCGACATCGACATCGACACGCGCACGCTCACGCACGACGACATCCTCGCGCTGGTCAAGGAGCTCGTCTCGCTGCCCAAGCGCCTGGGCATGCCCGAGGAGCCCGAGCTCGAGATCAAGGACTACGCCGCCGAGGCGATCGGGATGCCGCGCGAGCCGGTCGTCGAGCACCTCGACGAGTACGAGCATTTCGGCAACCGCCGCCTGCGTACCGTCGGCGAGCTGATCCAAGAGGCCTTCCGCATCGGTCTCTACCGGATGGAGCGGGTCGTGCGCGAGCGCCTGACCACCGAGGATGCCGACACGATCACGCCGCAGACGATCATCAACATCCGCCCGGTCGTTGCCGCGCTGAAGGAGTTCTTCGGCTCCTCGCAGCTGAGCCAGTTCATGGACCAGACGAACTCGCTGGCGGGGCTCACGCACCGCCGGCGCCTCTCGGCGCTCGGTGCCGGCGGGCTGACGCGCGAGCGTGCGCCGATCGAGGTGCGCGACGTGCATCCCACCCACTACGGGCGCATGTGCCCGATCGAGACCCCGGAGGGTCCGAACATCGGTCTGATCGGCTCGCTGTCCTCGTTCGCCGAGGTCTCCGAGTACGGCTTCGTCACCACTCCCTACCGAGTCGTCAAGGACGGGGTCCTCAGCGAGGAGGTCGTGCGCCTGGACGCCACCCAGGAGGAGGAGCAGCTGATCGCGCAGGCCAACACGCCGGTCGACCCCAAGACGGGGAAGCTGCTCGGCAAGGAGATCCTCTGCCGCACCCAGGCCGGCCAGTACCTGACCGTCGGCCCCAAGGACGTCGACCTGGTCGATGTCTCGCCCGAACAGATCTGGTCGGTCGCCACCGCGATGATCCCGTTCCTCGAGCACGACGACGCCAACCGCGCACTGATGGGCTCGAACATGCAGCGCCAGGCGGTGCCGCTGCTGAAGACCGACGCCCCGCTGGTCGGAACCGGGATGGAGCGCCGCGCGGCGCTCGACACCGGCGATGTCCTGCTCGCCCTGGGCGCGGGCACGGTCGAGTACGTCGACGCCAACCGCATCGTCGTGCAGACCTCGGATGGCAAGGACGAGTACGACCTGCAGAAGTTCATGCGCTCCAACCAGGGGACGCTGATTCACCACAAGCCGCGCGTGCGCACCGACCAGAAGGTCAAGGCAGGAGACGTGCTCGCCGACGGCTCCTCGACCGACAAGGGCGAGATGGCGCTGGGCAAGAACCTGATGGTTGCCTTCATGTCCTGGGAGGGCTACAACTTCGAGGACGCGATCATCCTCTCCAAGCGCCTCGTCCAGGACGACGAGCTCACCTCGATCCACATCGAGGAGTACGAGATCGACGCGCGCACGACCAAGCTCGGCGACGAGGAGATCACCCGCGACATCCCCAACCGCTCAGAGGAGTCGCTGCGCAACCTCGACGACCGTGGCATCGTCCGTGTTGGCGCCGAGGTGCAGTCAGGCGATCTGCTCGTCGGCAAGGTCACCCCCAAGGGCGAGACCGAGCTGACCGCCGAGGAGAAGCTGATCCGCGCGATCTTCAAGGAGAAGGCACGCGAGGTCCGCGACACCTCGCTAAAGGTGCCCCACGGCGAGGGCGGCGTCGTGATCGACGTGATGACCTTCTCCCGCGACGAGGGCGATGACCTGCCCCCGGGCGTCAACGACCTGGTGCGCGTGTTCGTGGCCAAGAAGCGCAAGATCTCCGAGGGCGACAAGCTCGCGGGCCGTCACGGCAACAAGGGTGTGATCTCGAAGATCGTCGACCAGCAGGACATGCCGTTCCTGGAGGACGGCACCCCGGTCGACGTGATCCTCAACCCGCTCGGCGTGCCGAGCCGCATGAACGTCGGGCAGATCCTCGAGACCCATCTGGGCTGGGCCGCAGCGCAGGGGTGGTACGACGACGGCACCGAGGCCTACAAGGAAGCCCACAACAACGGCGGCAACAAGCGCGTCTACGTCGCAACCCCCGTGTTCGACGGCGCCACCGTGGAAGACGTGGATACGGCCCTGGTCAAATGGCAGGACGCGCACGAAGGGCGCATCCGCATGGACATCGACAAGTCCCGTCGCGTCGGCGAGCAGGCCTCGGGCAAGATGACCCTCTTCAACGGCCGCACCGGCGAGCCCTTCGAGGAGCAGGTGACGGTCGGCTACATGTACATCCTCAAGCTCCTGCACCTGGTCGACGACAAGATCCACGCTCGCTCCACCGGCCCCTATTCGCTGGTCACCCAGCAGCCGCTAGGCGGCAAGGCGCAGTTCGGCGGGCAGCGCTTCGGCGAGATGGAGGTGTGGGCGCTGGAGGCGTTCGGCGCCGCCTACACGCTGCAGGAGATGCTCACGATCAAGTCCGACGACACCGTCGGGCGCGTGAAGGCCTACGAGGCGATCGTGAAGGGCGAGAACATCGCCGAGCCGTCGATCCCCGAGTCCTTCAAGGTGCTGCTCAAGGAGATGCAGTCGCTGGCGCTGGACGTCGGCGTCGTCTCCGAGGAGGGGCAGCACGCGGAGCTGCGCGACGAAGACGACGACCTGCTGCGCGCCGCCGAGGAGCTGGGCATCGACCTCTCCGGCGTCAGGGCGCCGACCGGCGAGGTCACCGAGACCGAGCCTGAGGGCGACGCCGCCACCGACGGCGCGGCGGCCGAGGGCGCCGCCGCCGTGGACGGCGACGGCGCGATCGACCTCGGCGACGAGATCGTGGACGGCCTCGACCTCGAGGGGTTGGAGGCAGCCGACGAGGCGCTCAGCGAGGAGCCGGCGCAGGAGAGCGAGACGTAGTCGCTACGCGACCTCCTGCCCTCGACCGGGC
Source organism: Solirubrobacteraceae bacterium (assembly GCA_035938935.1). GTDB lineage: Bacteria > Actinomycetota > Thermoleophilia > Solirubrobacterales > Solirubrobacteraceae > Palsa-744. The sequence goes on from DASZGH010000052.1 coordinate 84,687, forward strand.
GGGAGGCAGGAGGGCCGAGCAGGCGTACGGGCGCCGGCTCCAAGGCCCGGGGAGCCCATCGAGACTCCCACCACAGCCCGTTTCACCCGCGAGCGAAAGCGCACCAGCATGATCGACATCAACAACTTCGACGCCATCGAGATCAGCCTCGCCTCCTCCAAGCAGATCCGCTCCTGGAGCTCCGGCGAGGTGACCAAGCCCGAGACCATCAACTACCGCACGCTCAAGCCCGAGAAGGATGGGCTGTTCTGCGAGCGCATCTTCGGTCCCACCAAGGACTGGGAGTGCTACTGCGGCAAGTACAAGCGCGTCCGTTACAAGGGCATCGTGTGCGAGCGCTGCGGGGTCGAGGTGACGCGCTCGAAGGTGCGTCGCGAGCGCATGGGGCACGTCGACCTGGCCGCGCCGGTCAGCCACATCTGGTTCTTCAAGGGCGTCCCCTCGCGGATCGGTTACCTGCTCGACATGGCTCCCAAGGAGCTCGAGAAGGTCCTGTACTTCGCCGCCTCGATCGTCACCTGGGTGGACGAGGAGGCGCGCGCGAAGGACCTCGACTCCCTGGAGAAGGAGGTAAACAAGGTTCTCGACTCCTATGCCGCCGAGCTGCAGGAGCGCGTGCTCGAACTGCGCGAGCAGCTGGCCCGCCGCGAGAAGTACCTGCAGAGCGCCAAGCAGACGGGCTTCGACGACGAAGATCACATCTGGGCCGATTCGCTGGAGGTCAACCTCGCCAAGATCTCCGACGAGGAGCGCGAGAAGCTCGTCAAGGAGCTGAACAAGGCGTTTGAGGCCGACATCGCCGACACCGAAGCCTACGTCGAGGACGGCGCCGAGCGGATGCGCAATGTCTGGGAGCTGTTCAAGACGATGGAGCCCAAGCAGATCGAGCACGACGAGACGACCTTCCGCGAGCTCAAGGAGCGCTTCGGCTCGTCCTACGGCTTCGGCGAGTACTTCCGCGGCGGCATGGGCGCCGAGGCGATCCGCGACCTGCTCCAGCAGGTGGACCTCGACGCCGAACGCGCTGAGCTGGAGGAGCAGGTCAAGACCGGCAAGGGGCAGAAGCAAGCACGTGCCGTCAAGCGTCTGAAGGTCGTCTCGGCCTTCATCCAGTCGGGCAACAAGCCGGAGATGATGGTGCTCGACGCCGTACCGGTGATCCCGCCGGAGCTGCGCCCGATGGTGCAGCTCGACGGCGGGCGCTTCGCCACCTCGGACCTCAACGACCTCTACCGCCGCGTGATCAACCGCAACAACCGCCTCAAGCGGCTGCTCGAGCTCGGCGCGCCCGAGATCATCATCCGCAACGAAAAGCGCATGCTGCAGGAGGCAGTGGACTCGCTGATCGACAACGGCCGGCGCGGCCGCGCCGTGTCGGGCTCG